>DASSTS010000053.1:0-22234 GCA_035707805.1 Castellaniella sp. | reverse complement strand
ATCGGGCCAAATGCCTGCAAATCCACGACTTCTGCCCGGCATCTCCCAGGTTTGACCCTGGAAAATCAGGGTTAACCCTGACTGCCCGGCGGCGAAGAGACCGAACTATAGCACGCCTTTTTCAGCCCGCGCAAGTCAGGGGCGAATTTATTTGCGGCGCCCTTGCGCAGACCGCATGAGGCATGCAGGAGATCGCCGCGAACGCCTGCGGGCCGCTTCGGCTGCGGAAGATGGACGGGGCCGCCTGGTTACCCAGTTTTTGCGCATCACCCGCGCCGCTTGATTTCCCATACACTGAAGCCCTTTGTCCATCAGAGAAAATACACTCTCATGAAAGGCATCATTCTCGCGGGCGGCTCGGGCACCCGGCTGCATCCCATCACCCGGGGCGTGTCCAAGCAACTGCTGCCCATCTATGACAAGCCGATGATCTATTACCCGCTGTCGGTCCTGATGCTGGCGGGCATCCATGAGATCCTGGTGATCTCCACGCCCGAGGACCTGCCGGGCTTTCGCCGGCTGCTGGGCGACGGCTCGGATTTCGGCATCCGGCTGACGTATGCGGAACAGCCCTCGCCCGACGGCCTGGCGCAGGCCTTCCTGATCGGGGCGGACTTCATCGGCCAGGACCGCGTCTGCCTGGTGCTGGGCGACAACATCTTCTATGGCTACGGATTCAGCCGCATGCTGCGCGACGCCGCGCGGCGCACCACAGGCGCCACCGTCTTCGGCTACCGGGTCGCGGATCCGCAGCGTTTCGGCGTCGTGGAGTTCGACGAGGCCGGCCGGGCGGTGTCCATCGAGGAAAAGCCCGCGCAGCCCCGTTCCCCCTATGCGGTCACCGGCCTGTATTTCTATGACAGCGACGTGGTGGACATCGCGCGCGAGGTGCGCCCTTCGGCGCGCGGCGAGCTGGAGATCACCGACGTCAACAACGCCTACCTGCGGCGCGGCGACCTGCACGTCCAGATCCTGGGCCGCGGCTTTGCGTGGCTGGACACCGGTACCCACGAAAGCCTGCTGGATGCCGGCACCTACGTGCAGACCATCGAGCGCCGGCAGGGCCAGAAGGTCGCGTGCCTGGAGGAGATCGCGTTCAACAACGGCTGGCTGGACCGCGCCGGGCTGGTGGAGCGCGGACAGCGCCTGGCCAAGACGGAATACGGCCAGTACCTGCTGGCGGTCGCCCAGGAGAAATGAGCCCATGAACGTCATCGAGACGGCGTTGCCGGGCGTGCGCATCATCGAACCGCGGGTCTTCGGAGACGCCCGCGGGTTCTTTCTGGAAACCTTCAGCGCCCAGCGCTACCGCGACGAGGCGGGCATCGATCTGCCCTTCGTCCAGGACAATCTGTCGCATTCGGTGCGCGGCGTGCTGCGCGGCCTGCATTTCCAGCGCACCCGGCCGCAAGGCAAGCTGATCCAGGTCGTCCAGGGGACGGTGTTCGACGTGGCGGTGGACGTCAATCCGCAATCCCCCCATTTCGGCCGCCACGTGGCCGTCGAGCTGTCGGGCGACAACCGCCGCCAGATCTGGATCCCCCCCGGCTACGCGCATGGGTTCTGCGTCACCAGCGACACCGCGACCTTCCAGTACAAATGCACGGCCTACTACGATCCCGCCGACGAGGGCGGCGTGGCCTGGAACTGCCCGCGCCTGGACATCGCCTGGCCGATCCGCAATCCGACGCTCTCGGACAAGGACCAGCGGCTGCCCGCGCTGGAAGCCTGATCGTCCGGGCCGCGCCCGGCCCCGGACGCGGCCGTGCCGATGGTGATACAGTCCAGTCAGGCGAAAAGATCCATCCCACAAGAACCGGCAGGCTGCCAGACCATGTCACCCAGCGAAGACATACTGATCAACGTCACCCCTTTTGAAACCCGCGTCGCCGTGACGGCGCAGGGCGTCGTGCAGGAACTGCACATCGAGCGCAGCATCCAGCGGGGACATGTGGGCAATCTGTACCTGGGGCGCGTGGCGCGGGTGCTGCCAGGCATGCAAAGCGCCTTCGTGGACATCGGCCAGGAGCGCGCCGCCTTCATCCACGTCGGGGACCTGCGGCAGAACCGCCACACCCGCAGCAGCGGCGAGCACGCCCCGCAGACGCCCATCGAGAAGCTGCTGTTCGAGGGCCAGCCCCTGCTGGTCCAGGTCATCAAGGACCCGATGGGCACCAAGGGCGCCCGCCTGTCGACCCACATCAGCATCGCCGGGCGCATGCTGGTGTACCTGCCCCACGAGCCGCACATCGGCGTCTCGCAACGCATCGATGCCGAGGCCGAGCGCGAGGCGCTGCGCGAGCGCATCCAGGCGCTGCGGCCCGCCGACGAGCCGGGCGGATTCATCGTCCGCACCCAGGCCGAGGGCGCCAGCGACGAGGAGCTGGCGGCCGACATCAGCTACCTGCGCATGCTGTGGGCCAACATCCAGGAGCGCATCCGCCAGTTGCCCGCGCCTTCGCCGGTCTACGTCGAGCTGACGCTGGCCCAGCGCGTCCTGCGCGACATGGCCACGCCGGACACCGGCAGCATCACCGTGGATTCCCGCACCGTCACCCAGGAACTCGTGGACTGGGCCCGGCGCTACACGCCGTCCGTCGTCGAGCGCATCCACCACTACAGCGGCAACCGGCCGCTGTTCGACACCGCCAACGTGGACGAGGAGATCGCCCGTGCCCTGTCGCGCCGCGTGGACCTGAAATCCGGCGGATACCTGATCATCGACCAGACCGAGGCCCTGACGACCGTCGACGTCAACACCGGCGGCTATGTGGGCGGCCGGAATTTCGACGACACGATCTTCAAGACCAACCTGGAGGCGGCCGTGGCCATCGCCCGCCAGTTGCGGTTGCGCAACCTGGGCGGCATCATCGTGCTGGATTTCATCGACATGGACGACGCCGGCCACCAGGCCTCGGTGCTGGCCGAGCTGCACAAGGCGCTGTCCAACGACCGCACCCGCGTGACGGTCAGCGGCTTCAGCCAGCTGGGGCTGGTGGAGATGACGCGCAAACGCACGCGGGATTCCCTGGCCCACCAGCTGTGCGAACCCTGCCCCACCTGCCAGTCGCGCGGTTCCGTGCGCACGCCCCGCACGCTGTGCTACGAGATCCTGCGCGAGATCCTGCGCGAGGCGCGGCAATTCGATCCCCGGGAATTCCGGATCGTGGCCGCGCAGGCCGTCATCGACCTGTTCCTGGAAGAGGAAAGCCAGCACCTGGCGATGCTGGGAGATTTCGTGGGCAAGCCGATCTCGCTGGCGGTCGAGGCGAGCTACGGGCAGGAACAATACGACCTGGTGCTGCTCTAGCCCGGTCGCCGTCGGCGGGGCCCGCAGCCGTCACCCCGGCTGGGCGGCGGGCGATCAATCCTCGTCCAGCTTGTTTTCCCATGACGTGTCGGCGTGGCACAGTTCGGGCTTCATCATGGCGGTCAGCATCTCGTGCACCCGGTCCATCTGGCCCGAATAGTAGCTGTAGGCCTTGACGTTGATGGTGCGGTTGTGCAGCAGGACGAGGCTGAGCACCACGCTGCGGTCCCAGCCGGCATCGGGCGTCGGCCGGTAGACCACCCGGCCGAACGAGGTCTCGTTGGGCACCATCTCGAAGGTATAGGTCTGTCCGCAGGCCTGCGCATGGCGGAAAAGATTCTGCTGGACGCCTGGAAAATCGATGGGCAGCCGGCGGCGTTCGGTCACCAGGTAGCGCGGGGTTTCCAGTTCGTTGACGGTCAGGCCGCGCGGCTGGCTGGCGCATGCGGTCAGGACCGCCAGGGATGCCAGAGAGGCCAGGGCATAGAGGGTTTTCATCGGGCGCTCCAATCAGGGACGAGGCAGGCGGGTAAAGCGTTCAGGGGACGTCCGGACCGGCGCCGTCCGCCGGCCGGCTCGGCTCGGGCGGGGCGTCGTCCTGGAACTGCAGGCGGTATAGCGTAGCGTACAGGCCGCCCCGGGCCAGCAGGTCGGCATGGGTGCCTTCTTCGGCGATCCGGCCCTGGTCCAGCACGACGATGCGGTCGGCCTTCTGGACCGTGCTGAGGCGGTGGGCGATGACCAGGGTCGTGCGTCCGGTCATCAGCCGTTCGAGCGAGGCCTGGACCTGCCGCTCGGACTCGTTGTCCAGCGCCGAGGTGGCCTCGTCCAGGATCAGGATGGGGGCGTCCTTGATCAAGGCGCGGGCGATCGCCAGCCGCTGGCGCTGCCCGCCCGACAGGGCGCTGGCGTTGCTGCCGACCTGGGTGTGGATGCCCTCGGGCAGGCTGTCGACGAAATCCAGCAGGCTGGCGGCCTCGAGGGCGTCGCGGACACGGGACTCGGGCACATCGGCCTCGGATCCGTAGGCGACGTTCTCGGCGATGCTGCCTTCGAACATGACCACGTCCTGGCTGACCAGGGACAGCTGCGAGCGCAGCGAGCGCAACCGGAATTCCCGCACGTCGACGCCGTCGATCAGGATCTGGCCGCTGCCGGGCTCGATGAATCGCGGCAGCATGTTGACCAGCGTGGTCTTGCCGCTGCCCGAGCGCCCGACCAGCGCCACGGTCTGGCCGGCCGGCACGGACAGTGACACCTCGTCCAGCGTATTGCGGGAGACGTCCGGGAATCGGTGGGTGACCGACCGGAATTCGACCTGGCCCGACAGGCGCCCCTCGATCTCGCGGGTGCCGTTATCCTGCTCGACGGGCTCGTCGATCAGCGAGAACACGCTTTCGGCCGAGATCAGCATGCGCTGCGCCGCGCCGGCGATATTGGTCAGACGCTTGAGCGGATCGAAGATCTGGCCCAGCGCCGCCATGAACGCCGCGAAGCTGCCGACGGTCAGGCCCTGGTGATTGGCCTGGTACAGCGCGACGGCCACGACGATGGCCACGGACAGCGCCACGAAGAACTGCGAGATCGGCGACATGGCCGAATCGGCGCTGGCCGCCCGCATGGAAAATCGGCGCAGGCGGGCGTTCACGTAGGCGAAGCGTCCGCGCTCGCGTTCATAGCCGTCGAACAGCTTGATGACGCGCTGCCCGGCGATGCCCTCGGACACGACCCGGGTGAGCTCGGCATTCATGTTGATGGTGTCGCGGTTGATGCGCCGCAGCCGGCGGACGAAATAGCGCCCGGTCAAGACGGACAGCGGCAGCATGACCAGCACGATCAGGGTCAGCTGCCAGGACATGTACAGCAGCACGGCCAGCAGGGCCACCACGGTGAGGGATTCGCGCACGATGACCCGGATGACCTCGGTGGACAGGCCGCTGACGTTGCCCGCGTCGATCGTGAAGCGGTTGAGCAGCCGGCCGCGGTCGCGGGACCGGAAGGTCTCGTCGGACATCGCCAGCAGCCGCTCGAACATGTCGCGCCGCAGGCCCAGCAGCATGTTGCTGGCGACCCAGGACATGAGGTAGGTGCCGAGAAAGGTCGCCACCCCGCGCAGCAGCATCAGGCCGACCACGGCCAGGGGGATCGACCAGATATACGAGGGCTGCGCGCCGCTGAAGCCCTCGTCCAGCAGGGGCTTCATGATGACCGCCAGCAGCGGCTGCGTCGCCGAGGCGATGCTGAGCAGCACCAAGGCCACCAGGCCGACCTTCCAGTCCTTGCCCAGGCGGATATAGATCTGTCGCCACATTTCCAGCCGGACGGGGCGGCTGTCCGTAGCCTGGCGGGGTTCGGATTTCAAGCGGCACACTCTCTTATATACTGTCGTGAATCACGCATTTTAGCCCGCCGCCGGCCTGATTCCGCCGCGGGCAGCCGGAGTTCCCGCGTTGACGCCCATTGCCGCCCACCCCGCCCTCTACGTGCGCCTGCCCAACTGGGTCGGCGACGTCTGCATGAGCCTGCCCAGCCTGGCGCTGCTGCTGAGCACCGGCCTGCCGGTGACGGTCTGCGCGCGTCCCTGGGCGCAGGACCTGCTGGCGGCCTATCCGCTGGCCGGCTTCGTGCCGATGTCGGGGTCCTGGCGCACGGACCGCGCCGCGGTGCGCCAGCATCTGAAACAATCCCGGACGGTCCGCGCGCGCGGCCTGCTGCTGCCCGATTCGCTGTCCAGCGCCCTGGTGTTCCGCTTTGCCGGCATCCCCTGCGCGGGCTACCGCGACGACGGCCGCAGCCTCATTCTGCGCTGGCCCTGCCGCAAGCCGGCCGAGCCCCTGCACGCCGTCCTGTCCTGGCACCACCTGACGCGCTACGCCCTGCGGCAGTGGCAGCTGCCCGTGACCGAGGCCGAGCCGGCGCCCGAGCTCGACTGGCTGGCCGCCCCGGCGCACGAGAGCCAGGCCGAACAGGCGATGGCCCAGGCCGGCCTTTCGCGCCAGGGCTTCGTGCTGATCGCGCCCACCGCCACCGGCCTGCACAAGGGCCGCGTCAAGGCCTGGTCCGGCTTCGACAGCCTGAGCCGCTCGCTGCAGGCGCGAGGCCTGACGGTGGTCATGGCGCCCCCGGCGGCCGAGCAACAGGCCGCGCGGGCCGCGGCGCCCACGGCGCAATTGCTGCCGCCCCTGGGGCTGGGCGCCTTCGCCTGCCTGACGCGCGCCGCCCGCCTGGTCGTCTGCAATGATTCAGGGGTCTCGCACCTGGCCGCCGCCGCGCGCGCGCGCCAGGTCACGCTGTTCGGCGTCACCGACCCGGCCCGCACCGGCCCCTGGTCCAACCAGGCGCTGCGGCTGGGGCGCATGAACGCCTGGCCCAGCGCGCCCGAAGTCCTGAGCACGGCGCTCGCCTCCATGGATATCCCGCCCGCCGCATGACTGTGTCCGAATTCCTGACCAACCTGGTCATCCCGCTGAACCTGTCCATCACCCTGCTGCTTCTGGCAGTCATCCTGTTCATCGCGCGCTGGCGCAAGACGGCGACCATCACCGCCGCGGCGGCGCTGGCCTGGGCGGTTTTCTGGTCCCTGCCGACCTCGTCACTGTGGGCGGGAGGCCTGCTGGAACAGCGCTACCCCTACGAACCGCCGACGGCCATGCCCACGGCGCAGGCCATCGTGGTGCTGGGCGGCAATACCGCCAACGGCCGCCGCAACTGGTTCGAGAACTACCAGCCCGACACGGCGGTATTGCGCACGGATACGGCGGCGCGGCTCTACGCGGCGGGGCGCGCGCCCCTCGTGGTGGTGTCGGGGGCCGCGCTGGACGGCGGGGTCAGCGAGGCGCGGATGATGGCGTCGGCCCTGGAGCGCGACGGCGTGCCGTCCCAGGCGATCCTGCTGGAGAACCAAAGCCTGACGACCCACCAGAACGCCGCCTACACGGCCAGGCTGCTGCGTCGGCAGGGCATCCGATCCTTTCTGCTGGTGACCTCGGCCCTGCACATGCCGCGCGCCATGGCGAGCTTCCAGAAACAAGGCCTGGAGCCCATCGCCGCCCCTTCGCCGCCGCAGATCGTGGTGCCCCAGGACACGGATTTCTCGTTCTGGCTGCCGGACCTGCGCACGCTGAACGCCAGCCGGTCCATCGTCAAGGAATATCTGGGCCTGCTGGTGTACTGGCTGCGCGGCTGGGCCTAGTGCGCTGTCCCGCGCTCCGCCAGGATGCGCGTATACAGGTCCAGGTACTGGCGGGCGACCTGCGGCCAGGCGTGCCGCACCAGGACCGCCTGCATGCCCAGCGCCAGACGCGCGCGCAGTCCCTCGTCCGAGCGCAGGCGCTCGATGGCCGCGGCGAGTTCGTCCGCCCGTTCGGGATGGCTCAGGACCAGGGCCTCCTCGCCGGCGCGGACATACTGCGCGAAGCCGCACCAGGGCGCCGGGCTGAGAATGACCGGCAGGCCGAAGGACATGGCCTCCAGGGGGGCCATGCCGAAGCTGTCATTGAGGGTCGGGTGGACGTAGAGGTCGGCCGCCTGGTAATAAGGCGCGACCTGGGAGGTCTCGGGCACCAGGTGCACCCGCCGCCGCACGGATTCCGGCGCCTGGGCCACGCAGGCCCGCGATGCGGGATTGGCGCCCACCACCAGCAGCAGCACATCGTCACCCAGCCGGTCGAGGGCCGCCAGCACGGTCGGCAAGCCCTTGCGCATCGGATTGCGCGCGACCAGCAGGCACAGGGTGCCGGTTGCCGGCAGGCCCAGGGCCTCGCGCCCCTGCCGCCGCTGCTGCGCCGCGACCGGGGCCTCGGCCGCCACGCCCGGGGGAATCACGGGAATGGGCTCGTCCTGGGCGCCATAGGCTTCTTCCAACTGGTGGGCGATCAACTGGGACACGGCCACGACCCGGTGCCCCGGACGCGCCGCCACGCGGCGGGCCTCCAGCCCCAGGTAGGTGCGGACCCGGGGGCTGAACCGGGAGAGCAGGCGCTTGACGCCCGGCATGGGCTGCACCCGCCAGCGGTAGCGCACCGGGGTCACGTGCACGACCTCGACGTCGCCGCACCAGCCGTTCATGTGGGAATGCACCAGGTCGAAGCCCTCGCGGGTGGCCCGCGCCGCCCGGCGCGCGAAGAGCCAGACCCGGACCCAGCTGGGCCATCGGCGCCCGACCCGGATCGGGCGGAACGGCAGCGTCAGCCCGCATGCCGGATCGTATTCCCGCGCGAAGACGGTGACCCGGTGGCCCGCCGCGACAAGTTCGCGCATCAGCGCGACGCCGTAGGCCTCGGCGCCGCCGAAGCGGCTGCCGAAGCGGTCCACCACGAAGGCGATGGACAGGCTGCCGGGGCGCGCGCCGCCGTCCCCGGGCGCCGTCATGAGGAGGCTCCCGCAGTCCGCCGGCGATCCTCCAGCCCGGTCAGGCATTTCTGCAGGAAGCGCAGCAGCAGGGTCGATCGCATCACGGCGATGCGCGGCAGGGCGAAAAGATCGTCGTCGGGCCGGGCCAGGCCGCGCGCGGTCGTCGTGGCATTGTCGTACCCCGCCTCGCGCACGGCATCCCGCAGCGCATCCGTATATTTTCCATAGGGATAGCAGAAGGCGCGCACCGGCGCGCCGGCGATCTGTTCGAGCGCGTCGCGGGAATCGCGGATCTCGTTGAGCGCCAGTTCGGGCGACAGCCGGGGCAGCACCGGGTGATTCAGGGTATGTGAGCCGACCTCGTGGCCGGCGGCCAGCCAGTCGCGCACTCCGGCCGCATCCATCAGGGGAGAGGCCGGCACGCCTTCGGGCCCGTCCCAGACGTTGGAGCCCCCGAGCTGCCGGACGACGAAATAATTGGTTGCGTGGAAACCGCAATCCTCCAGCACCGGGACCGCGTGCTCCAGGACGTTGCGGTAGCCGTCGTCGAAGGTGATCCCGACGACCTTGCCGCGCTTTTCCCCGGCCAGGTACGGCATGAGCTGCGCCATCGACAGACCCCGGTACCCCAGCCGGCGCAGCCATACCATCTGCCGCCGGAAATCCCGCGGATGGACCGTCAGGCCACGGTAGGGCGTGCCCCGGGGATTGGGCTCACCGATCTGGTGGTACATGAGTATGGGGATCATGGGCGGATTATATCGGCCGGATCAGGACGACGCGCAGACCCGGCGGTAAAACTCCATCGTCCGCTGCGCGAACGCCGGCAGGGAAAACAGGTCGAGCGCGCGGTCCCGCGCGGCGTCCGCCATCGCCGCGCCGGCGGGCTGCGCCAGCCGCGCCAGCAGCCAGCGGTGGACGGCATCGACGTCGCCCGCGGGCACGACCCAGCCGTCCACGCCATCGCGGACGAGTTCGGGCAGGCCGCCGGCATTGGAGACGAGGGTGGGCAGGCCCATGGCCAGGGACTCGCAGGCGGCATAGGATCCGGCTTCCTGGAAGGACAGCACGAAACCGACATCGCTGGCGGCCAGCACCCGGCGCGCGTCGGTCAGCAGCCCCGGGAAGATCACCTGGGGCGCCACGCCCAGGGCTGCGACCTCGCTGCGCACGGCATCCCGGGGCGGATCGCCGGCGACGAGGACCCGGAAGCGCCGGCGCTGGACCGCGGACAGCCGCGCCAGGGCCTGGACCAGGGTCAGCCAGCCCTTGGCCCGGTCCGTCCCGCCCACGCTGCCCAGGACGCACACTTCGTCCGGCAGGTCGCCGAGCAGCTCGCGGCGGGCCTGGGCGCGGACCTGGGTGGAAGGCGGCCGGAACCGGTCGGTGTCCACCCCCAGCCGGATGGTCTGCACCAGCCGCGAGCCGTAGGCCGAATCCAGCAGCAGCCGGCTGACGTAGTCGCAGACGCCGATGACGCCGTCCGTGCCGGCCCAGGCCCGCAGCCAGTTGCCGGGGCTGCGCGCGGGCATGGTGTTGTGCTTGGTCCAGACGACGCGGGGACGGCGGCGCAGGCCCATCCGCGCCAGCGCGACCTGCCGGTGGTCGGCGGAGCCGTTGACGTGGATGAGGTCGAACGAGGCCTCGCGCAGCAGCGCATGCAGGGCCAGGATCTCGATCAGCATCGGGCCTGGCCGGGTGCTGAACGTCGCCGCCCAGCACCGCACGCCCGGGATCTGGCTGGCCTGCTCATACAGGCGGCTGGTGGCCGGCGTCGCCACGGTGATCTCGTGTTCCCCCTGGAACGCGCGGGCCAGGTTGGCGATATAGGTCGCATGGCCGCCGCCATTGCGCGGATGGAAGTTGGTGTAAAGGATCTTCATGCCTCATCCCTGCCCCGTGCAGAGTGCTGTTTTCCAAGCTGATAGAGCTTTACGTAACGGTAGAAACTGCCGGTCGCCGCCATCCCGGCCAGGACCAGGCCCTGCCACCCGTCCAGAAAGCCCCGGCGCAGCAGGTAGTGGCGCACGAAGGTCCAGGCGGCATGGCCGTAGATGCCGGGCAGGCTGGTGCGGCGTCCCCTGCGGTGGGCGCTGCGGGCGGCCTCGGTCGAATAACGGTTGATCTTGTCGATGAAGGCTTCGAGGGTGGCGTAGGGATCATGCAGAAAATGCGCCGAGAGCGTGCCGATGCGGCCGGTCACCTCCACTCGCTCGTGGACCGGCGCGTCGGAGAACCGGCCCGCGTCCCGCCGGAACAGGCGCACCACATGATCCGGCCACCAGCCGCTGTGGCGGATCCACCGGCCGCAGAACCGCGACAGGCGCGCAATCCGGTAGGCCGAGGCATCCGGCGCCCGCAGCACGTCCTGGATCTCCCGGGCCAGTTCGGGGGTGACGCGCTCGTCCGCGTCGACGGACAGCACCCAGTCCCCGGTCGCCAGATCCAGGGCGCGGTTTTTTTGCGGACCGAAGCCCGGCCAGTCGGCGGTGGATTCCACCCGGGCGCCTTTTTGCCGCGCGATGTCGCAGGTCGCGTCGCCGCTGCCCGAGTCGAGCACCACGACCTCGTCCGCGAACGCGACGGAGTCCAGGCAGGCGCCGATATGCGCGGCCTCGTTCTTGGTGATGATGATGACGGACAGTCTCATGCGCCTTCCCCCGCGCCGTCCGCCGCGCCTCGGCGGCCGGCCTCACCCTGCATAGTGCTGCCCCCGCTTCCAGCGTTTCCAGGCGTTGAAGGCGGGTCCGAGCCAGGGGCTGGCCGCCACGCGGATCCTGCGGCCCACCGAGGCGCCGGTGGTGTCGCGCACGGCAAAGCGGAAGATCGAGGCCGGATCCGAACCCGGCCGGTTCCGGCCGAAGGCGCGCGTCGTGTAGAGGTGACGGAATCCGGCCTCGCGCGCAATGCCGACATAATCGGCGTCGAAATAGCCCTGGGGCCAGCACAAGTGGTCGGACGCCTCGCCCAGGCGCTCCGCCAGGCAGGCGCGGGACCGGTCGAGCTCGTCGCGCATGTGCGCGTTCTTGCGGCCGGCATCCTGCTTGTCCCAGCGCGTATGGGTATGCGTATGGCTGTGGAATTCGCAGACGCCGCCTTGGCGCATCTGCTCGATTTCGGACCAGCGCAAGGCGATCTCGCCGGCTTCGCCGGCGGCCACGCGCTCCATGCAGCGTGCATGGTCGGGCGTGGCCGGCAGGACGCCGGCGCCCTGTCCGGCCCAGGGCCGCGCAGGGCCGTCCCCGATCCAGCCGGTCACCAGGAAGATGGCGGCATGGAAGCCGAACTCCCGCAGCAGCGGCCAGGCATGGACGTAGTTGTCCAGGTAGCCGTCGTCGAAAGTGATCAGCACGGAGCGCGCCGGCGCAGGCGTCCCCGCGAGGTGCGCGGCGAATTCCGCGCAAGTCAGGGTCCGGTAGCCGTGCCGCTTGAGCCAGGCGAGCTGGTCGCGGAAATGCGCGGGCGTGACGTTGATCGCCCCGCCCTCGGGCGTGACGTGGTGGTACATGAGCACCGGGACCGTGGATGCGCGACTCATGGGGTTCGCTCCTGAAGCCAGCGTTCATAGCACTGTTCCGTGCGCCGGACCAGGCCTTCGAGTGTAAAGCGGTCGCCCTCGCGCACGGCCCGCATCCCGGCCAAACCCATGGCGCGCCGCCGCCCGGGATCCTCGACCAGGGCGCGCAAGGCCTGCGCCAGGGCGGCCGGATCATGCAGGGGCACGAGCAGGCCGGTCACGCCGTCCTGCAACATCTCGGACACGCCGCCCACGTCGGTGCCGACCACCGGCAGGCCGGCGGCGGCGGCCTCGACGAAGACCGTGCCCGAGGCCTCCTGCTCGGTGGCCAGGGCAAACAGATCGAAGCCGGCCAGGACATTGGGAATGTCGGCGCGCCGGCCAGTGAACAGGACCTTGTCCCGCAGGCCGCGCGCCTGCACGTAGGCCTGGAGGTTCTCCAGCGTCGGCGAGCCGTCGCCCACCAGGACGAGAAAGACCTCGGGCCGCTGCAGCAGGTCGGCCATCGCGTCGATCAGCGCGCGATGGCCCTTTTTCTCGCGCATCACCGCCACGCAGCCCACCACCGTCGCGCCTGCGGGAATGCCCAGTTCGTCCCTGAGGCTGGAATGCTCGACGCGCGGCGGCAGCGGGATGGGCGAATACACCGTCGCCACCCGGTCGGGCGGCGCGCCGCGCTCCAGCAGCAGCTGGCGCACGTGGTCGCTGACCGTCGTGACGCAATGCGGCACTTTCGTATAGGACAGCAGCGAGCCCGGTTTCACCGCGAGATGGCGCGTGCGGACGATCAGCGGGGTGCCCGCCAGCCGCGCCGCGACGCCGGCCAGCATCGTGTCGCGGCGGCTATGGGTGTTCAGCACGTCGAAGCGGCCGTCGCGCAGGATGCGGCGCACGCGGGCCACGCCGCGGAAATAATGGCGCGGGCCGTCCATCGGCATGGCGTGGACCTGGAAGCCTTCGTCGCGAAGGCGCTGCGTCAGGCGGGCGTGGGGCTGGCACAGGGCCTCGAGGTGGTGGCCCGCGGCGCGCATGGCGCACATCTCCTTGAAGATGCGGTTTTCCTGCCCGCCGAACCCGGTGGCGGCCTCGGAATGCAGGATGCGCAAAGGCCTCATGATGCAGGCCGCCCATGGCGGATGCGGTATTGCAGATTGTGCAGCCAGCGCCATGCCGTGTCCCGCGCGTGGTAGGCCTCGCGGCGGATCCTGTCTGGCAGCGGCAGCCGCGCCACCTGGGCCGGACCGGTGATGTCGGACGGCGATTCGCGGTCCTGGGCCACGCAGGCCGGCTGCACCACGACGTTTTCGACACCATGTTCGTAGAACCGGAACATGGTATCGTCGACCGGATACAGCCAGGTCTCGCTATGGCGCAGGAGCGCGGCCGCCCCGTCCGGGTTCAGCAGGTACGCCACCGAGCAGGAGTGCCGCTTGAGCTTGCGCATCAGCGTGAAGGGCCCCGCGCGCCCGACTTCCACCCGAGGATCCAGGCCGGGCCGGTCATATTCATACAGCCAGACCAGCGGCCAGGAGCGGGCCAGGACCGGCGCCTGGGCGAGCGCCTCGGGGAAGTTGTCCCTCAGGATCGCGTCATCCTCGACGACGACCATCGGCTGCCCAGACGCGGCGCATTCCTGCCAGAGCAGGTAATGACTGGCAAAGCAGCCCAGCTGGGACGGTTTCAGGTCGCGCCCGCGCCCCTTCACCCGGGCCCGGCGCACCGGATCATAATGCGCGAACAGGGGGTGGTCCGGCTGCTGCTTGCCATTGACGGCGTCCAGGAAGCGATAGCCGGAGATGCCCAGGCGGTCGAACTGCGCGGCGATCTGCCGCCGCCGGTCCGGCCGCGAGGCCAGGCTGATGATGCGAATGGGGATCTCGTTCATCCGTAATAGACCTCGACCTGTTCGTGGGACAGCCACTGCCGCGCCTCGGCGATCAAGGCGTCGTCCATGCGCACGCGCCATTCGTCGCCCAGGCGCAGCAGGCAGGAAAAATCGGGACGGCGCAGCCGCAGTTCGACGGGGACGCCGGCCTCCGGCGACTGCCAGGGCTCCAGCAGCGCCTGCAGGCGCGCGGGATCCAGGGCATCGGCCACGGACAGGCGCAGGCTGCGCGCCCGGCTCTCGCGGACGCGCTGCAGGTCGTAGAGGTCGTCGGCGGAAACGCGCAGCCCCCCGGAATATTCGTCGTGGCTGACCCGGCCGTGGATCACCAGGGGCCGGTCTTCCTTGAGGCTGTTGCGGTACTGCTCGTACAGCTCGTTGAAGATGGCGACCTCGATCTGGGCGCTGCCGTCGTCCAGCAGCGCATACAGCATCTTGCCGCGCCGCGTCATGCGCGGGCGCACGGCGGCCAGCACGCCGGCCAGCCACTGCTGGCCGCGCGCGGGCGCCAGGCGGGCCAGCGGCGTGGGCGCGACCCGCCGGATCTCGTCGCGCCAGGCGTCGAAGAGATGGCCGCTGAAATAAAAGCCCAGTGCCGTCTTTTCCTCGGTCAGCCGGGTCTGGAGATCCCAGGGCGTGACGCGCGCGAGCTCTCCGGCCACGAGCTGATCGGATTCGTCGGCGAACAGCGAGCACTGGTTGGCGTTGCGCTCGGCCTGCTCGGCCGCATCGATGGCGCTGCCCAGGGTTTCCAGCAAGGCGGCGCGGTTTTCTTCCAGGGTATCGAAGGCGCCGGCCCGGATCAGCGCCTCGATGGTGCGGCGGTTGACCGCGTGGCGGTCCACGCGGGCGCAGAAGTCAAACAGGCTGGCAAACGGCCCGCCGGCCTCGCGCGCGGCCAGGATGGCCTCGACCGCCGACTGGCCCGTGCCCTTGACCCCTCCCAGGCCGTAGCGGATGGTGCGCGGCGGGCGGCCCTGGGCGGTGTGTTCGTCGGCCACCGGCGCGAAGCGGTAGCCCGAGGCGTTCACGTCCGGCGGCAGGACGGCCACGCCGTTGTCCAGCGCATCGCGCCAGAACACCTGGATCTTGTCGGTGTCGTCCATGTCCGACAGCATGGTGGCCGCCAGGAATTCGGCCGGATGGTAGCGCTTGAGCCAGGCGGTCTGGTAGGAGATCAGGGCGTAGGCGGCCGAGTGGCTCTTGTTGAAACCGTAGCCCGCGAATTTCTCCATCAGGTCGAAGAGGTGGGCGGCCAGGTCGGCGTCGTAGCCCTTCTTGACCGCGCCTTCCTGGAAGATGACCCGGTGCTTGGCCATCTCCTCGGGTTTCTTCTTGCCCATGGCGCGGCGCAGCAGGTCGGCGCCGCCCAGCGAGTAGCCCCCGATGATCTGGGAGATCAGCATGACCTGCTCTTGGTAGACGATCACCCCGTAGGTGCTTTTCAGCACCGGCTCCAGGTCGGGATGGAAGTAATCGACCTCGGCGCGGCCGTGCTTGCGGTTGACGAAGTCGACCACCATGCCCGATTCCAGCGGGCCCGGGCGAAACAGCGCCAACAGGGCGATCACGTCTTCGAAGGTGTTGGGCTGCATGCTTTTGAGCAGCTCTTTCATGCCCCGCGATTCCAGCTGGAAGACCGCCGTGGTGTTGGCCGAGGACAGCAGCGCGTAGGTTTCGGCATCGTCCAGCGGCAGGCTCATGATGTCGAAATCGCCCATGCCGGGATTGAATTCGCGCACGTAGCGCACGGCCCAGTCCAGGATGGTCAGGTTGCGCAGGCCGAGGAAGTCGAATTTCACCAGGCCGACGTCCTCGACGTCGCCCTTGTCGTACTGCGACACCACGCTGGTCTCGCTGCCGGGCTGGCAATACAGGGGCGTGTAGTCGGTCAGCTTGCCGCGGGCGATGATCACGCCGCCCGCGTGCATGCCGATGTTGCGGGTCAGGCCTTCGAGGGGCCGGGCCAGGTCGATCAGGGCGTGGATTTCCTCGTCCGAATCGTAGCGCTCGCGGAAGGCCGGCTCGTTTTCGAGGGTGCGGTCCAGCGTCCAGGGGTCGGCCGGATTGAAGGGAATCATCTTGGACAGGTTGTCGCAGACGCTGTAGGGCATCTCCAGCACCCGCCCCACGTCGCGCACCACGGCCTTGGCCCCCAGCGTGCCGAAGGTCGCGATCTGGCTGACGGCGTCGCGGCCGTATTTTTCCTTGACGTACTCGATGACCCGTTCGCGGTTGTCCTGGCAGAAATCCACGTCGAAGTCGGGCATGGAGACCCGCTCGGGATTCAGGAAGCGTTCGAACAGCAGGTCGTAGCGCAGCGGATCGAGGTCGGTGATCCCCAGGCTGTAGGCCACGAGCGAGCCGGCCCCCGAGCCCCGGCCGGGGCCGACGGGCACGCCGTTCTGCTTGCCCCAGTTGATGAAGTCCTGCACGATCAGGAAATAGCCCGGGAATCCCATGCCGACGATAGTCTGGCATTCGAGGTCCAGGCGCTCCTGGTAGGCCGGCATCTGCCGCGCGCGCTCCTGCGCGTCGGGATAGAGCTGCGCCATGCGGCGCTGCAGCCCTTCGTTGGCAAGCCGGACCATGTAGTCGTCCAGCGACACGCCATCGGGCGTGGGGAACAGCGGCAGTTCCGGATGGCCCAGCGTCAAGCTCAGGTTGCAGCGCCGGGCGATCTGCACCGTATTGGCCAGCGCCGAGGGCACGTCCGCGAAACGGCGGGCCATCTCGTCGCTGTCGGGCATGTACTGCTCGGGCGTGAAGCGCTTGATCCGGCGGGGGTTGCCCAGCAGCTCGCCTTCTGCGATGCAGACGCGGGCCTCGTGCGCGCGAAAGTCCTCGGGCGCGATGAACTGGATCGGATGGGTCGCGACCACCGGCAGCCCGCACTCGGCCGCCAGGCGCAAGGCGGCCTGCACGTAGGACTCGTCGCCCTCGAAACCGGCGCGCTGCAGCTCGATGAAATAGCTGCCAGGAAAATCCGCGGCCCATTGCCGCGCCAGGCGGCGCGCCTCGTCCGCGCGGCCGGCCTCGAGGGCCTGCCCCACGTCGCCCGCGCGCCCGCCGGACAGCACGATCAGGCCTGACCGCCCGAACAGCCAGTCGCGGCGGACTTCCGCCCTGCCCCGCTGGCTGTTTTCCGTCCAGGCGCGGCTCAGCAGCACGCACAGGTCCAGGTAGGCTTCGTGGTTCGGCGCCAGCAGCAGCGCCCGGAAGGGCTTGTCGGCGTCGTCCGGGTTCTCCAGCCAGACGTCGCAGCCGGCGATGGGCTTGATGCCCGCCTTGCGGGCCGCCTTGTAGAACTTGATCCAGCCGAACAGATTGGCCAGGTCGGTCAGGGCCATGGCCGGCTGGGCGAAGGCCTTGGCCTGCTTGATCAGGTCCGGAATGCGCGCAATGCCGTCCACCACGGAGAATTCCGAATGGCTGCGCAGGTGTACGAAGGCGGGGGATACAGGGGACATCGTCATGCGGGGATTGTACTGAAGGGCCGGGCCGGTGCGGGCCTAGCGCGGCATCGCCGCCCAGGCCTTCTGCAGGCGCTTGGCCGACACGGGAAACGGCGTGCGCAGGGTCTGGGCGAACAGCGCGACGCGCAGTTCCTCCAGTTGCCAGCGAAAGGCGTCCAGCTGGGCGTCCGGGGCGCCCTTGAGCGCGGCGCGCGCGCGCTGCCAGGGGACGGCCAGGGCCGTGAGCTCGGCCATCAGGCGGGCATCGCGCGCGGGATCCTCGCGCAGCTTGTCGATGCGCATCTGCGCCGCCTTCAGGTAGCGCGGAAAATGCTTCAGCTGCTCGGACGGCGTGTCGCGGATGAAGGTCTTGCCGACCAGGGCGTCCAGCTCCTGGCGGATGTCCTGCTGGGCCGCCGGCCAGGGCTTGGCCTGCGGCAGTTTCTTGAGCAGCGCCGCGCGCTCCTGGAGGATGGCGGCCACCAGGCGGGCGAGTTCCTGCGCGAGCAGCCCCAGCCGCGCGCGGCCCTCCTGGCAGCGCGCGTCGAAGGCCTGCGCATCCTCGGGCCAGGGCGCCATCAGGCAGGACTGCTCGACGGCGGCATCGACCAGCTGGTCGCGCAATTCCTGCTGCGTGCCCAGGTCCATGTACAGCATGGCCATGCGGGTCAGGTCCGGAAGATTCTTCTCCAGGTAGCGGACCTGCTCGCGCAGGGCCAGGCGGAACAGGCGGCGCAGGCCGCCCGCATGCACGCGGCGGGCTTCCTGGGGATCGTCGAAGACGTCCAGGTCGCAGGACTCGCCCCGGTCGCGCAAGGCCGGATAGCCGACCAGCGACTGGCCGCCGCGGCGGATCTCCAGCAGCTCGGGCAGCGCGCCGAAGGTCCAGCCGGTGAGGCCCTCGTGTTCGAGGACCTGGGCCGCCGACTGGTCGCGCGCGGCCACTTGCTGGAAGGACGCCTGCGCCTGCCGGCCATGCTCGGCGCGCAGTTGGTCCAGGCTGCGGCCGCCCGAGAGCATGCGGCCGTGCTCGTCGACCACCTTGAAGTTCATGAACAGATGCGCCGGCAGGGTCTCGAGCTTGAAGTCGGTGGCCTGCAGGCGCACCTGGCGCTGATCCCAGACGTCCCTGGCGATGGCATCGAGCAGGCCCATGCCCGGGTCCTGCGCCCGTTCGAACCAGCGATCGTGGAATCCCGCCGCGTACTCCGGCAGGGGCACGCAATGGCGGCGAAGCTTCTGCGGCAGGGATTTCAGCAGCAGATGGACTTTTTCCTTCAGCATGCCGGGCACCAGCCATTCGCAGCGGGCCGCGTCGATCTGGTTGAGCACGAACAAGGGCACGGTCAGCGTCATGCCGTCGCGCGGGGAGCCCGGCTCGAAGTGGTAATCCACCGCCAGGTCGGTTCCCGCCCAATGCAGCCGGCGAGGAAAGACCTCGGTGGTGACACCGGCCGCGTCATGCCGCATCAGGTCGTCGCGGCTGAGATTCAGCCGCCGCGCGGCGGCCGGGTCAAGCCGGCCGTACCAGGCCTCCAGGGTGGCCGTCTGGCTGACGTCGGCCGGGATCTGCTGGTCGTAGAAGGCCTGGATCAGGGCGTCGTCCACCAGGATGTCGGGGCGACGGCTCTGGTGCTCCAGCCGCTCGATCGAGGCGATCAGGCGCCGGTTGTGCGCAATGAAGGGCAGCTTGCTGTCGATGTCGCCCGGCACCAGGGCATCGCGGATGAAGATCTCGCGCGCGGCCTTGGGGTCGATGCGGCCGTAGTGGACGCGCCGTCCGGTATAGACGGGCAGGCCGTAGACGGTGCCGCGCTCGTTGGCGACCACCTGTCCCGCCTTCTTTTCCCAGCGCGGGTCGGACCAGGCGCGCCGCAGCAGATGGGCGCCCGCCCGCTCGACCCAGCCGGGCTCGATCTGCGCCACGCAGCGCGCGTACAGGCGCGTGGTTTCCACCAGTTCGGCGGCCAGCACCCAGCGGCCGGCCTTCTTCTGCAGGGCCGAGCCGGGGTGGATGGCGAAACGGATGTCGCGCGCGCCCTGGTACAGACTGGCGTCGTCGGCCTTCATGCCGATGTTGCCCAGCAGCCCGGCCAGCAGGGCCAGGTGGATCTGCTCGCGCGTGGCCGGCGTCTGGTTCAGGCGCCAGCCCTGCTCGCGCGCCAGGGTCAGCAGCTGGACGTGCGTATCGTGCCATTCGCGCAGCCGGATGGGCGACAGGAATTTCGCCCGGATCTGCTCGGTCAGCTTGCGCTGCGACGCCTTGTGGGCGACCTGCTCGCCGTACCATTCCCAGAGCTTCAGCCAGGACAGGAACTCGGACTGCTTGTCGCGGAACTGGGCGTGCGCATTGTCGGCCGCCTCGCGCGCCTGCAGGGGCCGCTCGCGCGGATCCTGGATGGACAGGGCCGAAGCGATCACCAGGATCTCGGCCAGGCACTGCTGCTCGTGCGCGGCAAAGATCATGCGGGCGATGCGCGGATCCACCGGCAGCTTGGCCAGCGAACGGCCGACCGCCGTCAGGCGGTTTTCCTCGTCCAGCGCCCCCAGTTCCTGCAGCAGCTGATAGCCGTCGGCGATCGCGCGGCCCGTGGGCGGCTCGACGAAGGGGAAGGCCTCGACGTCGTCCAGGCGCAGCGCCTTCATGCGCAGGATGACCGCCGCCAGCGAGGAACGCAGGATCTCGGGATCGGTGAAGGGCGTGCGCTGCTTGAAATCCTGTTCGCCGTACAGACGGATGCAGACGCCGGGGCCCAGGCGCCCGCAGCGGCCGGCGCGCTGGTTGGCGGAGGCCTGGCTGATGGGCTCGATGCGCAGTTGCTCGACCTTGCTGCGCCAGGAATAGCGCTTGATCCGCGCCAGACCGCTGTCCACGACATAGCGGATGCCAGGCACCGTCAGCGAGGTCTCCGCGACGTTGGTGGCCAGCACGATGCGGCGGGCGTTGCCGCGCGGGTGGAAGATCTGCTCCTGTTCGGCGCGCGACAGGCGCGCATAAAGGGGCAGCACCAGGGCGCCGACCGGATGGCGCTTGCGCAGCGCCTCGGCGCATTCGCGGATCTCGCGCTCGCCGGGCAGGAACACCAGCACGTCGCCCGTGCCGTGTCGGGCGCACTCGTCCACGCCGTCGACCACGGCGTCCACCAGGTCGCGCTCTTCGTCGCCCCGCCCCGCCGCCGGCGGCTCGACGTCCGGCGCCGATTCCGGGCGGACGGGCCGGTAGCGCACCTCGACGGGAAAGAGCCGGCCCGATACCTGGATCACGGGCGCCGGCCGGTCGTCCGAACCGAAATGCCGGGCGAAGCGGTCCGCGTCGATGGTGGCCGAGGTGATGATGAGTTTCAGGTCGCGGCGGCGCGCCAGCAGGCGCTTGAGAAAGCCCAGCAGGAAATCGATGTTCAGGCTGCGCTCATGGGCCTCGTCGATGATCAGGGTGTCGTACCGGCGCAGCAGCGGATCCCGCTGCGTCTCGGCCAGCAGGATGCCATCGGTCATCAGCTTGATGGCCGTCGCCGGCCCGGCGCGCTCGGAAAAACGGATCTGGTAGCCGACCCAGTCGCCCAGCTCGGTCTTCAGTTCCTCGGCCACCCGCTGGGCCACCGAGGTCGCGGCCAGCCGGCGCGGCTGGGTGTGGCCGATCATGCCGTGCCGGCCGCGGCCCAGTTCCAGGCAGATCTTGGGCAGCTGCGTGGTCTTGCCGGAACCGGTCTCGCCGCTGACGATCACCACCTGGTGGCCGGCAATGGCGCGCGCGATCTCGCCGCGCCGCGCGCTGACGGGCAGGTCTTCGGGATAGCTGATGGCGGGGATGGGCCGCTCGGGGCGCGGCGCGGCGCCGCGCGCGGGCGGGCGGGAGACTTCGGGCATGTACGGATTATCCTTTGAACGCCTATTATAAAAATTTGCGATGCCGCCGCTTGGGCGGCCACCCACGGGAGAAACACAATGGATCTGGGAATCAAGGGCCGGCGCGCCCTGGTGTGCGCGTCCAGCAAGGGCCTGGGCCGCGCCTGCGCCCTGTCGCTGGCGCGCGAGGGCGCCCAGGTGGTGATGCTGGCGCGCGGCCGCGAGGCCCTGGAAGCCGCGGCGGCCGAGATCCGCCGGCAGACCGGCGCGCAGATCGCCACCGTGGCGGCCGACATCACCACCCCGCAGGGCCGCGCCGCGGCGCTGGCCGCTTGCCCCGACCCGGACATCCTGGTCACCAACGCCGGCGGCCCCAAGCCGGGCGATTTCCGCGACTGGTCGCGCGACGACTGGGTGGCGGCGCTGGACGCCAACATGATCACGCCCATCGAACTGATCCGCGCTACGCTGGACAAAATGATCGAGCGGCGCTTCGGCCGCATCGTCAACATCACCTCGGCCGCGGTGAAGGCGCCGATCGACGTGCTGGGGCTCTCCAACGGTGCGCGTTCGGGCCTCACGGGGTTCGTCGCCGGCGTTGCGCGCAAGACCGTGCGCAGCGGCGTGACGATCAACAACCTCCTGCCCGGGCCCTTCGACACCGACCGCGTCGCGCAGACGATCGGCGCGCAGGCGAAGCTCTCGGGGCGCTCGGTCGAAGAGGAGCGGAAAGCGCGCGAGAGCGGCAATCCCGCCGGCCGCTTCGGGACGATCGAGGAGTTCGGCGCCGCATGCGCCTTCCTCTGCAGCCGGCACGCCGGCTTCATCACCGGTCAGAATCTGCTGATGGACGGCGGCGCCTATCCGGG
>DASSTS010000052.1:0-11813 GCA_035707805.1 Castellaniella sp. | reverse complement strand
CTTTTCGGGGATGCCGCTCCTCTGCCGCCCGCCGACGCCGCATCCCGTCCGGGCTCCGGGTCCACCACCCGCCGGAACACGGCCAAAGTCCAGCCCGCGCCCGCCGGGCAGGACTGGCGCGACTTGGCGGCGCAATTGCCGCCCCACTTGCGGTTCGGGGGGTCCACCTGGTCTTTCCCCGGCTGGGAAGGCCTGGTCTGGGACGGCGAGTACGATCCGGGCGTGCTGTCCAGGCATGGCCTGGCGGCCTACCACCAGCACCCGCTGCTGCGCACGGTGTGCATCGACCGCAGCTTCTGGCGGCCTCTGACGGTCAGCCAGTATGCCGCCTATGCGAGCCAGGTCGGCGACGACTTCCGCTTCGTTGTCAAATGCCCCGCCGCGATCACGGATGCGCAGGTGCGTGACGAGGAAGGCAAGGCGCACAAGTCCAATCCGGACTTTCTCGATCCGCGCCTGGCTGTCGAACAGTTCGTGCAGCCGACGCTCGCCGGGCTGGGTGACAAGCTGGGTGTGCTCGTCTTCCAGTTGAGCCCGCTGTCCTGGGGCTGGCTCAACCGCCCCGCGGAGCTGCTGGACCGGCTGGGCGGTCTGCTGGCGGCCGTGCGCCAGGCCATGCCCGCGCAGACGCCGGTGATCGTGGCGGTGGAAGTCCGGGATCCCGAACTGCTGGGCCCTGCGCTGGTGGATGTGCTCAAGGCGCATGGCGCGACCTTCTGCCTGGGCCTGCATGCCAAGATGCCGCCGATCGAGGATCAACTGCCCATGCTGCGCGCGCTATGGCCGGGGCCGCTGGTCTGCCGGTGGAACCTGAATCGCATTTTCGGTGCGTATGGCTATGCCGACGCGCAGAAGAAACACGCGCCTTTCAACGCCATCGTCAATGAAGATCCCCACACGCGCGCCCTGCTGGCGCGCACCATCCGCGGCATCACGGGCGCGGGCCAGCCGGCCTATGTGACCGTCAGCAACGATGCCGAGGGCTGCGCGCCGCTGTCGATCCGGATGCTGGCCCAGGCCGTGGCGGCCTAGCGCCTGCGGGAACGGCGCGCCGTAGCGCGTCAGAATCCCAGCAGAATCGCCGCGCCGCCCGCCAGCACGCCCAGCAGCACGATGCCGAAGACCAGGACGGCCAGGTCCGCGCGCCGGAACGACCGGGCCACCATGGCCAGCGACGGCAGGCTTACCGGCGGCAGCGTGACCAGCAGCGCGGCGGCAGGCCCGGCCGCGACGCCCAGGGCCAGCATGGCCTGCACGATGGGAACCTCGCCGGCGGTCGGGATGACGAAGAGCAGGCCCGCCACGGCGGCGCCCACGATCCACAGCAGGCTGTTGTCGATGCTCATGTCCAGCACCGGAAACAGCCAGGCGCGGGCGGCGCCCAGCACGAGCACCAGCACCAGGTATTCAGGCAGCAGGCGCAGCGCCATGCCCGCGAAGGCCTTGGCCCAGCGCCGCAGGATCGAGGCGGCGTCCATGGGTTCACGGACGTCCTCTTCGGCGTCACAGCGGATATCGGCGGCGCCGGCGTCCGGGGGCGCGCTGGCCCGGTTCAGGCGATTCACCAGCCAGCCCAGGCCCAGCACCATGAGCAGCCCCGCGGCCAGCCGCAGCCCCACCCAGTGCCAGCCCAGCACGAAACCCATGAACACCAGCGTGGCCGGGTTGAGCATCGTGTTGCCCAGCCAGTAGGCCGCCGTGCTGCCGGGGGCGGCGTCGCACTGCCGCAGGCCGTTGACGACAGGGGCGGAACAGCAGGTGCACATCATGCTGGGGATGGACAGCAGGCTGCCGGCCACGACGCTGCCCGCGCCGAAACCGCCCAGCCATCGCCGGATCCATTGGGCCGGCAGCAGGGCCTGCACGGCGGAGCCCAGCAGCAGGCCCAGGATCAGGGCTTTCCAGATCGCCTTGCCGTAGGCGATGGCATAGTCCAGCGCGGCCTGCAGCGACGGCGCGGGCAGCGTGCCGTCGCTGCCGTTCAGGATGGATTTGCCGATGGAATGGGTCTGTTCCGCGACGAAGATGCGGTCGTAGTAGGGCGACCATTTCACATAGTACAGGCCGATCAGCGCGATCAGCGCGAACAGGCAGAGTCCCCAGAGGGGATGGCGGACGTCGGAGACGGGGTTCGGTTTGTTCACAGGATGCCTCCGGAGGAGACGCGGCAAGCGTCGACGCACGCGGGAACAGGCGTTCGGGTCGAGACGGATCGTTCGGGCATGGGTGGACGGGCGGCGGGATGGGAATGCAAGGGCGGCAGGGCGCCCACAGGCCGACATGATAAACCATGCCTTCGCTGCGCGAAAATGCCGCCGGCACGAGATGCCGCTGCGCGAAAACGCGCGCCGCGCGGAAGCGGCAGTGACGTCCGGTGGTGCTGCCTTACACTGGAGCCTTGTTGTCTTTCAGTGACCCGAGCGCCCATGGCTGCCAACGAGACCCTCGAATTTCGCGATGCCGCGCAGACCGCGGCCCTGCTGCCGTATCCTGCGCTGATGCAGGCCATCGTCCAGGCGGCGCGGGACATGCAGGCGGGCCGGATCAGCGCACCCACCCGGCAGGCGGTGGCGTTTCCCGGCGGCGGCGTGATGCTGTCCATGCCCGCGACGGCCGAGGACATCGGCATCCACAAGCTGGCCAATGTCTTCGCCGCGAACCGCGACCGCTCGCTGCCGACCATCCATGGCGTGATGTCGGTCTGCGACGGGCTGACGGGCGAACTGCGGCTGCTGCTCGATGGGCCGACCGTCACCACCCGCCGCACGGCGGCGGTGTCCTTGCTGGCGGTGCGCGAGCTGCTGCCATCCGGTCCCCGGCATGCGGTCGTCTACGGCACGGGGGCCCAGGCGCACGGCCACGTGCAGGCGCTGCTGGCGCTGTATCCGGATGCGCGGATCGACGTGATCGGCCGCGCCCGCGCCCGGTCCCTGGACTTCGCCCGCGCGCAGGGCAGCCTGATGGTGCGGGCGGTCAGCGCCGTCCCGGAGGACGCGGACCTCGTCATCCTGGCCACCACGAGCCGCACGCCCGTCTACGACCAGGCACCACGCGAGGGCCGCCTGGTGATCGGCGTGGGCGCCTATCGGCCGGACATGGCGGAGATCGGGGCGCAGACCCTGTCGGGCAGCCAGGTGTTCGTGGACGTCGTGGACGGCGCGCGGGAAGAGGCGGGCGACCTGCTGCGCGCCGGCGTGGACTGGGCGCAGGTCAGGCCGCTGGCGGCCTTGCTGGACGGGCCCGCTCCGCAGGCGCCCTGCGTGTTCAAGTCTGTGGGCTGCGCCGCCTGGGACCTGGCCGCCGCGCGCTGCGCGCTGGGCCAACGCTGACATTCCCGTCCCGGTGCCGCAGCAGCCTCAGGCCGTTGCCCACCACCAGCAGGCTCGCGCCCACGTCGGCGAAGACCGCCATCCACATGGTGCCCAGGCCGGCCACCGTCAAGGCCAGGAATACCGCCTTGATCAGCAGGGCCAGCGTGATGTTCTGGACCAGCACGCGGTGCGTGGCCCGGGACAGGTCGATGAACCAGGGGATCTTGCGCAGATCGTCGTCCATCAGCGCGACGTCCGCCGTCTCGATGGCGGCATCCGTGCCCATGGCGCCCATGGCAAAACCGATGTCAGCCCGCGCCAGGGCGGGCGCATCGTTGATCCCGTCGCCCACCATGCCGACGGCGCCGCCGCTGGCCGCCAGTTGTCCGATGGCCTGCAGCTTGTCGTCTGGCAGCAGATTGCCCCGGACCTCGTCGATGCCCACCTGGGCGGCGATGGCGCCGGCGGTATGCGGGTTGTCGCCCGACAGCATGGCGGTGCGCACGCCCTGCGCGTGCAGATCCCGGATCGCCGCCGCGCTGTCGGGCTTGAGCGTGTCGGCCACCGCGTACAGGGCCAGCACCTGCCGGGCATCGGCCAGCATCACGACGGTCTTGCCCTGCCGTTCCAGCGCCTCCAGGCGGGATTCCAGGGCGAGAGAGCACAGGCCCAGCTCGTGGATCAGCCGGTGGTTGCCCAGCCGATAGCCTTGCCCGTCCAGCGTTCCCTCGGTGCCGCGTCCGGGCAGCGCCTGGAAATCCGTCACCGCTTGCGATCCGCCCGGCGCGGAGAGGGCGGCCCGGCCGACGTCGGGAGCGCCGTCCGCCAGGCCCTCGGCGATGGCTCGTGACACCGGATGGTCGGACTGGCCGGCGAGGCGGGCAGCCAGGTCGTCGCAGCGCGCGGCTTCCAGCCCGCCCAGGACCTGGCGGTCGGTCAGTACGGGGCGCCCGTGCGTCAGCGTGCCGGTCTTGTCCAGCGCCACCCAGCGCAGCAGCCGCCCGCGCTCGAGGTGGATGCCGCCCTTGACCAGGATGCCGTGGCGGGCCGCGGCCGCCAGGCCGCTGACCACCGTGACCGGGGTGGAGATCACCAGCGCGCATGGGCAGGCGATGACCAGCAGCACCAGGGCCTTGTAGATCCAGTCATGCCAGCCGCCCAGCTCCAGCAGGGGCGGCAGGACGGCGATGCCCAGCGCCAGCAGCACGACCCCGGGCGTGTATACGTGGGCGAACCGGTCCACGAACCGCTGGGTGGGTGCGCGCGCCGACTGCGCGGATTCGACGGCGCGGGTGATGCGGGCCAGGGTCGATTCCCCGGCCGCCGCCAGGACGCGGTATTCCAGCATGCCGGCGCCATTGATCGTGCCCGCGTACACCGGATCGCCGGGTTCCTTGTCCACCGGCAGGCTCTCTCCGGTGATGGGGGATTGATCGACCGTGGAGCGGCCCGATTCGACCTCGCCGTCCAGGGCGATGCGTTCGCCGGGACGCGCCCGCACGCGCGCGCCCACCGCGACCCGTGCGGCGGGGACTTCCCGCCAGGCGCCGTCGGCCTGCTGCACGGTCGCCCGGTCGGGACTGAGCCGCATGAGGCCCTGCACCGCATGGCGGGCGCGGTCCAGGGACCGGGCCTCGATGCGTTCGGCCAGGGTGTAGAGCACCATCACCATGGCGGCCTCGGCCCATTGGCCCAGGACCAGGGCGCCCGTCACCGCGATGCTCATCAGCGCGTTGATGTTCATCTGGCCGTGGCGCAGGGCCGTCCATCCCTTGCGGTAGGTGCCCAGGCCGCATCCGGCGATGGCCGCCAGCGCCAGGACGGCGGAAACCGGCCAGGGCGCGTCGATCCAGTGGGCGGCTTCGGCCGCGAGCGCCGCCGCGCCTGCGGCCGCCAGGGGCCACCAGGGCTGCGGCGGCTCGGCGGCCGGCGCGCCGTCTCCGGCCTGTTCGGGCGTGAAGCCGATGTCCCGGATGGCCTGCAGGACGGCATCCAGCGCATCGGGCGCGTGTACGACGGTCAGCACCCGCCGCATCAGGTTGAATTCCAGGCGCCGGACCTGCGGCAGCCGGCCCAGCGCCTGGCGGATCAGGGCTTCCTCGGTCGGGCAGTCCATCTGCAGGATGCGCAGTTCGGTGCGCAGGTCCTCGCCTTCGGCGACGCTGGGCGCCAGCGCCTCGCCGGATGCGTCGGTGCGGGCGTGGGCGTGGGCGTGGGCAAGATCCGCCGGGTCGCCGTGGCAGCAGGCCGGGGCGCTGCCGGGCCCCTGGGCGCCGTCATGGCCGTGATCGTGAGCGTGGCCGCACTCATGGCCGTGGGCATGCGGATGCTCGTGGCCGGGCGGCGCGGCGGCTTCAAAGGGATAGGTGCGGGCGTTTCGCGGCATGGCAATTGTCCGTGATGCGATCTATGATGGCATTGGACACCTTGTAGCCGCTACAAGGTCAAACCCACGAACCGGAGGTCCCGCCTTGAAGATCGGTGAACTGGCGCGCGCCGCCCATTGTTCCGCGGAAACCGTGCGCTTCTACGAAAAGGCCGGCCTGCTGCCGGCCCCGGCCCGCAGCGAGGGCAACTACCGCCAGTACGGCCCCGCCCACCTCGAACGCCTGCGGTTCATCCGCAACTGCCGCGGCCTGGACATGGCCCACGACGAGATCCGCGCCCTGCTGGACATGATCGACCATCCGGCGCGCAATTGCGGCACCATCAACCACCTGCTGGACGAGCACATCGCCCACGTGCAGGTGCGCCTGCGCGAACTGCAGGACCTGCGCCGCCAGCTGACGGGCCTGCGCGCCCAGTGCCGCGCCGAGCAGGCGGTGGACGACTGCGGCATCGTCCAGGGCCTGGCGCGGATGGAGACCGCCGAAGGGCCGCGCCACACCACCCATCTGTAACCGAGGCCGCCCGCCCGGGGCGCGTCCTACACCGGATCGAAGTGCGTCATCACGTCCAGGACCGGCAGGTCGGCCATGACGCGTTCCCGGGCCGCCACGGCAATGGCGTGCCCGGCCTCGATGGTCAGCTGGCCATCCATCTCGATGTCGACCTCCACCCAGATCATGTCGCCCATCTTGCGGGTGCGCAGATCGTGGATGCCGCGCACGCCCGGCGTGGACAGGATCCGCTGGCGGATGGCCTGTTCCGTCTCCGTGTCGGCGGCGCGGTCCACCAGGTCGTTGAAGGCGCGCCAGGAAAACTTCCAGCCCATGCGGATGATCATCAGGCCCACCACCAGCGCGGCCAGCGGGTCGGCCAGCGGCAGGCCGGCCAGATTGGCGGCGACGCCCAGGGCGACCACCAGGGATGAGGCCGCATCAGATCGGGCGTGCCAGGCATTGGCGACCAGCAGCGTGGAGCGCACGCGGCGCGCGACGCGCAGCAGGTAGCGAAACAGGCCCTCCTTGGACACCAGGGCCAGCAGGGCGACGTAGATCGCCACCGGATGGACGACCGGAATCAGCTCCGGCGCCTGCAGGCGCTCGAAACTGCGCCACAGCAGGCCCAGGCCGACGGCCGCCAGCAGCACGCCGATGCCCAGTGTGGCCGCCGTCTCGAAGCGCAGGTGCCCGTAGGGGTGGTCGGCGTCCGGCGCCTTGGCGCTGTGCTTGTTGGCGAACAGCACGATGCCGTCGGACACGAGGTCCGACAAGGAGTGGATGGCATCGGCCACGAGGGCCTGCGACTGTGCGAACAGGCCGATGATCAACTGGACGCCGGTCAGCAGCAGGTTGACCCAGACGCTGACCCAGGTGCTGCGGCGGGCCGCCACCTGGCGCCCGGCTGCGTCGATGCGGATGGGGGGCTGAGGAGACATGGTCGCCAGTATAGGGCCGCCCCGGCGCAATGGGTGCAGTACACTGGTTTCCCTGTCGGTCACCCCCCCTGCCAGCATGCGGTTTCATGTCCCTCCCGGCGCGGCGCGCGGCCTGCGCCTGATGCACCGGCTCCCCTGGCACTGGCTGATCGCCGCGCTGGTGGCGGCGGACGGATACTGGTTCCTGCGGCCGTTCTGGCAGGCCGCCGGCAGCCACGGTCTGATGCAGGCCCTGCAGGTGCGCGACAGCTCCAGCGTGTCCGCCTTCCTCGATTCGGGCGGCATTGCCGAGATGTCCCGGCTGATGCTGGGGCTGGGCGTGCAGGTCATGGCGGTCGGGCTGCTGTACCGGGCGCGGATCGCCTGGGCCATGAGCCTGGTGCTGCTGGCCCTGGTGGGGACCTACTCGCTCTGGCACGGGCAGGGGCATGCGGGCCTGTTGATCTGCACCCTCGTGCTGGCGGCGGCGCTGGCCGGCTACTGGCGGCATTTCGACCGCGCCAGCCTGACGGCTGGCAGCCTGTTCGCCTTGATCAGCGTGGCCAGCCTGCTGGTCTACGCCGTCTTCGGCGTCCTGTATCTGGGCGAGGAATTCACGCCGCCCGTGCGCGACCCCGTCACCGCCCTGTATTTCTCCATCGTCTCCATGTCGACGGTCGGCTACGGCGACATCAGCCCGCACACCGATGCGGCGCGGCTCTTCACGATTTCCGTCATCCTCCTGGGGATCACGGTCTTCGCCACGTCCATCAGCGCCGTGGTCGGACCGATGATCGGCGGCAACATCCGGCGCCTCATGCGCGGAAGGATCTCACACACCATGCGCAAGAACCACATCATCCTGGCGGGGGCCAGCCCCCTGGCGCAGAGCCTGCACGACGCGCTGCGCCAGCGCGGCCACGATGTCACCATCGTCATTCCCTCCGCCGAGGGCCATCCCTATCCGGCCGATGCCGACATCCTGGAGGGCGACGCCTCGGAGACCGCCGTGCTGCAGCAGGCCGGCGCGGCGCATGCGCGCTACATCCTGGCGTTGCGCCAGGACGACGCGGAAAACGCCTTCATCGTGATGGCGGGACGGGAGGCGGGCGGCCCCGGGACCCGGTTGGTCGCCCTGGTGAATTCCCCGGTGCATCTGGCCAAGATCCGCCGGGTGAACCCCGACATCGTGATCTCGCTGCAGGCGCTGGGCAGCGAGATCCTGGCGCGCACGCTCAGCGGCGAATCCATCGACGAGGCGCTGATCACGCGCCTGCTGTTCGGCGAAAAGGCGCCGGATCCTGCCTGATCCGGCCTCGCGGGCCCTCAGTGGATCCGCATGCCCGGCTGCGCGCCTTCCCAGGGTTCCAGGACGTAGATGCCGGGGTGGGCGGACTCGTCGGCGTGGCTGGCGGCCAGCACCATGCCCTCCGACACGCCGAAGCGCATCTTGCGCGGCGCCAGATTGGCCACCAGCACGGTCAGCTTGCCGGCCAGGTCCTCGGGCCGATACATGGACTTGATGCCGGAGAACACCTGGCGCAGGCGGCCTTCGCCCACGTCCAGCGACAGGCGCAGCAGCTTGTCGGATCCTTCGACCGCCGTGCATTCCACGATGCGGGCGATGCGCAGGTCGATGCGGCCGAAATCCTTGATGTCGATGGTCTCGGCGATCGGTTCGCCGCCCGGCACCGCGACGGGTTCCTGGGGCGGCTCGAACAGGGCGTCCAGCTGCGCCGGATCGACGCGCTGCATCAGGTGCTTGAAGGCCGCGATGCGCGTGGGCAGCGCGTCGGCGTCGGTCCAGACGTAGGGGGCGTCGCGGCCGAACAGCTCGCGGGCCACCCGGTCGGTCAGGGACGGCAGCACGGGCGAGAGCATCACCGACAGCGCCTGGAACCCCGCCAGCGCGCGCGAGCAGATGTCCTGCAGCGCGGCTTTCTGGGCGGCGTCGGCCTGGGCGATGCCCTTGGCCAGCACCCAGGGCTGGGCGGCGTCGAAGGCCTGGTTGATCTTGTCGGCCTGCGCCATGATGCGGCGGATGGCGCGGCCGTATTCGCGCGCCTCGAAATCCGCCCGCACCTCGGCGGCGCAGTCGCGCAGTTCGGCCCGCATGGCATCGGTCTCGCCGGCATAGGCCAGGGCGCCGTCGAAATGCCGGGTGATGAAGGACGCCGCGCGGCTGGCGATGTTCACGTACTTGCCGATCAGGTCGCTGTTGACCCGCGCGATGAAGTCGTCCGGATTGAAATCCAGGTCCTCGACGTGGGCGTTGAGCTTGGCGGCGATGTAGTAGCGCAGCCACTCGGCGTCCATGCCGATGTCCAGGTAGCGCAGCGGCGAGATGCCCGTGCCGCGGCTCTTGGACATCTTTTCGCCGCTGACGGTGATGAAACCGTGCACGTGCAGCATGTCCGGCACCTTGCGCCCGGAGAACTTCAGCATGGCGGGCCAGAACAGGGCGTGGAAGTACACGATGTCCTTGCCGATGAAGTGGATCTGCTCGGTATTGCCTTCGGGATCGAGCAGCGCGTCGAAATCCAGGCCTTGCTTGGCGCAATAGGCCTTCAGGGAGGCCAGGTAGCCCACGGGCGCATCCAGCCACACGTAGAAGTACTTGCCGGGGGCGTCGGGGATGGGGATGCCGAAATAAGGCTCGTCGCGGGAAATGTCCCAGTCGGCCAGATTGGCTTCACCGCCATCGGCGCCGGTTCCCAGCCATTCGCGCGTCTTGGCGAGGACTTCGGACTGCAGCCGGGCGGTGCCGTCTGCGCGCGCGCCGGTGGTCCATTCCTGCAGGAAGGCCACGCAGCGCGGGTCCGACAGGCGGAAGAAGAAGTGTTCGGACGTGCGCAGCACCGGCCGCGCCTTGGTCAGGGTGGAATAGGGCTCGATCAGCTCGGTCGGGCTGTAGACGGCGCCGCAGACCTCGCAGGAATCGCCGTACTGGTCCTTGGCGTGGCAGCGCGGACATTCGCCCTTGATGTAGCGGTCCGGCAGGAACATGCCCTTGACCGGATCGTAGAACTGTTCGATGTCCCGGCTGTCGATGAAGCCGGCCGCTTTCAGGGCGCGGTAGATGTCCTGGGACAGTTCGATGTTTTCCGGCGTGTCGGTGCTGTGCCAGTGGTCGAAGCGGATGTGGAAGCCGTCCAGGTATTTCGGCCGTTCGGCGGCGTAGCGGCCCACCAGGGCCTGGGGCGTGATGCCCTCGGCCTGGGCCTTGAGCATGATGGGCGCGCCGTGGGCGTCGTCCGCCCCCACGAAATGCACGGTGTGGCCCGCCATGCGCATGGCGCGCACCCAGGTGTCGGCCTGGATGTATTCCATGATGTGGCCGATGTGGAAGGAACCGTTGGCGTAGGGCAGGGCGGTGGTGACGAAGATCGTGCGCGACATGGGGCGGGAAGAGGGGAAAAAGGCAAAGGATTGATTCTATCAGGCGGGGTCGGTGGGGGGCGGTCTCGCCCGCTGTGGCGATGGGTCGGAGCAGGCGCATTGGCATCCGATGTGGTTTTATCGGATGCTGTCCCCGAGGGAGGCTGGGGGTGGGTAGCCTGGCGGCGATCTGGAAGGGGATGGGGTTGAGGTTGGCGGTGTGGCGGTGGGTCTTGCTGAGTTTGTGTGTGGGGGGGATGACTTGAATCGGCCAAAAGCGGTCCTTCGGACCTTGAATCTCAGCATCCATAAAAACTGAGCTCCGAGTTTTTAGGTTCGTCTAACATGACAACAGCGAATTTGCCTATTAAGCTGCACACGCATACAGTCTTAGACGAGCTAGAGATATACATCACATGTCGTCTAAATCTAGTTAAATACCTTAAGGAGGCTCGGTGGATTTCTTAAACGATAGAGAGGTGGCTATTTCGTTATGGGTGGTGGCTATCGCTATTTATATTTTCTCTTCCAGCAAGATGAGGGATGTTAGGAAATCTTTTAGAAGCTTACTTTCCGCCTTCTTTGCAAGGCAGATAATTTCAGTCCTGATATTGATGACCATTTACATGGGAGTGGTCGTCTATTTGATGTTTGAGGCTGACCTATGGAACAGCGGTCAAATAAAAAACACCATATTTTGGGCTGTAGCTGTTGGCTTCATGTCATTATTTAAGCTAGAGTCAATCAAAAAAGATAAAAGCTTTTTTAAACACTCGATCATTGACAACCTAAAAATTCTCGCAATCATCCAGTTTTTCGTTAGTTTCTATTCGTTCCCATTGTGGATCGAACTGCTATTAGTTCCCATATTGGCACTGACAGGTGGAATGTCTGCCATTGCAGAGACGGACGAAAAATACATTCAAGCAAAGAAACTTCTCGATGGGCTAATGATATTTTTTGGCATAACGGTGATTGCATATACCGTCTACATGCTTATAACCAACTTTAATGAATTTGACCAAGAAAGTACTTTATATGATTTTATCGTACCGCCGCTGCTAACCCTATTTTATCTTCCTTTTATTTTTATGATGATGGTTTACTCTGCATACGAGCAAGCGTTCGTCAGACTAATGTTCGCGATAAAAGAGCATAAACTCAGGCTTACCGCGAAGATATACGCGATTTTATTTTTTAATTTCCGTTTAGCTCTGCTTGAGCGCTGGCTGAACCACATATCTAGAGAAAAAATCTCTTCGCACAAAGAGCTAATCAACTCATTTAAGCATATCCGCAAGGTGACGAAACTCGAAAATAGTGTA
>DASSTS010000051.1:0-193661 GCA_035707805.1 Castellaniella sp. | reverse complement strand
CAGCAGGATGCCGTCGGTCATCAGCTTGATGGACGCGTTCGGGCCGGTGCGGTCGTTGAAGCGCACCTGGTAGCCCACCACCTCGCCCATGGGCGTATTCAGCTCCTCGGCGATGCGCTTGGCCACCGAGGTCGCCGCCAGGCGGCGCGGCTGGGTATGGCCGATCATCTTCTGGCGGCCGCGGCCGAGTTCCAGGCAGATCTTGGGCAGCTGCGTGGTCTTGCCCGAGCCGGTCTCGCCGCAGACGATCACCACCGGGTGATCGGCGATGGCCCGGGCGATCTGCTGGCGGCAGGCGCTGACTGGAAGGTCCTCCGGATAGGAGATCGCGGGCAGCGGGCGGTCGCCGGCGCCCGCGGGCGCACGGCCGGCGTCGACCGGCTGCGGGCCGCGCGGGCGCGGCGCACGGCGTCCGGAGCCGCGGCCGGCCGGCTTGCCATCGGCGGGCCTGGCGGTCTGCGGCGCGTCCGGGCGGTCGCGCCGGGCGGCGTCTGGTGAGGATTTTTCTGGCAAAACGATGAATTCCGCGAATGAGGTCGGCCTGGGCCCAATCCCTCATTATAATTTCGGGGTTCCGCCCATCGCCCGCTCCTGCCATCCGCCATGAGTTCACCCGATACCGACACCTATTCCGCCCAGGACGCACCTGAATTCGCCCCCGCACAGTTCGTGCGATGGTTCCGCGAGGTGGCGCCCTATGTGCACGATTTCCGCGGCAAGACCTTCGTCGTGGCCTTCGGCGGCGAACTCGTCGAGGACGAGGGCCTGGAATCGCTGGTGGCCGACCTGTCCCTGCTGTCCGCCCTGGGCATCAAGCTGGTGCTGGTGCACGGGTCCCGCCCGCAGGTCAACGAGCAGCTGCGCCTGAAGGGCTACACCCAGCAGTTCGGGCGCGGCACCGAGCCGACCCCTCCCGAGGCCCTGGAATGCGCCAAGGAGGCGGCCGGGGAAATCCGCCTGGACATCGAGGCCGCCTTCAGCCAGGGCCTGCCCAATACGCCGATGTCGCACGCCAAGATCCGGGTGATCTCGGGCAACTTCGTCACCGCCCGGCCGGTGGGCGTCATCGACGGCGTGGACTACAAGCGCGCCGGCACGGTGCGCAAGCTGGACGTCGATGCCATGCACAACGTCATCACGCAGGGCGCCATCGTGCTGCTGTCGCCGCTGGGTTTTTCCCCCACGGGCGAAGCCTTCAACCTGGCGATGGAAGACCTGGCCACCAACGCCGCCGTGGCGCTGCGGGCCGAAAAGCTGATCTTCCTGACGCAGAACCGGACCGTCACCGAAATGGACGGCTCGGTGGATACCGAACTGGCCCGCAAGGACGCCGACGACCTGCTCGCGCAGAACGTCCTGGACGAGGACACCTGCGCGTTCCTGCGCCACGCCTCGCTGGCCGTCAAGCGCGGGGTCGCGCGGGCGCACCTGGTGCCCTACACCCTGGACGGCAGCATCCTGCTGGAGATCTTCACCCACGACGGGGTCGGCACCATGGTCGTGGAAGACACGCTGGAAGACCTGCGTCCGGCCGTGGCCGACGACGTGGGGGCCATCGTGCAGCTCATTGAGCCCCTGGAGGCCGACGGCACCCTGGTGCCGCGCGGCCGCGCCGTGATCGAGCGCGACGTCGAGAAATTCACCGTGCTGGAGCACGACGGCGTGATCTACGGCTGCGTCTCGGTGATCCCCTACGTCGAGGACGGCATGGCGGAAATGGCCTGCCTGATCGTGCATCCCGAATGGCAGGGGGCGGGCGACGGCGAAAAGCTGCTGCGCCACGCCGAGACCACGGCCCGCGCCCAGGGCGCCCGCCGCCTGTTCGTGCTGACCACCCGCACCTCGCACTGGTTCCTGAAGCGCGGCTTCGTGCAGGGCGGCGTCTCCGACCTGCCGCACGACAAGCGCGCCCACTACAACCATTCCCGCAACAGCCTGGTGTTCATCAAGCGGCTCTAGTCCCCTGCCATGAAAATCCTCGTCACCGGCGGCGCCGGCTTCATCGGCTCCGCGCTGATCCGGCACCTCATCGGCGCCACCGGCCACGCGGTGGTCAACGTCGACAAGCTGACCTACGCCGGCAATCTCGAATCCCTGGCGGGAGTCGCCGGCGACCCCCGCTACACCTTCGAGCACCTGGACATCTGCGACGCCGCCGGCATGGACCGGGTCTTCGCCACGCACCGGCCGGACGCCGTCATGCACCTGGCGGCCGAGTCCCACGTGGACCGCTCCATCGACGGGCCGGCCGCGTTCGTGCAGACCAACCTGGTGGGCACCTATACCCTGCTCGAGGCCGCCCGTCGGTACTGGTCCGGACTGGACGCGGGCGCGCGCGCCGCCTTCCGCTTCCACCACATTTCCACGGACGAGGTCTACGGCGACCTGGCCGGGACGGACGAGTGCTTCGTCGAGACCACGCCCTATGCGCCCAGCTCGCCGTATTCCGCCAGCAAGGCCGGGTCCGACCACCTGGTGCGCGCCTGGCACCGCACCTACGGCCTGCCCGTGCTGGTGACCAACTGCTCCAACAACTACGGTCCCTATCATTTTCCGGAAAAGCTGATTCCCCTGGTGATCCTGAACGCGCTGGAAGGCCGGCCCCTGCCGGTCTACGGCCAGGGGTTGCAGGTGCGCGACTGGCTCTACGTCGAGGATCACGCCCGGGCCCTGCTGCGGGTGGTGGAATCCGGCACGCCGGGAGAGACCTACAACGTCGGCGGCCACAACGAGCAGCGCAACATCGACGTGGTGCATGCCCTGTGCGAACTGCTCGAGGAACTGGCGCCGGATCATCCGGCGGGCGTGGCGCGCTACCGCGACCTCGTCACCCACGTGGCCGACCGGCCCGGCCACGATCTGCGCTACGCCATCGACGCGGACAAGATCCAGCGCGAGCTGGGCTGGACGCCACAAGAGACCTTCGCCAGCGGCCTGCGCAAGACCGTCCTCTGGTACCTGCGGCATCGCGACTGGTGCCGCCACGTCCAGGACGGCAGCTACCAGCGCCAGCGCCTGGGCCTGGCCGCGCCGGACCGCCCGGCCGCCTCGGGCGGATGAGGCCCGCGCCCGGACGCGGCCCGCGCATTCTGGTGACGGGCGCCGACGGCCAGCTGGGCCGTTCGCTGCGGGCGCTGGCCGCGCCCGGCGACGAGGCCGCATACACCTTCGCCGGCCGCGCCGGCCTGGACATCCTGGACGAAGGCGCCGTCGCCCGCTGGCTGGACGCCCACCCCGCCGACTGCCTGATCAATGCCGCGGCTTACACGGCCGTGGACCGCGCGGCGGGCGACGCGGACGCCGCAATGGCGCTCAATGCGCGCGCGCCGGGCAGTCTGGCCCGCCAGTGCGCGGCGCGCGGCATCCGCCTGCTGCACGTCTCCACCGACTATGTGTTCGACGGCACGCTGAACCGCCCCTACCGGGAATCCGATGCGCCGGCGCCCCTGAATACCTACGGCCGCAGCAAATGGCTGGGCGAGCAGGCCGTGCTGCGGGCGGCGCCCGATGCGATCGTCGTGCGCACCAGCTGGGTGTTCAGCGCCTGGGGCGGGAATTTCGTGCGCACCATGCTGCGCCTCGGCGCGCAGCGCGAGATCCTGCGCGTCATCGACGACCAGATCGGCGGCCCGACCTGGGCGGGCCATCTGGCGCAGGTCCTGGACCGGCTGGCGCGGACCGCCCCGGCCGGCACGCAGGCGGCCCCGGGCGACGCACCCGCGTCAGCCGGCGGTCGAGGCCCGGACATTCCCGGCGGCATCTATCATTTCGCCGGCGCCCCCTGGGTCAGCTGGCGCGGCTTCGCGCAAGAGATCTTCGCCCGGGCGAGCGCCCTGGGCCTGATCGCGCGCGAGCCCCGGATCGAGTCCATCGCCTCGCGGGACTGGCCCTCGCCCGAACCGCGGCCGGCGAACAGCCGGCTGGACGGCTCGCGGCTGGAATCCCTGCTGGGGCCGCTGCAACGCGATTGGCGCGAAGGCCTGGACCAGGTGCTGCGAGACTGGCGCGGCGGCTGAATCGCGCCGCTACAATAGCCCGTTGTTCAACCGAAGACGAGATCGACCATGGCCCGCATGATCCACTGCCGCAAACTGAACCGTGAGGCCCCCGGCCTGGACTACCCGCCCTACCCCGGCGAACTGGGGGTGCGGATCTGGCGCGAGATCTCGAAGGACGCCTGGGCCAAATGGCTGGACATCCAGACGCGCCTGGTCAACGAGAACCACTTGAGCCTAGCCGATCCCGAGGCCCGGAAATTCCTGGCGGCCCGCATGCAGGCCTTTCTGTTCGAGGACCAGGACATCGAGGCCCAGGGTTACGTGCCCCCGTCGGCCTGATCCCGGTTGCGCGGCTCGGGCGGCTCGCCGCGCGCCAGGCGCTCGGTATTGGTGACGCCGGTGTGGCGCACGTCGTCGCCGCGCACCATGTAGATGACGCGTTCGGCCATGTTCTTGGCATGGTCGCCGATGCGCTCCAGCGCCCGTGCGATGAAGATCAGGTCGATGGAGCGCGAGATCGTGCGCGGGTCCTCGATCATGTAGGTGATGATGTGGCGCAGGGATGCCTTCCATTCCTTGTCCACGTCCTTGTCGTTGCGCACGACCTGGGCGGCCGCCACGGGATCCTCGCGCGCGAAGGCGTCCAGCGCCGCCCGGATCATGCTGGCCACGGCGTCGGCCATGTGGCGCAGTTCGACCACGGGCTCGTACGAGGAATCGGCCTCGTGCAGCCGGCGGGCGACCTTGGCGATCTTTTCGGCCTCGTCGCCGCAGCGTTCCATGTCGGTCAGCATCTTGGAGATCGACAGCAGCAGCCGCAGATCCACGGCGGTCGGCTGGTTGCGTGCGATAAGCTGGCTGATGCGCTGGTCGATGTCGACCTCGAACTGGTTGACCTGGCGCTCGTGCTCGCGGACCCGGTCGACGAGCTGGAGCTCGCCCTGGGAGAGCGCGTGCATGCCGTCGATCACCATGGACTCGACCAGGCCGCCCATCTGCAGGAACATGGAACGCGTGGTTTCGAGCTCGCCGTGGAATTGCTTATTGGTGTGTTCCAGCATCGGTGGCCTCTGTGGATCGCTGAGGGGGTGCAAGGAGGGCAAAGCGTATCATCCGCCCCGCCGCTTGGGAAGGAACCAGCATAGCAGGGCGATGTGACAGGCGCATGACAGCGCGGGGCTCAGTCCTGCAGTTCCAGGCGCGACACGCCGGCCTGGCCCGCCACCAGCGCCACGTTCGCGCCGGCAATGGCGAACAGGCCGCAGCACACGACGCCCGGCACATTGTTGAGCATGGCCTCGAACTCGGCCGGATCGTCGATCGACAAGCCGCTCACGTCGAGGATCTGGTTGCCGTTGTCGGTCGTGAAACCGGCGCGCAGCACGGGACGCCCGCCCAGTTGGCGCAGCTCGCGGGCGACCGCCTCGCGCGCCAGGGGAATGACCTCGACGGGCAGGGGAAAGCGGCCCAGGCGCTGCACGAGCTTGGTCTCGTCCACGATGCAGACGAAGCGGTCGGCCACCGAGGCGACGATCTTCTCGCGCGTCAGCGCCCCGCCGCCGCCCTTGATCATGTTCATCTGGTGATCGATCTCGTCCGCGCCGTCGACGTACAGCGCCAGCGAGGCGACCTCGTTCAGGTCCATCACCTCGATGCCCGCGGCCTGCAAGCGGCGGGTGCTGCGCTCGGAACTGGACACCGCGGCGCGAAACGACTGCCGGTGCGCCGCCAGCAGGTCGATGAAGCAATCGACCGTCGAACCGGTGCCGACGCCCAGGATGCTGTCGGGCTGCAATTGCGGCAACACGATGTCCAGCGCGGCTTGCGCGGCCTGCTGCTTGAGTTCGTCCTGGCTGAGCATGGGAAAATCCGATCGAGGAAGCTTGGGGAACGCCATTGTAGCGGTCCCGGCCGGCGCAGAATGCGCGCCCCGCCGCCATGACCCCACATTCAACCAGTCCGCCCGGACTTTCTCGCGCAAATTTGCAATAATTCCGGGTCTCCCGAACGAACCCTCATCATGTTCGACCTCTTCTCCGGCCTGTCGCTGACGGTCGGGCTCACCCTGGTGCTGGCGCTGGTCCTCGTCCTGGCCTTTGAATTCATCAACGGCTTTCACGACACCGCCAATGCCGTCGCCACGGTCATCTATACCAAGGCCATGCCGCCCCACCTGGCGGTGCTCCTGTCGGGCCTCAGCAATTTCCTGGGCGTGCTGCTGGGCGGCGTGGGGGTCGCCTACGCGATCGTCCACCTGCTGCCCGTGGATCTCCTGCTCGACCTGGACGGCGGGCGCAGTCTCGCCATGGTGTTTTCCATGCTGGCGGCCGCCATCGCCTGGAACCTCGGCACCTGGTATTTCGGCATCCCGGCCTCCAGCTCGCACACGCTGATCGGCGCGATCCTGGGCGTGGGTCTGGCCAACGCCTGGCTGACCGGCCTGCCCGTGGGCGCCGGCGTCAACTGGGGCAAGGCCATCGACATCGGCCTGTCGCTGCTCATCTCTCCGCTGGCCGGCTTCGTCATGGCGGCATTGCTGCTGCTGGTCCTCAAGAGACTGTTCGCGGACTCCAAGATGCACAAGACGCCCGAACAGCGCCGCGCCATCGACAACAAGAAACACCCGCCCTTCTGGAACCGGCTGGTGCTGGTGGTCTCGGCCATGAGCGTGAGCTTCGTGCACGGATCCAACGACGGGCAGAAGGGCATCGGCCTCATCATGCTGGTGCTGATCGGCATCGTCCCGGCCAAGTTCGTGCTGGATCCGGCGAGCACGCCCTACCAGATCCAGCGCACCTACGATGCCGCCGCCCATCTCGGCGACTTCTACCAGCGCCACGAGGACGTCCTGGGCGAATTCCTCGCGCTCAAGCGCCCCGCCCGCGGCGCCCCGCCCGACGAGACTTCGCACTGCGACCCGCAGGACACCCCGGCGGTCATCCAGGCCGTGCGCAGCCGGCTGGAAGGCGTGCGGACCTACGACGAGCTGCCGCCCGAGGCGCGCGGCAGGATGCGCCGCTACCTGCTCTGCCTGGACGATACCGCCCGCAAGGTCGCCAGCCTGGGCGTGCTGCCGGCCGCCGCGGCCGCCGACCTGCAGCACCTGCGCGCCGACCTCAGCGCCACCACGGAATACGCGCCGCTCTGGGTGATCATCGCGGTCGCGCTGGCCCTGGGCGCCGGCACCATGGTGGGCTGGCGCCGCGTGGTACTGACCGTGGGCGAGAAGATCGGCAAGCAGGGCATGACCTACGCTCAGGGCATGGCTGCCCAGATCACCGCCGTGGCCGCGATCGGCGTGGCCAACGTGTTCAGCCTGCCGGTCTCCACCACCCAGGTGCTGTCCTCGGGGGTGGCCGGCACCATGGTGGCCAATCGCAGCGGCCTGCAGGGGGGCACCGTGCGCACCATCATTCTCGCCTGGCTGTGGACGTTCCCGGCCAGCATGCTGCTGTCGGCGGGCCTCTTCACCTTGACGACGCTGCTGATGGGCGTGTAAAACCGGGGGGCATGTCCGCGGCTGGGGCGTCCTGATGCTCCCGGGCCATCGAAGATGGAAGAACCGAGACACCCCCAAGGAGACACCCCATGTGCGATTCGCCCGCCTGCCTGCATTCCCGGCCGGCCTCCCGCCGGCTGTTCCTGCGCTCATCGGCCGCCCTGGGCCTGACGCTGGCCGCCGCCTCGGCGCTGCCCGGATTCCTGCCCGCCGCCCGCGCGGCGGCGCTGCCCAAGCCCGGCAATGCCGTATCCCCGGACGAGGCCGTCCGCCGCCTGATGGACGGCAATCACCGTTATGTCTCGGGCGTCACGCTGCGCCACGACTTCGCCCACGAACGCGAGGCGCTGGCGGGCGGACAGAACCCTTACGCCGCCATCCTCGGCTGCGCCGATTCCCGCATCGCCCCCGAATATGCCTTCGACAGCGGCCGGGGCGACCTGTTCGTGGCCCGGGTGGCGGGCAACTTTGCCAACGAGGACATGCTGGGCAGCCTGGAATACGCCGTGGCGGTGCTCGCGGTGCCCGTCATCCTGGTCCTGGGTCACGAGAAATGCGGCGCGGTGGATGCCGCGATCAAGGCGGTGACGCGGGGCGAGAAATTTCCGGGACACATACAGTCCCTGGTGACCGCGATCAGCCCGGTCGTCCGCTCGCTCGGCCCGCGGCAAGACGGCCTGCTCGAGGCCGCCATCGAACAGAACGTCCGCCAGGGCATGGCGGATCTGCCCGCCCGGTCCCCCATCATCGCCCAGGCCCGGGCGGCGGGGAAACTGAAGATCGCGGGCGGCATCTACCGCCTGGCCTCCGGAAAGGTCGACTTCCTGGCTTGAATCAACGGCAGGCGCGGCGCCTAGCCCGCCTGCCGCTTCGCGGCCTGGATCTGCATGCGGTTCACCGCCACCACCACCACGCCCACCGCCACCATGAACAGCGTCGCCAGGGCATTGATCTCCGGCTTCAGGCCCAGGCGCACGCGCGAAAAGACCTCCAGCGGCAGCGTGGTGTAGCCGGGCCCCGACAGGAAGGCGGCCACCACCACGTCGTCCAGGGACAGCGTGAAGGCCAGCAGCCAGGCCGCGGCCAGCGCCGGCGCGATCAGCGGCAGCGTGATCACGAAAAAGACCCGCAGGGGCGACGCCCCCAGGTCCAGGGCGGCCTCCTCCAGCGAGCGGTCCAGGTCGCGCACGCGGGACTGGATGATGACCGCGACGTAGGCCGTGCACAGCGTCACGTGGCCCACCCAGATGGTGAACAGGCCGTTGCCGTCCGGCCAGCCGACCAGCTTGGACATCTCCACGAACATCAGCAGCAGGGAAATGCCCAGCACGACCTCGGGCATGACCAGCGGCGCGCTGAGCATGCCGACGTACAGGCCAAAGCCCCGGAACCGCCCCATGCGGGCCAGCACGTAGCCGGCCCAGGTGCCGACCGCCACCGCCGTGGTGGCCGTCAGCAGCGCGATGACCAGGGAGAGCCGCGCCGCCTCGAGCAGCGCCTGGTCCTGGAAGAGCTCGGCGTACCAGCGCAAGGAAAAGCCCGACCAGGAATTCATCAGGGTCGAGTCGTTGAAGGAAAACACCATCAGGCAGGCGATGGGGATATATAGGAAGCCGTAGCCGATCGTCAGCGACAGGAAGCGGAACCAGGAGGCGCGACGCATCAGGACCTCCGCTCGGCCAGCTGGCGGGCCTGGTTGTACTGGAAGATAGACAGCGGCACCAGCAGCAACAGCACCATGACGCAGGTGACGGCCGCCGCCATGGGCCAGTCGGCATTGTTGAAAAACTCGTTCCACATGACGCGGCCCATCATCAGGGTGTTGGCCCCGCCCAGCATTTCCGGGATCACGTATTCCCCCACCGACGGGATGAAGACCAGCATCGCCCCGGCGATCACCCCCGGCATGGACAGCGGCAGCGTGACGCGCAGGAAGGCCTGCCACGGCCGGGCGCCGAGATCGTGCGCGGCCTCCAGCAGGCGGCCGTCGAGTTTCACCAGGTTGGCATACAGCGGCAGGATGAAGAACGGCAGGTAGGCGTAGACCAGGCCGATGTAGACCGCCAGGTCGGTGCGGTAGATCTCCAGCGGCGCGTCGATCAGCCCCATCCCCATCAGCAGATTGTTCAGCAGGCCGTCGTTGCGCAGGATGCCGACCCAGGCATAGACGCGCAGCAGCAGGGACGTCCAGAACGGCAGGATCACGCCCAGCAGCAGCAGGTTGCGGATCTCCGGGCGCGCGCGGGCGATGTGATAGGCCATCGGATAGCCGATCAGGATGCAGCACAGCGTCGTGACCAGCGCCATCTTGACGGAATTCAGGTAGACCGCCGCGTACAGGCTGTCGGTGAACAGCAGCAGGTAGCCGCGCAGGTGCAGCGCGAGCGACAGCGTCTGGTCCTGCAGGGTGGCGATCGGCAGGTAGGGCGGAATGCCGAACTGCAGGTCCGAGAAGCTGATCTTCAGCACCAGCAGGAACGGCACCAGCAGGAACAGCATCAGCCAGGCGAAGGGCACCGCGATCGCCCACTGTCGGGCGCTGGGGCGGCGGCCGGGAAAGTTCAGCTGCATGGCTTCAGGACGCCAGCACGGCGCCGGCATCATGGGACCAGGTGACGTAGACCTCTTCGTCCACGCCCGGCGCGTCGGCCTGATCCCAGTCCAGGCTGCGCACGCTGGCCTCGATCGTCTGGCCGGCATCCAGGCGGATCTGGTAGCGGGCGTAGCTGCCCATCCAGGCCACGTGCGAGACCATGCCGTGGCCCCAGTTGGACTCGGCCTCGGGCGCCTGGCGGCCGACGCGGATCTGCTCGGGCCGGATCGACACGTGGACCTCCATGCCCAGGGGCTCGCTGATCCCGTGGCTGACGTACAGCGGGCGCGTCAGCGCGTCGGTCTCGATCAACACGTGATCCGGTTCGTCCACGACGATGGTGCCGGTGAAGAGGTTGGTCGAGCCGATGAAGCCCGCCACGAAGCGCGTGCTGGGAAAGGTGTAGACCTCGCGCGGCGTGCCGCACTGCACGATCTGCCCCTCGGTCATCACGGCCAGGCGGCTGGCCATGGTCATGGCCTCTTCCTGGTCGTGGGTGACCATGATGCAGGTGACGCCGACCTGGTCCAGGATCTTCACGAGCTCGATCTGCGTGGCCTGGCGGATCTGCTTGTCCAGGGCCGACATGGGCTCGTCGAGCAGCAGCAGCTTGGGGCGCTTGACCAGGCTGCGCGCCAGGGCCACGCGCTGCTGCTGGCCGCCCGACAGCTGGTGGGGCTTGCGCCGCGCGTAGCCGGCCATCTGCACGAGATCCAGGGCCTCGAAGACGCGCTCGTGGATTTCGTGGCGCGGCACGCCTTCCTGTTTCAGGCCGAAGGCCACGTTGGCCTCGACCGTCATGTGGGGAAACAGCGCGTAAGACTGGAACATCATGTTCACCGGCCGCCGGTAGGGCGGCAGGCCGGTGATGTCCTCGTCGTCGAGGATGATGCGCCCGGACGTCGGTTCCTCGAAGCCCGCCAGCATGCGCAGCAGGGTCGACTTGCCGCAGCCCGAGCTGCCCAGCAGCGCGAAGATCTCATGGCGCCGCACGGACAGGCTGACGGACTTCACCGCCACGGTGTCGCCGAAGATCTTGACGACGTCCTCCATGCGCACGAAGTCGTCGGCCTCGCCCTGGCGAGGCATGCCGCGCGGATCCTGCACGGCCTCAGCGCCCGGTCTTGAGCTGCGCCCACATCTGCGTCTGCAGGCGCAGGATGTTCATGGGCTGCGGCTTGATGACGAAGAGCGTGCGGGAGACCTCGGCGGGCGGATAGATCATGGGGTTGTCCGCGACCTCCTTGACCACGTACTTGCGCGCCTCTTTGTTCGCGTTCGGGTAGTACATGGTGTTGGTGATGGCCGCGTGCACCTGCGGGGTCTCGATGTAGTTGATGAAGGCATGCGCCTCGTCGACGTGCTCGGCGCTCTTGGGGATCGCCATGGTGTCGAACCACACCGGCGCGCCGCCGTCGGGGATGTAGTAGTCGATGGCGTAGGACTTCTTGGCCTCGCGCGCCCGCGAGGAGGCAATCATCACGTCGCCGGAAAAGCCGTAGACCATGCACAGGCCGCCCGAGGCGAGCTCGTCGATGTAGCCCGAGGAGCTGAACTGGCGGATGTAGGGGCGGATGGTCTTCAGCAGGGCCAGCGCGGCCTCGTAGTCCTTGGGATCGCTGCTGTTGGGATCCTTGCCCAGGTAGTGCAGCACCGCCGGAAACACCTGGGCGGCCTCGTCCAGCACGGAGATGCCGCAGGACTGCAGCTTGGCCGCGTTCTCGGGCTTGAACAGCATGTCCCAGGAGTTCAGCGGCGCGTCGGCGCCCAGGATCTCGCGGACCTTGGTGACGTTGTAGCCCAGACCGTTGGTGCCGTAGCCCCAGGGCACCAGGTACTGATTGCCCGGATCGACCGTGGCCACCAGCGCCATCAAGTCCGGATCCAGGTACTGCCAGTTGGGGATTCTGGAGCGGTCGAGCTTCTGGAACAGGCCGCCCTGGATCTGGCGGGCCGCGTAATGGGTCGAGGGCACGACCACGTCGTAGCCGGACTTGCCGGTCAGCAGCTTGGCCTGCAGCGTGTCGTTGGTGTCGTAGACGTCATAGCGGATCTTGATGCCGGTCGTCTTCTCGAAACCTGACAAGGTGTCGGGCGCGGTGTATTCGGCCCAGTTGTAGACGTTGACGACGCGATCCTGGGCAGCGGCCGCACCGGCCGCGACGAGCGCGGCGGCGGCCAACAGGGCATGAACGGTGCCGAATTTCATGGCAAGGTCCCCACATAAAGGTCAATAACGGGAATTCAGTGCATCCCACCACCGCGCTCCGCGCGCGCCGGCTACCTTAACCAAAGACCGGCGCAGACGCAACAGGTTTTTGCGCCGCTGCGCCGGGGACACCCCGCCCGGCCGGGCGCGGTCGAAATCGATCAGCCAGACCCGGTCCTGTCCATCGAACAGGACGTTGTAGGCATTCAGGTCGGCATGCCAGACGCCCGCGTCGTGCATCGCGCGGATGGCCGCCGCGACCGCGCCGGGATCCGCGGAGTCCAGGCGCGCGGCCAGCGCGCGCGCATCCGGAATCCGGGCGACCAGGATCGCGTTGCGGTAAGCCAGCCCGCAGCGCCAGTACGCGGCCGCCAGGGGCTCGGGCACGCGCAGGCCGGCATCCCGCAGGCGCGCCAGCACCCGCACCTCGGCCAGGGCGCGCACGCGCGCCTCGCCCAGCCAGAGGTAGCCCTCGCGCCCCAGCCGGGCCCGCAGCCCGCCGCGCCGGTAATGCCGCAGCACGGCCGGGCCATGGCCGCCGTCCACGAACCAGGCCGCCTGCCGCCCGCCCTCGCCGACGGGCCGCGCGTCGGGCCGGCGCGGGTCCATCCAGGCGGCGCTCGCCTCGCCGGCGAACCGCCGGGGCACGCACAGCGCGCCGCCCGGGAAGGACCGCAGGATCCAGCCGTCCGGGACGGGGTTCATGCCGGCCCCCGCGCCAGCAGCAGCGCCATGATGATGAGCAGCATGCAGGCGAAGATGAGCTTGAGCCGGGCCTCGGGCAAGGCATAGGCCAGGCGCACCCCGTAGGGCACGCACAGCAGGCTGCCCATGGCCAGCGGGATACCCACCAGGCCGTGGGCCTGCCCGTGCCAGGCATAGGTCGCCAGGGCCACCACCGTGCCCGGCACGATCATGGTCAGCGCCAGCGCCTGGGCGGCGGTCTGGCGCAGGTGGAACAGCGTCGTCATGAGCGGCACCGCCAGCACCGCGCCGCCCACGCCGAAGACTCCCCCCGTCATGCCGGCGAACACGCCCACCCCGAAATACCAGAGGCGGCGCACCTCGCCGACCTCGTGGTAGTGGCTGGCCGGGCGCGTGCGCGCGGCGCGGCCCAGGCTCTCGCGGAAATAGAACAGGGCGATCAGGAAGACGAAGCCCGCGTAGATGCGCCGCAGCAGCCAGGGATCGATGCCCAGGGCGATCTGGGCGCCGATCCAGGTGAAGACGATCGAAGCCGCCGCGCCGGCCGCGGCAGAGCGCAGGTCGATGGGCGAGCGCTGGTGGTATTTGCGCACCGTCAGCAAGACGGCCGGCAACACCATGATGAGGGCCGTGCCTTGCGCGGCCTGCTGCTCGTAGCCCAGCACCAGGCCCAGCAGCGGGATGGCGAACAGCCCGCCGCCGATGCCCAGCACGCCGCCGGAAAACCCGATGATGCCGCCGACGGCGAGGCAGGCGGGGATGAGCCACAGACTTTCAGACATCGGAGACCTTCAACGCAATACACTCAGCGCGTCCTCGACGCGGTCCACTGCCTGGATGTCCAGCCCCTCGATGGGCTGGCGCGGCAGGTTGGCGCGCGGGACGACGGCGCGGCGAAACCCCAGCTTGGCCGCCTCGCGCAGGCGCTCCTGGCCGCGCGGCGCCGGGCGGATCTCGCCGGCCAGGCCGATCTCGCCGAAGGCCAGCAGGCCCTCGGGCAGGGGCTGGTCGCGCATGGACGACAGGATCGCCAGGGCCACGGCCAGGTCGGCGGCGGGCTCCATGATGCGCACCCCGCCCACCGCATTGACGAACACGTCCTGGTCGAATGTCGCCACCCCGGCATGGCGGTGCAGCACCGCCAGCAGCATCGCCAGGCGGCTGCCCTCCAGGCCCACCGACAGCCGGCGCGGATTGGGCACGTGGGCGGTGTCCACCAGCGCCTGCACCTCGACCAGCAGCGGCCGGGTGCCTTCCTGGGTGGCCATGACGCAGGATCCGGCCACCTGGCGCGCATGGCCCGCCAGGAACAGGGCCGAGGGGTTGCTCACGCCGCGCAGGCCGCGGTCGGTCATGGCGAACACGCCCAGCTCGTTGACCGCGCCGAAGCGGTTCTTGATGGCGCGCACCAGGCGGAAGGACGAATGGGTGTCGCCCTCGAAATAGAGCACCGTGTCGACGATGTGTTCGAGCACGCGCGGGCCGGCCAGCGCGCCGTCCTTGGTCACGTGGCCGATCAGGATCAGGGTCACGCCGGTCTGCTTGGCCACCCGCGTCAATTGCGCCGCGCACTCGCGCACCTGCGACACCGAGCCCGGCGCGGCGGTGAGCTCGCCGGAATACAGGGTCTGGATGGAATCGATCACCGCGACGGCCGGATGGCGATCCATCAGCGCGCCGGTGATCTGCTCCAGGCGGATCTCCGCCAGCAGGTCCACGTCGTCCCCCGAGACGCCCAGCCGCTGCGCGCGCAAGGCGACCTGCTCGGCCGATTCCTCGCCGGTGACGTACAGGACGGGACCGCGCGCCGACAGGCTGGCCAGGGCCTGCAGCAGCAGCGTGGACTTGCCGATGCCAGGGTCTCCGCCGATCAGCACCACCGCGCCGGCCACCAGCCCGCCGCCCAGCACCCGGTCGAATTCCTCGATGCCGGTGGGGTTGCGGACCTGTTCGCGCGCCTCGATGTCGGCCAGGCGACGCACCGGCGCGGAGGCGGCCAGCGGGGCGAAGCGGTGGCTGGCCGAGGCCGCGGATTCGCGGGATTCCTGCAGGGTGTTCCAGGCGCCGCAATGCGGGCAGCGGCCCTCCCATTTGGAGGTGGTGCCGCCGCATTCGGTGCAGAGGAACTGGGTGCGCGCCTTGGCCATCAGCGGCCCGCCAGGCTGCCGCCCCCGTCCACGCCGAGTTCCTGGCCGGTGATGAAGGCCGCCTCGTCGCTGAGCAGGAAGACGACGGCGGCGGCGACCTCGTCGGCCTGCGCCAGCCGGCCCAGGGGAATGGTCGCCAGCACGGCGCGTTCGGCCTCGCTGCCCACCGGGCATTCCGCGCGGAACAGGCCGGTCTCCACCGGGCCCGGCGACACGGCATTGACCGTGACGCCGTGGGGCGCCAGTTCGAGCGCCCAGGTGCGGGTGCAGCCCAGCAGCGCGCTCTTGGCCGCCGAATAGCTGGTGTGGCCCACCGAACCGTGCACGGCCCGGCTGCACAGATTGACGATGCGGCCGGCCTTGCGCGCCTTCATGCCGGGCACGAAGGCCTGCACGGCCTGCACGGCCACCCGCACGTTCAGGTCGAAAGCCTGGTACAGGGAGGCCAGGTCGACCTCGCCGAGGGGTTCGGGCATGGCCGGGCCGACGCAGTTGACCACGGCGTCCACCGGGTATTTCTCGCGGATGACCCGCAGCAGCTCTTCGGTCTCGCCCGCGTTGGCCAGGTCGCAGGCATACAGGTAGCCCGGAAAGTCGATGTCGGCGGTATGCCGGGCCAGGCCGACGACATGGCAGCCCTGATCGGCCAGGCGCTGGCTGACCGCCCAGCCGATGCCCTTGGTGGCGCCGGTGACCAGCACGCAGCTGTTTTTCATGGTGGATCCTCCAGGATCAGAGCACGCGCCGCGGCACCCGGGGCGCCACCGCACACAGAAGTTCGTAGCCGATGGTGCCGCAGGCCGAGGCGACCTCGTCCACCGAGGGCCCGCCTTGCCCCCACAGCACCACGGGCGCCCCGACGCCGGCGGCGGGGACGGGGTCGAGGTCGACGGCCAGCATGTCCATGGACACGCGGCCCACCAGGCGGGTCCGCACGCCTTCCACCGTGACCGGCGTGCCCGTGGGGGCATGGCGCGGATAGCCGTCGGCGTAGCCGCAGGCGACGACCCCCACCCGCATGGCCCGGGGCGCCCGGAACGTGTGGCCGTATCCCACGGATTCGCCGGCGGGCACCTGGTGGACGCCGATCAGCTGCGCGCCCAGGGTCATCGCCGGCCGCAGGCCGAAGCTGTCGGCCGGCTGGTCGGCAAAGGGGGAAGCGCCATACAGGCAGATGCCCGGCCGCACCCATTGCTCGCCGTCGGCGGCCCCGGCGGCCAGGCCGGGCGTCAGGGTCGCCGCGGAATTGCAGACGCTGACCGCGCCGGGCAGGCCCCGGGTGACGGTGTGGAAGCAATCCAGCTGCGCGCGGGTGACCTCGGCGTCATCGTCGGCGCGGGCGAAGTGGCTCATCTTGCCGACCGCGCCCAGCACGCCAGCGGACTGCAGCGCCTGGGCGCGATGGAACGCGTCCGCATACTCGCCGGGCTGGAAGCCCAGGCGGTGCATGCCGGTGTTCAGCTTGACGAAGGCGTCCAGGGGCACGCGCACCAGCGCCTGTTCCAGCATGTCGAGCTGTTCGGCGCAATGAATGGCGGTGCTGAGGCGGTAATGGGCGAGGACGTCCAGGTCCGCGGGCTCGAAGAAGCCTTCCAGGAGCAGGATGGGACCGGTCCAGCCCAATTCGCGGCAGCGCACGGCCTCGTCCAGGTCCAGCATGGCCAGGCCATCGGCCTGCGAGAAGCCCTGCAGGGCCGCCGCGACGCCGTGCCCGTAGCCATGCGCCTTCATGACGGCCCAGATCGACGGGGGGGCGCCCGCCGCATCGCCCGCCAGACGCCGCGCCACGATCTGCAGGTTGTGTGCCAGTGCACTCGTATCGACGGTCGCCAGGATTGGACGCGGCATGGGATCCTCAAGAAACAGAAAAGCGGGGCACGAACGCCTCGCCAACCGAGGCTCAGTATACTGCCGGATGATGGCCGCCGATCACTACGAAAACTTCCCTGTCGCCTCGATCCTGCTGCCGGCGCGCCTGCGTCCGGCGGTGCGCACGCTGTATGCGTTCGCGCGCGGCGCCGACGACCTGGCCGACGAGGGCACGGCCGAGCCCTCCGTCCGCCGCGCCGCCCTGGAGGCCTGGCGCTCGGCGATCCAGGACCTGGGCAGCCACCGGGACGTGCGCACGCCCCTGGCGCCGGCCGACCGCGTCCTGTTCGACGAGCTGGGCCGGACCATCGCGGATCACCGGCTGCCGATCCAGCCCTTCCTCGACCTGCTGTCGGCCTTCCTGCAGGACCTGGACGTATCCTGCTATCCCGACGAGCCCGCCCTGCTGGATTACTGCCGGCGTTCGGCCGACCCGGTGGGCCGGCTCATGCTGCACCTGTTCGGCGCCACCGCTCCCCTGGACCTGAGCCAGTCCGACGCCATCTGCACCGGCCTGCAGCGGGTGAACTTCTGCCAGGACGTCGCCATCGACCAGGCCAAGGGCCGCTGCTACATCCCGCTGGACTGCCTGGCGCGCCACGAGGTCACCCTGCCCGCCCTGGCCGACCTGTGCCGCGCGCGGCCGGCGCAGATGCCGCCCGCCTGGCAGGCGGTGCTGCGGGAGCAGGCCGAGCAGGCCCGCCGGTCGCTGCTGGCGGGCAGCCCGCTCGCCTGGCGGCTGCCGGGGCGCATCGGCTGGGAACTGCGCTGCGTCGTCCACGGCGGCCTGCGCATCCTCGAGAAGCTCGCCGAGGGCGGCTACAACCCCTGCGCCAACCGGCCCATCCTGGGCCGCCGCGACGCCTTCCTGCTATGCTGGCGCGCGTTCTGCCGACCGCGCCCGGCCCCTGCCCTGCCCGATCACCATGAGTCCTGACGAATACTGCCAGCGCAAGGCCGCGCAAAGCGGCTCCAGCTTCTACTACGCCTTCCTGTTCCTGCCGCCCGAGCGCCGACGGGCGATCACGGCCCTGTACGCCTTCTGCCGCGAGGTCGACGACATCGTCGACGACGCCGGCGAGGCCTCGGTGGCGCGGATGAAGCTCGCCTGGTGGCGGGGCCAGGTCGAGCAGATGTTCGGCGGCACCCCCGACCATCCGGTGGCCATCGCCCTGGCCCGCCACGTCACGGCCTTCGGGCTGCGGCCCGAGCCCTTCTATGCCGTGATCGAGGGCATGGAGATGGACCTGGACCAGTTCCGCTACGAGGACTGGCCCGCCCTGCGGGAATACTGCTGGCGCGCCGCGGGCGTGGTGGGCGACCTGTCGGCCAGCATCTTCGGCCACACCGATCCGCGCACGCTGCAGTACGCCGAGACCCTGGGCCTGGCCTTCCAGATGACCAACATCATCCGCGACGTGGGCGACGACGCCCGGCGCGGACGCATCTATCTGCCGGCCGACGACATGGCGCGCCACGGCGTCACGGTCGACGACATCCTGGACGGCCGCCACACGGAAAACTTCGAGGCCCTGATGCGCCAGCAGACGGGACGCGCCCGCGAGCTGTACCGCGACGCCATGCGCCTGCTGCCCGAGGCCGACCGGCGCTCGCAGCGCCCCGGCCTGATGATGGCGGCCATCTACCACACCCTGCTGGACGAGATCGAGCGCGACAGCTGGCACGTTCTGGACCAGCGCATCGCCCTGACGCCGATCCGCAAGTTCTGGCTGGCCTGGAAGGTCTGGGTCGGCGGCGGCGCCGGCCTGGTGCGCCGCCTGGCGGCATGAAGGTCGCCGTCGTCGGCGCGGGCTGGGCCGGCCTGGCCGCGGCCGTACGCCTGCACCGGGACGGCTGCGACGTGCGGATCTACGAAGCGGCGGCCCAGCCGGGCGGCCGCGCGCGCCGGGTGCGGCACCCCGCCCTGGGCATCGAGACCGACAACGGCCAGCACCTGCTGCTGGGCGCCTACCGGGCGACCCTGGACCTGATGCGCAGTCTGGGCGTGGACCCCGGCCAGGCCTGCGACATCCGGCCCCTGGCCCTGGAATCCGCGGACCGGCGGCTGCGGCTGGCCTTCTGGCCCCTGCCCGCCCCCGCGCACCGGCTGGGCGTCCTGTGCGCCAGCCGGGGACTGGAGGGCTGGCGCGGCCGCCGCCATCTGTGGCGGACTTTCCGGGCGCTGGATCCGGACCACATCGACCCGGTGCTGGACGCGGCCGCCTGGCTGCGGCGGCTCGGGTGCCCGCCGGGGCTGCTGGAGCGCCTCTGGGCGCCCCTGTGCCTGGCTGCCACCAACACGCCCCTGGAAGACACCGAGGCGGCCCTGCTGGCCCGCGTGCTGCGCGACAGCCTGGGCGCCGGCGCCGCGGCCAGCCGCCTCGTCATTCCGCGCGCCGGTCTGGACGAGCTCTGGCCCCGTCAGGCCCGGGACCTGCTGGGCGAGCGCCTGAGGCGCCAGCGCGTCCTGCAAATCGCGGCGCGCCCCGGGGGCGGCTGGGAGGTCGACGGGGAACCCAGCGACCGCGTGATCCTCGCCACCCCGCCCGGCGAGGCGCGGCGCCTGATCGGGCCCCTGCCCGGCGCCGACACCTGGCTGCGCGCCTGGCCCGACTGGCGGCACGCGGCCATCGGCACGCTGAGCCTGCGCCTGGAACGGCCCTGGAGATCGGGACATGCCCTGGCCCTGTTGCGCGACGATCCCGCGCGGGACGCCTGGGGGCAGTGGCTGTTCGACCGCAGCGAGGGGGCCGCAGCCGCCGGCGAACGCCGGCTGGCGCACGTCGTGATCGGCCGCGCGGACCGCTATGCCGGCCGGGACACGGCGGCGGTCGCCGCCGGCGTGCTGGCGCAGATCGCGGCCCAGGTCCGCACGCCCTTGCCGCCCGTCGAAGCCTGGGCCCTGATCACGGAAAAACGGGCGACGTTCGACGTCACGCCCGGACTGCGCCGCCCCGGCCCGGCCACGCCCTGGGACGGCCTGCTGCTGGCCGGCGACTGGACCGATACCGGCTATCCGGCCGTGCTGGAGGGCGCCGTGCGCAGCGGCCTGCGGGCGGCAGCGCTGGCCTCAGCCCCCGGCGCCGGGGACGGCGGCAGCCGTCCGGCCCGCGCGGGCCAGCGTTGACTTGCCGAACAGGCTTTCGATCAGGTCCACGGCCACCTCGGCCGTGCCGTTGCGCACGTCCAGCGCCGGGTTGAGTTCCACGATGTCCACCGAGCCGACCTGCCCGGTGTCGGCCAGCATCTCCATGCACAACTGCGCCTCGCGCCAGGTCGGTCCGCCCCGCACCGTGGTGCCGACGCCGGGCGCATAGTCCGGGTCCAGGAAATCCACGTCGAAACTGACGTGGACGTGCGCCCCGGGCGGCAGGCCCGCCAGCGCCGCGCGCATCACGGCCCGCATGCCGCGCTCGTCGATGGTGCGCATGTCGTAGACGTCCAGGCCCTGCTCGCGCACGAAGGCGCGCTCGCCGGCATCCACGCTGCGGATGCCGACCAGGCGCAGCTCGTCGACGCGCAGCGCGGGGCCCGGTCCGCCCAGTTCCACGAGATCCGGGGGGCCGAAGCCGCACAGGCAGGCCACCGGCATGCCATGCAGATTGCCGCTGGGCGTCAGCTGCGCAGTATTGAAATCCGCATGCGCGTCCAGCCAGAAAACGCGCAGCGGCTGGCCGCGCGCGCGGCAGCGCCGCGCCACGGCCCCGACCGAGCCGATGCCCAGGCTATGGTCGCCGCCCAGCAGCATGGGCAGGCGGCCGGTCTCCAGCTGCGCGGAAACGGCGGCGAACACCTTCGCGTTCCACTGCGCGACCTGCGCCAGATGCCGATGGCCCTGCGCCGCCGCCAGCCAGGGATTGGGCGGTCCGCTCAGGTCGCCCAGGTCCAGGACGTCGCAGCCCTGGCGCCGCAGGGCGCGGCCCAGGCCGGCCACGCGCAGCGCCTGGGGCCCCATGCACGCGCCCAGGGCGCCCGCGCCGACGTCGGTCGGCGCGCCGATCAAGGCGATGGACGTGTTCAAGACATCTCCTTCGTGTGGATCCGGCCCGCGGCCGGCTTGCCTCATGCACAGGATAGCGCCTCAGGCCGTCACCGCCTGGGGCTGCTCGCGCGCCAGCATCCAGCCGTACAGGTCGCGCGGGTCCTCCTGGGCCGGCGCGATGTCCACCCAGCGGCCCGCGCCCTGCCGCACAGCGGCCTCGTGCAGGAAAGTCAGGACGGAATAATCCTCGAGGGCGAAGCCCACGGAATCGAAGAGCGTCACCTGCCGCGCGTCCGAGCGGCCGGGCGCGTGCCCCGCCAGCACCTGCCACAGCTCGGTGACGGGAAAGTCCGATGGCATGTGCTGGATCTCGCCTTCCTTGCGCGTCTGCGGCGTGAACTCCACGAATACCGAGGCCAGCGGCAGGATGGCGGGATCCAGCTCGGTCTTGCCGGGCGAGTCGCCGCCCACGGCGTTCAGGTGCATGCCGGGCTCGATCAGGCCGGCGTCCAGCACCCGCGCCACGCCCTGGCGCGCGGTGGCCGTCGTGACCACATCGGCGCCCCGGACGGCCTGCTCCGCCGAGTCGCAGACGCGGATCCGCAGTCCCTCCAGCCGGCTGGCCTCCAGGTTGCGCTGCAGGCGCGCCGACGCCGCCCGGTCCACGTCGTACAGGCGCAGCTCGCGGATGCCCAGCAGGGCGTGAAACGCGATGGCCTGGAAATCGCTTTGCGCGCCGTTGCCGATCAGCGCCATGGAGCGGCTGCCCGGGCGCGCCAGGACCTGGGCCGCCAGCGCCGAGGTGGCCGCCGTGCGCAACGCGGTGCTCAGGGTCAGCTCGCTGAGCAGCCGGACCATGCCCGTGTCGCAGTCCAGCAGCGCCCCGACCGCCATCACGGTGGGCAGGCCCGCGGCACCGTTGCCCGGATGGCCGTTCACGCACTTGAAACTGTAACGGGCGCCATCGGTGATGGGCATCAGCTCGACCACGCCCTGCGGGGTATAGGCGGCAAGCCGGGCGGCCTTGTCGAATGCCGGCCAGCGCAGGAAATCCGCGCGCAGCTGCCGCGCGAGCTGGTCCGTGGCCGCCGGGACGCCCATGCCGCCCAGCAGGCGCGCCACGTCGGGGGTGTCCAGAAACAGGGTCCTGGAAGGCCTTGGCCGGTTCCCGCGCATGATGGTCTCCTGGAAGATTGTCGAGTCGTGTCCAGTGTGTCGGAAACACACGTCAATGACTATCGTCAGAAATGCGTGAATTCCGGCATAAAATCATCAAAACGGCAGCATGGACCTGGCAGAATGATCAAGGACATCAGCATCGACTCGACCGACCAGCGGCTCATCCGGCTGCTGCGCGACAATGCGCGCGCCAGCATCGCGACCCTGGCCCGGCGCCTCGGGGTCGCGCGCGGCACCGTGACGCAGCGCATGCGCCGGCTCGAGGATGCCGGGCTGATCGTGGGCTATACGGTGCGCCTGCGCCCCGACGTGCAGCCGCGGGCCATCCAGGCCTGGATGAGCATCGCGGTGGAAGGCAACGAGGCGCGCGCGGTCATCGCCAGCCTGCTGGGCGAGCCGTGCGTGGCCGCCCTGCACGACACCAACGGCCGCTGGGACCTGCTGGCGGAATTGCGCGCCGCCGACCTGCAGGAATTGTCGCAGGTGCTGGAACGCGTCCGGCTGATCCGCGGCATCAGCCAGTCCGAGACCAGCATCCACCTGCAGACCTACCGGGCGGCCTGAGGCCGCGCGTCCCTACAGGGCGTGCCGCGCCACGTAGTCGGCGACCTGCCGGGCGTCGCAGTCCATGACCGTGACGCGCTGGGGCAGCTGGTCCAGGCCGCGCAGGGCGGCGGGGACTTCCGGCGGCGCGCCGGTGGCCTCGACGATGGTCTCGGCGAATTTCGCCGGCAGCGCGGTCTCCAGCACCAGCATGGGAACGCCGGGCTCGAGATGGGCCCGGGCCACATGGACGCCGTCGGCGGTGTGCGGATCGATCAGCACCCCGCTGCCGTCCCGCACGGCCCGGATCGTCGCCAGCCGGTCGGCGTGCGTGCTGACGCCCGCCGCAAAGCCGTAGCGCCCGGCCAGCAGAGGCCTGGACGCCGACAGGTCGAACTGGCCGGTGGCGCGCAATTCCTCCATCAGCGCCCGCACGCGGCCGGCGTCCTGGTCGACCAGGTCGAAGACGAAGCGCTCGAAGTTCGAGGCCCGGGAAATGTCCATCGACGGGCTGGAGGTCGCGTAGGTCTGGCTGGCCGGGCGCGGCCGGTAGATGCCGGTGCGGAAGAACTCCTCCAGCACGTTGTTCTCGTTGGTGGCCAGCACCAGGCGGCGGATGGGCAGCCCCATCTGCCGCGCCAGGTGGCCCGCCAGGATGTTGCCGAAGTTGCCCGAGGGCACGGCGAAGGACACCGGCTCGCCCGGACCCTGCGTGGCCCGCAGCCAGCCCCAGACGTAATACACGATCTGGGCGGCGATGCGCGCCCAATTGATGGAATTCACCGCCCCCAGGCGGTGGCGGCTCTTGAATTCGAGGTCGCCCGCCAGGGCCTTGACGATGTCCTGGCACTCGTCGAATACGCCGCGCACGGCGATGTTGTGGATATTGTCGTCCTGCAACGAATACATCTGCGCCCGCTGGAACGCGCTCATGCGCCCATGCGGCGACAGCATGAACACGGCCACCCCGCGCTTGCCCCGCAGGGCGTATTCCGCCGCCGACCCGGTGTCGCCCGAGGTCGCCCCCAGGATGTTGAGGGTCTGGCCGCGCTGCGCCAGGACGTACTCGAAGACCTGGCCGAGGAACTGCATGGCCATGTCCTTGAAGGCCAGCGTGGGGCCTTCCGAGAGGCCCAGCAGCGACAGGCCGGGCTGCAGCGGCTTGACCGGCGCGATCCGCGGGAAGACCTCGGGCGCGTAGGCGGCCTGCGTCATGCGCAGCAGGTCGTCGGCCGGGATGTCGTCGATGAACAGCCCCAGGACCCGGGCCGCCAGCCCGGCATAGTCCAGGCCGCGCCAGGATTCCAGCAGCGCCTCGTCCAGGCGCGGCAGGGACTCGGGCAGGCTCAGGCCGCCGTCCGGGGCCAGGCCCTCGAGGAGGATGTCGCAAAAGGGCAAGGGGGCCATGCCGCCCCGGGTGGATCGGTATTTCAATTCAGGTTCTCCACGCGCAGGCGCGTCACGTCGGAGCGCACGAAAGGCTGGCCCCGCATGACGCGCAGGGCCTCGTCGACGTCGCCCTCGCGGGCTTCGTGGGTCAGGAAGATGATCTCGGCCTGGTGGTCGCCGTGGGGCTGCTGGAACATGGAGCCCACCGAGATGCCGGCCCCCGACAGGATGCGCGCCAGGTCCGCCAGCACGCCGGGGCGGTCGTCCACCCGCAGGCGCAAGTAGAAGCTGGAGCGGACCTCGGCCATGGGCAGCACCGGAATGTCGACGACCGCGTCGGGCTGGAAGGCCAGGTGCGGCACCCGGTGCTCCGGATCGGCCATCTGCAGCCGGGCGACGTCGACCAGGTCCGCGACCACGGCCGAGGCCGTGGGCAGCGCGCCGGCGCCCTGGCCATAGTACATGGACAGGCCGACCACGTCGCCGCGCACCAGCACGGCGTTCATGGCGCCCTCGACATTGGCCAGCAGGCAGTCGGCCGGCACCAGCGTCGGATGCACGCGCAGCTCGATGCCGTCGGCGCGGCGGCGCGTGATGCCCAGCAGCTTGATGCGGTAGCCCAGGCGCTCGGCATGGACGATGTCCTCGGAGGCCAGGCGGGAGATGCCCTCGGTGGCCGCCTTGTCGAACTGCACCGGGATGCCGAAAGCCAGGGAGGCGAGCAGCGTGAGCTTGTGCGCGGCATCCACGCCCTCGATGTCGAAGGTCGGGTCGGCCTCGGCATAGCCCAGGCGCTGCGCCTCGGCCAGCACGGCGTCGAAGGGCAGCCCGCGCTGGCGCATCTCGGACAGGATGAAGTTCGTCGTGCCGTTGATGATCCCGGCCACCCACTGGATGCGGTTGGCCGTCAGGCCCTCGCGGATGGCCTTGATGATGGGAATGCCGCCGGCCACGGCCGCCTCGAAGGCCACCATCACGCCCGCAGCCTGCGCGGCGCCGAAGATCTCGTTGCCGTGGATGGCCAGCAGGGCCTTGTTGGCCGTGACGACGTGCTTGCCGCTGTCGATGGCGGCGAGAATGCACTGGCGGGCCACGGTATCGCCGCCCATCAGTTCGACGACGATGTCGATGTCCGGATCGCGCGCCAGCGCCATGCCGTCGTCGAGCACCCGGACGTCCGGGCCGACCAGGGCGCGCGCCTTGGCGACGTCGCGCACTGCCACCGCGGCGACCTCGATGCGCCGCCCGGCGCGGCGGGCGATCTCGCCGCCGTTTTGCGCCAGCACCGTCCAGACGCCGCCGCCGACGACCCCGAGCCCCAGCAAGCCGATTCGGATGGGTTTCATTTCAGCAGCCCGTCCTTGCGGAACATGTCCTTGATGCCGCGCACCGCCTGGCGGGTGCGCTGCTCGTTCTCGATGAGCGCGAACCGCACGTATCCGTCGCCGTATTCGCCAAAGCCGATGCCCGGCGAGACGGCGACCTTGGCGTCGGCCAGCAGCCGTTTGGAGAATTCGAGCGAGCCCAGGGCGCGGTAGGCTTCGGGAATCCGCGCCCAGATGTACATCGAGGCCTTGGGCACGTCCACCGGCCAGCCGGCCTCCTGCAGTCCCCGGGCCAGCACGTCGCGCCGCCGGCGGTACTGCTCGACGACCTCGGAGACGCAGTCCTGCGGGCCTTCCAGGGCGGCGATGGCGGCCACCTGGATGGGCGTGAAGGTGCCGTAGTCGTGGTAGCTCTTGATGCGCGCCAGCGCATTGACCAGCTCGCGGTTGCCCACCATGAAGCCGATGCGCCAGCCGGCCATGTTGTAGCTCTTGCTCATGGTGAAGAATTCCACCGCCACGTCGCGCGCGCCCTCGACCTGCATGATGGACGGCGCCACGTAGCCGTCGAAGGTGATGTCCGCGTAGGCCAGGTCGTGCACGACGAGGATGCCGTGTTCCTTGGCCAGCGCCACGATGCGCTCGAAGAAGGACAGGTCCACGCACTGCGCCGTGGGATTGCTGGGAAAACCCAGGATCATCATCTTGGGCTTGGGAATGGCCTCGCGCACGGCGCGCTCGATTTCCTCGAAGAAATCCAGGCCCGGCGTCATGGGCACCGAGCGGATGTTGGCGCCGGCGATCACGGCGCCGTAGATATGGATGGGATAGCTGGGATTGGGCACGAGCACCGTGTCCCCGCGGTCCAGGGTGGCCAGCATCAGGTGGGCCAGGCCCTCTTTCGAGCCGATGGTCACGATGGCTTCGCTGTCCGGATCGAATTCCACCCCGTAGCGGCGCTGGTACCAGCCGGTGATGGCGCGGCGCAGGCGCGGAATGCCCTTGGACACCGAATAGCCGTGGGTGTTCTCGCGCTCGGCGACCTCGACCAGCTTGCCGACGATGTGCGCCGGGGTCGGGCCGTCGGGATTGCCCATCGACATGTCGATGATGTCCTCGCCGCGCCGCCGGGCGGCCATCTTCAGTTCCCCCGTGATGTTGAACACGTAGGGAGGCAGGCGCTCGATGCGCGGAAAGGTCGTCATGATGGTCCTCGGACAGGGCGGAAACGGAATCGGCAAGCCATGGCTGCGGTGCAGCAAATTCGATAATCTAGCGCATGCGCCTGCGACTCGCAAATCGGCGCCGGCGATCCCGCCCGGCCCTGCACTGCGCTATCATCACAGGAACTCTGGAGCGTCCCGTGCTATTGCAAAAAGACTTCAACCCCGCGCTCAATACCGTCACGGCCTACGGCGAACACCACCTGGAGATCAACCGCGTCCGCTACGAGACCGCCATCTGCTTCGGCCCCGAGGGTCCGGTGCGCCCCGTGGACCTGCATTCCGCCGCCGACATCGACGCCGCCTTCCTGAAGGCTCTCGTGGGCCTGGACGCCGCGTCGGGGGACCCCATGGCCTTCCTGGATGACACGCCCGCCGCGCTGCCCCCGGATGCCCCCGAGGTCCTGCTGATCGGCACCGGCACCCGCCAGACTTTCCTGCCTCCCGACGCCACCCGTCCGCTGCTGCAACTGGGGATCGGCGTCGAGACCATGACCACCCAGGCCGCCGCCCGGACCTACAACATTCTCATGTCCGAGGAAAGGCGCGTCCTGGCCCTCTTGCTACCCGGAGATCCCCAAGCATGACCTCTGTCGCCACCGGCCAGCCCCTGCCCGCCCTGAACGCCGACTCCACGCACGGCGCCTTCGATTCCGCCGCCTTGCGGGGCAAGCCGTTCGTCCTCTATTTCTACCCCAAGGACAACACGCCGGGATGCACCGCCGAATCCCAGGACTTCCGTGACCTGTACCCCCGGTTCCAGGCCATCGAATGCGGCATCTACGGCATTTCCCGCGACTCCCTGAAATCCCATGAGAACTTCACCGGCAAGCAGGACCTGCCCTTCGCCCTGATCTCGGATCCGGACGAAACCCTGTGCGAGCTGTTCGGGGTGATGAAACAAAAGAACATGTACGGCAAGCAGGTGCGCGGCATCGAACGCAGCACCTTCCTGGTCGACCGCAACGGCATCCTGGTGCAGGAATGGCGCGGCGTGCGCGTTCCCGGACACGCCGAAGAAGTGCTGCAGGCCGCCCGCAACCTGGCCGCCTGAGGCCGCGGGCGCAGCGCCGTCACTCCCTTACTCTGGAGCCCTCATGCCCCTTCCGAAACCGCCGGCCCAGCTCGGCGCCACGGTGGATCCCAGCCCCTCGACCGATCCGCGGCCCGCACGCCCGCGCAGCCCTGACACGCCGCCGGCAGCCGTCGCCGAGGCCGCTCCGGCCCGGCCGCGGGCAAAGCGCCCGGTTGCCGCCATCCTGACCAAGGCGCCGCAGCCGGTGGCGAGCACGCAGCAGGTGACCCGCGCAGCCGCCCAGGCCGCCGCGCCGGCCGCGACGCCCGCCGCCCGGCCGCCCGCCGCCAAGGACAACGGCCGCGCGGCGCAGTCCGCCGAGCCGCGCAAGCCCGACGGCCCGGCCGCCGCCCGCGAATCCGCCCCGGCGGCCAAGGCCCCGGCACCGGCTGCGGCCAGGCCGCGCGCCAAGCGCCTGCCGGTGGCCCAGCGCAAACTTTTCGTGCTGGATACCAACGTCCTGCTGCACGATCCCATGTCGCTGTTCCGCTTCGCCGAGCACGACGTCTTCCTGCCCATGATCGTGCTGGAAGAACTGGACCACCAGAAAAAAGGCATGTCCGAGGTCGCGCGCAACGCCCGGCAGGTCAGCCGCTCGCTGGACGAGCTGATCAACAGCGGCGACCTGAACAAGGGCATTCCGCTGGATGCCTCGGGCGCCAAGGACGCGCTGGGCTCCCTGCACTTCCAGACCCGGCCGACGGAGGCCAGCCTGCCGATCGAGCTGCCCATGGGCAAGGCGGACAACGTCATCCTGAGCATCGTCCACGGCCTGCGCCAGGAATCCCCCAAGCGCGAGATCGTGCTGGTGTCCAAGGACATCAACATGCGCCTGAAGGCGCGCGCCCTGGGCTTGCCGGCCGAGGACTACCTGAACGACCACGTGCTGGACGATTCGGACCTGCTCTACGACGGCATCATGCCGCTGCCGGAGAACTTCTGGATCCGCCACGGCAAGGACATCGAGTCCTGGCAGCAGAACGGCCTGACCTGGTACCGGGTGCGCGGCCCCCTGTGCACCCAGTTCAGCGTCAATGAATTCGTCTACTACGAAGGCGACATGCCGCTGTCGGCGCAGGTGCGCGAGGTGACCGGCAAGAGCGCCGTGCTGGCCACGCTGCGTGATTTCAGCCACGGCAAGAACAGCGTCTGGGGGATCACCGCCCGCAACCGCGAGCAGAATTTCGCCCTCAACCTGCTCATGAACCCGGACATCGACTTCGTCTCGCTGCTGGGCCAGGCGGGCACCGGAAAGACCCTGCTGACCCTGGCCAGCGCGCTGGCGCAGACCTTCGAGACCAAGCGCTACACCGAGATCATCATCACCCGCGCCACCGTGCCGGTGGGCGACGACATCGGCTTCCTGCCGGGCACCGAGGAAGAAAAGATGCTGCCCTGGATGGGTGCGCTGGAGGACAACCTGGAGGTCCTGCACCAGGGGGCGGGCAGCGCCATCAGCACCAGCGGCAACGGCCAGGACTGGACCAAGACGCCGGCCATGGACCTGATCCGCTCGCGCATCAAGGTCAAGTCCCTGAATTTCATGCGCGGCCGCACCTTCCTGAACAAGTTCCTGATCATCGACGAGGCCCAGAACCTCACGCCCAAGCAGATGAAGACCCTGATCACGCGGGCCGGCCCCGGCACCAAGATCGTCTGCCTGGGCAACATCGCGCAGATCGACACGCCCTACCTCACGGAAGGCAGTTCAGGGCTGACCTACGTGGTGGACCGCTTCAAGGGCTGGCCGCATGCGGGGCACGTGACCCTGCAGCGCGGCGAACGCTCGCGACTGGCCGACTATGCCAGCGATGCCCTCTGAGGTCGGCGGCCCGGCGCGCGCGCGCCTGCCGCTGGCATTCACGCTGGGGGATGCCGCGGGCATCGGCCCGGAACTGATCGTACGATTGTTCGCCGAGGGCCTGCCGCATCCGGCGGTGGTCTACGGCGATGCCGGCGCCCTGGCGCGCGCCTGCCGCGCCCTGGGCCTGGACGCCTCGCTGCGGATCGAGGCGCTGGAGGCGCCGGGACCGGGCACGACCTCCGGGACCATCGGCGTGCTCAACCGCTGGCAGCCCCTGCCCGAGGACCTGCCCCCGGGCCGGGTCGACGCCCGGGCGGGGCGCGGCGCCTACGAATACCTGTGCCATGCCATCGACGACGCCCTGGCCGGGCGCCTGCGGGCGCTGGTGACGGCGCCGCTGCACAAGGGCGCCATGCACGCCGGGGGGGCCGATTTTCCGGGACACACGGAGATCCTCGCCGAACGCACCGGCACGGCCGACTACGCCATGATGCTCGCCAACGACGAACTGCGCGTCCTGCTGGTGACCATCCACATGGCCCTGGCCGAGGTGCCGGCGGCCATCAGCCAGGCGGCGGAACTGCGGGCGATCCGCCTGGCGGACCTGGCCTGCCGGCAGTCCGGCATCGCGCGGCCGCGCATCGCCGTGGCGGGCCTGAACCCCCACGCCGGCGAAGGCGGCGCCTTCGGCGACGAGGAAGCCCGCCACATCCGCCCCGCAGTCGAGCAGGCGCGGGCCGAGGGGCTGGACGCCTCCGGCCCCTGGCCGGGGGATACGGTTTTCATGCGGGCGCGCCAGGGCGAGTTCGACATCGTCGTCGCCCAGTACCACGACCAGGGGCTGATCCCGGTGAAATACCTGGGGCTGGACGAGGGCGTCAACGTGACGGTCGGCCTGCCCTTCGTGCGCACCAGCGTGGACCACGGCACGGCCTTCGACATCGCGGGCCAGGGCATCGCCGACCCCGCGTCCCTGCGGGCCGCCCTGCGCATGGCCCTGCGGATGACGGGCGGCGCCTGAGGCCCGGCGGCCTCAGAACGACGGCGCCGCCGAGAAATTCAGGAACCGCGTGCTGGCGCCCTGGAAGGTCAGGCGCACCGTGCCGATGGGGCCGTTACGCTGCTTGCCGATGATGATCTCGGCGGTGCCCTTGTCCGGCGAGTCGGGGTTGTAGACCTCGTCGCGGTAGATGAAGATGATCACATCGGCGTCTTGCTCGATGGCGCCGGATTCGCGCAGGTCGCTCATGACCGGACGCTTGTTGGGGCGCTGTTCGAGGCTGCGGTTGAGCTGCGACAGCGCGATCAGGGGGCAGTTCAGCTCCTTGGCCAGGCCCTTGAGCGAACGGCTGATCTCCGAGATCTCGGTGGCGCGGTTCTCCCCCCCTCCGCTGCCGGACATGAGCTGGATGTAGTCGATGACGATCAGTCCGAGCTGGCCGCACTGGCGCGACAGCCGCCGCGCGCGGGCGCGGACCTCCATCGAGGTCAGGGCGGGCGTCTCGTCGATGTAGATCTGGGCCTGCTCGACCTTCTGTACGGCGTGCGTCAGGCGCGGCCAGTCGTCCTGGTTCAGCTTGCCCGTGCGCATGCGGTGCTGGTCCAGCATGCCCACCGAGCCGATCATGCGCATGGCCAGCTGCACAGCGCCCATTTCCATGGAGAACACCGCCACCGGCAGGCCCTGCTCGATGGCCACGTGCTCGCCGATGTTCATGGAAAACGAGGTCTTGCCCATGGACGGGCGCCCCGCCACGATCACCAGGTCGCCGGGCTGCAGGCCCGAGGTCATGCGGTCCAGATCGTCGAAGCCCGTGGGCACGCCGGTGACGTCGGAATCGCCCTCGCGGTGATAGAGCTCGTCGATGCGCTCGACCACCTGCGCGAGCAGCGGCCGGATCTCCTGGAAGCCGGCCATGCCGCGCGCGCCTTCCTGGGCGATCTGGAAGACGCGGGATTCGGCCTCGTCGAGGATCTGGCGGGCTTCCTTGCCCTGCGGATTGAACGCCGCCGCCGATATCTCGTCGCTGATGGAGACCAGCTTGCGCAGCATGGACCGTTCTCGCACGATCTCGGCGTAGCGGCGGATGTTGGCGGCCGATGGCGTGTTGTGCGCCAGGGCGTTCAGGTACGGCAGGCCGCCGCAGTCCTCGGCCTTGCCGGAAGTGCTGAGCGACTCATGGACGGTGATGACGTCGGCCGGGCGCGCAAGGGCCACCAGGCGGGTGATGTGCTGCCAGATCAGGCGGTGGTCGAAGCGGTAGAAATCGTCCTCGGTCAGGACGTCCGCGATCCGGTCGAAGGCGGCGTTGTCCAGCAGCAGGCCGCCCAGCACCGACTGTTCGGCCTCGATCGAATGCGGGGGCACCCGCAGATAATCCAGCTGCTTGTCGGTTTCGATTTCCACCCAGAGATCCTCGGTTCCATGAAAAAGGCCGGCATGGTGCCGGCCTTTGAAGCTTGCCCTGCCATTCATTCCAGGAAGGAATGTAGCACGGCAGGCGGAAATGGCATCAGGCCATTTCGCCCTGCACCGTCAGGGTGACGTCGGCCACCACGTCGGCGTGCAGCGCAACCTGCAGCGGGAACTCGCCCACGGCCTTGATGGCGCCGTCGGGCATGCGGACCTGGCCCTTGTGGACGTCGGTGAAACCGGCGTCCTGCAGGGCCTTGGCCACGTCCATGTTGGTCACGGAGCCGAACAGGCGGCCGTCGACGCCGGCCTTCTGGCTGATGACCAGGGCGTAGCCGTGCAGCTTTTCGGACAGCGCCTGGGCGGCGGCCAGCTTTTCGGCCTGGTGCTTTTCGAGCTCGGCGCGGCGGGCCTCGAATTCCTTCAGGGCGGCGTCGGTCGCGCGGCGGGCGATCTTTTGGGGAATCAGGTAGTTGCGGGCGTAGCCATCGCGCACACGCACCACGTCACCCAGGTTCCCGAGATTGACGACTTTTTCAAGCAGAATGACTTGCATGACGGGGACCTCGGTTTAGTTGTGGTTGTCGGTGTACGGCAACAGCGCCAGGAAGCGCGCGCGCTTGATGGCGGTGTCCAGCTGGCGCTGGTAGTGGGCCTTGGTGCCGGTCAGGCGGGCCGGGATGATCTTGCCGTTTTCCTGGATGAAATCACGCAGGGTGTCCAGGTCCTTGTAGTCGATTTCCTCGACCTTGGCGACCGTGAAGCGGCAGAACTTGCGGCGCTTGAACAGCGGATTCTGTTGCCCGAATTTGCGTTTCTCTTTCGACTTCTTGAAGTAAGCCATGATGTTTGCCTTTGTCTGATGCCGGGCCGTGCCCGGGGGGTTCATTCAATGTGCCTGCACAAGCTGCTGGATATGCAACACCAGCCGATCCGATCCCTGCCGCTGGGGGGCCAGGAAACCGACGATTCGCACGGGACTGCCCACGGGGGCCTTGGCCAGTGCCAGAGCGACGTCTCCCAGCGCCACCGCTTTCAGTTCCATGGAAACCGTGCGGGGAAGTCCGGCTTCGAGCACCTGGGATTCATGGGCCATTTGCACCTGCAGCACGGGCAGACCTGCCGGCGTGTGGCGCAAGGGCGGAATCTCGGTCAGATGCGCGGCCAGCTCGACTCGGTTCACGGATCGCGCGAGCGCCGGATCAGGAGTTCGAGGAGGACTCGGCGGAGGCCTTGCGGGCCTCTTCGCGTTCCACCGACTTCATCATGATCGACGGTTCGGTGTGGGCGTGCTTGGTCTTGATGAACAGGTGACGCAGGATGGCGTCGTTGTAGCGGAACGAGTGTTCCAGTTCGTCCAGCGCGGCCTGGCCGCACTCGATGTTGAAGCACACGTAGTGGGCCTTGACGAGCTTCTGGATCGGGTAGGCCAGCTGGCGGCGGCCCCAGTCCTCGACGCGGTGGATCTGGCCGCCGTTGGTCGTGACCATGGTCTGGTAGCGCTCGATCATGGCGGGCACCTGCTCGCTCTGATCGGGATGCACGATAAACACTACTTCGTAGTGACGCATGAATGACTCCTTGTGGATATCTGCGATGTTGACAGACAGCCCGCCGGCACTGACGATCCGCCCCGCGTATGCGGCGGGATCCAGGCAACGGTCGAGCAAGTAACCCGGCATTCTAGCACATCGCCTAGGCGCTGCGCACTACCGCGTAGGCGGAATGGTTGTGGATCGACTCGAAGTTCTCCGCCTCGACCTCGTAGGCGAGCACGCCCGGCAGGCGCTGCAGCATGACGGCGACGTCGCGCACCAGGTCCTCGACGAACTTCGGATTCTCGTAGGCGCGCTCGGTGACGAATTTCTCGTCGGCGCGCTTGAGCAGGCCCCAGAGCTCGGACGAGGCCTGGGCCTCGATGCGGGGAATCAGCTCGTCGAGCGTCGGCGCCTGGCCGGCGGCGCAATCCAGGCGCACCGTGACGTGCGAGCGCTGATTATGGGCGCCGTACTCGGAAATCGCCTTGGAGCACGGGCACAGGCTGGTCACCGGCACCTGGACCTCGAGGGAGAACCCGGGCGGCTGGCCGCGGCGGGCGCGCACCGTCCAGCGGACCTGGTAGTCCATCAGGCTGCGCACGCCGGACACGGGGGCCGCCTTTTCCAGGAAATAGGGAAAGCGGGCCGTGACGTCGCCCGCCTCGGCCTGCAGGTGGTCGAGCATGGCGACCGCCATGCGCGCCATCGCCGCCGGATCCAGGGCCTGGGTGCGGTGGGATTCCAGCAGCGCGATGAAGCGCGACATGTGGGTGCCCTTTTCCTCGGCGGGCAGCGCCACGGTCATTTCCCAGTCGGCAATGGTGGCCTGCGGCTGGCCGGCGGTGGCCACCAGCAGCGGGTGGCGCACGCCGCGCACCCCCACCCGCTGGATGGCGATGTGCCGGGTGTCGGCCCCGCTTTGCACATCCGGCATGGCGATGGCCACCGGATCGAGCACCGTATTCATGGATGGTTCCTCTCCAAACGCTGGCGTATCGACGCCTCGATCCCTTGGGCGTCCAGGCCGAGCCCGGCCAGGATCGCCTTCTGGTCCCCGTGATCGATGAATTCGTCCGGCAGCCCGAGCTGCAGAACCGGGCGCACGATCGCCTCCCGATTGAAGTATTCCGTCACCGCGCTGCCGGCCCCGCCCATGACGGCGGCCTCCTCGAGCGTGACGAACAGCGTGTGGCTGCCGGCCAAGCTTGCCAGCAGCGCCTCGTCCAGCGGCTTGACGAAGCGCATGTCCACCAGCGTGGCGTCCAGCGCCTCGGCCGCCTGCGCCGCCTGGGGCAGCAGCGTGCCGAATGCCAGGATCGCCACGTCGCGGCCCTCGCGGCGCACCACGGCGCGGCCGATCTCGACCGGATCCAGGCTGTCGCCCGGCTCGGCGCCGCGCCCCGCCCCGCGCGGATAGCGCACCGAGGCCGGGCCGGGATGCCGGTAGCAGGCATTGAGCAGCAGCCGCGCCTCGTGCTCGTCCGAGGGGGTCGCCACCACCATATTGGGCACGCAGCGCAGGTAGGCGATGTCGTAGTTTCCGGCATGGGTGGCGCCATCGGCGCCCACGATGCCGGCGCGGTCCAGCGCGAAGGTGACGTCCAGGTTCTGCAGGGCCACGTCGTGGATCAGCTGGTCGTAGCCGCGCTGCAGGAACGTCGAATAGATGGCGACCACCGGCTTGCAGCCCTCGCAGGCCAGGCCCGCGGCAAAGGTGACGGCATGCTGCTCGGCGATTCCCACGTCGAAATACCGGCGCGGAAAGGCGCGTTCGAATTCCACCAGGCCGCTGCCCTCGCGCATGGCCGGGGTGATGCCCACCAGCCGCTCGTCGGCCGCGGCCATGTCGCACAGCCAGCGGCCGAAGACCTGGGTGAAGGTCTGGCGCGCCGGCTGGGCGGGTTTCTGGATGCCGACCGAGGGATCGAACTTGCCCGGGCCGTGGTACAGCACGGGATCGGCCTCGGCGAGCTTGTAGCCCTGGCCCTTGCGGGTGACGACGTGCAGGAACTGCAGGCCCTTGAGGGCGCGGATGTTCTCGAGCGTCGGAATCAGGGCCTCGAGATCGTGGCCATCGATCGGGCCCATGTAGTTGAAGCCCAGTTCCTCGAACAGCGTGGCCGGCGACAGCATGCCCTTGGCATGGCCTTCGAGCTTGCGGGCCAGCGCCAGGGCCGGCGGCACGTGCTGCAGCATCGCGCGCCCCATCATCTTGGCGCGAGCATAGAACTGCCCCGACAGCAGGCGCGCGAAATAGTAGTTCAGCGCCCCCACCGGCGGGGAGATCGACATGTCGTTGTCGTTCAGCACCACCAGCAGGTTGACGTCGGGCGTCACACCGGCGTTGTTCAACGCCTCGAAGGCCATGCCGGCCGTCATGGCGCCATCGCCGATCACCGCGATGTGCTGGCGGTCGATGCCGGCGTTGCGCGCGGCCACCGCCATGCCCAGCGCGGCGGAGATCGAGGTCGAGGAATGCGCCGTGCCGAAGGCGTCGTAGGGGGATTCGCTGCGCCGGGGAAAACCCGAGATCCCGCCCTGCTGGCGCAGCCCCGCCATGGCCTCGCGCCGGCCCGTCAGGATCTTGTGCGGATAGGACTGGTGGCCCACGTCCCAGACGAGGCGGTCCTGCGGGGTATTGAAGACATAATGCAGGGCCAGCGTCAGCTCGACCGTCCCGAGGTTCGAGGACAGGTGCCCGCCCGTGCGGGCGACCGAATCCAGGACGAAGGCGCGCAGCTCGTCGGCCACGTCCTTCAGTTCGCGGCGGTCCAGCCGGCGCAACTGCGCCGGCGCATTGATCCCTTCCAGTAGAGTCGTCATCATGCCTTCTTCATGGTTGCCCGGCCCGCGCGTCAATGGGTCCGGCCAATGATGTAATCGGCCAGCTCGCGCAGCCGGCAGGCCGGCGGCCCCAGCGGCAGCAGGGCTTCGTGGGCCTGCTCGCGCAGGCTCAGCAGCAGTTCGCGGGAAGCCTCGAGCCCCATGATGGAGACATAGGTGGGCTTGCCCTGGGCGGCATCCTTGCCGGCGGTCTTGCCCAAGGTGGCGGAATCGGCCGTCACGTCCAGGATATCATCGACCACCTGGAAGGCGAGCCCCATCGCGGCGGCGTAGGACTCCAGCCCGGCGCGCACGGTGGAACTGGCCCCCGCCACCACCCCGCCCAGCAGCACGCTGGCCTCGAGCATGGCGCCGGTCTTCATGCGGTGCATGCGTTGCAGCGCCTCGACGGACAGGGCATGGCCCACGCTGGCGCAGTCGATGGCCTGGCCGCCGACCATGCCCTCGCTGCCGGCCGCGCGGGCCAGCAGCTGCACGGCCTGCACGACCAGGGCCGGCGCGATGGGCATCTGCGCCAGGCAATCGAAGGCCAGGGGCTGCAGGGCGTCGCCCGCCAGCATGGCCAGGGCCTCGTCGTCGAACTGCCGGTGGACGGTGGGCCGCCCGCGCCGCAGGTCGTCGTCGTCCATGCACGGCAGGTCGTCGTGGATCAGGGAATAGGCATGGACGAGTTCGACGGCCGCGGCGGCGCCGTCCAGCGCCAGGTCCTGGGCCGCGGTCGCCACGCCCGGGGCGCAACTGGCCTCGCCGGCCGCATAGACCAGGGCGGCGCGGATCCGCTTGCCGGGGCCCAGCGCCGCGTAGCGCATGGCCTCGTGCAGGCGCGCGGGGCCGTCGTCGGGGGTGGGCAGGAGTTCGCCCAGCACCGCGCCGACGTGGTCCACGGCATCCCGCAGCCACTGGTCGAAACCGCCGGAAGACGAGATCATGACGTTTCCTGCCCGGGCGCGCCTTCGAGAGGCTCGAGCAACTGGCCCTGCAAGACCCGTACCTGCTGTTCGGCGGCATCGAGCCGCTGCTGGCACACCCGCGCCAGGGCCACCCCGCGCTGGTAGAGCGCGATGGATTCCTCGAGGCCGAGATCGCCGTCGCTCATGCGGGCCGCCAGGGATTCCAGCTCGGCCAGCGCCGACTCGAAGTCCTGCGGCATCGCCGCGCCGGCCTGCGAGGGATCCGTGCACAATGCGGTTTTTTCCTTGACCATGGATTTTCGTCTCTGCTTTCCAGACTGGATTGTACGAGAAGCCGGGCAGCCCATGAAAACCCCTTCACCGCCAGCCGGGGAAATCCCCCGGATCCCGCCCGGCAGGCCCGCCGCCCCCCGTGATGTACAATTTTGTCCCCTGACCCGTCCGAGGGATCATCCCCCGACGGGTGTTTTTCTTCGCACCGGCACGGCCCCGAAACCGGCCAGCCGGCTTCTTTCTTCGCGGGGGGAACCATGAGCTACCCGACCATCCCGACCGGCGCGGACCTGGCCAGCCAGCTGCCCGTGCAGCATTACTTCGACCCGGCCATCCTGGAACAGGAACGCCGGCGGGTCTTTGCCCGCAGCGCCCGCTATGTCGGCCACGAGCAGATGGTGCCCGAGTCCGGCGACTGGCGCACCCTCACCCACGAAGGCGGCGGCCGCGTCCTGCTGCGGGACCGCCACGACGTCCGCCTGCTGTCCAACGTCTGCCGCCACCGCCAGGCCCTGATGCTGGGCAGCCAGGACGGGCGCGACGCGTCCTGCGCCTCGGGCAACCTGTGCCAGACCGGGGGCCGCATCCTGTGCCCGATCCACCACTGGAGCTACGACGCACGCGGCAATCTGCTGGACGCGCCGCTGTTTCCGGACAAGCCGGACGCGCGCCTGACGGACTTTCCCCTGAACCGCTACCACGGCCTGCTCTTCGAGGGCCAGCGCCATCCCGCCCAGGACCTGGACGGGCTGTTCGCGCGCCCGGAATTCGACTTCGGCGACTACCGCCTGGACCACGTCGAGGTGCACCGCTGCCATTACAACTGGAAGACCTTCATCGAGGTCTACCTGGAAGACTATCACGTGGGGCCCTTCCATCCGGGGCTGGGGCAGTTCGTGACCTGCGACGACCTGAGCTGGGAATTCGGCGAATTCCACAGCATGCAGAAAGTCGGCGTCCACCAGGCGCTGGGCCAGCCCGGCACGGACGTCTACCGCCAATGGCACGACCGGCTGCTGCAGTACCGGTCGGGATCGGCGCCGGACTTCGGCGCCATCTGGGTGACGTATTTCCCCACCCACATGATCGAGCTCTACCCGCACGTCCTGGTGCTGTCGACGCTGCATCCGGTCAGCCCGCAGGAGACCGTGAACGTCATCGAGTTCTACTATCCCGAAGAGATCGTCGCCTTCGAGCGGGAATTCATCGAGGCCCAGCGCGCGGCCTACCTGGAGACCGCGGTCGAAGACGACGAGATCGGCGAGCGCATGGATGCCGGGCGCCGCGCCCTGATGGAGCGCGGCACCAGCGAAAGCGGCCCCTACCAGAGCCCGCTCGAGGACGGCATGGCGCATTTCCATGCCTGGTACCGGCGCATGATGGACGAGGGCCCGGCCCGCGCGCCGCACGCCGGCTGATCGGGCCGCGGCCCGATCAGCTGCCCTTGGCCACCGGGCGCTCGGGATCGCAGCACCATTCGCTCCAGGATCCCGGATACAGCGCCGATCCGCGCAGGCCCGCCAATTCCATGGCAAAGACGTTGTGGCAGGCCGTGATCCCCGAGCCGCACTGGTGGACGATGCCGCGGTCCAGGCGCCCGCCCAGCAGGGCCTCGAATTCCTCGCGCAGCTGCGCGGCGGGCTTGAAGCGGCCGTCATCGCCGACGTTTTGCGTGAACGGCCGGTTGAGGGCGCCGGGGATATGGCCGCCCACCGGATCGATGGGCTCGACCTGGCCGCTGAAGCGCTCCGGCGCGCGGGCATCCAGCACGGTGAAGCGCGGCTCGTCCAGATTGGCCAGCACCGCCCGGGCGTCCACCACCGGCATGGACGGCTGGCGCGTCAGCACCAGGCCCTGCAGCGCCTGGGCCTCGCTGAGCGAGGGGGCCCTGGGCCCCGTCTCGGTCTCGCCGCCCATGGCCTGCCAGGCCGCCCATCCGCCGTCCAGCACCGACACGGACTCGTGTCCCAGCCAGCGCAACATCCACCACAGGTGGACGGCGAACATGCCGTTGCCCGCGTCATAGACCACGACGTCCGACCGCGCGGTCAGGCCCTGGGCCCGCATCAGGGCGGCGAAATCGGCCCGCTCGGGCAGCGGATGGCGGCCGTTGCGGCCGGTGCGCGGCGCGCACAGCTGGGTTTCGTGATCCAGGTACAGCGCCCCCGGGATGTGCCCGGCCTCGTAGGCGCGGCGGCCCGCCTCGTGATCCGCCAGATCGTGGCGCACGTCGAACACCAGGCAGCCGGGCCGCCGCAGCCTGTCTCGCAATGCATCGGCCTGAATCAGTAAGTCGATCATGATGGGTGGGTCTCCTTCTGTGTCACGACAAGCTGGCGGAGGGGGGACGACCTGCCGCGCCCCGCAGGGTGCGCGACTCCATGTGGGTGCGCCACACCGACAACAGGCCCGAGCCGATGATCAGCGCCATGCCGGCCCAGGCGAGCGGCGCGGGCCGGTCTCCCCAGAACAGGATGCCGATCAGCGCCGCAAAGATGATGGTGGTGTACTGCAAGGCGGCCGTCAACAGGGTAGACCCCAAGCCGAAGGCCCGCGTCATCGTCAACTGTCCGACCAGGCCGGCCAGCCCCAGGCCGGCCAGCGCCAGCAGGGCCAGCGGGTCGGAGGTCCGCCACCCCTGCACGGCGATACCCGCCAGGCCGCTGATGCACACGCCGATGGAAAACAGCAGTACGGTGCGCCATTCGGGCTCGCCGATCCGGCCCAGCTGGCGGATCTGCATCATGGCGATGGCCGCCAGGCCGCCGGCGCCCAGGCCCATCATGGCCGCCAGCCACTGATCGTGCTGGACGCTGGGCCGCAGGATGCCCAGCACCCCGAAAAACCCCGCCAGCACGGCCAGCACCCGCACTGGATCCCGCTGGGCGCCGCCGAAAAACAGCAGCCAGCCGGCGATGAACAGGGGCGCGGTGTAATTGAGGCTGATGGCTGTCGGCAGGGCCAGGTGGGACAGGGCGAAAAAACCCAGCCACATGGAGGCGATGCCGCTGAGATTGCGCCAGACGTGCAGGCGCCAGCTGGCGGGACGGATGACGCGGCGCGTGGACCGCGCCCAGAAGAACAGCAGGAGTACCGAGGGGATGCCGCGAAACAGCACGATCTCGGGCAGTGTCGCGCCCAGGTCGGCCGCGACCTTGACGCACGCCCCCATCATGGCAAACATCGCACAGGCCAACAACATCCACAGGGACTGCATTGTTTGTCACCACGAGGGGATACAGTTCGCGAAGCCGATACTATACACTTTGACCACACAAGAACCGACCAACGACTCGCGGAGCCGTCCTTCGAATGAAACGCATCATCCTGTTCCTCGCCACCAACATGGCCGTCATGCTGGTGCTCAGCATCACCATGAACCTGCTGGGCGTGGGCCGCTATCTCACGGCCAACGGCATCGACCCGGCCTCCCTGCTGGTCTTCGCGGCCGTCATCGGCTTCGGCGGCGCCTTCATTTCCCTGCTCATGAGCAAATGGATGGCCAAGACCGGCACGGGCGCCCGCGTCATCGACCCGCAGGCCCCGCGCGACCACCGCGAGGCCTGGCTGGTGGACACCGTGCACCAGCTGGCCGACCGGGCGGGCATCGGCCGCCCGGAGGTCGCCATCTACGAGGGCGCCCCCAACGCCTTCGCTACGGGCGCATTCCGCAACGACTCGCTGGTGGCGGTGTCCACCGGCCTGCTGTCGTCCATGTCCGAGGAAGAGGTCACCGCCGTCCTCGGCCACGAGATCTCGCACGTCGCCAACGGCGACATGGTGACCCTGACGCTCATCCAGGGCGTGGTCAACACCTTCGTCATCTTCCTGTCCCGCGTGGTGGGCTATTTCATCGACCGCGCCATTCTCAAGAACGAGCGCGGCGTCGGCATGGGCTATTACCTCAGCGTCTTCGTCTGCGAGATCCTGTTCGGGGTGATCGCGTCCATCATCGTGGCCTGGTTCTCGCGCCGGCGCGAATACCGGGCCGACGCCGGCTCGGCGCACCTGCTGGGCTCGCGCGAGCCCATGATCCGCGCCCTGGCCCGCCTGGGCGGCGTCGAGGCCGGCGAGCTGCCCAAGTCCTTCCAGGCCGCAGGCATCGCCGGCGGCGCACTGGGCGCCCTGTTCGCCTCGCATCCGCCCATCGAGCAGCGCATCGAGGCCCTGCGCCGGCAACAGGCCTGACGCGGCCGCGCCTATGCGTGAACTCCAGGTCATCATCGCCTTCAGCGGCTTTATCGCCCTGCTGCTGTGGGGCGTGCACATGGTGCAGACCGGAGTCCAGCGCGCCTTCGGCAAGTCCCTCGGACTGTGGATGGGACGGGCCATGGGATCCCCGCCCCGCGCCTTCGGCACGGGCCTGCTCATCACCGCGGCCATCCAGAGCAGCACCGCCACCGGCCTGATGATCGCCGGCTTCGCCATGGACGGCCTGGTCTCCCTGGTGCCCGGCCTGGCGGCCATGCTGGGAGCCAACGTCGGCACCACCCTGATCGTGCAGGCCCTGTCCTTCAATCCGACCGCGCTCGCGCCCGGTCTGGCACTGATCGGCGTCTGGATGTTCCGCCACTATCCTCCGGGCCGCGCGCGCGACCTGGGACGCGCCTTCATCGGCCTGGGACTGCTGCTGCTGTCCCTGCACGAGCTGGTCTCCATGTTCGAGCCCCTCAAGAACGCGCCGATGCTGGGGATCGCGCTCGAGGCCCTGGGCGACGCGCCGCTGCTGGCGCTGCTGGCCAGCACCGCCCTGACCTGGGCCTCGCATTCCAGCGTGGCGGTCGTGGTGCTGATCATGTCGCTGGCGCACCACGGGCTGGCCGATCCCGCCCTGGCCTACACGCTGGTGCTGGGCGCCAACCTGGGAACGGCCATCAACCCGGTGCTGGAAGGCGGCCGCGACGACAATCCCGCCTCCCGCCGGCTGCCGGTCGGCAACCTGGGCACCCGGATCGCCGGCTGCCTGCTGGGCATGGCCCTGCTGCCCTGGGCCGACGACATCATGGCCCTGCTGGGCGCCGACCGGGCTCACGGGGTGGCGAACTTCCACCTGGTCTTCAATCTGGTGGTCGCCGCCTGCTTCATGCCCGCGCTGCAACCCTACGCCCGCGTGCTGCAGCGGCTGCTGCCGCAGCGCAGCAATCCCGACGATCCCGCCCGGCCGCGCTACCTGGACGAATCCGCGCGCGAGGTCCCCGCCGTGGCGCTGGGCCAGGCCGCCCGCGAGGCCCTGCGCCTGACCGACCTGCTGCGCGAATCGCTGCAGCTGACCCAACGCGCCCTGCTGCGCGAGGACGGCGCCGCCATCGGCCGCGCCCGGTACCTCAACGGCGCCATCGGCCAGCTGGACCAGTCGGTCACCGCCTACCTGGCCACCCTGGACCAGGAAGGCCTCAGCACAGACGACGAACGCTACCTGAAATCCATCCTGGCCTTTTCCATGAACATCGCGCACGCCGCCAGCGTCTCGGGCATGGGTCTGCTGGGCCATGCCAGCCGCCTGCACAAAAAGCACTGGGCGCTGGACGCCGGGCAGCAGGCCGAACTCGACGAGACGCTGGAGCGCCTGCAGCGCAACCTGCGCCAGGCGGCATCGCTGTTCGTTTCCGGCGATCGCCAGGTGGCGCGCAACCTGGCCTTCGAGAAAGACTATTTCCGCGATCTCGAGGCCAAGGCCGCCGACCGGCACCTGGAACGCATCAAGACCGGCCGCCTGGACGCGGCCGACATCGGCGCCTTCTATCTGGAGATCCTGCGCGACGCGGGGGGCGTCAACGCCTATCTGGTCAACGCGGCGGCCTATCCGATCCTGGCGCGCTACGGCGAACTGCGGCCCAACCGCCTGCGCGACTCCGACTGAGCCCCAAAGATCAGTGGGCCTCGCCCCAGTCCGCCCCCACGCCGACCTCGGCGACCAGGGGCACCGCCAGGTCCGCGACGCCGGCCATCAGCTGCGGGATGCGCTCGCGCAGCAGCGGGACCTCGTCCTCGACGGCGTCGAACACCAGCTCGTCATGCACCTGCATCACCATCAGGCTGCTCAGCTGCGCCTCGCTCAGCCAGTCCTGCACGGCCACCATGGCCATCTTGATCAGGTCGGCGGCGGTCCCCTGCATGGGGGCGTTGATGGCGGCGCGCTCCGCCGCGGCGGCGCGCGGCCCCTTGGCGCCCGAGAGTTCAGGGAAATACAGGCGACGTCCGAAGACGGTCTCGACGTAGCCGCGCTCGCGCGCCTCGCGGCGGATGCGGTCCATGTACTGGGCCACCCCCGGATAGCGCATGAAATAGCGGTCGATGTAGGATTTGGCCGCCGCCCGGGTGATGCCGAGGTTGCTGGCCAGGCCGAATTCGCCCATGCCGTAGATCAGACCGAAATTGATGGCCTTGGCGGCGCGGCGATGTTCGGCGTCGACCTGGTCCGGGGCGACGCCGAAGACCTCGGCCGCGGTCGCCCGGTGGATGTCCTGGCCCTGGGCAAACGCCCGGCGCAGGTTCTCGTCGCCCGAGACGTGCGCCATGACGCGCAGCTCGATCTGCGAATAGTCGGCCGAGACGATCCTGCCCAGGCTGGACACGAAGGCCGACCGCACCCGGCGCCCCTCGGCGGTGCGCACGGGAATATTCTGCAGATTGGGATCCGAGGACGCCAGGCGCCCGGTCACCACGGCCGCCTGCGCGTAGCGCGTGTGCACCCGGCCGGTGCGGGCGTCGATCATGCGCGGCAGCTTGTCGGTATAGGTGGACTTGAGCTTGGCGATGCCCCGGTAGTCCAGCAGCAGGCGCGGCAGGGGGTAGTCCGCCGCCAGCCGCGTGAGGACGTCCTCGTCGGTGGAGGGCGCCCCGCTGGCCGTCTTGCGCAGCACCGGCAACTGCATCTGGGTGAACAGGATCTCGCCCAGCTGCTTGGGCGAATTCAGGTTGAAGGGCTGGCCCGCCAGCTCGTGGGCGCGCGCCTCGAGCTCGATCATCTGGCCGCCCAGTTCGTGGCTCTGCCGGGCCAGCACCTGCGTATCGAGCGCGACGCCGTTGCGCTCGATGCGCGTCAGCACCTCGGAGGTGCGGACCTCGAGTTCGTAGGTGCGCAGCAGCCCCGGATCGGCCTGCACGCGGGGCAGCAGCGTCTGGTGCAGGCGCAGTGTGAAGTCCGCGTCCTCGGCCGCGTAGTGGGCCGCGCGTTCCAGGTCGACCTCGTCGAATCCGATCTGGCGCGCGCCCTTGCCGCACAGGTCTTCGTAGGTGGTGCCCGTCACCCCCAGCCACTGGATGCACAGGTCCTGCAGGTTGACCCGCCGGTGCGACTGCAGGACGTAGGCCTGCAGCATGGTGTCGTGCCGCACGCCCCGCAGCGCCAGCCCTTCGTTGGCAAAGACATGGGCGTCGTATTTGGCGTGATGCAGCAGCTTGGGCGCGGCCGGATCCTCGATCCAGGAGCGCAACTGGTCCAGCACCCAGGTCCGGTCCAGCTGCTCGGGCGCGCCCGGCCCCCGGTGTCCCACCGGGATGTAGGCAGCATGACCGGCCTCGACCGCGACCGAGATCCCCACCAGGCGGGCGGCCATGGGATCCAGGCTGGTGGTCTCGGTATCCAGGGCCGCCAGCGGCGCGGCGCGCAAGCGCTCCAGCCATTGCGCGAAATGGTCCCGGTCCAGGATGGTCTCGTAGCGCAGCTGATCGGGGGCGGCCGGCATCTGCCCGGCCTGGGCGGCGCGAGCGTCCTGCTCCGGGATGCGGGCAGGGTCGCCGGTGACCTCGCGCAGCCAGGTTCGAAAGCCGTATTGCTCGTACAGGCGGGTCAGCGTCGCCCGGTCGGGTTCGCGCAGCGCCAGCGCGGACACCGCGTGTTCCGGCGCGAGCTCGCAATCCAGGCGGATGGTCAGCAGCTCGCGGGTCAGGGGAAAGTGCGCCGCCGCCTCGCGCAGGTTGGCGCCGGCCACGCCCTTGATCCCGTCGGCCTGCGCCACCAGCGCCTCGATGCTGCCGTATTCGTTCAGCCACTTGGCGGCCGTCTTGGGCCCGACCTTTTCCACGCCAGGGACGTTGTCCACCGCGTCGCCCGTCAGCATCAGGTAGTCGATGATGCGCTCCGGCGGCACGCCGAACTTGCGGATCACGCCCTCGCGGTCCTGGCGGTCGCCCGACATGGTGTTGATGAGTTCGACCCGGTCGTCGACCAGTTGGGCCAGATCCTTGTCCCCGGTCGAAATAATGGTATAAAAGCCCTCTTTGGACGCCTGGGACGCCAGGGTGCCGATCACATCGTCGGCCTCGACGCCCGGCTCGCACACCACGGTCCAGCCCAAGGCGGCTGCGGCGGCATGGATGGGTACGATTTGTGCTCTGAGGTCTTCGGGCATGGAAGGCCGGTTGGCCTTGTACTGCGGATACAGACGTTCCCGGAACGAACCTCCGGGGGCATCGAAGACGCAGGCCCCATACTGGGCCGCATCCTTGTAATCCAGCATGAGCCTCCGTAACATGGAGATGACGCCGTACAGGGCGCCGGTGGGCTCTCCCTGCGCATTGCGCAGGTCGGGCATCGCATGATAGGCGCGGTACAGGTAGCTGGACCCATCGACAAGCAACAAGGTTTTTTTCATGACGGACAACAAAACAAAACGGGTCTCGGCAGAACAACAGATTCCCACGATTATTGCAGAGATGCGCGCCGCGGCCGTGGCTTTCGAGAAAATCGGCCTGGGCGTGAGCATTTTCGGCAGCGCCCGCATTCCGCGCGGGCACCCCTTCTACGAACTGGGCCAGGAAGTCGGGGCCCGCATCGCCCAGCTGGGCGTGCCGGTGATTGCCGGCGGCGGCCCAGGCCTGATGGAGGCCGCCAACCGCGGCGCCTTCGAGGCCGGCGGACGCAGCGTGGGCCTGAACATCCGGCTGCCGCGCGAGAATGCCGACAACGCCTACCAGACCGACAGCCTGGAGTTCGAGTATTTCAATTCGCGCAAGGCCTCGTTCTTCATGCACAGCCTGGCGTACGTGGTGCTGCCCGGGGGCTTCGGCACCCTGGACGAGCTGTTCGAGGCCGTCACGCTGGTCCAGACCCTGAAGCAGCCGCCCGCCCCCATCATCCTGGTCGGCACGGCCTTCTGGTCGGGGCTGATCGACTGGATCCGGGACCAGCTCGTCACCCACGGCACGGTCAGCCCTTTCGACGTCGACCTGCTGACCCTCACGGACGACGTGGACGAGATCGTCCGCCACATCCAGGAAGCCGTCCAGATCGAGCCCAGCCGGGAGCCCGCGCTGCCGGAATGAGTCTTCTAGGGGTAATGCTTGATGCCGCAGAGCAGCGACCTGAGGTAACATCACGCCTTGTCATCGCCGGTCGGCCCGCGCCCGACCGCCCCCACAGGAGAACCATCCGATGAAAACGACATTGCTTGGCGCCGCGCTGCTGATCGCAGCCGGGCTCATTCCCGCCGTCGGCTCGGCCGCGGACACCCAGGAACTGAAGATCGCCACCGAAGCCGGCTACCCGCCGTTCGAGTACCGCAATCCCAACGGCCAGCTCGAGGGCTTCGACATCGACATCGGCAACGAGCTGTGCAAGCGCCTGCAGCGCAAGTGCGTGTGGATCGACCAGTCCTTCGACAGCCTGATCCCCGGCCTGCAGGCCCGCAAGTTCGACCTGGCCAACTCCACCATGACGGCCACCGAGGCCCGCAAGAAAGTCATCGACTTCTCCACGCCGATGTACATCGTGCCGGTGAAACTCATGGTCAAGAAAGGCAGCGGCCTGGAACCCACCGCCGAATCCCTCAAGGGCAAGCGCGTGGGCGTGCAGCAGGGCACCACCATGGAAACCTACGCCCGCAAGCACTGGGCGCCCAAGGGTGTGACCATCGTCTCCTATCCCAGCTACACCAACGCCTACGTCGATGTGACCGCCGGCCGCCTGGACGCCACCTTCCAGGAAGCCCAGAGCGCGGTCGAGGGCTTCCTCGCCAAGCCCGAGGGCGCCGACTACGAGCTGGCCCAGATGACGCTGGACGATCCCATCCTGAACGAGCCCATCGCCATGGGCATGCGCAAGGGCAACAAGCTCAAGGCCGACGTCGACAAGACGCTCAAGGCCATGCTCGCCGACGGCACCATCCAGGGCTACGCGAAAAAATACTTCGCGCAGGGCCTGATCCAGTTCCCCGCAAAATAAACCGGCCGGCGGCATGCCGCCTCGGCTACGCCGCCCGGGCCGCCCTTGCGGCGGATTCCGCCCGGGCGGCTTTCATTCCTGATTGCTTTCCATGTTTCTGAACGGCTACGGCCCTCTGTTGCTGGCCGGGACCTGGGTCACCATTCAACTGGCGGTCCTGTCCCTGCTGGTCGCCATCGGCCTGGGGCTGCTGGGCGCCTGGGCCAAACTGTCGCCCTCCTGGGGCGCGCGGCTGGTGGCGACGGCCTACACGACCCTGATCCGCGGGGTTCCCGACCTGGTCCTGATGCTGCTGATCTTCTTCAGCCTGCAGATCTATCTGAACGACGCCACCGACCTGTTGGGCCTTGATCCCATCGACATCGATCCCTTCGCCGCCGGCGTCCTCACGCTGGGATTCATCTACGGCGCCTATTTCGCCGAGACCTTCCGCGGCGCCTTCATGGCGGTGCCCCACGGCCAGCTCGAGGCCGCCACCGCCTACGGCATGCGTGAATTCCAGGTCTTTCGCCGGGTGCTGTTTCCCCAGATGATGCGCCATGCCCTGCCGGGTATCGGCAACAACTGGCAGGTCCTGCTGAAATCCACCGCGCTGGTCTCGCTGATCGGCCTGACCGACCTGGTCAAGGTCGCCCAGGACGCGGGCAACGTCACCTTCCGGGTGTTCCTGTTCATCAGCATTACCGGCCTGATCTACCTGGCCCTGACCACCGTGTCCAACGGCGTGCTGTACTGGCTGGACAAGCGCTACAGCGTCGGCGTGCGCAAGGTGGCCCTATGATGGACGTCCTCGACCAGTTCTGGCGGGCCTACCTGTACGCCAGCAACGGCAGCCTGTCGGGCATGGCCGTCACCCTGTGGCTGCTGGTGCTGTCGGTGTCCATGGGCTTTTTCCTGTCCATCGGCCTGGCAGTGGCCCGGGTGTCGTCGCGCCGCTGGCTGTCGATCCCGCTGTGGGCCTTCAGCTATCTGTTCCGGGGCACGCCGCTGTACGTGCAGATCCTGTTCATCTATGCCGGCATCTACAGTCTGGATTTCGTCAAAGGCACGCCCGGCCTGGCCGAGTTCTTCCAGAACGGCTTCAACTGTCTGGTGCTGGCCCTGACGCTGAACACGGTGGCCTACACCACCGAGATCTTCGCCGGGGCGATCCGCGCCACCAGCGCCGGCGAGATCGAGGCCGCCCGGGCCTATGGCATGACGCGCTTCGCCCTGTACCGGCGCGTGATCCTGCCCTCGGCGCTGCGCCGGGCTCTGCCCGCCTACAGCAACGAGGTCATCCTCATGCTGCACGCCACATCCCTGGCCTTCACGGCCACGGTCCCCGACATCCTGAAGGTCGCCCGCGACGCGAATTCCGCCACGTACCAGACCTTCGCCTCCTACGGCATCGCCGCCCTGCTCTACCTGGGCCTGTCCTTCACGCTCATCGGGCTGTTCCGCTGGTTCGAACGCCGTACACTGGCCTATCTGGGCCCCCATCGATAAGACCATGTCCAAACTCGACGTACTCAACATCCACAAGCGCTACGGCGACAACGAGGTCCTCAAGGGCGTGTCCCTGCAGGCCAACGCCGGCGACGTGATCTGCATCCTCGGGTCCAGCGGCTCGGGCAAGTCCACGTTCCTGCGCTGCATCAATTTCCTGGAAAAGCCCAACCAGGGATCGGTCTCGCTCAACGGCGAGCTGCTGAAGATCGTGCAGGACAAGCACGGCGAGCCGCATGCCGCCGACCTGGACCAGCTGCGCCGACTGCGTTCCAAGCTGGCCATGGTGTTCCAGCACTTCAATCTGTGGGCGCACATGAACGTGCTGGGCAACGTGATCGAGGCGCCCATCCAGGTGCTCAAGCTCAGCCGCGCCGAGGCCACCGAACGCGCCCGCCACTACCTGGCCAAGGTCGGCCTGGACCCCAAGGTCGAGACCCAGTATCCCTCGTCCCTGTCGGGCGGACAGCAGCAGCGCGTGGCCATCGCCCGCGCCCTGGCCATGGAGCCCGAGGTCATGCTGTTCGACGAGCCGACCTCGGCGCTGGATCCCGAGCTGGTCGGCGAGGTGCTGAAGGTCATGCAGAAGCTCGCCGAGGAAGGCCGCACCATGCTGGTGGTGACGCACGAGATGGGCTTCGCCCGCAACCTGGCGTCCCAGGTGATGTTCCTGCACAAGGGCGTGGCCGAGGAAGTCGGCGCGCCGGCGGACATCTTCGACAATCCGCAAAGCCCGCGGCTGCGGCAGTTCCTGTCGGGCAACCTGAAATAGGCCGCCGGGCGGCGCTATAGCCCGCCGTAGGCCTGCCGGACGGCCTCCCGTCCGTATTTCCTTTCCAGCCGCCGCACCACGAAATGGCCGCGGGCCATGTCCTGGAAGTGATCGATGAACAGCGTATTGATCACCGCGCCGCCCACGGCGCCCAGGGCCGGAACGGCCTGCGCGGCGGCTTTCTCGGTGATCTGCACGCCGAAGCGCTCGGCCACCAGGGCGATCAGGCGCGCCAGGGCCGGCGGCGCCGCCTTTTCCAGCGCCACGCTGCCGCCGGCATACTGCGCCGCCTGGCTGACGGCCCGCGCCAGCAGCGCCCTGGCCGCGTAGTAGCCGCCCTCGGCGGCATCGTCGTCGGAGCGGCTGCCGCCCAGCGCGAAGACCTCCAGGCAGGCGATGCGGGTGCCGGCATCGTCCAGCCGCTCGCCCTCGCTGCGGGCGATGTCCGCGATCGAACGCATCATCAGGGTGGTGGAGACGGGCAGCTCGACCGCCAGGCCGGCCAGGCCGAAAAATCCCCCCACTCCGCCGGCCACCGCCACGCCGAGCTTGTGCCAGCGGTCCGAGCTGCTCTTGCCCGGCTGCTCGCCCAGGGTGAAAAGCGCGGCGTCGGCGGCCTTGGCCAGGGCGAGCCGGGTCGCCTCGCCGATCCGTTCGTGCCAGCCGGCCGGCAGGTATTTCAGGCCCTGCTCGATGGGCGAGCCCATGGCGTGCGTGAGCCTGGCCGCCAGCCCGGGGTTGTCCAGCAGGTCGCGGGCCCTGCGCAGGGCTTCGAGGTCTTCGCGGGTGATGGGTGTGTCCATGCAGTGCTCCCTGGGTCGATAAGGGCGGGCTTCCCGCGCCGGGGACCGGGCCTCAGAGCCGCAGCCGCATCTGCCGGTGCGGGATTCCCGCGTCCATGAAGGTCTCGCCTTCCTCCTGGAACCCATGGCGCGCGTAGAACGGCCGGGCATGCATCTGGGCCGCCAGGACGACCTCGGCATCGCCGCGGCGGCGGGCGGCATCCAGCAGCGCCGTCAGCAGCAGCGACCCCACGCCCTGGCCCCGCCAGGGCCGGCACACCGCCATGCGGCCGATATGGCCGTCGGGCAGCAGGCGGCCGGTTCCCATGGCCTGCCCGTCTTCGTCGTAGGCGACGGCATGCACGCACCCGGCGTCCATGGCGTCCAGTTCCTCTTCCGGTGGCACGCGCTGTTCCTGCACGAAGACCTCGGTGCGGATGCGCCGGGCCTCGGCCCCCAGGGTCGTCCAGTCGCCCACGGCGACACGGCGCCCCTGGCCGCACGCCTGGCCGCCGTCGGCCCCGGCGGCGGGGGATTTCGCGCCCGCGAGGGCGAAGGCCAGGACCTCGGGCAGATACCGGGCGAAGTCCGACAAGCCGTGGTCGCCACCCTCGATGATGCGCTGCCGGCTGCCGGCGTAGCGCGCCCGCATCTCGCGCCAGTCCAGCACCTCGTCGCCGGTGGCGGCCAGCAGGAAGTAGCGTTCGGGCCGGGTCAGGACCGGGATGTCGGCCTCGGCCCGCGCCAGCTCGTCCACGTGGCCGGGCAGGAACTCGAAGGGCGCGTCGCCGTGGTAGGTGCGGTGGGCGCCGACCTGCGTGGCCAAGTCGCGCGCCGCATGGACCACGGGATTGAGCAGCACGGCGCGGCAGCCCAGGCGTTCGGCCAGCCAGGTGGCGTAGAAACCGCCCAGGGACGAGCCGATCACCACGGTGTCCGGCGCATCGCCGGCCAGCTCCAGGGCCGTCCGCAGCGCCTCGGCCGGGCTGGCGGGCAGCTGCGGGCAGCGCCAGCGATCGGACAACCCGCGCTCGGCCAGCGCGGCCGCCATCAGGCGGGCCTTGTAGGAATCGGGAGAGGAGCGGAATCCGTGCAGGTAGAGAATCATGGCGTTCGGGCGGGTGGCGTTCCGGGCGCCCGGCGGCGCGCGACGGAGCCTCGCCCCTCATTGTAAGCAGGCGCGCGCCCCGCCGGCCCGGCCGCAGCCGCCGCATCGCCCCTCGCCCTTCGCCCTCGCCCTTCGCTCCGGCCGCGGCCCCGCGCTGGTAAGATCGGGGAATTCCGGCGCTTTCCGTTGCCGCCTTTTCCGTTCCGCCATGCCGCTCCTGCAGCCGACCAGCACCGTGCGCCACTATGATGGCCAGGCCCACGCCCACGTCCATGACCACGTGCAGGTCATGGTGCCGCTGGCCGGGCGCATGGAACTCGAGATCTCCGGCCACGCCCTGTTCACGGACCCGTCCTGCGGCATGGTCATCCCCGCCGGGGCCCGCCATGCCTACCATGCGCTGCCCGGCACCCGCATCCTGGTGATCGACGCGCCCGAATCCGCCGGACTGGACAGGCTGCGGCGCTTTGCGCTGACGCCCGCCTGCCGCGCCCTGGCCGCCGGCGGCGACCCGGGGCGGCAGCTGGCGGCCCTGCTGGATCTGCCCACGGTGCTGTCCTCGCGCCGGGGGCTGGACCTGGCCCGCCTGGATGCCGCGCTGACGGGGGCGCTGCACGAGTCCTGGACGACCGCCCGCATGGCGCAATTGTTCAATCTCAGCCCGCAGCGCTTCCATGCCCGCCTGCTGGAGCTGTCCGGCCGCACGCCGGGCGACCACCTGCGCGCCCTGCGGCTGGAACAGGCCAGCCGGCTGCTGGCGCGCGGATTCAGCCTGGAGATCGCCGCCGCCCGCGTCGGCTACCGGTCGGGCAGCGCCCTGGCCTATGCCCTGCGGCGCGACCGCCAGACCGGCGCCCGGGCGCTGCGCCAGCGCGCCGGCTGAATCCCGCGGGGCGGGGCGCGGTGCGCCGGCCGAGCCCGCCCACCGCCCACCGCGCCCCGCGCAGCCGGTTCCGCGCATCACGAGCGTTTCTCGACAGACGGCCGGCGCCGCGGCTGCCATCATGGCGGCATGAATACGATATCCGATACCTCCCCGGACTCCGCCCCCTCGCGGCCGCTGCAAGGCGTCCTGCTGGTGCTGGGCGCGGGCATGCTGTGGGGCACCACCGGCACGGCGCAGAGCTTCTCCGCGGCGAGCCTGTCGCCCTACTGGGTCGGCGCCCTGCGACTGGCGGTCGCGGCCTGCTTCTTCCTGGCGTATGCCGGCTGGATGCTGGGGCCCGCCGCCCTCAGGCGCCAGCTGGCCGCGCTGGACTGGTCCCCGGCGATCCTGGCCGGCGCCTGCATGGCCGGCTACAACCTGAGCTTCTTCGCCGGCGTCAAGGCGACGGGCGTGGCGGTGGGTACGGCCCTGGCGCTGGGCAGCGGGCCGATCTGGGCGGGCCTGCTGCAGCTGGCGGGCGGCGCGCGGCCCTCGCGGGGCTGGTGGGCGGGCACCCTGCTGGCGGTCGGCGGCGGGGTGCTGCTGGTGCTCGGACGCGGCGGCGACGTGCTGGCCGACCCCCTGGGCATCGTGCTGTGCCTGGCGGCCGGGCTGTCCTACGCAGTCTACGCGATCCTCAACAAGCGGCTCGTGCACCGGTCCGAGCCCGCCGTCGCCACCCTGGGGGTCTTCTGCACCGGCGCCGCCCTGGCTCTGCCCGCGGCATGGCTGGGCGCCGGGACGCTGGCGATCAGCCTTTCCGGCTGGCTGGTGGTGGGATTCCTGGGCGTTTTCGCCACCGGCATCGCCTACCTGCTGTTCAGCACGGGGCTGCGCAGCATCAGCGCCGCCACCGGCGTGTCCCTGGCCCTGATGGAGCCCGTCACCGCCTTCCTGCTGGCGCTGGTGGTAGTGGGGGAACGTCCGGGCGCCCTGGCCTACGCCGGCCTGGCGGCGCTGCTGGCCGGCCTGGCAATCGTGATCCGCGCCGAGACACGCTGAGCGGCCGGCCCGCGGCCCGCCCCATGAAAAACACCCCGAAGACCGGACCAGCGTCCGGCTTTCGGGGTGCGATGCAAAGCCAGGACCGTCACAGGCCCCGAGCCGGCCGGATCAGGCGGATTCGCGCAGGCTGCGGCGGCGTTCGTGCTCTTGCAGGTAACGTTTGCGCAAGCGGATGGATTTCGGCGTGACCTCGACCAGCTCGTCGTCGGCGATGAATTCCACCGCGTACTCCAGGCTGAGGGCGATGGGCGGCACCAGGTCGATGTGCTCGTCCTTGCCGGAGGCGCGCACGTTGGTGAGCTTCTTTTCCTTGATCGGGTTGACCACCAGGTCGTTGTCGCGCGAATGGATGCCGATGATCATGCCTTCGTAGACCGGATCCTGGGGCGAGACGAACATGCGGCCGCGCTCTTGCAGCTTCCACAGGGCGTAGGCCACTGCCGTGCCGTCGTCCTGGCTGATCAGCACGCCATTGCGGCGCTCGCCGACGCCGCCTTCGCGCACGGGCGCGTAGTCGTCGAAGATATGGCTCATCAGACCGGTGCCGCGCGTCAGAGTCAGGAATTCGCTCTGGAAGCCGATCAGGCCGCGCGCCGGAATGCGGTATTCCAGACGGGTGCGGCCGCGCCCGTCGGGCTGCATGTCCTGCAGGTCGCCCTTGCGGCGGCCCAGCTCTTCCATGACGCCGCCCTGGTGCGAGTCTTCCACGTCCACGGTCAGCAGCTCGTACGGCTCGCACTTCACGCCATCGATGTCCTTGAACATCACGCGGGGGCGCGAGACGGCCAGCTCGTAACCCTCGCGGCGCATGTTCTCCAGCAGGATGGTCAGGTGCAGTTCGCCGCGGCCGCAGACCTCGAACACGGTGTCGTCATCGGTGTCGTTGACGCGCAGCGCCACGTTGGACTTCAGCTCGCGGTCCAGGCGGTCGCGCAGCTGGCGGCTGGTCACGAACTTGCCCTCGCGGCCCGCCAGCGGCGAGGTGTTGACCATGAAGTTCATGGTCAGGGTCGGTTCGTCGATGCGCAGCATCGGCAGCGCCTCGGGCGTGGCCGGATCCATCAGGGTGCAGCCGATGCCGATGTCCTCGATGCCGTTGATCAGCACGATGTCGCCGGCCTCGGCCGAATCCACCAGCTCGCGGTCCAGGCCCTGGAACTTCAGGACCTGGTTGACGCGGCCCTTGAAGGGCTCGCCTTCGGGGCCGAACTTCACCGCCACGTCCTGGCCGGCGCGCAGGCGGCCGCGGTTGATGCGGCCCACGCCGATCTTGCCGACGTAGCTGCTGTAGTCCAGCGAGATGATCTGCAGCTGCAGGGGGCCTTCGGCATCGTCGTCACGCTGCGGCACGTACTGCAGGATGGCGTCGAACAAGGGCCGCATGGTGCCCGAGCGCACGTCGTCGGTCAGGCCGGCATAGCCCGACAGGCCCGAGGCGTAGATTACCGGAAAGTCGAGCTGCTCTTCCGTGGCGCCCAGCTTGTCGAACAGGTCGAAGGTCGCGTTCACCACGTAGTCCGGACGCGCGCCCGGACGGTCCACCTTGTTGACCACGACGATGGGCTTCAGGCCCAGGGCCAGCGCCTTGCGCGTCACGAAACGGGTCTGGGGCATCGGGCCCTCGACCGCGTCCACCAGCAGCAGCACGCCGTCCACCATGGACAGCACGCGCTCGACCTCGCCGCCGAAGTCGGCGTGGCCCGGGGTGTCGATGATGTTGATGTGCGTGCCCTCGTACTCGACGGCGCAGTTCTTGGCCAGGATGGTGATGCCGCGCTCGCGCTCGATGTCGCCGGAATCCATCACCCGCTCGGACACCTGCTGGTTGTCGCGGAAGGTGCCGGACTGCCGCAGCAGCTGGTCGACGAGTGTGGTCTTGCCATGGTCCACGTGGGCGATGATGGCCACGTTGCGCAAAGCTCGCTTCATAGGATGTTTTCCTCGGTGGTGACGCGTGCCGGGCGCAGTCCGTCCGGCAAGGCATGTAAAGGGATGAGCGCCGACTGCGGCGCGTCCATGGCCTGCAGGGCTTCCAGCCCGACGGCCTGCTCGATGGAGAAGGGGCCCACGGCCGTGCGCCGCAGCGCCGACAGATGGCCCAGGCACCCCAGGCGCCGGCCGATGTCCTGGGCCAGGGTGCGCACGTAGGTGCCCTTGCTGCAATGCACCCGCAGGCGCGCGGACGCGCCGTCGCAGGACAGCAGGTCCAGCGCATGGATGGTGATCCGCCGGGGCGGGCGTTCCAGCTCGATGCCCTGGCGGGCGTATTCGTACAGCGGCTTGCCGTCGCGCTTGAGCGCCGACACCATGGGCGGGATCTGCTCGATCTCGCCGCGGAACCCGGCCAGGACGGCCTCCAGGCGGTCCGCCGCCACGGCGGGCGGTTCATCCGCCCGGGCCACGACGTGCCCGGTCAGGTCGCCGCTGTCGGTTTCCTCGCCAAAGGCCACCGTGGCCTCGTAGACCTTGTCGGCCTCGAGCATGGCGGCGGAGATCTTCGTCGCACGGCCGAAGCAGCAGATCAGCAGACCCGTGGCGAAAGGATCCAGGGTGCCGGTATGGCCCGCCTTGCGGGCATCGACCGTGCGCTTGGCGCGTTGCAGCGCGTGATTGCTGGAGAGGCCCTCCGGTTTGTCCAGCAACAGGACACCGTCGAGCATCTGCCCGCGTCGGGAAGCCATCGTTCAATCCGTCCAGATGAGTGACGACCGCCCAATCAGGGCTGGCCGTCCGGGTCTTCGAGCTCGGGAATTTCCGATGCGCCCGCCTGGGGACGATTGGCCCGGTCGATCAATTGGGTCAGTTCGATCCCGCGTGCGAGCTGCACGTCGTGCACGAAGCGCAGGGTGGGAACCGTATGGATGTGCAGCATCTTGAAGAGCTGCGAGTGCAGCCAGCCAGCCTTGTCGTTCAGGGCCTGGGCCGCGGTGTCGGGCTCGGCGCCCAGCACGGTGAAATAGACCTTGGCATGGGCGTAATCCGCCGACAGGTCGACCCCGGTCAGCGTGATCAGGCCGGCCTGCGAGACGTCCAGTTCGCGCTGCACCAGGGCCGCCAGATCCTTCTGGATCTGGTCGGCCAGTCGGGTGTTGCGGCCTGGATTCGGTTTGGATTTATGACGACCCATATTCACAGCCGCGCCCTTACAGCGTGCGGGCGATTTCCTTGATTTCGAAGACCTCGAGCTGGTCGCCCACCTGGATGTCGTTGTTGCCCTTGAGCGTGATCCCGCAGTCGAAGCCGGACTTGACTTCCTTGACGTCGTCCTTGAAGCGGCGCAGGGAATCCAGCATGCCGGTCCAGTGCACCACGTGGTTGCGCAGCAGGCGCACCTGCGAGTCGCGCTTGACCACGCCTTCGAGCACCATGCAGCCGGCGATGTTGCCGACCTTGGACACCGTGAAGATCTCGCGGATCTCGACCATGCCGATGACTTCCTCGCGCTTTTCCGGCGCCAGCATGCCCGACAGCGCATTTTTAACATCGTCGATGGCGTCATAGATGATGTTGTAGTAGCGCAGGTCGATCTCATTGGACTCGGCGAGCTTCTTGGCCGACTGGTCGGCGCGCACGTTGAAGCCGATGATGACGGCCCCCGACGCGATCGCCAGATTGACGTCACTTTCGGAGATGCCGCCCACGGCCGCATGCACGACCTGCACCCGGACCTCGTCGGTCGAGAGCTTGAGCAGGGACTGCACCAGGGCCTCCTGGGAGCCCTGCACGTCGGTCTTGACGATGAGGGGCAGCGTGCGCACGCCCTCGCCCAGGTTGTCGAACATGGATTCGAGCTTGGCCGCCTGCTGTCGGGCGAGCTTCACGTCGCGGAACTTGCCCTGGCGGAACAGCGCGATCTCGCGCGCCTTGCGCTCGTCGGCCAGCACCAGCACCTCGTCGCCCGCGGCGGGGACCTCGGCCAGGCCCTGGATCTCCACCGGAGTGGACGGACCCGCCTCGGCGGTGGGCTTGCCGGTGTCGTTCAGCATGGCTCGGACCTTGCCGAAGGCCACGCCGGCCAGCACCGCGTCGCCGCGATGCAGGGTGCCGCTTTGCACCAGGATGGTGGCCACGGGGCCGCGGCCCTTGTCCAGGCGGGCCTCGATGACGATCCCCTTGGCGGGGGCGTCCACGGGCGCCTTGAGTTCGAGGATCTCGGCCTGCAGCAGGACGTTTTCCAGCAGCTCGTCGATACCCTGCCCGGTCTTGGCGGACACGGGGATGAAGGGCACGTCGCCGCCGTATTCCTCGGGCACGACCTCTTCGGCCACGAGTTCCTGCTTGACGCGCTCGGGGTTGGCCTCGGGCTTGTCGATCTTGTTGATGGCCACGACCAGCGGCACGTTGGCGGCCTTGGCGTGGTGGATGGCCTCACGCGTCTGGGGCATGACGCCGTCGTCGGCGGCCACGACCAGGATCACGATGTCGGTGGCTTGCGCGCCGCGGGCCCGCATGGCCGTGAAGGCCTCGTGGCCCGGGGTGTCCAGGAACGCCACCACGCCGCGGTCGGTCTTCACGCTGTAGGCGCCGATGTGCTGGGTGATGCCGCCGGCCTCGCCCGTCGCGACCTTGGTGCGGCGGATGTAGTCCAGCAGCGAGGTCTTGCCGTGATCGACGTGGCCCATGACGGTGACCACCGGCGCGCGCGGCAGGGCCTCGCCCTCGGTGGCCTCGGTGTCGGCCAGGAAGGCTTCCGGGTCGTCGAGCTTGGCTGCGATCGCCGTGTGGCCGAGCTCTTCGACCACGATCATGGCGGTTTCCTGGTCCAGGATCTGGTTGATGGTGACCATCTGGCCGAGTTTCATCAGGTGCTTGATGACCTCGGCGGCCTTGACGGACATCTTGTGCGCCAGATCGGCCACGGAAATGGTTTCCGGCACGTGGACCTCGCGGGCGATGAATTCGGCCTGCTGCGGTTCCTGGTGGTGATCGGCCTGGCGGCGGCCCTGCTTGCGGCCGCCCTTGCCGCCCCGGCCGCCCTTGCCGCCGGCGCGCCAGGCCTCCTGGCCGGATCCTGCGGACAGGGTGTCGGCCTTGGAAGGCTTTTTGCGGCCGTCGTTGGACCAGCTGGAGGACACGTCGGAGGTCTTGATGACCTTCTTGCCCTCGGTTTCCTTCTTGGCGACGGTCTTGCCTGCCGGCTTGTGCAGCGTCTTGGTCGCGGCCTCTTCGGGTTCCGCGGCGCGCAGGACCTTGCGGGGCTGGCGCATCATCTCGCGCAGCGCGGCGGCCTCGGCCTCGGCGGCCTTGCGGGCCTGCTCGCGGTCGGCGTCGGCCGGCGCGCGCCGGGCCTTGCCGGGCGTCGCGGACGGCGCGGCCACCGGCGCGGAGGAGGCTTCCGGGCGCGCGGCCTGGCGAGCCGGCGCGGCATCGGGCTGCGCCGGGGAACTGGGGACTGCGGACGTCTTGGCAGGCGCTGCCTGCGGCTCGACGACGGGGGTTTCGCTCACGATGGTCGGCTTTGTTTCAGTGGAGGGTACGTCTGTTTCGGGCGCCGCGGCCTCGGCCGGCGCGGATTCCGGCGCCGGCTCTTCCGGGGCGGCGGGCGCCGGGGCCGGTTCGGCCGGCGTTTCGGCCGGGACCTCGGGCACGGGATCGGGCGCCGGCGCGGCCGGCTGGGGCGCTGCCTCGGGGACCGGGGCGGACGCCGCCGGCACCGCGGCAGGCGCGGGGGCCGGTTCCGCGGCGGGCTGAGCCGCTGCCGCCTGGACCGTCTCGGCGCGCGCCGTCTCCAGCAGTTCCGGGCGGTCCCGCTTGACCAGCACGCGCTTCTTGCGGACCTCGACCTGGATGGTGCGCGAACGCCCCGAGCCGTCCGCTTGATGGATCTCAGAGGTCTTGCGGCGCGTCAGCACGACTTTCTTGCCGGAATCCGAGCCATGCGAACGCCGCAGGGATTCCAGCAAGGCGCTTTTGTCCGCCTCGGTCACGTCAGCATTCACCGAATCGAGCTGGACACCGGCCGAGCGGAAATGATCCAGCAGGACGTTGGCGGGCATGTTCAGTTCTTCGGCGAATTGGGCGACGGTGTTACTCGGCATTCGACTCTCTCTTTGACTACGTTAAGGGGCTCGGTACGGGGACGATGCGGCGGGCCTCAGGCCTCGTCGTCCTCGAACCAGTGGGCCCGCGCCTGCATGATCATGTCGCTGGCGGTTTCCTCGGACAGGCCGGTGAGTTCGGCCAGTTCGTCGGCGGCCAGCTCGGCCAGATCATCCAGGGTGGTGATGTTGTTCTCGGCCAGCTTGGCCACCAGCGAGGCGTCCATGCCCTGGATCTCCAGCAGGTCGCGGGCGGTCTGCACGCGCTCTTCCTGGGCGATGGCCTCGGTCAGCAGGGCATTGCGGGCCCGGGTGCGCAACTCGTTGACGGTTTCCTCGTCGAAGGCCTCGATGTCCAGCAGTTCCTGCAGCGGCACATAGGCGACTTCCTCCAGCCCCGTGAAGCCTTCATCGATCAGGATGTCGGCGACTTCCTCGTCGACGTCCAGTTTGGTGATGAAGGCATGGCGCAGGGCGGCGCGCTCGGTGTCCTGGCGGTTCTGGCTTTCCTCGGGCGTCATGATGTTGATCTGCCAGCCGGTGAGCTCCGAAGCCAGGCGCACGTTCTGGCCGCGGGCGCCGATGGCCTTGGGCAGGTTTTCCTCGTCCACCACGACGTCCATGGCGTGCTTGTCTTCGTCCACCAGGATGGATTCGACGTGGGCGGGCGCCAGGGCGCCGATGACGAATTCCGCCGGATCGTCGGCCCACAGCACGATGTCGACCTGCTCGCCGCCAAGCTCGTTGCGTACGGCCGTAACGCGCGAACCGCGCATGCCGACGCAGGTGCCGATCGGATCGATCCGCTTATCGTACGCCACCACGGCGATCTTGGCACGCACGCCCGGATCGCGGGCGGCCGCCTTGATCTCGAGCAGGCCCTGCTCGATCTCGGGGACCTCGTTTTCGAACAGCTCGCGGATGAAATCGGGCGAGGTGCGCGACAGGATCACCTGCTGGCCGCGCGCGGCGTGATCGACCTTGAGGACCCAGGCCCGCACGCGGTCGCCGGCGCGGATGTTTTCCTTGGGGATCATCTCGGAGCGCGGCAGCCGGGCCTCGACCTTGCCGATCTCGATGATCGCGTCGCCCTTGTCCAGGCGCTTGACGGTGCCGGACACGATGGTTTCCCCGCGGTCGAGGAAATCGTTGAGCACCTGCTCGCGCTCGGCGTCGCGGATCTTTTGCAGGATGGCCTGCTTGGCCGCCTGCGCCCCGATCCGGCCGAATTCGATGGGCTCGAGGGGCTCTTCGATGTATTCACCGATCTCGATGCCGGGCACGATGTCCTGGGCGTCGGTGTAGAGCTCTTGCGCATCGGGTTCCTGCAGGCCGGCCTCGTCGGGCACCACCAGCCAGCGGCGGAAGCCCTCGTGCTCGCCGGTCTGGCGGTCGATGGCCACGCGAATGTCCACGTCTTCCTTGAAGCGCTTTTTCATGGCCGAGGCCAGTGCGCTTTCGAGCGCGCCGAACACCACATCGCGTTCGACGTTTTTTTCACGCGCCAGGGCGTCGACCAGTAGAAGAATTTCGCGACTCATCGCTTCTTACCCTTGAAATCGAGAACAGGATCCAGGCGGGCCCGGTCCACATCGTCAAAAGAAAACGGCAGCGTCCGCAACTGCCCGGCCTGGTCTTCGTATTCCAGGCTGAGCACGGGCGTTTCCGCCCCCGCGACGCGCAAGATGCCGGTGAAGACCTTGCGGGATTCGACGGCCTCGTGCAGGCGCAGCTCGATCCGCTGATCGGCGAACCGCAGGTAGTCCGCCAGCCGGCGCAACGGCCGGTCCACGCCGGGGGAGCTGACCTCCAGGCGCTTGTAGTCGATGTTGTCGACCTCGAACGCGTGCGAGAGCTGGCGCGAGACCTGTTCACAGTCTTCGATGCGGACCCCGTCCGGACGATCGATCACGACGCGCAAAAGCCCCAGGGGCGCGCGCTCCACATCGACCAGCTCCACGTCGAAACCCAGCAGGGCCTGCTGGGTGACTGCAAAAATATCCGCCATGAATTCCAAAAAAAAAGGGGCTGTCCCGCAGCCCTCTGTTGGCCTTGCGAAACGCGCCGCAAGGTGTATTCAGGAACCGCCGAAAGCCCGCGCCGCAACCGCAGACGGTACGCGCCAACCAAGGCAACGCCACGCCCCCGCGCCGGGCTGCCCAATCAATACAGGGCAAAAGGCCTTTCGGTGGACACAGCACAAAGGTGCTGTAAAGCCTTAGATTATAACAGCATTAGGCTAGCCATTCGGGGTTTTTTCTTAGTCGTGTCCGTGGGGGTTCAGCGCGCGCGTCCGACGCGCGCCAGCTGAGATTCGTGCGCGTGCGCGCCCTTGGGCTGACGCTCGCCCCCGCCGCCGCCCTGACCTCCGCCTTGGCCCTGACCTCGCGGCTTGGCCGCGCGACGGTTCGGCTTCTGGCCGGCGGGCCGGGCCGGCTTGCCGGACTTGGGCCGGGATTCCCCGGTCGGCCGCGCCGGCTCCCGGGACCCGCGCGGCTGCTGACCGTCCGCAACCGGCCTGGCCGCCTTGGCTGCCCTGGGCGTGCGGCCGGGCTTGCCGGATCTTGCGGCGCCATCCACCTTGCCCCCGCCCGTATTGCCCCCCTCTTTGGGTCCCCCGGATCGGGAACCGGCGGCCTTGGCGGGACGGTTCTTGCGATTGGGCTTGGGAGCGGCGGCGTGCGGACGATCCCCGTCGGGATGCCCGTTGGCCAGCCCGCCGCTGATCAGCAGGCCCGGCGTGAACGGATCGATGCCCGAGCGGCGTCCGCCGGAGACCCGGCCGCGGCGGTTCAAGCGCGCGCCGTTCTGGCCGTTCTGGCCCGGCGTCCCGAATCCGGGCGGCAAGGCGCTGGCGTGGGACAGGGGCTGGCGCTCGGATTGTTCGTCCGCATCCTCGTCGCCGGCCCGGATCAGGCCCAGCTGCACCATCAGCGCGCCGACCAGGGGATTGTCGAGCTCTTCCCAGCGGCCGCGCCGCAGGTTGCTGGGCAGCATGACCTCGCCAAAGCGCGTGCGGATCAGGCGGCTGACGGTGACGCCCGCCGCCTGGAACATGCGGCGGACCTCGCGGTTGCGGCCCTCGGACAGGGTCACCCGGTACCAGCGGTTGCTGCCTTCGCCGCCGATGTAGTCCAGCGAATTGAACTGCGCCGGACCGTCCTCGAGCTGGATGCCGCTGATGAGTTCGGCCTGCTTGGCGTCGTCCAGCTCGCCCAGGATGCGCACGGCGTATTCGCGTTCGGCCCCGTAGCGGGGGTGCGAGAGGCGGTTGGCCAGCTCGCCCGAGGTGGTGAGGATCAGCAGCCCTTCTGTATTCAGGTCCAGGCGGCCGACCGACAGCCATTTGCCGGTGCGCATGCGGGGCAGCCGGGCAAAGACCGTCGCCCGTCCTTCCGGGTCGTCATGGCTGACGATCTCCCCGGCCGGCTTGTGGTAGAGGATCACGCGGGGCAGCTTGCCCGCCTTGGGGCGCGACACCAGCCGACCGTTGACGCGGACCTTGTCGTCGGGCCCGACGCGCTGGCCCACGTGGGCCGGCTCGCCATTGACCGAGACGCGTCCGGCGACGATGAGGTCTTCCATGTCGCGCCGCGAACCGACGCCGGCCTCGGCCAGGACCTTGTGCAGCTTGGGCATCAGGACGTCGCTGTTCAGGTAGCGATCCAGGCGCTGCCGCGTCGGATGCGCCGCATCCAGATAGGACAGCGCGCGGTCGGCTTCTTCGGCGGAACCTCCATCGACGTCCGGCGCGGCGTCCTGCTCGGCGGGCTGGGCGCCCCCCGCGGCATCCCCCCGGCGGCGGCGAAACGGCGTGCGCAGCTTGCGCCCCCCACGGGAGCGGCCCGGCGCGCCGCGGGATTCCTGTTCGGCTGCGGCGCGTTGTGTCTGAGCCTCGGGCGAGGCCGGCAATGTCGTTTCGGTTTCTGATGTCATGGGGTTCAGTGACTCCTTCACAAAATTCTGTTCATGATCGGGCGGGATCCGGCGGCTCGGCCTGCGGGGCCGGGTCCGCCTCGGCGGTCTCCTCCGCGGAAGATTCCGGCTCGGCCGGTCCGGCCGGATCGCCGTGCCCGTCGGGCCGGTCGCCCGACAGCATCAGGCCGCCCAGGGCCTGTTCGGGATCCTCGGACTCGAGCGCGGGAAGCTCGTCCAGCGCGCGCAGGCCCAGATCCTCGAGGAAGCGACGCGTGGTGCCCAGCAAGGCGGGGCGGCCCGGCGCATCCCGATAGCCAAGGGTTTCGATCCAGCCCCGGTCTTCCAGGGTACGAATAATCTGTGCCGATACGGTGACGCCGCGGATGTCTTCGATGTCCCCGCGCGTCACGGGCTGGCGCCAGGCGATGATGGCCAGGGTTTCCAGCACGGCGCGGGAATATCGAGGCGTTCTTTCCGGGTTGAGGCGCCCCAGGTAACGCTGCATGTCGGGACGGCTCTGGAACCGCCAGCCGCCGGCCAGCTGCACCAGTTCGAGGCCACGTTCCCGCCAGTCCAGCTGCAGGGCAGCCAGATGACGCCGAATGTCGTCCCCGGAAATCGTGTCTTCGAAAAGCCCGCGCAACTGGGCCACCGGCAAGGGGGAATCCGCGCACAACAAGGCGGTTTCCAAGACCCGCAAGATTTCCGTTTCCGTCATTTTATCCTGAACCTCGAAGATTTGCTTGCATTATTTTCGCAGACTATGCTATAGTTATGTTCTTCAGACGCGGGATGGAGCAGTCTGGTAGCTCGTCGGGCTCATAACCCGAAGGTCACAGGTTCAAATCCTGTTCCCGCAACCAGTTTAGCGATGGGCCGAATTCGAAAGAATTCGGCCCATTTTTCTTTTTTCGCCCGGCTGAAAGAAAAACGAAGAGAAAACCAAAGAGGAAACCCAGGCCGGGAGACCTAACGCCAGCGCCACCCAAAAGCAAAGCGAAAAAACAAAAGGCGAAGCCGAAAGCATAAACAAAATCGAAACCGGCAGGCGGCGCTACGGCCTGGGGCAAGAGGGACCGGGCGGCACAGGCCGGGCAAAAAGGCCCCCCGAGAGCGAGCGGCCGGATCCGATCCCTGAGCGTCCGGGACCAAGGAACAGCGTCCAACCCGGCCGCCAGCCGGCAGGAACCAGGCGCAGGCCCAAGCCGCCGCGCATAAAAGAGGACCGCCGAAGCACCCGACCCGGCGTCCTAGGGGATTCCGGGGCGGAATGCTCCGGCGGTCCGGGGCTCTCGAAGGAAAGAGTAAACTGCCCGGAAAACTATGTTTGGCGACAAACCGCCTTTAAACGTTCATGAACGGACATACCCTCGCCTACGCCCGCCTCCTGCGCCGCCTGCCGCGCCCCGTCTACGGCCACATCGACAGCCAGGCGAACATGATCATCCCCGCCCCTCACCACCACGGCTGGGCGCAGCTGTCCTACGCCATCCAGGGCCACCTGGAGGTCTGGACGCCCCAGGCGCGCTTCATCGCGCTGTCGCAGCGCGCGGTCTGGATCCCGGCCGGCGTGCGGCACCGCGTCCGCGAATCCCCGCGGACCGTGATCCGCAGCCTGTACCTGGACGGCCCGGCCCTCGGGCTGGACTGGACCGAGTGCCGCGTGCTGGCCATCAGCCCCCTGCTGCAGGAACTGATCCTGAGCTTCAGCGGAATCCCCATCGAATACGATCCGGACGGCCCCGACGGGCGGCTGACCCAGGTGCTGGTGGACCAGATCGCCGTCAGCCCGGAGGCCGGGCTGGTGCTGCCCTGGCCGTCCGACAAGCGCCTGCTGCCCCTGTGCCGCCAGCTGCACCGCGCGCCGGACACGGCCCCGGGCCTGGCCGAGTACGGCCGCCAGGTGGGTCTGTCGGAAAAGACCCTGACCCGGCTCTTCCTGCAGCAGACGGGCCTGGGCTTCCGCCTGTGGCGCCAGCGCGCGCGCCTGGTGCACGCCCTGCCCCGGCTGGAGCGCGGCGAGCGCATCACCGACGTGGCCCTGGCCTGCGGCTACGACAGCCTGTCGTCCTTCATCGCCGCATTCCGCGAGCATACCGGCCAGACGCCCCGGGAATTCTCGCTGCGCAGCCTGCCGGCCGACGGCCCTGGCGACAAATCTTCAGGTCTATACTGAACGCGAGCCGCGGTCCGGCTTGGCAGCACCCTTGTTCCTCGATCACCCAGGAGCCCGCAGCATGCCACAAAGATCCATCCGGCGACGCGTCCTTCCGGCCATCCTCGCCGCCGCCTGCCTGGCCTGGGCCGGCATCACCGCCGCCCCGGCTCGCGCCGCGCCCGCGCCGCAGCCGTCCATGACGCTGAAGGTCGGCCAGATCAGCGATTCCATCGCCTTCTTTCCCATCTTCGTCGCGAGACGGCAGGGCTACTTCCAGCAGCACGGCCTGCAGGTAGGCGACATCCCGCTGCTGGGCACCGGCGCCAAGCTGGCCGCCGCCCTGCAGTCCGGCAGCATCGACGTGGCGGGCGGCAACGGCACGGATCCCCTCAATCTGTACCGGGCGAACAAGGGCACCCGGATGATCGCGCAGCTGGTCAACACCTATTACGTGGACATCATCACGGGCGCCACGTTCCCCGGCACCGCCGCATCCGCCAGCCTGCAAGACCGGATCCTGGCCCTGAAAGGCAAGAAGATCGGCATCACCGGCCCCGGCAGCGGCACGCAGGCGCTGGTCAGCTACCTGCTGGGGACCGCCGGCCTGAAATCGGCCACCGACGTCACCCTGGTGTCCCTGGGCTCCAACATGTCGGGCGCCCTCGGCGCCCTCAAGACCGGCCGGGTCGACGCGCTGTCCTTCCCGCAGCCCGTGGGCCAGCAGGCGGAGGCCACCGGGGTCGGGACGATCTACATCTCGCCCGCCCGAGGCGACATTCCCCAACTGAAATCCATCGTCCACGGCGTGGTCTTCACCACCCAGTCCGTGCTGGACGAGAAATCGGCCGAGGTCACCGCCTTCGTGCGCGGCATCGCCGACGCTGAACGCTTCATCCACGAGGCCGAGCCGCAGGCCGTCAGGGCGCTGTTCAAGGCCTACCGCCCCGCCATGGAGGACGACACGGTCGACCGGCTGCTGTCCATCCTGCGTTCGGAAATCCCCGCCACCCCGGCGATCGGCCAGGATGAATTCGACCGCGAGGTGAAATTCAACCTGGACTCGGGCCTGATCCGCGAGGCGCCCGGCTACGCGACCATGGTGCCCGCGGACTGGATGCGGTCCGCCCTGGGAAAGTAGGCGCCGATGGCAACGGTGTACCGCCTCCATGACGTCCACAAGCACTTCAGGAAGGACGACCAGGCGCTGGTCGCCCTCCAGGGCGCCAGCCTCGCCGTCGAGGAAGGCAGCTTTCTCGTGCTGCTGGGCCGCAGCGGCTGCGGCAAATCGACGCTGCTCAACCTGATGGCGGGGCTGGCCCAGCCCACCGCCGGCGAGATCCACTATCGCGGGGAACCGGTCCGCGGCCCCGTGGGCCGGGTGGGCTACCTGACCCAGCAGGACACGCTGATGCCCTGGCGCACGGTGCTGCGCAACATCGAGATGCCGCAGGAAATCCGCGGCGCCGGCCCCGCCGCCCGCGAGGCCGCGGCCCAGCGGCTGGTCGACCAGGTCGGGCTCTCGGGTTTCGAGCGGCACTATCCGCGCGAGCTGTCCGGCGGCATGCGGCGGCGGGTCGGCCTGGCGCGCATGCTGTGCGCCGATCCGGACACCCTGCTGCTCGACGAACCCTTCGGCGCGCTGGACGCGCAATTGCGCGACGAACTGCGCCGGCAACTGCTCGATCTGTGGGCCGGCAGCGGCCGCACGGTCGTGTTCGTGACCCACGACATCGAGGAAGCCCTCATCCTCGCCGACCGGGTCGTCGTGCTGGGGCCCCTGGGCGCGATCCGCCTGGACCTGCCCATCGGGCTGCCCAGGCCGCGCGACGCCAACGAGATCCGCCTGCAGCCGGCCTACCTGGACTTGTACCGCGCACTGACTGACGCGCTACGGCACGGCAGGCCCTAGGAAACCCCATGTCCGATCCCGCCGCCGAACCGACGCCCAACGGCCCTCTGCTGATCCCCCTGCGCCTGACGTGGTGGCAGCGCCACCGCCGGCGCATCGGGGTCGCCGGCGCGCGCCTGCTGGTGCTGGCCGTCTTCCTGGGCTTGTGGTCTGCGCTGTCGGGCCCGGTCCTGGATCCGCAGTTCTTCGGTTCGCCGCAAGGCGTGGCCCAGGCGCTGGTGCAATGGACGCTGGACGGCACCCTGTGGCGAAACACCTGGATCACGCTCCAGGAGGTCGTGCTGGGATTTCTGCTGGGCGCCGCCTCGGGCGCCCTGCTCGCCTACCTGATCGCCGCCGTCCGGCCGCTGTGGGACGTGTTGATCCCCTACATGCTGGCCCTGTATTCCGTGCCCAAGGTGGCGGTCGCCCCGCTGTTCATCATCTGGTTCGGCATCGGCCTGAGCATGAAGGTCCTGCTGGCGGCGATCTCGGTGTTTTTCCTGGTGTTCCTGAGCACCGCGGCCGGTGTCCAGAACGTGGACGAGGGGCTCAAGGACGCGGTCCGGATGATGGGCGGCACGCGCCGCGACGTGGCCCTCAAGGTCACGCTGCCGGCCTCGCTGGCCGGGCTGATGACCGGTCTGAGGATGGCGATACCCTATGCGCTGATCGGCTCGGTCATCGGCGAGCTGGTCGCCTCGAACCGCGGCCTGGGGTTCCTGATCAACGACGCATCGGCCCAGTTCAACACCAGCGGCGTCTTTGCCGCGCTGGTGGTGCTGGCCGCCATCGCGGCCGTCCTGAACATGCTGGTCGGCTGGGTGGACCAATGGGCCAACCGCTGGCGGCCCATCGACCCCGGCTCGCCGACGGGCTAGAACTCGACGTCGAAGACCACGCCCTCGTCGGTGCGGCGCATGACGCCGACCTTGTAGGCGGCGATGTCCTGCTCCTGCGGCGAGGCCTGGGTCTTGCTGATGTTCAGCCACTTTTCCATGTACTTGAGCGGATTGGACGGCGGGAACTCGTAGCGGTCCGTCCGCAGGCCCAGGGTGTTGTAGACGTCCTTGGCGCAATACAGCGTCCAGGCCGACAGGCGGTCCTCGTTCATGCCGACCAGCTCGCGGCCTTCCGAGAACAGGTACTGGATCCAGTCGAGCTCGCTGTCGATCACCTCGGCGATCAGCATCTCGATGTCCAGGCGGCACTGCTCGAAGGCCAGCCGCCCGCGTTCGGTGCGCAGCTCGTTGCGCAGCACGGCCCGATCGAGCTCGGCGTGGATCTCGAGCTCGTCTTGCGCAATTTTCTGGATCGCCTTGCCGATGGGCTGGAACATGCCGGTGTCGCAGATGGCGAAGGTCACGGCGAACGAGGCCATGAACTGGATGCGCTCCATGCAGAACAGGGCCACCACCATCATGAAGACGGTGTTGTAGGTCTCCTGGTCGTTGGGCAGCTCGCCCAGCGCGTAGCGGTGCGAGGCCGCGTAGCCGTCGCCAAAGGCCTTGATGACGCGCGACAGCCGGTGGTGGGCCTGCTCGACGCTGAGAATCTCGTCGATGATGGCCGAGGGATCGTCGAAGGAATTGCGCACGATCTCGGAATAGGTCGCGGCATGGACGACCTCGTTGTCCGAGATGCGCTGCCAGGCGGCCCACAGCTCGGACGAGGTGATGAAGGGCGCCAGCACCGGCGCGATGGCGCGCGAGGCCACGCTGTCGGCCTCCCATTGCCACGCCAGGGTCTTGACCATCATGTCGTAGGTGGCGCGGGGGCAGTTCTTGAAATCGGCGTTGCAGGACGAATAGTCGAACTCGTTCTCGTCCCAGTCCAGGGATTTCTGGGTCTTGTACAGCGACCAGATTTCCGGGTAATGGCGGTTGATGGTGTCGAACAGGCCCTGTTTTTCTCCCAGGAAGAGCAGGGGCTTGGCGTAGTCCTGTTTTTGATAGTTGAAAACGTTGTCGGACATGATGCGGATATCCAAAATTGATGAGCAGGCCGGGGCGCCGCGACCGAAGGCGCGGCGCGCGGCCGGAAGGCGAAGATCTACAGGGTGCAGCCGCCCTCGCAGACGGGATCGTCCGGATCCGGGCCGTTGCTCGTGACCGGCTGCGCGGCCGCCGGCAGGCCGGCGCCGGCCGCGGGCAGTTTCACGAAGCCCTGGGCGGCGGTGAAGTCGGCGACTGTCTTCATGCCGGAGGAGGTCTTCTGGTTCATGTAGTACTTGGACTTCAGCCCCATCTTCACGCGATACAGATAGTTCTGGATCATCTCGGTGGTCTCGATGCTGGCATCGCCGATGACCTTGCGGTAGAAGTCGGCCGAGATCCCCTGGTCGGTCCATTTCTGGATGATGGCGTAGACGTCGGTCATGTCCTGGGCCGGCACGTCCCAGGCCGACTCGTACCAGTCGCCCAGCACGTCGCCTTCCGGGGCCGCCCAGTAGTTGACCCGCTGGTTGTCGGTCTTAATCATCGTCAGCTCGCGGATCGGGTAGACGCCGTTGGTCGTGCCCGAGGAATTGGCGGACGTCTCGGTCGGCATGTGGGCGGCCACCACGGAATTGCGGATGCCGCCATTGGCGACGATGTCCGCGCGCAGGCTTTCCCAGTCGTAGTGGTTGGCGAAGTCGGCGATCTTGTCGACGTTGCGGTTGTACGTGTCGATGGGCAGCCAGCCTTCGGGCCACTTGGTCTTGTGCATCCAGGGGGCGTTGCCCAGTTCTTTGCCCAGGCGCAGGCTGGCGCGCACCAGGTGGTAGTAGTGGCGTTCGGCCACCCAGTGGATGAACTGCTTGCCATCGGCCTCGGTGTAGCGCTTGTGGCTGCGGGCCATCAGGTGCGCCACGCCCAGCATGCCCACGCCGGCGTTCAGACGGGCCTTGGAGGCCACGCCGACGTGCGGCAGTTCGTAGTCGGCCAGGTGGATGCACTTGTCGATCATCAGCAAGGCATAGTAGGCGACTTCCTCGTACTGCTCATCGGACTCGATGTTCGACACCACGATGCCGGCCAGGTTGCAGGTGGCGACCTCGGGCGAGGACAGGCGCACGATCCGGGCGATGGTCCGGCCGTCGGACAGCACGTCGCCCTCGACGAGGTCCTCGAGATAGACCTTGCCGCGCGCCGTGTCCGCGATGCCCGTGCCGGGCTGCAGCCGGTGCGTGCGGCCGTCCGCGTCCTGGAATTCAACGAAGGAGATGTCCGTCGTCTGGTAGAGCTCGGTGATGTGGTTGTAGGGCGCCGTGGGCAGGGCGATCTCGGAGCACAGGTTGGAGCTGTAGATCGTGCCCTTGAACGGCGTGTGGTGGTTCATCTCGTAGATGTTGTGCTCGTAGATGCGGCCGGTCTCGTTCCATTCGTTGATGGCGGTGATCAGCAGCTCGCGGGCGTTGACGTATTGCTTCTTGAAGCCGGGATCCTGCTCGTACCGGGTGTAGAGCGCCTCGAAGCGGGCCTCGTCCTCGCTGTAGAGCGCGTCGTACAGGTCGGGCGCCGTATGGCAGTTGAACAGGAAGATGTTCTCGTTGCGGGCGACCTTGCGGGCGAAAAAGCGGTTGCCGCCCCAGGAATAATCCATGCCGCGGATCTTGCGGTCCTCGGTCGACATGGGGTTCTTCAGGCGCAGCAGGACGTCGATCTCGGGATCGAAGATCGAGAAATAGCTGGTGCAGGCGCCGCCGCGCCCGTTCTGCAGATTGGCCTTGATCTCGGCGACCACGGCGCGCAGGTAGGGCAGCTTGCCCTGGTGGCGGATCACGCCGCCGCGCACCGGGTCGTTGACCGAGCGCGTCTGCAGGTACGAACCGATGCCCGCGCTCATGTAGGTCATGGTGTTGGCGATGTGGTTGCCCACCGCGATGGAGCGCGCGGAATCGCCCGAGGCGTACAGGCAGCAGCTGGCGTAGCCGCGCAGCGGCGTGCCCAGATTGATGTGATTGGGCGTGGGCGCGTTGATGCGGTTCTTCGAGAGGTGCTCGTAGAATTTCGCCACGTCGCCCATGCGGCGCTCGCGGGGCTGGTCCACCGCCAGCGCCATGGCCATACGCATGTAGACGAACTGCGGGGTCTCGTAGTGGATGCCCTTCACGCGGTCGGAGATCGCGTATTTCGACCGATGCGTGTGGATCTGGTAGTGGGCGTACTCGAAATCCCGGGTGTGGTCGATCATCCCCTCGACCTGGAAGTATTCCTCTTCCGAGTAGTCCAGGCGCTCCATGTAGCCCAGGCGCTCCAGGCGCCGGTGCAGGGTCAGCACCGTCGGGAAGGCGCCGTCGCAGACGTCGCGCAGTTCCTTCTGGGCCAGCGCAGCGTACAGGCGGCCGGCCATGCGGTTGTAGGACCAGGTGTCCGCGTCCAGGCAATGGCGGATCAGCTGCATCTGCAGGAACTCGGAGGAGCATTCCTCGGGCATGTTGGTGACCGTCTCCAGGACGACGGACGGCCAGTCCACCCGGTCTCCGAGCGTGGTGGCGCCCCACTCTCCCCAGCCGTTGAGTTTGGACGGAATGAAGGGCTCTTTGCGTCCATCGCGTTTGATAACGGTCTTGATCATGTGAGTAGTCTTCTTTTGGTGGGTGGATGAGGAAAGATCCGGGCCAGCATGCGATTTGCACACCAAATCTTGTGCATATCCTACACGAAATACACTACATGTAGTGCTTCAAAAATCTACAGCTCAAGCACCGGAAAGCCCCTTTCCGCCCCTCGGGATCAGGCGGGACGCGGCTTTCGCGCAAGGGAAAAAATTTATTTCTAATTGTATCGACGAGATGGGCGCCAGGCGTCTACGGAGAGGCAGGGCCGGGATTACCAGAGCACGAAGAACAGCACCCAGGCCCACACGAAGGGCAGCAGGCCGGCGGCCGCGGCGGCGACCGCGCCCAGCCGGCGCCCGGCATGGCCGCAGCGCAGCCCCGCCAGCCGCCACAGGAGCCGCAGGCTCCAGGCCAGCGCCAGGGCCAGCAGCGTGAACCGCACGGGATTGGCCCAGCCGGTGGGGACCCCTTCGTGCTGCAGCAGGGTCAGGGTCGTCGCCGACAGGCCCAGGAAGACCCCCACGCCCGCCGCCGGAATCAGGCCCTGTGCGAGCTTGTGCACGCCCGCGAGGCGGCCACGCAGCAGCCGGCCGGACGCATCGAGCACGCCCGGGCGCCGGCAGGCCGGCAGGATCCGGTCCGCCAGCCACAGGCCGGCGAAGGCCGGGATGCCGACCGCCGCCGCGGTGCCGAAGATGAACATCAGGATCACGGTCCCGTCCAGCCAGCTGAAGCTGTCGTTGACCTGCGGATAGTGCGTCAGGATGAACCAGGGGGCGTTGTCCGCCAGCGGCCAGTAGATGTCGCGCTCGACCAGCCAGGTGGCCATGCCTTGCTTTACGGTGACGAACCAGGGGCTCGCGCTCCAGAGGAACGCCCCGACCGCCAGCCCCATGAGGCCGAAGACGATCAGCATCGTCTGCCAGCCGCTGCCCTCGGCCACGTGCACGATCTCGGTTTCCGGGGAGCGCGGCGACAGCGTGATGGCGCCTCGATAGTCGCTGCAGCGGCCGCACATGTGGCACTCGTCGGCCCCCTGCATGTTGCGCAGGGGCAGCAGCGGCGCGCAGTTGATCGACTCGGTGCGCCGCACCGGCGCGCGCCAGGCCTCGACGTCCACGCGGTAGTGCCAGGGCGCCAGCTTGGCCAGCAGGTTGAAGACCCCGTTGACGGGACACAGGTACTTGCACCACACCCGCTTGTTGCGGCCGTACAGCCAGCCGACGATCATGGCGGCCACGGTGGATCCGCCCAGCACCGCCGCGACCGCCCAGGGGTACTGGTAGACGCTGACCAGCTGGCCATAGATCGTCGTCAGGCTGAAGGCCACGAACGGCCACCCTCCCCAGCGCATCCAGCGGGGAATGGCGCCGCCCCGGCCGTGGCGGCTGGCCCATTCGGTCAGCGCGCCCTCGGGACAGAACAGGCCGCACCAGGCGCGCCCGAACAGGGGGATGGACACCAGCACGAAAGGCCACCAGATGCCCCAGAAGGCGAACTGGGCCACGATCGTCAGGTTGTTGAAGACCGAGGCGGTCCGGTCCGGCAGGGGCAGCGCTGCGGGCACCACCAGCAGCGCCACATAGACGCCCACGATCAGCCACTGGATGCGGCGGATGGCGCGCTGATGGTCGCGCAGGAAATCCCCCGCCCGCGCCACCTGCGCCCGAAAGCCCCGTCCACGAGAAACCGACCCGATCATGCTCACCATTCCAGAACGCGCCTGCCGCGCGCAAGGCGCAAAGCGTATACCGGGGCCGCGCCGCTTGCAAATGCCCGCCCGGACGGGCGGCGGGTTCAGGTGGCGGTCGCGGATCCCGTGCGGCCCACGGCCCCCGCGGCCTGCGCCGAGGTCCGGCGCAGCAGCCAGGCGACCAGCGCCCAGTAGCCCAGCCAGATCAGCAGCTGGGACAACGCGGGATAGGCCCGGTAGCCGGCGAAGTCGGCCAGCAGCTTGCCCAGACCGCCTTCGGTGCCCAGTAGCCAGCTGCTGTCCCACACGGGGTCCATCAGCGTGGGCAGGACGTCCAGCGAGATCAGGCGGTCGGTGGCCGACACCAGCAGCGCCCCGGCCAGCAGCAGCAGGAGCACCTCGGTCAGCTTGAAGAAGCGCCGCCAGGTGATGATGCGTCCGCCCAGCTGCAGCAGCCAGAAGGTCAGCAACGCCGCCGCGAAGCCGCCCGCCCCCGCCATCAGCATGGGCGCGAGCCGGTCCTCCTGTTGCGAGGACAGCACGGTGCCATACAGGAAGACCACGGTCTCGCTGCCTTCGCGCGCCACGGCGATCATCACCAGGACCAGCAGGCCCCACCAATGATCGGCGCGGACCTGCGCCGATGCGCCGGTTTCCAGCTCGCGCTTGAGAGCGCGGCCGTGCTGGCGCATCCACACCACCATCTGCACGACCAGGGCGCAGGCCACCAGCGCCATCCCGGCCTGGAACCATTCCTGGCCGGTATCCGTCAGCCACGAGGCCAGGCCCAGCAGCAGCAGCGCGAGCGCGCCGGCCAGCAGCAGGCCCGCGCCCACCCCGCCCCACAGCCAGGGCAGGCCGCGCCGGCCCTCGGGCGAGGCCCGCAGCCATGCATACAGGATGCCGACGACCAGCAAGGCCTCGACACTTTCACGCCAGACGATGAAGGCGACTTGTTCCATGAAGCGTATCCGGCGTCAGGGCTTGGGCAGCACGACCAGCGTGCCCTTGACCTGGGGGTGGAAATCGTCGAAGAAGGGGTATTCGCCCGGGCGGGACAGGGACAACACCACGAAGGACTTCACCCCCGGGCCCAGCACCTTTTCCTTGCGCAGGGGCAGGCTCTCGAATTCCACCGCCTCGGTGCTCTCATTGACCAGGATGATCTTGAACCGCCCGGCCGGGACTTCGAGGCGGGCCGGCTCGAACGTGCCGTCGGCCTTGAAGGTCAGCGTGTAGACCGGCATGTCGGCCCGCGCCGCGGACAGCGGCGCCAGCCAGCCGGCCAGCGCCAGCAACAGGATGCCCACCCCTGCCCGCATCTCAGTACCCGCCCTTCTTGCCGGTGCCGGCAAAGACGAAGTCGTACTTGACCTCGAAGGTCTTGAACCACGGCGCCACCCCGGTTTCCTTGTCCACGTGGCGGCCGAAGTGGTTGCCGTGCGCGGTCTCGGGCGAGCCGATGATGAAGGTCAGCTGGTATTTGCCGGGGCCTTCGAGCTTGACGTTGTCGCCGTAGTGCGGCCCGTCGTTGGCCACCATGGGCATGAGGTCGCCCTTCAGGACGGTGTCGCTGCCTTGTTTCTGCAGCACGTACTGGATGTTCAGGTAAGGCGCCCAGGCCCCTTCCGGCAAGCCGTTCTTGTTGTCGGCCGTGGCGTGGATGTCGGCCTCCAGGTGGACGTCGGACTCCTTGGCCGCGCGCATCATGCCTTCCGGCTCCATCTGGACGGGCTGCAGATACACCGCAGCGACTTCCAGGCCGTTGATCTCCTTGGGTTCGCCAATGGGATATTCGGCCGCCAGGGCGGAAGACGCCAGGCCCAGGCCCGCCAGGGCGCAGAACAGCTTGTTGACCATACGAGGATCTCCGTGGTGATAAAAAGAATGATTCTCGTTAATTTACCACCACGGAGATCCCCGGATAAAGAAGGATCCGGATTTTTTTGGGCGCCACCAGGCGTCCCCCCTCAGCCGGCGGCGATCCGCCGCCGGCCGGGCCGGCGCATCAGCGCTTTTTCTTGCCGGCCGCCGGCGGGGGCGGCGGAAAGGAGAAGCCGGTGAACAGGTTGCGGGTCTGATCCTGCATCTGGTCCTGCATCTGCACGAAGACGTTGCGGCTCTGCTCGATGTAGTTGTTCATCATGTTCTGCAGGGCGGGCGTCTGCATGTTCATCAGCTGCGCCCAGGCCTCGGGGCCGAAATGCTGCTGATACAGGCCCTGGGACTGCTCGGCCATGCGATCCTGGATGTCCATCAGGACCTGGATGTTCTTTTCCAGGAAGGTCCCCATGACGCCCTGCATGGCATGTCCGTAGAACCGGATGATCTGCGCCAGGGCGTTGGCCGAGAACATCGGCACGCCGCCGGATTCTTCCTCGAGGATGATCTGCAGCAGGATGCTGCGGGTCAAGTCCTCGCCGCTCTTGGCGTCGACCACGCGGAAGACCGCGTGGTCGAGCACCAGCTGTTTGATGTCGGCCAGCGTGATATAGGCGCTGGTCTGCGTATCGTAGAGGCGGCGGTTGGGGTATTTCTTGATCAGCCGTTCTGGCTGGGGTGCAGTGGTGTTCGACATCTGTATCAACCCATGTGCAGGCCGCCGTTGAGCGAGAAGTCCGCCCCGGTGGCAAAGCCCGCGTCGTCGGACGACAGCCAGGCGACGATGGAACCGATTTCCTCGGGCGTGCCCAGGCGCTTGACGGGAATGGTGGCGACGATCTTTTCCAGTACGTCGGGCCGGATGGCCCGCACCATGTCCGTGCCGATATAGCCCGGCGAGACGGTATTGACGGTCACGCCCTTGCTGGCGACCTCCAGGGCCAGCGCCATGGTGAAGCCGTGGATGCCCGCCTTGGCCGTGGAATAATTGGTCTGGCCGAACTGGCCCTTCTGGCCGTTCACGGAACTGATGTTGATGATCCGGCCCCACTGACGGTCGACCATGTCGTCGATCACCTGCTTGGTGACGTTGAAGAGGCTGTTGAGGTTGGTGTCGATGACGGCGCGCCAGTCGTCCTGGCTCATCTTGCGGAACACGCCGTCGCGGGTGATGCCGGCATTGTTCACCAGCACGTCCACCGGCCCGAACTGTTCCTTGACCTTGACGAAGGCCTGGACGGTGGAGTCCCAGTCGGAGACGTTGCCGACCGAGGCGTTGAACTTGTAGCCCAGAGCCGCCTGCTCGTCGAGCCACCGGGCATAGTCGCGGCTGGGGCCGCAGCCGGCCACCACCGTGAAGCCTTCCTTGGCCAGGCGCTGGCAGATCGAGGTGCCGATACCGCCCATGCCACCTGTGACGTAAGCCAGTTTTCCGCTCATAGGGTTCTCCTTTAGTCTGCTTTGACTTTGACGTAGCGCCCGGGAGCGGGCTCTAAAACGGGGTATTCGCGATTGCCGAGGCGGCGCGGCGCCCGGCGCGGGGCGCCGGAATGTCCGGCCAGCCAGTCCAGCCAGTCCGGCCACCAGCTGCCGGGAGCGTGGTCGGCGGCATCGAGCCATTCGGACGGGTCGCTGGGCAGGTCCGCGTCATCCCCGGTCCAGTAACCGCGCCGCCCGCGCTCGGGCGGGTTGACGACCCCCGCGATGTGTCCGGATTCGCCCAGGACGAAGCGCAGCGGGCCGCGTAGCAGCAGCGTCGAGGCATAGGCCGAGCCCCAAGGCACGATGTGGTCGTCGCGCGAAGCGTACAGGTAGGCGGGCATGTCCAGGGTGCGCAGGTCCACCGCCTGGCCGCAGACGTGCAGCTGGCCGGATTTCAAGCGGTTTTCCAGATAGGTATTGCGGAAATACCAGGTGAAGAACGGTCCGGGCAGGTTGGTGCCGTCGGCGTTCCAGGCCAGCAGGTCGAAGGCCCGGGGCGCCTCGCCCATCAGGTAGTTGGCGCTGACGTAGTTCCAGACCAGCTCGGACGGCCGCAGGAAGGAGAAAGTCGTGGAGAGCTCGCCGGCCGTCATCAGGCCCTTGGCCCCCAGCTGCCGGTCGCGGGCCTGCGCATGCCATTCGTCGACGAAGACGTCCAGGATGCCGGTGTCGCGGAAATCCAGGAAGGTGGTGAGCAGCGTCAGCGCCGCCACAGGGTCCTCGCCGCGGGCGCGCGCGACGGCCAGGGCGGTGGCCAGCAGTGTGCCCCCGACGCAGAATCCCAACGCATTGATCTGCCCCTGGCCGCTGATGTCGCGCACGGCCTGGATGGCGCGCAGCACGCCGTCCTGGACATAGTCGTCCCAGGTGCGGGTGTCGATGCCGTCGTCGTCATCGGGGCGCGGATTGCGCCAGGACACCATATAGACCTGGAAGCCCGCCTGCAGCGCATGGCGCACCAGGGAATTGGTGGGCTGCAGGTCCAGTATGTAGTATTTGTTGATGCACGGCGGCACCATCAGCAAGGGCCGCTGGTGGACCCGGGCGCCCTGCGGCTGATACTGGATCAGTTGCATCAGCGGGTTTTCGTACACCACCGCCCCGGGGGTCATGGCGAGGTTCTCGCCGGGCGCGAAGGCGGACTCGTCGGTCTGTGTGATGCGGCGGCGCCGCAGGTCGCGCGCCATGTTGGCCAGGCCGCGCTGCAGGGACTCGCCGCCGCTGCGCAGCAGCGCCTGCAGGGCGTCCGGATTGCTGGCCAGGAAATTCGAGGGCGCGGCGGCCTCGGTCCATTGCATGACCGCGAACCGCAGGCGCTCACGGGCGGCGTCGCCCACGTCGGCCGCCTCGGCAAGCTGCTGCATCGCCCGCGCCAGGATCAGATAGGCGTGGGCGGAAAACAGGGCATGGGGATTGCCGGACCAGGCCTCGGAGGCGAAGCGGCGGTCGGACACCGGCGCCAGGGCGCCCCGGCCGGCCTGCCCGAGGAGGGACTGCCAGGCCCGCAGGAATTCGGACTGGATCGCGGCCACGCGATCGGCGGCGGCAGCATGCGGGTCCGTCTGCCGAGATGAATTCGTTTCGCCCACTACACCCCCCGCCTGGTGAAGCCCTGCCTGGCCTCATGATGTTGATTCCACCCATTCTGACATGCTGGCAGTGGGCGTCAATCCGGGTAATTCGCTAGCGATCAGGCTCGCGAAACGCCCGCCGCGGCGGCCGCAGCCAGATCATACCAGCCAGGCCAGCGTCGCCTGCCGGCCCGTGCGGGCCTGGCGCCGGTAGGAGAAATAACGGTCGGCGCGGCGGTAGGTGCATTCCCCGCTGGCTTCGACCGCCTCCACGCCCAGCAGCGCCAGCCGCCGCGCCGCCAGGCCGGCGAGATCCGCCAGCCAGTGATCCGGGCGCCCGGACGGGGTGAAATGGACGGCGGCGCCCGGATCCGGCGCGACGAAGGCGGCGCGGACCTCGGGACCGACCTCAAAGTCTCCGGCGCCGATGGCGGGTCCCAGCCAGGCGCGCCAGTCGCGCGCGGACGGCGCCTGGCGCCGCAGGGCGGCCAGGGTGTTGTCCAGCACACCGGCCGCCAGCCCGCGCCAGCCCGCGTGGGCCACGCCCAGGACCGTGCCCGCGCCGTCGGCCACGACCACCGGCAGGCAGTCGGCGGTCATGATCGCCAGCGGCGCGCCGCGGCGGCACGTGACGGCCGCATCCGCGCAAGGCGCGGCGGACAGCATGCGGGTCCCGTCCGCGCCGGACGTCGCGGGGCCCGCGTCCGCCTGCCAGACGTCCGTCCCATGCACCTGCTCGAGCCACAGCGGTTCGGCCGGCAGGGCCGCGTGCACGCGCCGGCGGTTCTCCCGCACGGCTGCGGGATCGTCCCCGACATGCGCGCCCAGGTTCAGGCTGTCCCAGGGGGCCTGGCTGACCCCGCCCTCGCGCCAGGTCGAGACATAGCGCACGCCGTTCCACGCCGAACCCGTGATGCCGGGCAGACCCCCATCCCATTCCCTCACGCTCATGGCTCGGCCGCGCTCCAGTCGATGCGGCCGCGCACGGCCTGGAAATCGGCCGGCGGCTCGGCCGTGAAGGACTGCTGCCGTCCGGTGGCCGGGTCCTCGAACGCCAGCGCGCGCGCATGCAGCATCTGGCGTTCGGCCCCGGCCAGCGCGCGCCCGCCGTAGAGCGTGTCGCCCAGCAGCGGATGCTTCAGCAGCGACAGGTGTACCCGGATCTGGTGCGTGCGGCCGGTCTCCAGCCGGCACGCGACCGCGGACACCGGCTGGCCGTCGCAGCGGCCGACCGCCTCGACGGCATAATGCGTGACGGCCGGCTTGGCGGCAATGGGGCGGTCCGCGCTCATGCGCACGGGCACTCGCGCGTCCCGGCCGATGGGCGCATCGACCGTGCCCCCGCCCGCCAGGGCGCCGTGCGCCAGGGCGCTGTATTCGCGCTTGACGGTCCGGGCCTGCAGCTGGCGCACCAGGGCGGTCTGGGCGACCTCGGTGCGCGCGACCACCAGCAGCCCCGAGGTGTCCTTGTCCAGGCGGTGGACGATGCCGGCGCGCGCCACGTGCAGCAATTCAGGATAGCGGTGCAGCAGGCCGTTCAGGAGCGTGCCGTGCCAGTTGCCCGCGCCTGGATGGGTCACCAGGCCGGCCGGCTTGTCCACCACGATCCAGGCGGCCGAATCGGCGACGACCCGGAAGTCGACCGGCTCGGGCACGAAGGCCAGGTCTTCGGGCGCTTGCTGAGGCCAGACCTGGATGCGGGCGCCCGGCCCCACCCGGGTGCGGATGCGGCCAACGGCCCCGTCCACCCGCACGTGCCCGTCCTCGATCCAGGTCTGCAGGCGGCTGCGCGAATGCTGGGGCAGCAGCCGGGCGAGCACCTTGTCGAGCCGGTCGGGCAAGGCCTGCAGCGGCAGTTCGAATGATTCGGGCTCGTCGGGGCCGACGTCCTCCGTGGCAAACTCTGTGTCAGACATGGCGACAAATCATATAATCTGCCGACAATGCTAACACCTTGATCAAGGATGCCCCGTGGCCGTGCATGCACCTGTTTTCCTGAAGTCCCTGCCATCCGCCGCCCGGCTGGCCCTGGCGGGCCTGTGCCTGGCGCTCGTGGCGGGCTGCAGCTCGACCTCCAGCAAGGTGGACCCCACCGCCGGCTGGAGCGCCGAGCGCCTGTACAGCCAGGCCCGCACCGACATGGGATCGGGCAACTGGTCCGACGCGCGCACCCACCTCGAGGCCCTCGAGGCCCGCTATCCCTTCGGCATCTACGCCCAGCAGGCGCTGATCGACCAGGCCTACGTCAACTGGAAGGACGAGGAACCCGAGCAAGCCAAGGCGGCCATCGACCGCTTCATGCAGCAGTATCCCAACCACCCCGGAACGGACTACATGCTCTACCTGAAGGGCATGATCACCTTCACCCCGCCCAGCGCCATCCTGTCCAACATCACGCGCCAGGATCCCAGCGAGCGCGACCCCAGGGGCCTGCGCGAATCCTACGAGGCCTTCAACGAGCTCATCAAGCGCTATCCGGACAGCCGCTACGCCCCCGATGCCCGCAAGCGGGCCGCCTGGCTGGTCAACACGATCGCCGAGAACGAAGTCCACATCGCCCAGTACTACTACGAGCGCGGCGCCTATGTCGCCGCGGCCAACCGGGCGCAGACCGTGGTGACGGACTTCGAGGGCGCACCCATCGTGGAAAAGGCCCTGTACCTGATGATGCTCAGCTATCAGAAACTGGACCTGCCCAGCCTCGCCGACGACGCCAAGCGCGTCCTGGACAAGAACTTCCCGGACAGCAAATACTACAAGCAGGGCCTGGACGAGCCCAAGAGCTACTGGAACCCCATCAACTGGTTGTAGGCGGTCCGGGCCGGCCCCGCCCTCAAGGCGACGCCGGACCCTCGGCATCCAGCGCCGGCGCGCGCTCGGGCTGTGCGGGCGGATGCGCCAGAAAATCCACCGCCACGGCCGCATCGCGCGTGCGCGCAAAGGGCGGCAGCCCCTGCCACAGCAGCCGGCCGTAGGGCTTGTCCACCAGGCGGCCGTCACCCACCATCAACACCCCCCAATCCCGTTCGGTCCGGATCAGGCGTCCCGCGCCCTGTTTCAGCAGCAGCGCCGCCTGGGGCAGCTGGTATTCCATGAACGGGTTGCCGCCCTCGGTGCGGCAGGCGTTCAGGCGGGCCTCGAGCACGGGATCGTCGGGCGGCGCGAAGGGCAGCTTGTCGATGGCCACGAGCGTCAGCGCGTCGCCCGGCACGTCGATGCCTTCCCAGAAGCTCGTGCTGCCCACCAGCACGGCATTGCCGGCCGAGCGGAAACGTTCGAGCAGGACGCCCCGGGTGGCCTCGCCCTGGCGCATGACCGGACGGTCCGAGGACAGCATGCCGCGCAACAGGTGGTCGGCCACCCGGTCCACGGCCCGCAGAGTCGTGCACAGGACCAGCACGCCGCCGGCGCAGGCGTCGACCAGCGGCAGCAGCGCGCGGGCGAAGGCCTCGGTGAAACCCGGATCGTTGGGCCAGGGCAAGGTCCGCGGCACGTACAGCAGGCCCTGCGCCGGATAGTCGAACGGCGAGGTCCAGCTGGCGGTCTGCGCGTCGTGCAGCCCCAGCTGGTGCTGGAAATGACCGAAATCGCCGCGCACGGACAAGGTGGCCGAGGTCAGCACCCAGGCCTGTCCAGGCCGCCGGAATCCCGAAAAGATCCGCGCCACCGACAGGGGCGCCCGGTGCAGCCGCACGGAATGCTGGCTGTGCTCGATCCAGCGCACAGCCGCCTGGTCGGCGGGCTCGGGCTCGCCGCGCGGCGGCTGCGCCCACTGCAGCAGGCGGGCGCGCAGCGAGCGCGCCGAACGCGCCGCCGCCGCCAGGTCGGGGTGGCGTTCCTCCTGGGTGCCCAGGGACTCGGCCAGCGCGTCCAGCGCCTGGATCAGGCGCTCCAGCGCCGGGTCGAATTCCCCGGGCGCCGGGATCTGGTCGAACGTGGCGCGCCCGCCCGGCATCGCGCCCACCGGGGCGCTGACCAGACGCAGCTCGCGCGCGGCGGATTCCACCGCCTGGCAGAGGTCCGTCCAGCGGGTGGCCTCGCGCGCCTGCGCCAGGCCGGCGGCCTCGGACTGCCGCGCGCAGTCCAGGATCTGGTGCAGCGACACGCTCTGGCCCAGGAACCGGGTCGCGGTCTCGGGCAGCTGGTGCGCCTCGTCGAACACCACCAGCCCGGTTTCGGGCAGGAGATCGGGGATGCCCTCCTCGCGCAGGGCCAGGTCCGCCATGAACAGCGCGTGGTTGACGACCACGACGTCGGCCTCCTGGGCGTGGCGCCGGGCCTTCAGCAAAAAGCAGTCGCGCACGAAGGGACAGTCCTGGCCCAGGCAGTTCTCGCGGGTGGAGGTCACCCGGTTCCAGAGGTCGGCCGTCTCGGGCACCGTGGGCAGGTCTGCCTTGTCCCCGGTGCCGCTGACCTGGACGAACTGGCGGATCTGGCGCAGCTGGCCGATCTCCTCGCGGGATTTCAGGGCGCGCTCGTCGCCCTCCAGGCGCTGCAGATGATAGTGGCAGACGTAGTTGCCGCGACCCTTGAGCAGGGCCACGTCCACCGGCAGGGCCAGCGCCTCGCGCAGGCGCGGGATGTCCCGGCGGAACAGCTGGTCCTGCAGCGTGCGGGTCCCGGTCGAGATCAGGACCTTGCCGCCCGAGAGGAAGGCGGGCACCAGATACGCCCAGGTCTTGCCGGTGCCGGTGCCCGCCTCGGCGATGAGGACCTGGCCGGATTCGACCGCGGCCTGGATGGCCGAGGACAGGGCCACCTGGGCCTCGCGCGGCGCATAGGACGGCAACTGCCGCGCCAGCGGGCCGCCAGGGCCGAATACCTCGTTCAGATCGTCGCTCAACATGGGAAAGAAAGCCGGAAGGGTCCCGGGAATCATACGCCGGGGATTTCTTGATGCGGCGCACACTATGGCAAAATGCGCCGCTTGATCCTCGTATTTTAAGACGCATTCATGTCCACGACCGCCCAAGCCCCGACCTCCCACCAGGTGGATCCCGCCCGGGTCCTGCGCCTGCTGAACGCCGAACTGGACGCCCGTCCGGCGCAGATCGCCGCCGCCGTCGACCTGCTGGATTCCGGGGCCACCGTGCCCTTCATCGCCCGCTACCGCAAGGAAGCCACGGGCGGCCTGGACGACACGGTCCTGCGCCAGCTGGAAGTGCGCCTGCTCTACATCCGCGAGCTGGAGGGCCGGCGCATCGCCATCCTGGATTCCATCGCCCAGCAGGGCCGGCTGGACGACGCGCTGCAGGCGCAGATCCTGGCGGCCGACAGCAAGCAGCGCCTCGAAGACCTGTACGCGCCCTACAAGCCCAAGCGCCGCACGCGAGCCCAGATCGCGCGGGAAGCCGGCCTGGAGCCGCTGGCCGATGCCCTGCTGGACGGCCGCGAGACGGACCCCGAGACGGCGGCGGCCGGATACCTGAATGCCGAGGCCGGCTTTGGCGACGCCAAGGCGGTCCTGAACGGCGCGCGCGACATCCTGGCCGAGCGCTTCGCCGAACACGCGCCGCTGCTCGAAGCCCTGCGCGGCGAGCTCTGGAACACGGGCCTGGTCTACGCCAAGGTGGTCGACGGCAAGGAAGCCGAGGGCGAGAAATTCCGCGACTGGTTCGATTTCCAGGAGACGCTGCGCACCCTGCCCTCGCACCGGGTGCTGGCGCTGCTGCGCGGACGCCAGCAGGGCGTGCTGGATCTGCGCCTGGGGCTGGACGCCGAGCGCGAGGCCCTGGCGCCGCATCCCTGCGTCGCCCGCGTCGCCGAACTGCTGGCGATCGACGCCCGCTTCGACGCCCAGGCGACGCCCCGCCAGCACTGGCTGGCCGAGGTCTGCCGCTGGACCTGGCGGGTGAAACTCCTGACCGCCTTCGAGACCGAATTGATCGGCCGCCTGCGCGAGGCGGCGGAGGCCGAGGCCATCCGCGTGTTCGCCGCCAATCTCAAGGACTTGCTGCTGGCCGCGCCCGCCGGGCCGAAGGCCGTGCTGGGACTGGACCCCGGCATCCGCACCGGCGTCAAGGTGGCCGCCATCGACGCCACCGGCAAGCTGCTGGACACCGCCACGATCTACCCCTTCGAGCCGCGGCGCGACCTCGAAGGCAGCCTGCGCGCCCTGGCAGCGCTGATCCGCCGCCACGAGGTTCCCCTGGTCGCCATCGGCAACGGCACGGCCTCGCGCGAGACCGAGCGGCTGGTGGCCACGCTGGCCGAGCGCCATCCGGAGCTGCGGTTCGACCGCGTGGTGGTTTCCGAGGCCGGCGCGTCCGTCTATTCCGCCTCGGAGCTCGCCGCCCATGAATTCCCGGAACTGGACGTCAGCCTGCGCGGCGCCGTCTCGATCGCCCGGCGCCTGCAGGATCCGCTGGCCGAGCTGGTGAAGATCGAGCCCAAGGCCATCGGCGTGGGCCAGTACCAGCACGACGTCAACCAGCGCGGACTGGCCCATTCCCTGGACGCCGTGGTCGAGGACTGCGTCAATGCCGTGGGCGTGGACGTCAACACGGCGTCGGCGCCGCTGCTGACCCGGGTGTCGGGCCTGAACGCGGCCTTGGCCCGCAACATCGTGCAATGGCGCGAGGCCCATGGCGCGTTCCGCAACCGCCAGGCGCTGCGCGAGGTGCCGCGATTCGGCGACAAGGCCTTCGAGCAGGCGGCGGGATTCCTGCGCGTGCCGGGTTCGGACAATCCGCTGGATGCGTCCGCCGTGCACCCGGAAGCCTATCCCGTGGTCGAGCAGATCGTGCTGAAGGCCGGGCGCCCGGCGGCCGAGCTGATGGGCCAGCCGCAGGCCCTCAAGGGCCTGTCGCCCGCCGACTTCACCGACGAGCGATTCGGCCTGCCCACCGTGCGCGACATCTTCGCCGAGCTCGAAAAGCCGGGCCGCGATCCCCGCCCCGAGTTCAAGACCGCGCGGTTCAAGGAAGGCATCCACGACATCAAGGACGTGGTCCCCGGCATGGTGCTGGAAGGCGTCGTCAGCAATGTGGCGAATTTCGGGGCCTTCGTGGACATCGGCGTGCACCAGGACGGCCTGGTGCACGTGTCGGCCCTGGCCGATCAATTCGTCAAGGATCCGCGCGACGTGGTCCGCGTCGGCCAGACCGTGCAGGTCCGCGTGCTGGAAGTCGACGTGGCCCGCAAGCGGATCGCGCTCAGCATGCGCAAGGACGATCCTGAGCCGCGCCGCGCCGGCCGCAGTGCCGATGCGGCACCCGCACGGGCGGGCGGCCGGCCTGGCCCTCGCGGCGGGCGGGCCGAACGGCCCGCCGCCGCGCCCCAGGGCGCGATGGCCGAGGCCTTCGCGCGCCTGCAGCGCGGCAAGTGACTCAGATGACGCCGCCGGCCTTCAGGCCGGCAATGGTGTCCGGGCCGAGATCCAGCAGCTCTTCCAGCACCTGGGCGGTATGTTCGCCCAGGGCGGGCGGCGCCAGGCGGTAGTCCACCGGCGTCTCCGACAGCCGGATCGGGCTGGCCACCAGCGGCACCGGGCCGGCCTCGGCATGCGGCAGCTCGATGCGCAGCCCGCGGGCCAGCACCTGGGGATCCTGGAACACCTGCTCCATCGCGTTGATGGGCCCGCAGGGCACCGCGCGTGATTCCAGCGCCCGGACCCACTGTGCGGTGGTCCGCGCCGTGGTCAGGTGCCTCAGGATCGGGATCAGCGCGTCGCGATGTTCCACCCGCGCCCGGTTGGTGGCGAAGCGCCCGTCCAAGGCCAGGTCCGGCCGGCCGGCCTCGTCGCAGAAACGGGCGAACTGGCCGTCGTTGCCGATGGCCAGGATCATGTAGCCGTCCGCCGTGGGGAAATCCTGGTAGGGCACGATGCTGGGGTGGGCATTGCCCAGGCGGCCCGGGCTGCGGCCGGTGGCCAGGTAGTTCATCGCCTGGTTGGCCAGGCAGGCCACCTGCACGTCCAGCAGCGCCATGTCGACGTGCTGCCCCGCCCCGGTGCGCTCGCGGGCGGCCAGCGCCGCCTGGATGGCATTGGCCGCGTACAGGCCGGTCAGGATGTCCGTCAGGGCGACCCCGACCTTCATCGGGCCGCCGCCGGCCTCGCCGTCCGGGCGGCCGGTGACGCTCATCAGGCCGCCCAGCCCCTGGACCAGGAAATCGTAGCCGGCGCGGGCCGCATAGGGCCCGGTCTGGCCGAAGCCTGTGATCGAGCAGTACACCAGGCGCGGATTGAGGGCGCGCAGGCTCTCGTAGTCCAGGCCGTAGCGGCTCAGGCCGCCCGCCTTGAAGTTCTCGACCAGCACGTCGGACCGGCACGCCAGCTGGCGGATCAGGTCCTGGCCCTGCGGCGTGGCCATGTCCACCGTGACCGAGCGCTTGTTGCGGTTGGCGCACAGGTAGTAGGCGGCCACGCGCGAATCGGCGCCCTGCGCGTCCGGCATCCAGGGCGGCCCCCAGCCGCGGGTGTCGTCGCCCGCGCCCGGCCGCTCGATCTTGATGACGTCCGCCCCCAGGTCGCCCAGGATCTGTGTGGCCCAGGGGCCGGCCAGGACCCGCGACAGGTCCAGCACGCGGATATGGGACAGCGCGCCGGCCGGGCGCGCGGCGCCGGGACCGGACGAAGAAGCATCCTGCGGCATCGCCATGGCGGGCTCCTCAGTTGGCGAACGCCGCGATGCCGGTGATGGCGCGCCCGAGGATCAGGGCGTGCACGTCGTGCGTGCCCTCGTAGGTGTTCACCACTTCCAGGTTCACCAAGTGGCGGGCGATGCAGAACTCGTCCGAGATGCCGTTGCCGCCCAGCATGTCGCGCGCCGTGCGGGCGATGTCCAGCGCCTTGCCGCAGGAATTGCGCTTGATGATGGAGGTGATCTCGACCGGCGCCTGGCCCTCGTCCTTCAGCCGGCCCACGCGCAGCACCGATTGCAGGCCCAGGGTGATCTCCGTGAGCATGTCGGCGAGCTTTTTCTGGATCAGCTGGTTGGCCGCCAGCGGACGGCCGAACTGCTTGCGGTCCAGCACGTACTGGCGCGCGGTCTCGTAGCAGGCCTCGGCCGCGCCCAGGGCGCCCCAGGCGATGCCGAAGCGCGCGGAATTCAGGCAGGTGAAGGGACCCTTGAGCCCGCGCACCTCGGGAAAGGCGTTTTCCTCGGGGACGAAGACGTCGTCGAGCACGATCTCGCCGGTGATCGAGGCCCGCAGGCCGACCTTGCCGTGGATCGCCGGCGCCGACAGGCCCTTCCAGCCTTTTTCCAGGATGAAGCCGCGGATGTCGCCGGCCTCGTCCTTGGCCCAGACGACGAACACGTCGGCAATCGGGCTGTTGGTGATCCAGGTCTTGGCTCCCGTGAGGCGGTAGCCGCCCTCGGCCTTGCGCGCCCGGGTCGCCATGGAGCCCGGATCGGAGCCGTGGTCGGGCTCGGTCAAGCCAAAGCAGCCGATCCATTCGCCCGTGGCGAGCTTGGGCAGGTACTTTTCCTTCTGGGCCGCGGTGCCGAAAGCGTTGATGGGCACCATGACCAGCGAGCTCTGCACGCTCATCATGGACCGGTAGCCCGAATCCACCCGCTCGACCTCGCGGGCGATCAGGCCGTAGCAGACGTAGTTCATGCCGGCGCCGCCGTACTGCTCGGGAATCGTCGCGCCCAGCAAGCCGAGTTCGCCCATTTCCCGGAAGATGTCCGTATCGGTCTTCTCGTGGCGGAAGGCTTCCTGGACGCGCGGCAGCAGGCGGCCCTGGCAGTAGTCCCGGGCGGCATCCCGCACCATGCGTTCGGTATCGGTCAACTGCTGATCCAGCAACAGGGGATCGAGCCACTGGAATTGGGGGCGTGACGAAGACATGGAAAGGCTCCTGAATCGTTTTTGAAGTGATTGTTCAGCATGCTAATAAGATATCGCGTACGGGACAACCGATATAAACTGCACTATCTGTGAATTTTCATCACTTCGAGATGCGCAAACGACTTCCCAGCACCACGGCGCTGCAGGCCTTCGAGGCGGCCGCCCGGCACGAAAGCTTCACCCACGCCGCCCGGGAACTCTCGCTCACGCAGGGCGCGATCTGCCGGCAGATCGCGGCGCTGGAATCCTTCGTGGGCGTGCCGCTCTTCAACCGCGTACGCCGCGGCGTGCGGCTCACGGACGCGGGCGAGCGCTACGGGCGGCTGGTGCGCCGCCAGCTCGACGCGATCGAGCGCGACACGCTGTCCATCATGGCGCACCAGGGCGGCGGCGTCGTGGAGCTGGCGGTGGTCCCGACCTTCGCCACCCGCTGGCTGCTGCCCAGGCTGGCGGATCCGCGGTGCCGGTGCCCCGGCCTGCAGGTGAACATGTCCACCCGCACGCGCCCCTTCCTGTTCGACGAGACGGAGTTCGACGCGGCCATCTATTCGGGCGACCCGGGCTGGCCCGGCACCCGCGCCCATTTCCTGATGCACGAGAACCCGGTCCCGGTCTGCAGCCCCGCCCTCGCCCGCGGCCCGCTGGACGCCGCCCGCATCGCCGAGCTGCCCCTGCTGCAGCAGAGCACCCGGCCCACCGCGTGGCGCGACTGGTTCGCGTCGGCGGGCGTGCCGGCCCGCGCCGACATGGCCGGCATGCAGCTGGAACTGTTCTCGATGCTGTCCCAGGCCGCCAGCGACGGGCTGGGCGTGGCCCTGATCCCGCCCTTCCTGATCCAGCAGGAACTGGACCAGGGCCGGCTGCACGTGCTGAATCCGCACAGCGGCCCCGGCCAGCGTGCCTTTCACCTGATCGTGCCGGAACGCAAGGCCGGCCTGCCGGTCCTCGCGCAGTTCCGGGACTGGCTGACGGCGCAGGCGCGCGACGCCAGCCCCCGCGCCGCGGCTACAGCGTGCGCGACACCTGCTCCAGAGACTGGGCGAAACGGTCCGCCAGCATCTCGACCTGCGGTTCCGTGATGATCAGCGGCGGGCAGAACGCCAGGCTGTCCTGGATGCCGCGCAGGATCAGTCCGTTGTCCTGCGCCTGGCGCACCAGCAGGGCGCCCGCCTTGCCCAGGGGATCGAAGGGCGTGCGCGCGGCCTTGTCGGCCACCAGTTCCACCGCCGCGATCAGGCCGACCCCGCGGACCTCGCCCACCAGGGGATGATCGGCCAGCTCGCGCAGGCGGCGCTGCAGGACGGCGCCGACGCGGGCGGCGTTGTCCACCAGGCCGCGCTCTTCGATGATGCGGATGTTCTCCAGCGCCACGGCGGCGGCCACGGGATGGCCGCTGGCCGTGTAGCCGTGCCCGAAAGAACCCAGCTCGCCGCTGTGGCGCGCCAGCACCGAGGCGACTTTCTCGTTCATCAGCACCGCGGCCAGCGGCATGTAGGACGAGGTCAGCTGCTTGGACAGGGTCATGAAATCGGGCTCGATGCCGAACAGGTCCGAGGCGAACATGCGGCCCGTGCGCCCGAAGCCCGTGATGACCTCGTCCGCGATCACCAGCACGTCGTACTTGCGGCACACCGCCTGCATCTTGGGCCAGTAGGTTTCCGGCGGGATGATCACGCCGCCCGCGCCCATGACCGGCTCGCCGATGAAGGCCGCCACGGTCTCCGGCCCTTCCTTCAGGATCAGCGCCTCGAGTTCGGCGGCCAGGCGGTCGGCGAACGCGGTCTCGCTTTCGTCCGGCAGGCCTTCGCGGTACCAGTGCGGGCAGCGCACATGACGGATCTGCGGCAGGGGCAGGTCGAAGTCGCGGTGGTTGCCGGCCAGGCCCGTCAGGCTGGCCGAGGCCACTGTCACCCCGTGATAGCCGCGCTGGCGCGCGATGATCTTTTTCTTTTCCGGGCGGCCGAGGGCGTTGTTGTAGTACCAGACCATCTTGACGATGGTGTCGTTGGCCTCGGATCCGGAGTTGGTGAAGAAGGCCTGGGCCATGCGCCCGCCCGTGAGCGAAACCAGCTTTTCGGCCAGCTCGATCGAGGGTACGTTCGATTTGTGGCTGAACGTGTGATAGAAGGGCAGGTGCTCCATCTGGCGGCGCGCGGCCTCGGCCAGACGCGGCTCGCTGAAGCCCACGGCGACGCTCCAGAGCCCCGACATGCCTTCGATGTACTGCTTGCCGTCGGTGTCGTAGACGTAGATCCCTTCGCCGCGGGACATGATGCAAGGGCCTTCCTCTCGGTGGCGCTGCGCGTTGGTATAGGAATGGAACTGGTAGGCGATGTCGCTGCGTGCCAGGGTCTCGGAGATGCTCATGGCGGGATTTCCTTTTGGACGAAATCAAAGATAAGCGCCGACCACGCGCGCCAGCGCGTCGAAGGCGGGCCGGATCTCCTCCGGGGTGACCCCGGCATAACCCAGCAACAGGCCGGGGCGGGCATGCGTCCGCTCCAGGTAATAGGTGCTCAGCGGACGGGTCACGACCCCCTGCTGCAAGGCGTCGCGCACCACCAGCGTGTCGTCCACGCCCTGTGGCAGCGCCAGGATCAGGTGCAGGCCGGCCTCGCCGCCCACCACATCCAGGTCCTGGCCGAAATGCCGGCGGATTTCTTCGATCAGGCAGGCGCGGCGCTCCGCGTAGCGGCGGCGCACGCGCCGGATGTGCTGGGCCATGTGGCCCTCGCGGATGAACTCGGCCAGCACTGCGTGGTTCATCATGTTGCCCTCGCGGTACAGCTCGGCGACCGCATCGGCGAACGCGTCGGCCACCGCCTCGGGGGCCACCAGAAAGCCCACCCGCAGGCCCGGGCACAGGGTCTTGCTGAAGCTGCCCGCATACAGCACGCGGCCGCTGTCGTCCATGCCCTGCAGCGAGGACAGCGGCCGCGTGCCGTAGCGGAATTCGCTGTCGTAGTCGTCTTCGAGGATCCAGCACGACACCTGGCGCGCGTAGTCCAGTAGCATGCGCCGCCGCGCCAGGCTCATCACCATGCCCAGCGGGTACTGATGCGAGGGCGCCACCACGATCAGGCGCGGCGGGCGCGAACGCTCGGATTCACGCGGCCAGATGCCCTCGTCGTCGACGCGGATCGGCACCAGCCGCAGGCCGGCCGCGGTCAGGAGATTGCGCACGCCCCAGTAAGCGGGCTCTTCGATCCAGACGGTGTCGCCGGGATCGCACAGCAGCCGCGCCGACACGTCGATCGCCTGATGGATGCCGGTGGTCATGACGACCTGCTGGGCCGTGCTGCGCACCGCGCGCACGCTGCCCAGGTAGTCGGAGATCGCCTGACGCACGGGCCCGTATCCGCCCGCCGGCGCATAGCGCATCAGGTCCCAGGGTTCACCGCGCCACAGGCGGTTCTGGATGCGGGACCAGGTCTTGAGGGGGAATTCGCGCACGTCGGGGATCCCCGGCATGAAGGCCCCCGCCTGGCGGTTGGAAAACCCCAGCCGCGACACCAGCGTGCGGCCCCGGCGGGACAGGTCGTCGATGCCGCGCGCGGCGGCGGCCGCGTCCTCGTGCCCGGCGGCGCCGGCCGCGGCGGGCATGACCAGATCCTGGCTGATGTCCTGGACATAGGTGCCGCGACCCACGCCCGCATGCACGTAGCCTTCCTCGGACAACTGGTCGTAGACCTGCAGCACCGTATTGCGCGCGATGCCGAGCTCGCCGGCCAGGTCGCGCGAGGACGGCAGCCGGACGCCCGCTGGCAAGCGTCCCTCGAGAATGGCCCTACAGATCAGCTGATACAAACGCTGATAGGCAGGACTATCCCCGGTGGGATCGAAGTGCTGAAGCAACCATTCAGAGAGGATGAATGAGTCCAAATTGGCCCCATTAATTTTATTAAAATGGATCTATTTGATAAACCAAAAGGTCAGTATAGTGAAAAAAAAACGGCGCGGAAATCCCCCCGCCCCAGCCCAACGGAGACAAGCATGATAGAACCGCCCCTGACAATCCCGGATGGCCGGCAAGGCGCCGACATGGCTATGCTCCTGGAAACGCCGCCTTTCCCGGCCGCTCCCGTTCAATAGATCCCCACCCCGGAGGTTGTCCGCGATGTCCGCAGCGTCCCTTCCCGAACCCCTGGTCCGGTTCCAAGGCGTCCAGAAATCCTACGACGGAAGCCAGCTGGTCGTCCGGGACCTCAACCTGGACATCTACCCGGGCGAATTCCTGTCGCTGCTGGGCCCTTCGGGTTCCGGCAAGACAACCTGCCTGATGATGCTCGCCGGCTTCGAATCACCGACCCGCGGCGACATCTTCCTCGAAGGCCGCCGCCTCAACGACGTGCCGCCGCACCACCGCAATCTCGGCATGGTGTTCCAGAACTACGCGCTGTTCCCGCACATGACGGTGGAGCGCAATCTCGAATACCCCCTCAAGATCCGCAAAGTGCCGGCCGCCGAGCGCGCCGAGCGCATCCAGGAGGCCCTCTCCATGGTGCGCATGCAGGATTTCGCCAAGCGCTATCCGGCGCAGCTCTCGGGCGGCCAGCAGCAGCGCATCGCGCTGGCGCGCGCGCTGGTCTTCAAGCCCAAGATCGTGCTCATGGACGAGCCGCTGGGCGCGCTGGACAAGCAGCTGCGCGAGCACATGCAGCTGGAACTGAAAGCCCTGCATGCGCAGCTGGGCGTGACCTTCGTCTACGTCACCCACGACCAGAGCGAGGCGCTCACCATGAGCAACCGCATCGCGGTGTTCAACCAGGGCGTCATCCAGCAGGTCTGCGGCGCCGACACGCTGTACGAGGCGCCCTGCAACCGTTTCGTGGCCGGCTTCGTGGGCGACAGCAACCAGTTTCCGGGCACGGTCAGCGCACTGGACGGCGACTGGTGCCAGGTCGAGATCGCCGGAGGCATGCGGCTGCGCGGACGCAACGTGCAGGGCCTGGCGGCCGGCAGCCCCTGCGTCGTCGCCATGCGCCCGGAACGCATCACGCCCGCCGGCGAGGACAGCCCCAACCGCTTCCACGCCAGCGCCGTCGACGAGGTCTATTTCGGCGACCACGTCCGGCTGCGCTGCCGGCTGGACGACAGCAACACCTTTTTCGTCAAGATGCCCCTGACCGCGGACGCCAGGGCGCATGCCCCGGGCACCCGTATCCCATTGCAGATCGACCCCGGGTACGTCCGCATCTTCCTCCCTTGAATTCCACCCCCCAAAAACACAGGAGACAAACCCATGAAGGTTCAACCCACACTCAAGGCCCTGGCGCTCGCCGTCCCGCTGGCCCTGCTGATCCAGGGGCCGGCGCAGGCCCGCGACCTGACGGTCGTGAATTTCGGCGGCGCCAACGGCGACGCCCAGAACGCGGCCTTCATCAAGCCCTTCGAAAAGGAAACCGGCAAGGCCGTGATCCCCGTCGCCTACAACGGCGAGCAGGCCAAGGTAAAAGCCATGGTGCAGTCCAACAACGTGGTCTGGGACGCCGTCGAGGTCGAGACCGGCGAACTGGGCCGCGGCTGCGACGAGGGCCTCTACGAGAACATCGACTGGGGCAAGGTCCTGAACAAGGGCGACCTGGTGCGCGGCGCGCTGAAATACTGTGGCGTCGGGACCTTCGTCTGGTCCACCGTGCTGGCCTACAACGCCGACAAGCTCAAGACCCCGCCGACCGGCTGGGCCGATTTCTGGGACGTGAAAAAGATCCCCGGCAAGCGCGGCCTGCGCAAGGGCGCGCACTACAACGTGGAATTCGCGCTGATGGCCGACGGCGTGCCGCCGCAGGACGTCTACAAGGTCCTGTCCACCCCCGAGGGCGTGGACCGCGCCTTCAAGAAGCTCGACGAGATCAAGCCCTACGTCCAGTGGTGGGAAGCCGGCGCCCAGCCGCCCCAGATGCTGTCGGCCGGCGACGTGGTCATGTCCGCCGCCTACAACGGCCGCATCGACGCCGCCCAGCGCGAGGGCCAGCCGCTGAAAGTCGTCTGGAACGGGAGCGTCTATGACTTCGACTACTGGGTGATCCCGACGGGCTCGCCGAACAAGGACCAGGCGATCGACTTCATCCGCTACGCCAGCTCGCCCAAGGCGCAGGCCGCCTATTCCCAGCACATCGCCTACGGACCGATCAGCAAGCAGGCCATCGGCATGCTCAAGCCCGAGGTCCTGGCCAACGTGCCGAACTCCCCGGCCAACGCCCGCAACGCGCTGTTCAACGACCTCGAATTCTGGACCGACCACGGCGAGGAACTCGAACAGCGCTTCACCGCCTGGGCCGCCCGCTAAGCCCGGCAGGGGCCGCCGGTCGATGGCGGCCCCTTTCTTCGGAACCTCCAGGAACCCGCCATGGACACGACCCTCGACGATCCCGCCGCCATCCGCCGCTCGATGATGGCCGCGCAACGGCGCCGGACACGGCGCGCCCTGCTGCTGGTCGCCCCCCTGGCGCTGTTCCTGCTGTTCATCTTCGTCATCCCCATCGCCTCGCTGCTGACGCGGGCGGTGGACAATCCCGAAGTCATCCAGACGCTGCCGCGCACCCTCCAGGCGCTGGCATCCTGGGACGGCCATGCGCAGCCGCCCGAGGCGGCGTTCCAGGCGCTGGCCCAGGACCTCGGCGAGGCCAAGAGCACCCGCGGCGCGGGCGAACTGGCCCGGCGGCTGAACTACGAAATCTCCGGCTACCGCTCGCTGATCTTCAAGACCCTGCGCCGCCTGCCGCTGCAGGACGCCGACGGCACGCCCGTGAGCGAGCAGCTGATCGCGCTGGACAAGCGCTGGGGCGAACCGGCCTACTGGGCCGTGATCGCCGGCAACGACAAGAGCTGGACCCCCTATTACCTGCTGGCGTCCCTGGACCTGAAGCTCGACGCCGACGGCCACGTGGTGGCCGCTCCGCCGAACACCTCCGCCTTCCAGGAAATCTTCTCGCGCACCTTCGTGATCAGTCTGGTCGTCACCCTGGTCACCCTGGTGCTGGGCTATCCCCTCGCGTACTGGATCACGCGCCTGTCCAAGCGCCGCGCGAACCTGATCCTGATCTGCATCCTGATCCCTTTCTGGACCTCCGTGCTGGTGCGCATCGCCGCCTGGGTCGTGCTGCTGCAGCGCGAGGGCCTGGTCAACAAGGCGCTGACCAGCCTGGGCCTGATCCAGGAGCCCCTGCCCCTGCTCTTCAACCGCCTGGGCGTGTACATCGCCATGGTGCACATCCTGCTGCCCTTCATGGTGCTGCCGCTCTACAGCGTCATGCAGTCCGTGCCGGCCAGCTACCAGCGCGCCGCGATCTCGCTGGGCAGCCACCCCTTCGCCGCCTTCTGGCGCATCTACGTGCCCCAGACCTATCCGGGCATCATGGCCGGATCGCTGCTGGTCTTCATCATCGCGATCGGCTACTACATCACGCCGGCCCTGCTGGGCGGCGCGGCCGACCAGATGATCAGCTACTACGTCGCGTATTTCACCAACCAGACCATCAACTGGGGCATGGCCAGCGCGCTGGGGCTGCTCCTGCTGGCCGGCACGCTGCTGCTCTACACCCTGTACCGCCGGATCTCCGGCAGGGAACTGGCGCTGAGCTGAGAGGACCCCATGTTCAAACCGGAATTCCCGCCCTACCTGTCGCTGGCCGAGCGCGTCTGGCACTACGTCCTGCGGGCCCTGTGCGCCCTGATCCTGGTGTTCCTGCTGCTGCCGGTGCTGGTGATCATCCCGCTGTCGTTCAACCACGGCTCGATGCTGCTGTATCCCCTGGATTCGCTGTCGCTGCGCTGGTATGAGGCGCTGTTCCATTCCGACGAATGGGCCCGCGCGACCACCAACAGCTTCATCGTGGCGCCGGCGGCCACCCTCCTGGCCACGGTGCTGGGTACGCTGGCGGCCGCCGGGCTGCACCGTGCGCAGTTCCGGGGCAAGGGCTTGCTGATGGCGGTCCTGATCTCGCCCATGATCGTGCCGCTGGTCGTCACGGGCCTGGGCATCTATCTGTTTTTCGCGCCCTACGGCCTGGTGAACAGCTACACCGGCCTCATCCTGGCGCTGGCCGCCATCGGCGCGCCCTTCGTCGTGACCACCGTCTCGGCCACGCTGCAGGGATTCGATCCCAATCTGCTGCGCGCCAGCTACAGCCTCGGGGCCAGCCCGATGCTGACGTTCTTTCGCGTCACCCTGCCGATCATCGCGCCCGGCGTTATCGCCGGGGCGCTCTTCGCCTTCGCGACCGCGTTCGACGAAATCGTGATCACGCTGTTCCTGGCGGGGCCGGAACAGATCACCCTGCCCCGCCAGATGTTCACCGGCATCCGGGAAAACATCAGTCCCATCATCGCCGCCGTGGCGACCATCCTGATTCTGTTCTCGACGGCGCTGCTGCTGGTGCTGGAATGGCTGCGCGGGCGCACCGAGGCCAAGACCGTACGGCTGGACCCCTGATCCGCCGCGGGCTCAGAACCGGGCGCCGGCCCCCAGGATGAAGCGCGCGTCGCGCGATCCATCGTCCACGTCGTGCCGGCGGTTGGCCCCGGCGACCGTGCCCGACAGCGTCATGTGCTTGCCCAGGGCATAGTCCATGCCCACGCTGTAGTCGATCTTGGCGCGCATGCCCGACGCATCGTAGTGCTGGTAGCCGGTCCCCAGCGTCACGTTCAGTTTTTCCATCACCGGCTGGGCATAGCTCAGCCGGTAGTACATGTCCTTGCGGTTGACGTCCTCGCGCATGCCGCGATAGACCTTGAAACCCAGACGCTGGTAGGACAGGCCCGCATAGGCCTCGCCCGAATTGCGCGAGCCTTCGCCGGGATAGAAATAGTGGATGTAGCCCGCGTCGATGCCCACGTCCCTGGACAGCTTGGCGCGGTAGCCGCCATAGGCGTCGACCTCCAGGTCGGCGTTGCCGAACCGTCCCGTCGAATTCCAGTTGCCCACGTAAAAGCCGCTGTCGAAATCGTAATCCGCCCCGCCCTGGATGGCCGGCCGCATCGATTCGTTGCGCCCGTCCTGGTCGACGCCCCGGTCCTTGTACAGGGACACCGCGCCCAGGTTGAAGCTCGGCGACCCCGCCGGGGAAGGCATGGGCGCGCACACGGCGGAAACGGCCAGGACGGCCGCGAAGAAACCACTGGATTTCATGAGAGAAAGGTCCTGTCGATCAAGAAAGGGGATGTCGATGCGCGGAGCGCGGGCCGCGGCGCTCCGGGGGCGGCTCAGAGCCGGGCCAGCGCATCCTCGATGGCCGCCAGGCGCCCGGCCGGGACGCGCGCCCAGCACAGCCCGCCGTCTTCCAGGGCGACGAGGCCGTCGGCGCCGGGCGCCAGGCCCGAGAGATCACGGCCGGCAAAGGAGCGGCCCAGCGCATTCAGGGCCTTGGGGTCGTCGAAGGCCTCGGACAGCAGCAGCTCGGCGCCGTCCGTGCCGAACAGGCGCTGGCGGAAACGGCCGTCCTCGTCGCGGAAGGACGCGATCCGCGCCCGGTCGGCGCGTCCCGCGCCGGCCTTGGCCGCCCGCGCGGCGCCGCCCTCGGCGGGCGCGCGCAGACCCACGGCCTCGCGCAAGCGGGCCATGAAGGGCGCGGCGATACGCCGCGCCTTTTCGGCGCCGGCCTGCAGGATGTCCTCGATGCGCCCGGGATGGGCCATCAGGTCCGCATAGCGGTCGCGCATCGGCCCGACCTGGGCCTCGATCCGCTCGCACAGCGCCTGCTTGGCCTCGCCCCAGCCCAGGCCGCCTTCCAGGGCAGCCCGGAAGTCCGCCGCCTGCGCGGGCGTGGCGAACGCCCGGTACAGCGTGAACAGGTGCGAGCCCTCGGCGTCCTTGGGCTCGCCGGGCAGGCGCGAATCGGTGACGATCTGCGCCACGGCAGATTTCAGCGCCTTGTATCCGCCCTCGAACAAGGGGATGGTGTTGTTGTAGCTCTTGGACATCTTGCGCCCGTCCAGGCCGGGCAGCGTGGCCACGGCCTCGTCGATCTGGACTTCCGGCAGCACGAACAGGTCGGCGCCGCGGCCGTACAGGTGATTGAAGCGCTGGGCGATGTCGCGCGCCATTTCCAGGTGCTGGATCTGGTCGCGCCCGACCGGCACCCGGTGGGCGTTGAACAGCAGGATGTCGGCGGCCATCAGCACCGGGTAGGAAAACAGCCCCATGGTCACGCCGTCGTCCGGATCCACGCCCTTGGCGACGTTGACGTCCACGGACGCCTTGTAGGCATGCGCCCGGTTCATCAGGCCCTTGGCCGTGACGCAGTTCAGCATCCAGCACAGCTCGGGGATCTCAGGCACGTCCGACTGGCGGTAGAAGGTCACCCGTTCCGTATCCAGGCCGGCCGCCACCCAGGTGGCGGCGATCTCCAGACGCGAGCGCGACACGCGCGCCGGATCGTCGCACTTGATGAGCGCGTGGTAGTCCGCCAAGAAGAAGAAGGCATCCACTCCCGCCTCGGTGCTGGACTGGATGGCCGGGCGGATGGCGCCGGCGTAGTTGCCCAGGTGAGGGGTTCCGGACGTGGTGATGCCGGTCAGGACGCGGGTGGCGGATGTGTTCATGGGGATTCCAGGCGGGGGGCTCCCGCCCCTACAGGACGACCGAGGCCCGGCGGGTTTCGGCCAGGTATTCGCGCGACTGCATTTCCATCAGGCGCGAGACGGTGCGGGAAAATTCGTTCGACATGGGGCCCTGAGTATAAAGCTCATCGGCCGGGCATTGGGCCGACAGGATCAGCTTGACCTTGTGGTCGTACAGCACGTCCACCAGCCAGGTGAACCGTCTTGCCTCGGACGCCTGGCGCGGGGCCATGCGCGGCACGTCGGACACGATCACGGTCTGGAAGCGGTCCGCCAGGTCCAGGTAGTCGTTTTGCGAGCGCGGCGTGCCGCACAGGGCCTGGAAGTCGAACCAGACCACCGTGCCGGCCAGGGCCACCGCATGGATCTCGCGGTTCTCGATCTGCAGCACGGGCTTTTGCTCGGCCGTGTCGGCCAGGCGGTCGAAGGCCGACCGCAGCTCGTCGTGGGTCGCGGCTACGATGGGCGTGATGTAGGTGCGCAGCTGCGCCAGGGTGCGGCGCCGGTAGTCGATGCCGGCATCCACGTTCAGCACGTCCATCTTTTCCTGGATCAGCGCGATGGCCGGCAGGATCCTGTCGCGGTGCAGGCCGTCGGGATACAGCGTGGAAGGCTCGTAGTTGGACGTCATGACGAAGGACGTGCCGTACTCGAACAGGCGCAGCAGCAGCCGGTACAGGATCATGGCATCGGCCACGTCGGACACGTGGAACTCGTCGAAGCAGATCAGGCGGTAGCGCCGGGCGATGTTCCGGGCGACGTGGTCCAGGGGATCCTGCTCGCCGCTGACGGCGCGGATCTCGCGGTGCACCCCGCGCATGAACTCGTGGAAGTGCAGGCGGACCTTGCGCTTGACCGGGACGGTCAGGTAGAAAGCGTCCATCAGGAAGCTCTTGCCGCGCCCCACCCCGCCCCACAGGTAGACGCCGCGGGGCACGGCCGGGTGCAGGAAGAGCTTTTTCAGGCGGCTGGAGCGCTGGCGCTTGAACTCGATCCAGTCATCGAAATACTGCTGCAGGCGCTGGACCGCCGCGCGCTGGGCTTCGTCGGCGACGAAGCCCCGTTCACGCAGGGCCTGCGCGTAATACGCGCTGACATCCATCGAATGGCTTTACAGGTTCAGCGTGCGCTTGTCCACCGCCAGGGCGGCTTCCTTGACGGCTTCGGACAGGGTCGGGTGCGCATGGCAGATGCGCGCGATGTCTTCGGCGGCGCCGCGGAATTCCATGATGGTCACGGCCTCGGCGATCAGCTCGGAGGCCATCGGGCCCACGATGTGCACGCCCAGGACCTCGTCGGTCTTGGCATCGGCCAGGATCTTGACGAAACCTGTCGTATCGCCCAGCGCGCGCGCCCGGCCATTGGCCATGAAGGGAAAGGATCCGGCCTTGTACTCGCGGCCGGCGGCCTTCAGCGCCTGTTCGGTCTTGCCCACCCAGGCGACTTCCGGCGAGGTGTAGATCACCCACGGGATGGTGTCGAAATCGACGTGCCCGTGCTGGCCGGCAATGCGCTCGGCCACGGCCACGCCTTCTTCCTCGGCCTTGTGTGCCAGCATCGGGCCGCGCACCACATCGCCCACCGCCCAGACGTTGCTGAGGTTGCTGCGGCAGTCCTCGTCCACGACCACGAAGCCGCGCTCGTCGAGCTTGAGCCCCACGGTGTCGGCGCCCAGGCCCTGGGTGTTGGGCACGCGGCCGATCGAGACGATCAGGCGCTCGACGGCCAGTTTTTGCTCGGCGCCGGCGGCGTCGGTGTACTGGACGTTCACGCCCTTGGCGCTGGCCTTGACCTCGCCGATGCGCACGCCGGTCTGGATGTCCAGGCCCTGCTTGACCAGGGCCTTCTGGGCTTCCTTGGCGACGTCGCGGTCGACGGCGCCGAGGAAGTCGGGCATGGCTTCCAGGATGGTGACCTCGGAGCCCAGGCGACGCCAGACGCTGCCCATCTCCAGGCCGATCACGCCCGCGCCGATGATGCCGAGTTTCTTGGGCACGGCGGGGATGCGCAGCGCCCCGTCATTGGACAGGACCTGTTCCTCGTCGAAGGGCAGGCCCGGCAGTTCGCGGGCGTTGGAGCCCGTGGCGATGATGACGTGGCGGCCTTCGAGGTCTTCCTCGGTCTTGCCCGCGACCTTCACGGACCAGCCGAAATCGGTCTTGGCCGCCAGGGAGCCCGTGCCGTGGAAGAAGGAGACCTTGTTCTTCTTGAAGAGATACAGGATGCCTTCGTTGTTCTGCTTGACCACCGTGTCCTTGCGGCCGACCAGTTTGGCCAGGTCCAGGCTGACGCCCTTGGCGGTGATGCCGTGGTCGGCGAAATGATGGTTGAGCTGCTCGTAGTGCTCGGAAGACTGCAGGAGGGCCTTGGAGGGAATGCAGCCCACGTTGGTGCAGGTGCCGCCAGGGGCGGGCTTGCCGGCTGCGTTCGTCCAGGCGTCCACGCAGGCCACGGCCAGGCCCAGCTGGGCGGCGCGGATGGCGGCGATATAGCCGCCGGGACCGGCGCCGATCACGATCACATCGAATTGTTTTGCCATGTTGTTCTCTCAGGGGTGTTGCCGGAGGCATGCTGCGCATGCACCGGTGAAGGCCCGGCGGGCGCCGCGGCGCCCGGGGCCCCTTGGCGGGGTGTCGGGCCGTGATCGGTCCGGGGGGCGGCGCGGGCGCCGGACGGCACGCCGCGAGGGCGCGCCGCGGGTGCCTTTCAGGATATCAGACGTTCAGCAGCAGGCGCTGCGGATCTTCCAGGGCTTCCTTCATGGCGACCAGGGCCAGCACGGCCTCGCGGCCGTCGATGATGCGGTGGTCGTAGGACAGCGCCAGGTAGTTCATCGGGCGGATCACGATCTGGCCGTTTTCGACCACCGGGCGGTCCTTGGTGGCGTGAATGCCCAGGATCGCGGACTGCGGCGGATTGATGATCGGGGTCGACAGCATCGAGCCGAACACGCCGCCGTTGGAGATCGAGAACGTGCCGCCGGTCAGCTCGTCGAGGGTGAGCTTGCCGTCCTGGGCGCGGCGGCCGAAATCGGCGATCTGCTTTTCGATGTCGGCCAGCGAGAGCTGGTCGGCATTGCGCAGGATCGGGACCACCAGGCCGCGGGGGCTACCCACGGCCACGCCGATGTCGAAGTAGCCGTGGTAGATGATGTCCTTGCCGTCCACCGAGGCGTTGACCACCGGGTAGCGCTTGAGGGCCGCGACGGCCGCCTTGACGAAGAAGGAGGTGAAGCCCAGCTTGACGCCGTGTTCCTTTTCGAAGGCTTCCTTGTATTTCTTGCGCAGGTCCATGATGGCCTGCATGTTGACCTCGTTGAAGGTCGTCAGGATGGCGTTCTCGGACTGCGACTGGATCAGGCGTTCCGCGACGCGGGCGCGCAGGCGGCTCATGGGCACGCGCTGTTCGGGACGGCCGTCGAGGCTGACCGGCACCGGGGCGGCCGGGGTGGCCGGCGCGGGCGCGGCGGAGGCTTTCAGGGCGTCGCCCTTGGTCACGCGGCCGGCACGGCCCGTGCCCTCGACCGAGGCGGGATCGATGCCTTTTTCGGACAGGATCTTGCCGGCCGCCGGCGAGGCGACGGACGACTTGGCGGCCGGGGCGGCCTGCGCCGGGGCGGCGGCCGCCGGCGCGGCGGGGGCTTCCTCGGCCTTGGGCGCGGCGGGCGCAGCGGCCTTGGCATCGGTGTCGATGCGCGCCAGGACCTCGCCGGAGGTCACGGTGCTGCCGTCGCCCTTGACGATCTCCGACAGCACGCCTGAGGCGGGCGCGGGGACTTCGAGCACCACCTTGTCGGTTTCGACCTCGATCAGGATCTCATCGGCTTCGACGGCTTCGCCCGGCTGCTTCTTCCAGTTGAGCAGGGTGGCTTCGGAGATGGATTCGGAAAGCTGGGGAACGAGAACTTCGGTAATGGCCATAATGTTTTTTCCGGTATGTCTGTCTTTGAATAGGTCGGTTTATTTGATCAGCGAGAAGCTTTTCAGTTTCGGGGCGAAGGCCTGCTCGATCAGGGCGCGCTGCTGCTCCTGGTGCTTGGCCATGTAGCCCACGGCGGGCGACGCCGACGCTGGACGGCCGGCATAGCCCAGTTTCTGGCCGTCGTTCATGTTCTCGTACAGGTGGTGCTGGACGTAGAACCACGGCCCCTGGTTCTGGGGCTCGTCCTGCACCCAGACCAGCTCCTTGGCGTTCTCGTATTTCTGCAGCTCGGCCTGGAAGGCCTTGTGCGCGAAGGGATAGAGCTGCTCGATGCGCAGGATGGCGACGTCCTTGCGGCCCTGTTCCGCGCGGGCATGGACCAGGTCGTAGTAGACCTTGCCGGAACACACCAGCACGCGCTTGACCTCGGCCGGCGCGATGTTGGCGTCGACCTCGCCGATCACCGGCAGGAAGCCGCCCGTCGCCAGGTCTTCCAGGGGCGAGGTGGCGTTCTTGTTGCGCAGCAGGGATTTGGGAGTGAAGAGCACCAGCGGCTTGCGGAACGGCCGGATCATCTGGCGGCGCAGCACGTGGAAGATCTGCGCGCCGTTGGTGGGCTGCACGACCTGCATGTTGTTGTCCGCGCACAGCTGCAGGAAACGCTCGATCCGGGCGGAGGAGTGTTCCGGGCCCTGGCCCTCGTAGCCGTGCGGCAGCATCAGCGTCAGGCCGCAGGCGCGGCCCCACTTGGCCTCGCCCGAGGCGATGAACTGGTCGATGACGACCTGGGCGCCGTTGGCGAAATCGCCGAACTGGGCTTCCCAGATGGTCAGGATGTTGGGTTCCGCCGTAGCGTAGCCGTATTCGAAGCCCAGCACCGCGGCCTCGGACAGCACCGAGTCGATGACCGTGAACGGCGCCTGGTTCTCGGAGACGTTCTGCAGCGGCACGTAGGTGCCCGCGTCCCAGCGCTCGCGCTTTTGGTCGTGCAGCACGGCGTGGCGGTGGGTGAAGGTGCCCCGGCCCGAGTCCTGGCCGGTGATGCGGATCGCATAGCCGTTGGCCAGCAGCGTGGCGAAGGCCAGGTGCTCGCCCATGCCCCAGTCGACGGGATGCTCGCCGCGCGCCATGGCGAGACGGTCGTTCAGCAGCTTGTTGACCAGGGGATGGACGGTGAAGTCCGCCGGCACCTGGGTCAGCTTTTCACCGATGCGGGTGAGCTCGGTGATGGGCACGCCGGTGTCGGCCTGGTCGGTCCATTTGGCGCCCAGGAAAGGCGACCAGTCGGTGGCGTACTTGTTCTTGTAGTCGGTCAGCACCGGCTCGACGGTGCGCTGGCCGTCTTCCATGAGCTGGCGGTAGTCCTTGACCATCTGGTCGGGTTCGCCCTCGGCCAGCGCGCCCTGGGCCACCAGGCGGTCGGCGTAGAGCTTGCGCGTGCCGGGGTGCTTGCCGATGCTCTTGTACATCAGCGGCTGGGTCAGCGAGGGCGTGTCCTGCTCGTTGTGGCCGAGCTTGCGGAAGCAGACGATGTCGACCACGACGTCGTGGCGGAACTGCTGGCGGTAGTCCAGGGCCAGCTGCGTGGCGAACACCACGGCCTCGGGATCGTCGCCGTTGACGTGGAAGACCGGGGCCTCGATCATCTTGACCACGTCCGTGCAATACAGCGTGGAACGCGAGTCGCGCGGGTCGGAGGTCGTGAAGCCGATCTGGTTGTTGATGACGATGTGCAGCGTGCCGCCCGTGCCGTAGCCGCGGGTCTGGGCGAGGTTCAGGGTCTCCATCACGACGCCCTGGCCGGCGAAGGCCGCGTCGCCGTGCACCAGCACCGGCAGGACCTGGTCGCCGTTGATGTCGGCGCGGCGGTCCTGGCGGGCGCGGACGCTGCCCTCGACCACGGGGTTGACGATTTCCAGGTGGGACGGGTTGAACGCCAGCGACAGGTGCAGCGGGCCGCCGCGGGTGGACAGGTCGCTGGAGAAGCCGTTGTGGTATTTGACGTCGCCGTCGCTGAGCGCCTGGACGTGCTTGCCCTCGAATTCGGCAAACAGGTCGCCGGGCATCTTGCCCATGATGTTGACCAGCAGGTTCAGGCGGCCGCGGTGGGCCATGCCGACGACGATTTCCTGCACGCCGTTGTCGCCCGCGTGGTTGACGACCTCGTCCATGGCGGCGATGAAGCTCTCACCGCCTTCCAGGGAGAAGCGCTTTTGCCCGACGTATTTGGTGTGCAGGAAGCGCTCGAGGCCCTCGGCCTCGGTGATCTGCTGCAGGATGTTGCGTTTCTGTTCGACCGTGTATTCCGGCACGCCCAGGGTGGATTCCAGGCGTTCCTGGATCCAGCGTTTGACCGCCGGATCGGAGATGTGCATGAATTCCACGCCGATGTTGCGGCAGTAGGTATCCTGAAGAGCCTTCAGGATGTCCCGCATGGTCATCGTGTCGGCTTTGGTGAAATACGTGTTGGTCGCCGAGTAGATCTGGTCGAGATCGGCCTCGGACAGGCCGTAGAAGGCCGGATCCAGCTCGGGGATGGCGGGACGGTCGCGGCGTTTCAGCGGATCGAGCTGGGCAATGCGCGAGCCCAGCGAGCGATACGCCGCGATGATGGACTGGACGTAGACTTGTTTGCTGGCGATGGCCAGCGCCTGGTCGGAAGCCTGGGCGGGGCGCACCTGGAAGGTGTTTTCGCGGGCGCGCTGGGCAAACGAGGCGACGATGGGGGCGTGGGCCTGGTCGCGGGTGGCCTCGCGGCCGTCAGCTGCCGGCTGGTGCTGCAGCTGGTCGAAATAGCTGCGCCACTGGTCTGGAATGGAACCCGGATTGTCGAGATAGGATTCGTAGAGTTCTTCTACGTAGGGCGCGTTGGCCCCGAAAAGATAGGACGTGGACTGGAATTCTTGTTCCGTAGACATTGTGCGCTTCACCTGACGGGTGCTTCACCCGAACGATGCAGATTGGAAAACCTTCCGCGACACGGCCAGACCGATTAGCGGATAGCAGGGGCAGAAGGCTGGAAGTACGACGCCTTGCATAAGCCGTATTAAGGCTAAAGTATACCCGTGTTGCCACGCGGGTATAAACTGATCAGCCCAAAACGCCCGGTCAATGCCGCTTTTCACGAAATTGGCGTTGGTATTAACAAACACTTGCGCGAACCGGCCCCGCCCTCGCCGGTCGCCACTGCACCAGATCAATAAAACCGCAGGAGCCTTCCACATCATGGACATGAAAGACGAGCGCGCCAAAATGGCGCTTGATTACCACGCCTTTCCCACGCCGGGGAAAATCTCCGTCGTGCCGACCAAGCCGCTGGCCAACCAGGACGACCTGACGCTGGCCTATTCGCCGGGCGTGGCCACGGCCAGCATGGCCATCCACGCCGAAGGCGAATCAGCCGCCGCCAAATACACCTCGCGCGCCAACCTGGTGGGCGTGGTGACCAACGGCACGGCCGTGCTCGGCTTGGGCAACATCGGCCCCCTGGCGGCCAAGCCCGTGATGGAAGGCAAGGGCTGCCTGTTCAAGAAATTCGCCGGCATCGACGTCTTCGACATCGAGCTCAACGAACACGATCCCGACAAGCTCGTGGACATCATCGCGGCCCTGGAACCCACCCTGGGCGGCGTGAACCTCGAGGACATCAAGGCGCCGGAATGCTTCTACATCGAAAAGAAGCTCCGCGAACGCATGAAGATCCCGGTCTTCCACGACGACCAGCACGGCACGGCCATCATCTCCTCGGCGGCCGTCCTGAACGGCCTGAAGGTCGTGGACAAGCGGATCGGCGAGGTCAAGCTGGTGTGCTCCGGCGCCGGCGCCGCCGCCATCGCCTGCCTGGACCTGCTGGTGAAGCTCGGCGTGTCGCAGAAAAATATCTACGTGGTCGATTCGCGCGGCGTCATCTGGCAGGGCCGCGATGAAAAGATGGAGCCCAACAAGGCGCGCTACGCGCAGCAGACCGACGCCCGCACGTTGGCCGACGTCTGCCGCGACGCCGACGTGTTCCTGGGATGCTCGGCGCCCGGCGTGCTGACGCAGGACATGGTGCGCAGCATGGCCGACCGCCCGCTGATCCTGGCCTTGGCCAACCCCGATCCCGAGATCCGCCCGGAAGACGCCAAGGCCGCCCGCCCCGACTGCGTGGTCGCCACCGGCCGTTCGGACTATCCGAACCAGGTCAACAACGTGCTGTGCTTTCCCTTCATCTTCCGGGGCGCCATGGACTGCGGCGCCACCGTCATCAACGAGGACATGAAGCTTGCCTGCGTCAAGGCCATCGCCGAGCTCGCCGAGGCCGAGAGCAGCGCCGAGGTCGCCGGCGCCTACGCGGACCAGGACCTGTCCTTCGGGCCGGAATACATCATTCCCAAACCCTTCGACCCGCGCCTGATCGTCAAGATCGCCCCGGCGGTCGCCGAGGCCGCGGCGGCCTCGGGCGTGGCGCGGCGCCCCATCGAGGACATGGACGCCTACCGCCAGTCGCTCATGAGCATCGTCTACCACTCCGGCCAGCTGATGCGGCCGCTGTTCCGCCAGGCCAAGGCCGCGCCCAAGCGCGTCATCTACGCCGACGGCGAGGACGAGCGCGTGCTGCGCGCCGCCCAGACGGTGCTGGACGAGGGCATCGCCCAGCCCATCCTGGTGGGCCGCCCGGCGGTGATCGACATGCGCATCCAGAAGTTCGGCCTGCGCCTGGTGCCGGGGCAGAACATCGAGATCGTGAATCCGGAAGACGACAGCCGCTTCAACGAGACCTGGAGCGCCTACTACAAGCTGCGCGGCCGCGAGGGCGTGACGCCGGACATCGCCAAGGCGATGGTGCGCAAGCACAATTCGCTGATCGGCGTGATGCTGCTGCAGCGCGGCGACGCGGACGCGATGATCTGCGGGGTGGCCAGCCGCTTCGACAACCAGCTCAAATACGTGCAGGAAGTCATCGGCCTCAAGCCGACGGCGGGCACTTACGCGGCCATGAACGTGCTGATGCTGCCGACGCAGACGCTGTTCATCTGCGACACGCACGTGAACGAGGATCCTACCGCCGAGCAGGTCGCGGACATGACGATCCTGGCGGCCGAGGAAGTCCGCCGCTTCGGCATCGTGCCCAAGATCGCGCTGCTCTCGCATTCGAACTTCGGCAGCCGCCCGACGGCCTCGTCGCTGAAGATGGCGCAGGCGCGCCGGCTGATCGCGGAACGGGCGCCGGAACTGGAGGTGGACGGGGAAATGCACGCGGATTCGGCGCTGTCGGAATCGATCCGGGTCAAGTCGTATCCGGACACGAGCCTGAAGGGGCCGGCCAATCTGCTGATCATGCCGAACCTGGATGCGGGCAACATCACCTACAACATGTTGAAGATGACCGGCAGCCACGGCGTGGCGATGGGCCCGGTGCTGCTGGGCGCGGCGCGCCCGGTGCATATCCTGACCACCAGTTCGACGGTGCGGCGGATCATCAACATGACGGCCCTGGCCGTGGTGGACGCGCAGCAGGAGGCGGGCGAGACGGTCTGATCCGCACGCGCAACCCCGAGCGGCTGCCGGATGGCAGCCGTTTTTTTATTGGCCGCCGATTTGCCTCAGGAGCCGGGGCGTCGGGCTGCGGGGCTCGGCTCCAGCGGCTCCAGGATCGACGTGCGGCAGACATCGAGGATTTCTTCGGCCAAGGGAGAATCGTCGGGACAAGCCCGGGACATGACGATGGCGCCGACCGCATGGGCCAGCATGTCGAGGGCCCGGGCGCGCGCCTGATCCGGGTCCGCGTCGCTCAAGAGGGCGTTGCCGTGAACCAGGGCCTCCCTCAGCTTTTCGATACCCGCGGCGAACGCGGCGCGGACGGCCTCGGGCTGCCGCGTGGCGTCCCCGCCCAAGGCAGCCATCGTGCAGCCGGTCCCACGGGCATCGCGGTGCGCGCGAGACACATAGCGCTGAAAGAAATCCGCCGCGTCCAGGTCTTCCGTCTGTGCCGCTGTCTGGCGGATGCCGCACTCTGCGGCCTCCTCCATCAACTGCGCCTTGGATTCGAAGTGCTTGTAGAAGCCTCCATGGGTGAACCCCGCAGCGGCCATCAGGTCGGCAATGCCCACGCCGTCGTACCCGCGCTCACGGAACAGCCTGGATGCGGTCTCGACGATACGCTCGCGGTTGGCCTGCGCCTGCGCTTTGGTGACTTTCATTGCGGAATCGGACACTCATGACTGAAAGAATGATTCATCATACATTGATGTCATTTGACATCAAAGTCTTGACATTTTAGATTATGGTCATCATCATTAAATCCCCGCAACCTTCCGGATGACCCCGACATGACCAGCCTGTTCAGTCCCTACTCCCTGGGTCCGCTGACCCTCGACAACCGCATCATCATGGCTCCGCTGACACGCAGACGAGCCACATCCGGCCTACTCACCCCCCACCCCCTGGCCGCAACCTATTACGCTCAACGCGCTGGCGCCGGCCTCATCATCAGCGAAGCGACGCAGGTATCCGTCCAAGCCCAGGGCTACGAAAACACGCCTGGCCTGTACACACAGGCGCAGATCGACGGCTGGCGCGACGTCACACGCGCGGTGCATGCCAAGGGCGGACGCATGTTCGCACAGCTGTGGCACGTGGGCCGCATGTCGGACATGAAGACGCGACCCGAGGGTGCCGCGCCCGTGGCGCCATCGGCCATCCGGGCGATCACCAGGACATTCCTCAAGAACGAGGCCATCGATCTGCCGTTGCCGCGGGCGCTGGAAATCGACGAACTGCCGGGCATTGTCGACGACTTCCGCCGAGCGGCGGCCAATGCCATCGCCGCCGGATTCGACGGCGTGGAACTCCACAGCGCCAACGGCTACCTGCTGGAACAGTTCCTCAAGGACGGAGCCAATCAGCGCAACGATGCCTACGGCGGCTCTGTCGAGAACCGTGCGCGACTGCCGCTGGAGGTCGTCTCCGCCGTCACAAAGGAAATCGGCGCCGAACGCACCGGCGTCCGCATTTCTCCCGTATCGACCACCAACGGCATGTTCTGCAGCGACCCTCAGACCCAATACAACCACTTCGCCGAACAGCTCAGCGCCTTGGGCATCGTCTATCTGCACGTCGTGGAAGGCACCCCCGGAGGGCCCCGAGACGAGACGCCTTTCGACTACGGCGCCTTGCGTAGCCGCTTCAAGCAGACCTACCTCGCCAACAACGGCTACGACCTCGATCTCGCGCACGCCTGCCTGCGGCAAGGCAAGGCAGACCTGTTCTCTTTCGGGCGCGCATACATCAGCAACCCCGACTTGGTCGAGCGCCTGAAGGCCGGTGCGCCGCTCGCCCAAGCTGATCGCGCCACGATCTACGGCGGCGATGCTGCCGGCTACACCGATTATCCGGCCCTGGACGTGGCCGAAGTCCAATAAACCCGTTTTTCATGGAGAACATCCACATGACCACGCAACCAACCGTCCTCGTCACCGGCGCATCCACCGGCATCGGCGCCACCTACGCCGAGCGCTTTGCGCGGCGCGGACACGATCTCGTCCTGGTGGCCCGCGACATACAGCGGCTCGAGGCGCTCGCCATCCGTCTGCGAAACGAACACCAGGTCGCCATTGACGTATTGCCGGCCGACCTGACGCTGCAGGCTGATCTGGACGCCGTCGAAACGCGTCTGCGCGACGACGCCCGCATCGGCATTCTCATCAACAACGCCGGGATGGCCCAGTCCGGCGGTTTCGAACAGCAGACCGCTGAGGCCGTCGACCGTCTGGTGGCGCTCAATGTCACCGCCGTGACGCGCCTGGCGGCGGCGATTGCGCCGCGGCTGGCCCGGGCCGGCCAAGGCGCGATCGTCAACATCGGCTCCGTGGTGGGACTGGCTCCGGAATTCGGCATGTCGGTCTATGGTGCGAGCAAGGCTTTTGTCCTGTTCCTGTCCCAGGGGATGAGCCTGGAGCTCGCACCCAAAGGCGTCTACGTGCAGGCGGTGCTGCCGGCTTCCACGCGCACCGAAATCTGGGGGCGCGCGGGAATCGACATCAACACGCTGGCCGAAGTGATGGAGCCCAACGATCTGGTGGACGCTGCCCTGGTCGGCTTCGACCGACGGGAACCGGTCACCATCCCTCCGCTGCATGTCGCGGGGCGTTGGGATGCGCTGGAGGGCGCGCGCCAAGGTCTGCTGCTGGACCTGCGGCAGGCCCACGTCGCGGAGCGGTACCGCGCCTGAGCCAGGCATCTTTCTTTCCCGCTCCGGTCCTCCTTCTGCTTGCGTGTGCGACGGGGAGGGGATTTTCCTGCCTGTTGCCGGGCGCCGATGCTGACGAAGGGAGGGCTGGGGATTTCGGCGGGCATGTCTGAGGCCGAAGGCCGAGTTCGCCCGCCGCCAGCCCGTACGAGGCAGATCGGGGAAGCCCGAAGGGCCGCCTGGCCCTGGCAGGAAAATCCCCTCCCCGTCGCACATGCAGCCAGACAAAGAAAACGGGCCTCCCGGCCCGTTTTCTTTGCTACCAACGCGACAGAAAGAAAATTACTTCACGTCGCGCGCCGCGGCACCCGTATACAGCTGGCGCGGGCGGCCGATCTTGTAGTTGGGATCGGACAGCATTTCGTTCCACTGCGCGATCCAGCCCACCGTGCGGGCCAGGGCGAAGATCGCCGTGAACAGCGACGTCGGGATCCCGATCGCGCGCTGCACGATGCCCGAGTAGAAGTCCACGTTCGGGTACAGCTTGCGTTCCACGAAGTACGGGTCCTCCAGGGCGATGCGCTCGACTTCCATGGCCAGCTTGAACAGCGGGTCATTGTGCAGGCCCAGCGCATCCAGCACTTCGCGGCAGGTTTCCTGCATCATCTTGGCGCGCGGATCATAGTTCTTGTAGACCCGGTGGCCAAAACCCATCAGACGCACACCCGAGTTCTTGTCCTTGACCTTTTCCATGAACTCGCCGACCTTGGCGATGCCGCCGTTGGCCTGGATGTTCTCCAGCATGTTCAGGCAGGCCTCGTTGGCGCCGCCGTGCGCCGGGCCCCACAGGCAGGCCACGCCGGCCGCGATGGCGGCAAACGGGTTGGTGCCCGACGAGCCGCACAGGCGCACCGTCGAGGTCGAGGCGTTTTGCTCGTGGTCGGCGTGCAGGATGAAGATGCGGTCCAGGGCGCGCTCGACCACGTCGTTGACCTGGTAGTCGTCGCAAGGCGTGGCGAACATCATCCGCAGGAAGTTGCCGGTGTAGGACAGGTCGTTCTTGGGATAGATGAAGGGCTGGCCCAGGGAATGCTTGTAGGCCATGGCCACCAGGGTCGGCATCTTGGCGATCAGGCGGATCGCGGAAACCTCGCGGTGGCGCGGGTTGGTGATGTCGGTGGAGTCATGGTAGAAGGCCGACAGCGCGCCCACCAGGCCGGTCAGCACCGCCATCGGGTGCGCGTCGCGCCGGAAGCCCTGCAGGAAGGTGTGCATCTGCTCGTGCACCAGCGTGTGGTGCGTGACCAGGCTGTCGAATTCCTGCTTTTGCTGCTCGTTGGGCAGCTCGCCGTTCATGATCAGGTAGCAGATCGTCAGGAAGTCGCATTTCTGCGCCAGCTGGTCAATCGGGTAGCCGCGATACATCAGCTGGCCCTTGTCGCCGTCGATGTAGGTGATGGCCGATTCGCACGACGCGGTGGCCATGAAGCCCGGGTCGTAGGTGAACATGCCGGTCTGGCCGTAGAGCTTGCGGATGTCGATGACGTCGGGGCCCACGGTGCCCTGGTAGACGGGAAACTCGACCGACGGACTGCCGTCGGAGAAAGATAGCGTGGCCTTTTTATCGGATAGCTGCATGTGATTTTCCTCTAAGTTACAGCGCTTTCATTTGCTCGACCAGTCGCCGGATGTCCGGGGTGTCGTATTCCCCGGACAGGTCCGACCGTCCCAGCAGGACGTCGAGCAATTCGTTGTCGCCCATTTCAAAAAGCTGCGTGAGCGCCCGGACATCGACCTCGGACAGCTGCGTTTCAAAGGCATCCAGGAAACGCGTGATGATGAGGTCGTTCTCGAGCAGACCGCGCCTCGCCCGCCAGCGCAGGCGGGCGCGGTCCAGATCGGACAGATCGCCAGACATGCCGGATTCCTATACCGTGCGCCGGACGAGCATTTCCTTGATCTTGCCGATGGCCGCCGACGGGTTCAGGCCCTTGGGACAGACTTCGGTACAGTTCATGATCGTGTGGCAGCGGAACAGGCGGTACGGATCTTCCAGGTCGTCCAGCCGCTCGGCCGTCGCCCGGTCGCGGGAATCGGCGATGAAGCGGTAGGCCTGCAGCAGGCCGGCCGGCCCGACGAACTTGTCCGGATTCCACCAGAACGAGGGACAGGCGGTCGAGCAGCAGCCGCACAGGATGCACTCGTACAGGCCATTGAGTTCCTCGCGTTCCTCGGGGGACTGCAGGCGTTCCTTTTCGGGCGGCGGTTCGTCGTTGATCAGGTACGGCTTGATCGAGTGGTACTGGTCGTAGAAGAACGTCATGTCCACGATCAGGTCGCGCACGACCGGCAGGCCGGGCAGCGGCTTGAGGACGATGGGCTCGGACAGGGTCAGCAGGTTGGTGGTGCACGCCAGGCCATTGTGGCCGTTGATGTTCATGGCGTCCGACCCGCACACGCCTTCGCGGCAGGAACGGCGCAGCGCCAGGCTGTCGTCGACCTCGTTCTTGATGCGCAGGATCGCGTCCAGCAGCATCTTGTCCGACGGCTGCAGCTCGACCTCGAGCTTTTGCATGTAGGGGCGCTCATCCTTGTCCGGATCGTAGCGGTAAATCTCGAATTTCACGATGCGTTTAGTCATGACGATGTCCAGATTAGAAGGTCCGCGCCTTGGGCGGGATGGTGTCCACGGTCAGCGGCTTCATGCGCACGGGCTTGTAGTCCAGGCGATTGTCCTGCGAGAACCACAGGGTGTGCTTCAACCAGTTGACGTCGTCGCGGTCCGGGTATTCCTCGAGCGCATGGGCGCCGCGCGATTCCAGGCGGTTGGCGGCGGACTTGGCGGTGGCGCGGGCGACCTCGATCATGTTGGTGACCTCGAGGGCCTCCAGGCGCGCGGTGTTGAAGACCTGCGACTTGTCCGAGTAGTACATGTCGTTGACTTCCGGCACCAGGTCGTTGATGACCTGTTCGCCTTCCTTGAGCTTGTCCAGCTTGCGGAACACGCCGTAGTGGCTCTGCATGGCCTGCTGCATCTTGTGGACGACGTCCTGGGGCTTTTCGCCGGAGGTGCGGCTTTCCAGGCGGTCGAGGCGGTCCATGGACGCCTCGATGTCGGTGTCGGGCAGGGGCCGGTGGCTGTGCTGCTTTTCGGGGTGCTGGTCCACGATGAAGTTGCCCGCCGAGCGGCCGAAGACGATCAGGTCCAGCAGCGAGTTCGTGCCCAGACGGTTGGCGCCGTGCACGGACGTCGCGGCGCATTCGCCGATGGCATAGAGGCCGTTGACGATCTTTTCCTCGCCGTTGACGTGCGTGACGACCTGGCCGTGGTAGTTCGCGGGAATGCCGCCCATCTGATAGTGGATGGTCGGCACGACCGGAATCGGTTCCTTGATCGGGTCGATGTTGGCGAACTTGATCGCGATCTCGCGGATCGAAGGCAGCCGCTTCATGATGGTCTCGGCGCCCAGGTGGTCGAGTTTCAGCAGCACGTGGTTGCCGTCGCCGCAGCCGCGGCCCTCTTTGATTTCCTGGTCCATCGAGCGCGACACGAAGTCGCGCGGCGCGAGGTCCTTGAGCTGCGGGGCGTAGCGTTCCATGAAGCGCTCGCCGTCCTTGTTCAGCAGGAAGCCGCCCTCGCCGCGCACCCCTTCGGTGATGAGCACGCCGGCGCCGGCCACGCCGGTCGGGTGGAACTGCCAGAATTCCATGTCCTGCAGCGGGATGCCCGCGCGCGCGGCCATGCCCAGGCCGTCGCCAGTATTGATGAAGGCATTGGTCGTCGCGGCCCAGATGCGGCCCGCGCCGCCGGTCGCCAGCACGGTGTGCTTGGATTCCAGGACGTAGACGTCGCCGGTTTCCATTTCCATGGCGGTCACGCCCAGCACGTCGCCGTCGTTGTTGCGCAGCAGGTCCAGCGCCATCCATTCGATGAAGAAGTTGGTGCGGGCGGCGACGTTGCGCTGGTACAGCGTGTGCAGCATGGCGTGGCCGGTCCGGTCGGCGGCGGCACAGGCGCGCTGCACCGGCTTTTCACCGAAGTGGGACGTATGGCCGCCGAAGGGACGCTGATAGATGGTGCCGTCGGGGTTGCGGTCGAACGGCATGCCGAAGTGTTCGAGCTCGTAGACCGCGTTGGGCGCCTCGCGCACCATGAACTCGATGGAGTCCTGGTCGCCGAGCCAGTCGGAGCCCTTGACCGTGTCGTACATGTGCCATTGCCAGTGGTCTTCGCTCATGTTGCCCAGCGAAGCGCTGACGCCGCCCTGGGCGGCCACGGTGTGCGAGCGGGTGGGAAAAACCTTGGACAGCACGGCGACGGTCAGGCCGGCCTGGGAAAGCTGCAAGGCGCAACGCAGGCCGGCCCCGCCGGCGCCGACGACCACCACATCGAACTGGCGGCGCGGGAGAGATTTCTTGACAGCAGCCACGTTAGAGACTCCAGAGAATTTTAGCGAAGAAGACCACCGCCGCGACCAGCCACAGAATGGTCAGGACCTGCAGGACCAGCCGCAGGCCGTCGGGATGCGCGTAGTCCATCCAGATGTCGCGCACGCCGATCCAGGCGTGCCAGGCGATCGACAGGAAGGCCAGGGTCGCCAGCAGCTGGCCGACCGGCAGCGTGCCGACGGTAAAGGAGAAGAAGGCGCGCCAGGATTCGAAATCCAGGCTCGGGACGAAGATGGCGTACAGGACCAGGGCCAGGGTGTAGATCGCCATCAGGACGGCCGTGGACCGCTGCACGATGAAGTCCCGGGTGCCGTAGTGCGCGCCCACCACCAGACGCTTGCGGCCGATGCGTTCTTGTGTCATTACCAGGCTCCAAACAGTTTCAAACCGAACACGACGGTCAGGGCCAGGGCCACGCCGGTCACCAGGGCGCCGGAGCGCTGCGAGGACGCCCGATCGTTGCCGATGTGCAGGTCCAGCGTCAGGTAGCGGATGCCGGCGCAGAAATGGTGGAAATAGCCCCACATCAGCACCAGCAGCACGATCTTACAGGCCGGGTGGGAGACCCATTCCTTCATCGCGGCGAAGGTCTCGGGCGACTGGACGCTTTGGGCGAACAGCGGCACCAGAACCAGGGGGAGCGCCAGGAAGAGCAGCGCCCCGCTGACGCGGTGCAGGATGGATGCTTTGCCTGCGGGCGGCAGCTTGTAGAACATGAGGTCGGACAACCCCAGGTTACGAAACTGCGGACGCGGCTTTGTGGCTGAGTCAGACATGATGGCCTCGTAGTGGATAATGGAAAAGATTCGAAATTTCAAGTGGCATTTTCGCCGATCTGCAGGTCAATTCAAACTGTTGCGATAGTGATAGCGCTCGGTGACGTAATGGCCGCGCCGCAGCTCCATGGGACGATCCCCATAGGTGTAGGCGATGCGCTCGACCTGCAGCAGTGGGCTGCCCGGCGCCACCTGCAGAAAGCCGGCCTGTGCGTCGGTGGCAGCCACGGCCCGGATCTTTTCCTCGGCGCGCACCATGCTGACGCCGAACTCGGTCTCGAACAGGGCGTAGACCGGGCCGCGATAGCGCTGCAGGAATTCCAGCGTCAGGCCCTTGAAGGCGCTGCCGGGCAGCCAGATGTCGTCGAGGATGGTGGGAACGTCGTCGAAGGACAGCACGCGGCGCATGTTGACCACCGCATCGCCCGTGCGCAGGTCCAGCGCGGCGGCGATCTCGGCCGAGGCCTTGGTGCGGCGGCAGTCCAGGATCTGGCTGCTGGACACCGCCGGCTGGCCGTCGTCGGGGCTGAGGCGCAGGAAGCGGTAGCGGACCTTGGCCTCGTTGTGGGTGGCCACGAAGGTGCCCTTGCCCTGCCGGCGGATCAGCAGATTGTCGGCGGCGAGCTCGTCGATGGCCTTGCGCACGGTGCCCTGGCTGACCTGGAAGCGCGCGGCCAGCTCGAGTTCGCTGGGGATGGCCTCGCCGGGTTTCCATTCGCCGCGGTCCAGGCCCTGCAGGATCAGGCCCTTGATCTGCTGATACAGCGGGCTGAACGCGGCGCTGTGCGAGGCGCGGCCCGGCGGCTGTTGGCGGTCGATCAAGGGAATGTCGGACATGTCGGCGAAAGCGCTGCGGGAGCGGCCCATGCTACAAAATGGAACTTCGGCATTTTCGCATTTCCCTGCCCGGATGTCTAATACTCTTCTGTCTTATATAAGATATAAGACCCTTGACGCTAGGGGATGAAATACACTACTCTTTTCGGCGATTTCGCACACCCGGATACCCCTCTCATCCTATCGGAGAATCATTATGTCCAAACCCGCCATGCGCGTCGCGGTGACCGGTGCGGCCGGCCAGATCGGCTACGCCCTGCTGTTCCGCATCGCTTCCGGTGAAATGCTCGGCAAGGACCAGCCGGTCATCCTGCAGCTGCTGGAGATCCCCGACGAGAAAGCCCAGAAGGCCCTGCAAGGCGTGATGATGGAGCTCGACGACTGCGCCTTCCCGCTGCTGGCCGGCATGAGCGCCCACAGCGATCCGCGCACCGCCTTCAAGGACGCCGACGTCGCCCTGCTGGTGGGCGCCCGCCCTCGCAGCAAGGGCATGGAGCGCAAGGACCTGCTGCAGGTCAACGCCCAGATCTTCACCGCCCAGGGCAAGGCCCTGAACGAGGTCGCCAGCCGCGACGTCAAGGTGCTGGTGGTCGGCAATCCGGCCAACACCAACGCCTACATCGCCATGAAGTCCGCCCCGGATCTGCCGGCCAAGAACTTCACCGCCATGCTGCGCCTGGACCACAACCGCGCCCTGTCGCAGATCGCCGCCAAGACCGGCAAGGCCGTGGCCGACATCGAAAAGCTGGTCGTGTGGGGCAACCACTCGCCCACCATGTACCCGGACACGCGCTTCGCCACCATCGGCGGCCAGCCGGTCCAGTCCCTGATCAACGACCCCGCCTGGATCGCCGACACCTTCATCCCGACCGTCGGCAAGCGCGGCGCGGCCATCATCGAGGCCCGCGGCCTGTCCTCGGCCGCCTCGGCCGCCAATGCCGCCATCGACCACATCCATGACTGGGTGCTGGGCAGCAACGGCAAGTGGGTCACGATGGGCATCCCGTCCGACGGCTCCTACGGCATCCCCGAGGGCATCATCTACGGCGTGCCGGTCACGACCGCCAACGGCGAATACACCCGCGTCACCGGCCTGGAGATCGACGCCTTCTCGCGCGAGCGCATGGACCACACGCTCAACGAACTGCTCGAAGAGCGCGACGGCATCGCCGACCTGCTGAAGTAAGCTGGCTTCCCGCCGGGACACCAGTTCCGGCGGCGCGCCGGCGGCCCCACCGGGCCGCGCGCGCCGCCGAATGTCCGGTTGATGACAGACAGGCACTCTCTTCGGAATCAGAATCCCGAAGCATCGACTGGAACCCTGCCCCGCCTGGGGCGACCTCTGCCGCGCATTGGGCCTGCCCGGCGCGGCGGCACACCGGAGCGCTCATGACCCGTCCCGCCTCTCCCGGCGCATTGCTGCGCCAGGCCCTCATCGAAGAATCCCCCCTGCAGATCATCGGCGCCATCAACGCCAACCACGCCCTGCTGGCCAAGCGCGCCGGCTACCGGGCCATCTACCTGTCGGGCGGCGGCGTCGCCGCCGGTTCGCTGGGCCTGCCCGACCTGGGGATCAACACCCTGGACGACGTGCTGACCGACATCCGCCGCATCACCGACGTCTGCGACCTGCCCCTGCTGGTGGACATCGACACCGGCTTCGGCCCCTCGGCCTTCAACATCGCCCGCACGGTCAAATCCCTGATCAAGTTCGGCGCCGCCGGCTGCCACATCGAGGACCAGGTCGGCGCCAAGCGTTGCGGCCACCGCCCCGGCAAGGAAATCGTCAGCACCGGGGAAATGGCCGACCGCGTCAAGGCCGCCGCCGATGCCCGCACCGACAGCGACTTCTACCTGATCGCCCGCACCGACGCCATCGCGGTCGCGGGCGTGGACGCCGCCCTCGAGCGCGCGCACGCCTGCGTCGAAGCCGGCGCCGACGCCATCTTCGCCGAGGCCTCCTACGACCTCGAAACCTACAAGAAATTCGCCGACAGCCTGAGCGTGCCGGTGCTGGCCAACATCACCGAATTCGGCAAGACGCCCCTGTTCACGGTCCAGGAACTGGCCGGGGCCGGCGTCGGCATGGTGCTCTATCCCCTGTCGGCGTTCCGCGCCATGAACAAGGCCGCCGAGGCCGTCTACGAGGCCATCCGCCGCGACGGGCACCAGCACAATGTGCTGGACCTGATGCAGACCCGCGAAGAGCTCTACGACCGCATCGGCTACCATCGTTACGAGTCGCAGCTCGACGCCCTGTTCCAGCAAGGCAAGAACAAGGCATCCTGAACCGGACCCGCCGAACGACCTTCATTTCCGTCACTCAAGGAGACCTCTGATGGCGACACGAAAGACTGCTTCCTCCAAAACCACCGCTGCCTCCAAGCCGGTCGCCGCCAAGGCCTCCGCCGCGCGCAAGCCGGCCGCCGCGGCCCCCGCCACCGCGCCCGCGCCCGGCTTCAAGCCCAAGAAATCCGTGGCCCTGTCGGGCATCGTGGCCGGCAACACGGCGCTGTGCACGGTCGGACGCAGCGGCAACGACCTGCACTACCGCGGCTACGACATCCTGGACATCGCCGACACCTGCGAATTCGAGGAAGTCGCCCACCTGCTGATCCACGGCAAGCTCCCGACCCAGCCCGAACTGCAAGCCTACAAGGCCAAGCTGCGCCGCCTGCGCGGCCTGCCGGTGCAGGTGCAGATCGCCCTGGAGGCCCTGCCGGCCGCCAGCCACCCCATGGACGTCATGCGCACGGCCGCCTCGGTGCTGGGCTGCGTGCTGCCCGAAAAGGACGACCACAACCTGCCCGACGCCCGCGACATCGCCGACCGACTGATGGCCAGCCTGGGCTCCGCCCTGCTCTACTGGTACCACTACAGCCACAACGGCCGCCAGATCGACGTGGAAACGGACGACGACAGCATCGGCGGGCATTTCCTGCACCTGCTGCACGGCGAAACGCCGTCCGACGACTGGGTGCAGGCCATGCACACCTCGCTGATCCTGTACGCCGAGCATGAATTCAACGCCTCGACCTTCACCGGCCGCGTGATCGCCGGCACGGGCTCGGACATGTATTCGGCCATCACCGGCGCCATCGGCGCGTTGCGCGGGCCCAAGCACGGCGGCGCCAACGAGGTCGCCTTCGAGATCCAGAAGCGCTACGACAGTCCCGACGAGGCCGAGGCCGACATCCGCCGCCGCGTCGAGGCCAAGGAGGTCGTGATCGGCTTCGGCCACCCGGTCTACACGGTGTCCGACCCGCGCAACAAGGTCATCAAGGCCGTGGCCAAGCGCCTGTCCAAGTCCGCCGGATCCACCAAGATGTTCGACATCGCCGAGCGCCTGGAATCCGTGATGTGGGACGCCAAGAAGATGTTCCCCAACCTGGACTGGTTCTCGGCCGTGTCTTATCACATGATGGGCGTGCCCACCGCCATGTTCACGCCGCTGTTCGTCATCGCCCGCACGGCCGGCTGGTCCGCGCACATCATCGAACAGCGCGTCGACAACAAGATCATCCGCCCGACCGCCAACTACGTCGGACCGGAAGACCGCAAGTTCGTCCCGCTGTCCAAGCGCAAATAAGCCGCAACCCTCACAGGAACACTCATGTCTGCGACTATTTCCAATGTTCGTCCGCAACCCGACCAGGTGTTGGTGGACATCGTCGATTACGTGCTCGACTACAAGATCGACAGCGCGCTGGCCCTCGAGACCGCCCGCAACTGCCTGATCGACACGCTGGGCTGCGGCCTGGAAGGTCTGGAATACCCCGCCTGCCGCAAGCTCATGGGCCCGATCGTGCCCGGCACGGTGGTGCCCAACGGCGCCAAGGTCCCCGGCACGCAGTTCCAGCTGGACCCGGTGCAGGCGGCCTTCAACATCGGCTGCATGATCCGCTGGCTGGACTTCAACGACACCTGGCTGGCGGCCGAATGGGGCCACCCGTCCGACAATCTGGGCGGCATCCTGGCCGTGGCCGACTGGCTGTCGCGCAACGCGGTGGCGGCCGGCAAGGCGCCCCTGACCATGCGCACCGTGCTGGAGGGCATGATCAAGGCCCACGAGATCCAGGGCTGCATCGCGCTGGAAAACTCTTTCAACAAGGTGGGCCTGGACCACGTGGTGCTGGTCAAGGTCGCGTCCACGGCGGTGGTGTCGCAGATGCTGGGCCTGTCCCGCGACGAGACCATCAACGCCGTCTCGCTGGCCTGGGTGGACGGGCAGAGCCTGCGCACCTACCGCCACGCCCCCAACACCGGCAGCCGCAAGTCCTGGGCGGCGGGGGATGCGACCAGCCGCGCCGTGCGCCTGGCCCTGATGGCCCGCACGGGCGAGATGGGCTATCCCTCGGTGCTGACGGCGCCGGTCTGGGGCTTCTACGACGTGCTGTTCAAGGGGCAGCCGTTCAAGTTCCAGCGCCCCTACGGCAGCTACGTGATGGAGAACGTGCTGTTCAAGATCTCCTTCCCGGCGGAATTCCATTCGCAGACGGCGGTGGAATGCGCGATGGACATCCACGACAAGCTGAAATCCCTGGGCAAGACGGACGCGGACATCAAGAAGATCACGATCCGCACGCACGAGGCCTGCATCCGCATCATCGACAAGAAGGGCCCGCTGCACAATCCTGCCGACCGCGACCATTGCATCCAGTACATGGTGGCGGTGCCGATCCTCTTCGGGCGCCTGACGGCGGCCGACTACGAGGACGGCGTGGCGGCGGATCCGCGCATCGACGCGCTGCGCGACAAGATGGTCTGCGTTGAAGACCCGGCCTTCACGAAGGACTACCATGATCCCGAGAAGCGCTCGATCGCCAATGCGCTGACGGTGGAGTTCAACGACGGCACGACGCTCGACGAGATCGTGTGCGAGTACCCGATCGGCCACAAGCGCCGCCGCAAGGACGGGATCCCGCTGCTGGAGGCCAAGTTCCGCAAGAACCTGGCCCGCCAGTTCCCGGAACGCCAGCAGCAGCGCATCCTGGACGTGTCTCTGGACCAGGCCCGGCTGGAGTCCATGCCGGTGCACGAATACGTGGATCTGTATGTCATCTGATCAAAGCTCAGGCGCGGCGCCCCGCGCCATCGTCCACAACGAGGCCGCCCGCCGTTTCGAGTTCACGGAGGAAGGCCATCTGTGCGTGCTGGACTACGTGCTGGACGGCAAGGTGGCGTCGTTCGTCCATACCGGGGTACCGTCCCCGGTAGGCGGACGCGGCATTGCGGCCGACCTGGTGCGCGTCGGGCTGGAGACGGCCCGGGCGCGCGGCTGGCGGGTGCGGCCGGTGTGTTCGTATGTGGCAGCGTATGTGCGGCGGCATCCGGAGTATCAGGATCTGATGGCGGGGTAGGCCGTCGGTCCTGGCGGCTGCTGCATGCTGGGATGTTGCTGCTGCGGTTGGGAACTCTTGAGGGCGTCGGAAGCGACGGGGTTCTTGGGCCGCCGGTGATGGGGTTCTTGGGCCGCCGGTGACGGGGTTCTTGGGCCGCCGGTGACGGCGGTGTCCTGGCGGGAGCCAGACAGCGGTCCGGCCCTGCGGGCCGGACTTCCCGGATCTTCCTCGTCCGCCGGGGCGTCGGGCGAACTCGGCCTTCGGCCTCAGACACGCCCGACGACGGCCCCCCGGCTCCCTTCGGAAGCATCCGGCGCTGTCCGACCGCGCCCGCCAGGACACCGCCGTCACCGGCTGGGAAAGTCTTGGTTTGGAGCGCCGCAATTCTCGCCGTCTCTGGGCTTGATCTCTGTGCTCGATCTATGGGCTTGATCACCGTCTTGGTTTGCGGCGACCAGGCTTTCATCCATCGTCCTTGGGCTTGGACTTAGCTTGGGCTTGGACTTGGACTTGGGCTTGGGCTTAGCTTGGACTTGGACTTGGGCTTAGCTTGGACTTGACTTGGCTGGGGCGGGACACTATTGAAGCCGAAGCCTGCCCGCCCAGGCGAAGTGTCGTCCCGCAGCGGCGTCCTGTTTTGAAGCGCCCCAGTTCTCGACCATCGTCCTTGCCTGGGCTGGGGGGCACTGTTGGAGCCCGAATCCACACATCCGGCGAAGCCGCCAATTCGCGACCTGTGCCCCCCAGCCCAGGCAAGGACGATGAGCTCTCCCCAAAGAACATCCAAAAACCAACCCGTGAGAACCCCACCAACTCTTATATCTTATATAAGACTGTTGCCTGAACGCCCCTTCCCCTTTAAAATACCGCCATTCTCAAACCCTTCCTTCTGGGGCATTTCATGCTGGATTCCTACCGCACCGAAGCCGCCGCCCGCGAGGCGATCGGCATTCCGCCGCTCCCCCTGACGGCGCAACAGACCGCCGAACTGATCGAGCTGCTGAAAAACCCGCCCGCCGGCGAAGACCAGTTCCTGCTGGACCTGTTCACCCATCGCGTCCCCGCCGGCGTGGACGATGCCGCCAAGGTCAAGGCCTCCTACCTGGCCGCCCTGGCCCTGGGCAAGGAAACCTGTGCGCTGATCGACGCCAAGCGTGCCACCGAACTGCTGGGCACCATGCTGGGCGGCTACAACATCAGCGCCTTGATCGAGTTGCTGGACCACCCCGACCTCGCTCCGGTCGCCGCCGAGGGCCTGAAAAAGACCCTGCTGGTCTTCGACGCCTTCCATGACATCGAGGAAAAGGCCAAGGCGGGCAATGCCCAGGCCCAGGCTGTCCTGAAGAGCTGGGCCGACGCCGAATGGTTCACCAGCCGCCCCGAAGTCCCGCAGAGCCTCACGCTGACCGTCTTCAAGGTCACCGGCGAGACGAACACGGACGACCTGTCCCCGGCGCCCGACGCCTGGAGCCGCCCCGACATCCCGCTGCATGCGCTGGCGATGCTGAAGAACCCGCGCGACGGCATCACCCCCGACGCCCCGGGCCAGGTCGGCCCCATCGGCCTCATCAACGAGCTCAAGGCCAAGGGCCACCTGGTCGCCTACGTCGGCGACGTGGTCGGCACCGGCTCCTCGCGCAAGTCCGCCACCAACTCGGTCATCTGGCATACCGGAGAAGACATCCCCTTCGTGCCCAACAAGCGCTTCGGCGGCGTCTGCCTGGGCGGCAAGATCGCCCCGATCTTCTACAACACCATGGAAGACTCGGGCGCCCTGCCCATCGAGCTGGACGTCTCCGCCATGAACATGGGCGACGTGATCGAGTTGCGTCCCTACGAGGGCAAGGCCCTGAAGAACGGCCAGGTCGTCTCCGAATTCAAGCTCAAGTCCGACGTGCTGCTGGACGAGGTTCGCGCCGGCGGCCGCATTCCGCTGATCATCGGCCGCGGCCTGACGGCCAAGGCCCGCGCGGCGCTGGGCCTGCCGCCCACCACGCTGTTCCGCCTGCCCGAATCGCCCGTCGACACCGGCAAGGGCTATTCCCTGGCGCAGAAACTGGTCGGCCGCGCCTGCGGCCTGCCCGAGGGCCAGGGCGTGCGCCCGGGCACCTACTGCGAACCGCGCATGACCTCGGTGGGCAGCCAGGACACCACCGGCCCCATGACCCGGGACGAGCTCAAGGACCTGGCCTGCGTCGGTTTTTCCGCCGACCTGGTCATGCAGTCCTTCTGCCACACGGCCGCCTATCCCAAGCCCGTGGACGTCAGGACGCACCACGAGCTGCCCGCCTTCATCAGCACCCGCGGCGGCGTGGCGCTGCGTCCGGGCGACGGCATCATCCACTCGTGGCTGAACCGCATGCTGCTGCCCGACACGGTCGGCACGGGCGGCGACTCGCACACCCGCTTCCCGATCGGCATCAGCTTCCCGGCGGGCTCCGGCCTGGTGGCCTTCGCGGCGGCCACCGGCGTCATGCCGCTGGACATGCCCGAATCCGTCCTGGTGCGCTTCAAGGGCGAGATGCAGCCTGGCGTCACCCTGCGCGACCTGGTCAACGCCATCCCGCTGTACGCCATCAAGCAAGGCCTGCTGACGGTCGAAAAGAAAGGCAAGAAGAACATCTTCTCCGGCCGCATCCTCGAGATCGAGGGCCTGCCCAACCTGAAGATCGAACAGGCCTTCGAGCTGTCCGACGCCTCGGCCGAGCGCTCCGCCGCGGCCTGCACGGTGCGCCTGAACCAGGAACCGATCATCGAATACCTGAACAGCAACATCACGCTGCTGAAATGGATGATCGCCAACGGCTACGAGGATGCCCGCACGCTGACGCGCCGCATCAAGAACATGGAGGCCTGGCTGGCCGATCCGCAACTGGTCGAGCCCGACGCCGACGCCGAATACGCCGCCGTCATCGACATCGACCTGTCCGAGATCCACGAGCCCATCGTGGCCTGCCCCAATGATCCGGACGACGTCAAGACGCTTTCGGACGTGGCCGGCACCGCCATCGACGAGGTCTTCATCGGCAGCTGCATGACCAACATCGGCCACTTCCGCGCGGCCGCGACCCTGCTCAAGGGCAAGCGCGACCTGCCCTCCAAGCTCTGGGTGGCGCCGCCCACCAAGATGGACGCCAGCGAGCTGACCAAGGAGGGCCACTACGGCACCTTCGGCACGGCCGGCGCCCGCATGGAAATGCCGGGCTGCTCGCTGTGCATGGGCAACCAGGCCCAGGTGCGTGAAGGCGCCACGGTGTTCTCGACCAGCACGCGCAACTTCCCCAACCGCCTGGGCAAGAATTCCAACGTGTTCCTGGGTTCGGCCGAAATGGCCGCGATCTGCTCGGGCCTGGGTCGCATCCCCACCCGCGAGGAATACCTGGAGGCCATGGGCCTGTTGTCCAAGGACAGCAAGGACATCTACCGCTACATGAACTTCGACCAGATCGAGGACTTCACGGCGGTGGCCAACACGGTCGACGCCTGAGCCTGCGGCGGCGGCCCGCGCCCAGCCCGCCGGGGCGGGGCGTGAGGCCAGGCCCGCGACGCCCCCCGAGCCGCCGGACATCGTCCGGCCCTCGGGGGGTTTTTGCATCCGCCACCCCCGTCCCTTCCGCGCGGGCGGTCTGCCCAATGGGTCGACCCGGGCGGACGCGGTACACTAGGGTTACCTGAAGCCTGTCTCCCTTTTTCCTTCCCTCATGCCCGCCCGTTCCCGATCTTCTTCCCTGTCCCGGACGTCGCTTTCCCTCGTGTCGCTTGCTGAAGCCCTGTCCCGCTCGGGCAGCCAGCTCGAAGACCGCTGGTGGCAGGAACAGCTCGGCGAGGCGCTGGACAAGACGCTGAACGGTCGCCAGGGGCACAGCGTCGAGACCGCCCTGGACTACCTGCTGGACCAGCGCTCGCCCGCCTACGAGATCCTGGTCGAGCAGGCCGAGGCCCATTCCGAATCGCTGAGCCTCACCCACCAGGACCAGACCTACGACGTGCAGCTGATTTCAGCACCGCTGCTGGCCTGGACGCGCTATCAGCTGCCGACTGGCCAGTTGACGGCCGGGCACGTGCAGCAGCTGGGCGAGCTGATGAAAACCGCCGTACTGGCGCCCGGCGCCGCCCTGCACCTGCTGCCCCAGCTGATCCGCTTCGACCAGTTGCCGCAGTCCTTCCGCGAGACCCGCGGCTGGACGCAGGGCCTGGCCCAGCACGGGCTGGGCGTGCGGCGCGAACTGCCCGACGTGCGGTCGCCCGACACGCCCGACGACCTGCTGGCCGACGCCTACTTCCTGATGGGCGCCGCCATCGTGCCGCGGGGTCAGGCGCTGTTCCAGTGGCAGTCTTCGCAACCTGGCGGACAGCCTGACCGCGCCTCGGTCGCCGCCGCCTGGGCGCAGGGCTGCGCGCAGATCACCGATCCGCTGTTCACGGGCTGCCAGATGGAATACCTGCCTCCCGAGGCGTTCTACACCAGTACCCGGCAGGCCGACCAGGGCATCCGCCCGTTGACGCTGAAAGCCGCCGTCACCTGGCTGCTGACGGCCGCCCGGATTCCCGGCGAAGAGCTGCGGGCCGCCATCGTGGCCTGCGGCGAACAGGCCATCGAGGAATACCGCATCGGCTTCTGCACCCGTCAGAGCAACGACGTCATCTACGGCTGTGTCTGGCCGTCCCTGAGCCGCGAGGAATCCTCGCTGGAACCCGAGGAGGGCGCCGAAGGCCAGATCGACACCTGGGACACCCTGGCCGCGCTGCTGCGCGAGTCCGGCATCCAGGACGTGCGCCGCCTGCCCGGCCTGCAGCCCATGGAGTTCTGCGAGGACTGCGGCACGCCGTATTTCCCCAACATGCTGGGCGAGATGCAGCATCCCGAGCTGCCCGAGGAAATCGATCCCGAGCCGGTGCAGTTCCATTGAGCCCCCTCCGCCGGACGGGACGCCGCCCGGGATCGCCGTCGCCCCCGGGCCCGAGCCCGCATCGCCGATGAATGCCCTGCGCTTCGATCTCTTCTGCCGCGTCGTCGACAACTACGGGGATGCCGGCGTCTGCTGGCGCCTGGCGCGCCAGTTGGCCTCGATGGGGCACGCCGTGCGCCTCTGGATCGACGATCTCGGCACGCTGGCCCGCCTGGTGCCCGAGATCGATCCGTCCCTGGACCGCCAGACACGGCACGGCGTCGAGGTCGGCGCCTGGGCGCTCGCCGATCAGGCCGGGGCGCCCGAGCGCGGCGTGGTGATCGAGGCCTTCGCCTGCACACCGCCGCAGCGTTACCAGGACACCCTGGCGGCCCGCCACTGCCTGTGGATCAATCTGGAATACCTCAGCGCCGAACCCTGGGTGGAAGGCTGCCACGGCCTGCCCTCGCCCCAGGCCAACGGCGTCCCCAAGCATTTCTATTTCCCGGGCTTCACCCCGGCCACCGGCGGGCTGCCGCGTGAAGCCGGCCTGCTCGCGCAGCGGGACGGCACAGCGCGCCGGGACAGGCGCGAGCGCCTGCGGGAACTGACCGGCCTGCCGGCGGACGACCTCATCGCGGGCTGCCGCTACGCGCTGCTGTTCTGCTACCCGGATGCTCCATGGGCGGGGCTGCGCGCGGCGCTGGCGCAGCTGGACACCCCGACCTGCCTGCTGGTGCCGGGACCGCGGCCGCCGGGCCTGTCCGACCTGGGCGCGCTGCGCGTACTCGACATCCCTTTCGTGCCGCAGTCCCGCTTCGACGAGCTGCTGTGGTGCTGCGACCTGAATTTCGTGCGGGGCGAGGATTCGCTGGTGCGCGCGATCTGGGCGGGCCGGCCCCTGGTCTGGCAGGCCTACCGCCAGGAGGACGAGGCGCACCTGGACAAGCTGGAGGCCTGGCTGGACCGGGCGCGGTGGCCGCAGCCCGCGCAGGACCTGACGCGCGCCTGGAACCGCGGGGACGACGAGGCGGTGCGGCAGGCAGCGCTGCTGGCGCTGGCGGATGGCACGTGGCAAACCTGGCAGGCACGCAGCCGCGCCTGGGCGGACGAGCTGGCGGGCCTGGTGGATCTGGCCACCGGATTGGTGAACTTTTGCCAGAAGCGCCTGCAGAAGAGTTAGAATACACAGTTAACTTTTTCCTGCTTTGCCTCGAAACGCGTTTTTCATGCTCGGGGCACGTCAAATCCCCGGAGTCCTTACCCTATGAAAATCGCCCAAGAACTGCGCGTAGGCAACGTCGTCATGGTCGGCAACGAGCCCCTGGTGGTCCAGAAGGCCGAATACAACAAGTCCGGCCGCAACGCCGCCGTGGTCAAGCTGAAGTTCAAGAACCTGCTGACCGGCAGCGCCAGCGAATCCGTCTACAAGGCCGACGAAAAGTTCGAGCAGGTGGTCCTGGAAAACAAGGAATGCACCTATTCCTATTTCGCCGACCCGATGTATGTCTTCATGGACGAGGAATACAACCAGCACGAAGTCGAAGCCGACAGCATGGGCGACGCGCTGAACTACCTCGAGGAAGGCATGGCCGTCGAAGTCGTCTTCTATGACGGCCGCGCCATTTCCGTCGAGCTGCCCACCATCATCGTGCGCGAGATCATCTACACCGAGCCGGCCGTCAAAGGCGACACCTCGGGCAAGGTCCTGAAGCCCGCCAAGATCAACACCGGCTACGAAGTCTCGGTCCCGCTGTTCTGCAACATCGGCGACAAGATCGAGATCGACACCCGCACCAACGAGTACCGCAGCCGCGTGATGTAAATAGGGCGATCCGCTGCCGGATCCAGAAAAACGGGGCCTCGCGGCCCCGTTTTTTCATGGGCGGCGCGCGCGGCCCCGCCCGGCTCATTGCAGCCGGTCGTCGTCCAGGATGTCGGGAATCGGCATGATGGAGATGCCGTCCTCGACCAGGTCGCGGCATTCTTCGACCGAGGCCGTGCCGCGGATCGGGCGCTCTTCGATCTCGCCGCTGTGCATGCGGCGCGCCTCGTCGGCAAAGCGGGCGCCGACGTCGTCGGTCTGGCGCACGATCTGGCGGATCTGGCGCAGGACCTCGGCCTGCAGCCGCGCCAGCTGGTTGCCGGACGGCGCCGCCACCGCCGCGCGCCCGCCGGCATCCGGGGATTCGGCGCGGGCCGGCTCGCGGCGCAGGTGGCTGACGTTCAGGTGGGGAGCCGAGACGCGGCGGGTGATCTCGCCGCTCTGGCAGATCGGGCAGCGCACGAGGCCCCGCGCCCGCTGGTCGTCATAGCTTTCCTGGGATGCGAACCAGCCCTCGAAGACGTGGTCATGTTCGCATGAGAGATCGAATACTTTCATTGCCATGGTCAGCAAATGGGGGCGGGATGCCCCGTTTCAAGCGCCCGCCAGCATTTCCAGCGCCAGTCCCAGGGCGCCACGGGATGGGCATCGCGCCACAACCCGACGCCCTGCTGGCGCGCCTGGCGCTCCAGCCCCGCCAGGCTGGCGTCGCGCAGGTACTTGCCGCCACCCTGCCGGTTCGCCCATGCCATGCCGCTGGCGACCATCAGGCGGTTGGCCAGCCGGCCATCGGGCAGGGGCACGTCGCAGATCTCGCGCCCGTAATGATCCTGCTCGTAGCAGCGCAGGCGCAGCGTCTTGCCGGCCACCAGATCGGCCAGCGCCCGCCGGGCGGCCTGGCCGTAGGGCTGGCCGGGCTGGGTGCGGCCGTGGCCGGTCTCCGGGGCGTCGATGCTGGCCAGCCGCACGCGCTGGCGCTGGCGGCCCACCAGCAGGGTCAGGGTATCGCCATCGGCCACCTGCACCACGCGCCCGGCCAGGGCATAGGGCGCGGCGGCCGGCGCGGCGGCCGGCCACAGCAGCGGCAGGGCCGCCGCCAGCGCGCCCAGCGCGCGGACCGTCCGGCGGCCGGGCGCGCCGCCGGCTCGCCGCAGGCCCTGGCGGCGCAGGCGCGGGCGCACGGACACGGGCCGCGGGGCCGCGCGGACGTCCTCGGAAATGTCCGCGGCCGAAGCAGGAAAAGGCATGGCGTTCATGGCAAAAAAAGGGCCGCGACGAAGACGCAGCCATGGTCGCCATTGTAGCGGAGGTGCAGGCCGCTCAGGCCGGCCATGCCCGCTGCAGCAGGACGTCGGACGCCAGGCCGGCCGCCTGGGCGCCGTAGACGCGGCCCCCCGAACCCGCCAGCCGGCTGTCGACGAAGACCCGCGATACTTGTTCGGGCGCGTGGCGCAGCAGCAGGTCGGCCTGCACCAGCAGGACCAGGTCCTGTGCGATCTGGCGGGCCTGCGCCTGCTGGGATTCGGGATCGGCCTGCAAGCCCCGCAACACGCGGTCGGCGGCGGCCCGCAAGCCCGGTTCGCCGGCATGCACTCTGGCCAGCGCATCGATTTCCTGGGTCACGTGCGGGTCCGCGTGGCGTGCCGCGCGCAGCACGTCCAGGCACATGACGTTGCCCGAGCCTTCCCAGATGGAATTGACGGGCGCCTCGCGGTACAGGCGCGCCATCGGGCCGTCCTCGATGTAGCCGTTGCCGCCCCAGACCTCCATGCATTCGGCGATGGCCTCGATCGCACGCTTGCAGATCCAGAATTTCGCGGCCGGCGTGAGGATCCGGCGCCACGCCTGCTCGGCGGGCTGCTCGGGATGGTCGAAGGCGCGCGCCAGGCGCAAGGCCAGCACGGTGGCCGCCTCGCTTTCCAGGGCCAGGTCGGCCAGCACCTGCCGCATCAGGGGCTGATCGATCAGCGCGCGTCCGAAGGCGCGCCGGTGCCGGGCATGGTGGATGGCCTGCACCACGGCCTGGCGCAGCAGGGCCGCGCTGCCCAGCACGCAGTCCAGCCGGGTGTACGAGGCCATCTCGACCAGGGTCGCGATGCCGCGCCCCGGCTCGCCGACCCGCCGCCCCAGCGCGCCCGCGAATTCGACCTCGGCGCTGGCGTTCGAGCGGTTGCCGAGCTTGTCCTTCAGGCGCTGGATGTGGACGCCGTTGCGCTGGCCGCGGTCCAGCCAGCGGGGGACGTAGAAGCAGGAATGGGCGCCCTCGTCCCGCGCCAGCATCAGGTGGGCGTCGGACATGGGCGAGGAGAAGAACCATTTGTGGCCGGTCAGCCGGAACCAGCCCTCGCCCTGAGGCTCGGCGCGGCTGGTGTTGCTGCGCAGATCGGACCCGCCCTGCTTTTCCGTCATGCCCATGCCGATCATCATGGATCGCTTGTCGGCGACCGGCAGGTCGCGGCCATCGTAGCTGCGGCTGGCGAGCCTGGGCTGGATCTCGGCGAACCAGGGCTCGCGGGCCAGCAGGGGAATGGCGGCGCTGGTCATGGTGACCGGGCAGAGGGATCCCGCCTCGACCTGGCCGTGCATCAGGTAGTGCGCGGCGCGGGCCACGTGCGCGCCGTCCTCGGGCTGGATCCAGGCGCTGCCGTGCATGCCCTGCGCAAAGGCCAGGGACAGAAATTCGGCCCAGCCGGGATGGAAGTCGACCACGTCGATCCGGTGGCCCGTCCGGTCGAAAGCGCGCAACACGGGCGCCGCGCGATTGATCTCGGCCGCCAGCCGCGCCAGGCCGGCCTGCCCCAGGCGCCGTCCCCAGGATTCCAGGTCGGCCTCATGGTGCTGGCCGCCCTCGCGCCGCACGCCCTGCGCCAGCGCGGCATCCGCCAGGTACAGATTGCAGTCCGGCAGGTCGGGCACCTGGTTTTCCACGCGGTGCGTTGCCGAAGACGGATCCTGAATGTCCATGCCGGGTCTCCCCAATAAGCGACGCCACGCCCCAGTCTACCCGCGATTCCCCGTGCTCGACAGGGCCCCGATACAATCGGCGGTGTCCTTCCTCCGGAGATGTCCCCATGACCCCCCGTTTCCTGATCCTCTGCGGCTCGCTGGTCCTGGCGCTGGGCGTGGCCGCGGGCGCCTTCGGCGCGCACGGCCTGCGGCGCCTGGTGTCGCCCGAACTCCTGGAGACCTGGCGCACCGCCGCGCACTACCAGATGATCCACGGGCTGGGACTGCTGCTGATCGCGGCGCTGTGGGCCTGGCTGGCGCCCCGGCCCGCCGCCTGGGCCGGCGGCCTGATGCTGGCCGGTCTGCTGGTCTTCAGCGGCAGCCTGTACGCCCTGGTGCTGACCGGCATCCGGACGCTGGGGGCCGTGACGCCGGTCGGCGGCCTGCTGATGATCGCGTCCTGGGTCGTCCTGTTCGCCGCGGCCTGGCGCGGGCCCGCCCAGTGAGCGCGACGGCGGGCCAGGCGCCAGCCCTATAATCGAGGCCAGCAAAGCCCGACCGGAATTCCCATGCCCCCATCTCCCAGCGACCAGGCCCTGCGCGACTGGCTGCGCAGCCTGCCCAAGGCCGAACTGCACCTGCACATCGAAGGCACGCTCGAACCCGAGCTGATGTTCGAGCTGGCCGGACGCAACGGCGTGGCCCTGCCCTACGCCGACGTGGACGCCGTGCGCGCCGCCTACCGCTTCACCGACCTGCAGTCCTTCCTGGACCTGTACTACGCCGGCGCCAGCGTGCTGGTCACCGAAAGAGACTTCCACGACCTGGCCATGGCCTATCTGCGGCGGGCCCACGCCGACGGTGTCGTCCATGCGGAAATCATGTTCGATCCGCAGACGCACACCCATCGCGGCATCGCGATCGAGACCGTCTTCGCCGGGCTGGCCGGGGCGCTGCGCGAGGCCCGCGACACGCTGGGCATCACCAGCTGCCTGCTATTGAGCTTCCTGCGCCATCTCAGCGAGGACGACGCGCTGGCGACGCTGGACGCCGCCCTGCCCCTGCGCGAGACCTACCGCGACCTGTGGATCGGCGTCGGCCTGGATTCGTCCGAGCGCGGCAACCCGCCCGAAAAATTCGCCCGCGTCTATGCCCGCTGCGCGGCCCTGGGTTTCCAGCGGGTGGCCCACGCCGGCGAGGAAGGCCCCGCCGACTATGTGCGCGGCGCCCTGGACAGCCTGAAGGTCGCCCGCATCGATCACGGCGTGCGCAGCAGCGACGATCCGGAACTGTTGCGCACCCTGATCCGGGACCGCACGCCGCTGACCGTCTGCCCCCTGTCCAACCTGAAGCTCGGCGTCGTGCGCGACCTGGCCGAGCACAATCTGGCGCGCCTGCTGCGGGCCGGCGCCATGGTCACGATCAACTCGGACGATCCCGCCTATTTCGGCGGCTACGTCCTGGACAACTACGTGGCCAGCGCCCAGGCGCTGGACCTGTCCCACGACGAACTCGTCACTCTGGCGGCCAACAGCATCAAGGCGTCTTTCCTGCCCGCCGGCGACCAGGCCCGCTTGCTGGACCGCCTGGCCGCCGCGGCGCGGCAGGGCTAGCGCGATGCCCGCCCCCGTCAATCTCGACAAGCTGCGCCTGCCCGGCGACGCCCTGCAGGGCGAATGCCGCAAGCTGGGGCGGGACTTCTACGACCGCCCGGCCGTCGAGGTCGCCCCCGACCTGCTGGGCCGCCTGCTGGTCCACACCACCCCCGGCGGCCTGCGCATGGGCCGCATCGTCGAGGTCGAGGCCTACCTGGGACCCGGCGACCTGGCCGCCCACACCTCGCGCGGCCGCACCGCGCGCACCCGGGCCATGTTCGGCCCGCCCGGCCACGCTTACGTCTACCTGATCTACGGCATGTACCATTGCATCAATGCCGTCACCGGGCCCGAAGGCAGCGGCACGGCGGTCCTGCTGCGCGCGGTGGCGCCGGTGGCCGGCCTGGAGGCCGCCACCAACGGCCCGGGGCGCCTGTGCCGGTCTATGGACATCACGCTGGATCACTACGGCGCCGACCTGTGCGGCGACACGCTGTGGCTGGCTCGGGACGATGCGCCCCCGCCGGCCGCGATCGCCACCAGCGCCCGGATCGGCGTGGACTACGCCGGCGAATGGGCGGACAAGCCCCTGCGCTTCTACGTCGAGGGCCATCCGGCGGTCAGCCGCCGGCCCGGAAAGCGGCCGGCGACCACGGGCCGCGCCTGAGGCGGGCGGGCCGGCGCGCCGCCCGGCATGCCGGATCTCCGGATCCGTGGTATGATCTTGCGCTTTCCAGTTCAGGCTTGGTCCTGGCGCCGGGAGTCCGGCGAACCAATCCGCCGGGGCTGACTGGAAACGGTGTAACGTGACACGTCATAAAAAACATGTTATATTTACGCCTCTTTAGCGGCTGTAGCTCAGTTGGATAGAGTACTTGGCTACGAACCAAGGGGTCGTGGGTTCGAATCCTGCCAGCCGCGCCAGAATTGCTTTGAAAATATCGCTCATGGGGAAACCCGTGGGCGATTTTTTTGCCGCGCCTACCTCCGCCCACTCGGTTTCCTGCACAATAGGCATTTCCACGCGCCTTTGACAGGAGACAAACCATGGCCAAGAAACTGCTGATGTTGGTGGGGGACTACGTCGAGGACTACGAGGTCATGGTGCCGTTCCAGGCGCTGCAGGCCGTCGGGCACACGGTGCATGCGGTTTGCCCGGACAAGAAGTCCGGGGATTCGGTGGCCACTGCGATCCACGACTTCGAGGGCGCGCAGACCTACAGCGAAAAGCCGGGCCACCGCTTTGCCCTGAACCAGGATTTCGACGCCGTGGATCCTTCGTCCTACGACGCACTGGTGGTGCCCGGCGGTCGCGCACCCGAATACCTGCGCATGAACGAACGCGTACTGGACATCGTCCGGCACTTCCACGAGGCCGGCAAACCCATCGCCGCGATCTGCCACGGCGCCCAACTGCTGGCCGCCGCCGGCGTCCTGCGGGGCAAGACCTGCTCGGCCTACCCGGCCTGCGCCGCCGAGGTCCGGCTGGCGGGCGGCACCTATGCCGACATCCAGGTCGACCAGGCGCACACAGACGGCATGCTGGTGACGGCGCCCGCCTGGCCGGCGCATCCGGCCTGGATCGCGCAGTTCCTGGCGGTGCTGGGGACCCGGATCCAGCACTGATCCGGCTCGCGGCGCCCCTGCCGGACACCCGCCATGCAGGCACCCAGCCAGGCCAGCGGGCCGACGAGCCCGCCGCTGCGCACCGACACCATCGGCCAGGCGCTGGAACACGCTGCCCGGGCCTGGCCGCGGCAAGAGGCCCTGGTATCCGTCCACCAGGGGATCCGTCTCAGCTACGCGGATCTGAACGCGCGCGCCGATCGCATCGGCGCCGGCCTGCTGGCCCTGGGCCTCAAGCGCGGTGACCGCGTCGGGATCTGGTCTCCCAACGGGGCGGAATGGACGCTGATCCAGTTCGCCGCAGCCAAGGCCGGCATGATCCTGGTCAACATCAACCCGGCCTACCGCAGCAGCGAACTGGAATACACCCTGAACAAGGTTCAGCTCAGCGCCCTGGTGGCCGCCGAGGGCTACAAGTCCAGCGACTACGCCGACATGGTCGAGGCCCTGCTGCCCGAGGTCCCCGGCCACGAGGGCGAGCTGCATGCGGCGGCGGCACCCCATCTGCGTCATCTCGTCAGGATCGGCGGCGGGCCGCGCGCGGGCTGGCACCCCTTCGAGGAGCTCGAATCCCTGGCGACTGCCGGCCGCCTGGCCGAGCTCGCCGCCATCGGCCAGTCCCTCGGCTGCCACGATCCGGTCAACATCCAGTTCACCAGCGGCACGACCGGCCAGCCCAAGGGCGCCACGCTGTCGCACCACAACATTCTGAACAACGGCTTCTTCGTGGGCGAGGCCGTGGGCCTGCGGGCGGGTGACCGGCTGTGCATCCCGGTGCCGCTGTACCACTGCTTCGGCATGGCCATGGGCAACCTGGGCTGCCTGACGCACGGGGCCGCCATGATCTATCCCTCGGCGACCTTCGACCCCCTGGCCGTGCTGCAGTGCATCGAGCGTGAGCGCTGCACGGGGGTCTACGGCGTGCCGAGCATGTTCGTCGCCGAACTCGCCCACCCGCGCTTTCCCGACTTCGACCTGACGAGCCTGCGCACCGGGTGCATGGCGGGCTCGCCCTGCCCGGCTGACGTCATGCGCCGCGTGATCGACGCCATGCATTTGCGCGACGTCACGATCGCCTACGGCATGACGGAAACCAGCCCGGTCAGCTTCCAGACCGCCCGCGACGACGAACTGGAGCGCCGGGTCTCGACGATCGGGCGCGTCCAGCCGCACCTGGAGTGCAAGGTCGTCGACGCCGGCGGCCGGGTCGTGCCGCGCGGCACGCCGGGCGAACTCTGCACCCGGGGCTACTCGGTGATGCTGGGCTACTGGGACGACAGCCAGAAGACCGCCGAGACGATCAATGCGGACGGCTGGCTGCACACCGGCGACCTGGTGGTGCTGGACCGGCAGGGCTACGGCAGCGTGGTCGGCCGCCTGAAGGACATGGTCATCCGCGGCGGCGAGAACATCTACCTGCGAGAGATCGAGGAATTCTTGTCCACGCATCCGGCCGTGCGCAGCGCCTCGGTGGTCGGCGTGCCCGGCGGCGAACAGGGCGAGGATCTCTGCGCGTGGATCATCCTGAAGACCGGCCCGTCCGCGCAGGACGTGACGCCCGAGGCGATCCGGCAGTTCTGCCAGGACAGGATCGCGCACGACAAGGTGCCGCGCCATGTCCGCTTCGTCACCGAGTTTCCCCTGACGGTCACGGGAAAGATCCAGAAATTCGAGATCCGCCAGCGCATGATGCGCCAGCTCGGCCTCAGCGAACAGAAGACCCCCTAGGCCGGTCCGACCGCCCGCGCCGGGTTGCGGCCGAGCCCGAGGCGGCCTTGGACATCGTCCTAGGAGCGCCGCATCCCTTCGATCCGCCCCAGCAGCGCGTCGGCCTCGACAAAAGCGCCCGCCGCCGCCTCCTGGCGCAGCACGCCCGCGATGGGCGCCAGCACCTGCGCTTCCATCTTCATCGCTTCCATCACAGCAAGCACCTGCCCCTCCTCGACCGTCGCTCCCGCCTGGATCTGCCAGGACAGCAGCGTGCCGGTGATCGGCGCCGTCACCGCGCCCGGAGTGGCCTGGGACACGGTGTCCGACGGATGGCCATCGACATCGGAGGCCATGCCGCCCGTCGCGACGCCAATGACCGGCGCCGCGCCCAGCATATCCGCCGGCAGCCCCAGGGACACGCGGCGGCCATCAATCTCGACGAAGGTGCGCCGCATCGGCGCGCCTTCCTGCGCCAAGGGCCGTGGCGCGTCGGCCAGATCGACGGCCAACTCCGTTTCGATCCAACGTGTATGCACCCCAAAGCCTTGCTGGCCGATGAAATCGGCCTGGTCGACCACGGCGCGGTGAAAGGGCAGGACAGACGCGACACCTTCGATCTCGAATTCCCGCAGCGCGCGGCGCGCGCGGGCCAGGGCCTGTTCCCGCGTCGCGCCGCTCACGATCAGCTTGGCCAGCAGGGAATCGAACACGCCGGGCACCCGCGAACCGGTCACCACGCCGCTGTCGATTCGCACGCCCGGCCCCGAAGGCGGCGCAAAAAGCGAGACGAGTCCCGGCGTCGGCAGATAACCGCGCCCCGGATCCTCGGCATTAATGCGGAACTCCAGACTGTGCCCGCGCGGGGCGGGCGTGGATTCGATCGACAGGGGCAGGCCGTCCGCAATGCGCAATTGCTCCACCACCAGATCCAGGCCGGAGGTTTCTTCGGTCACGGGATGCTCGACCTGCAGGCGGGTATTGACCTCCAGAAAGGAAATGCGACCGTCGCGCGCCAGCAGAAATTCCACGGTCCCCGCGCTGACGTAGCCTGCGCGGGCGCAGATATCGCGGGCCGCCTGGTGGATGCGGGCGCGCTGCTCGTCGGACAGGAAGGGCGCGGGGGCTTCCTCAACCAGTTTCTGGTTGCGCCGCTGAAGCGAGCAATCGCGGTCGCCCAGCACCACCACCCGCCCATGGGAATCAGCGATCACCTGCGCCTCGATGTGGCGGGGCCGGTCGAGGAACTGCTCGATGAAACACTCCCCCCGGCCGAAGGCGGCCGTAGCCTCGCGCACGGCGGATTCATACAGTTCGGCTACCTCGTCCAACCGCCAGGCCACTTTCAGGCCGCGCCCGCCGCCGCCGAAAGCCGCCTTGATGGCAATGGGCATACCGTGCGCCTCGGCAAAGGCCAGCGCCTCGACGCCGCTGTCGACCGGCCCTTCCGTGCCCGCTACCAGCGGTGCACCCACGGCCTGGGCGATCCGCCGCGCGGCCACTTTGTCGCCAAGCGCCTCGATGGCTTCGGGCGGCGGGCCGACCCAGGCCAGGCCGGCCTCGATGACGGCGCGCGCAAACTCCGCACGCTCGGAAAGAAAACCGTAGCCCGGATGAACGGCATCGGCTCCCGAACGCTTGGCGACAGCCAGCAGCTTGTCGATGTTCAGATAGGTTTCGGCGGGCCGGCGGCCCTCCAGCGCCCAGGCCTCGTCAGCCTGACGCACATGCAGCGCGTCGGCATCATCGTCGGCATACACGGCAATCGAACGCACGCCATAATCGGCGCAGGCGCGCGCGATGCGCACGGCGATCTCGCCCCGGTTGGCGATCAGGACTTTACGGATCATGGCAGGATTTCCTTGAAGGGCCCGATGGGCCGGAAACGCAGGCGGGCGCCCACGGGAATCTGGGCGGCACGGTCCAGATCGCGGCCGATGACCGCGCCGATCACCGGATAGCCGCCCGTCAGCGGATGGTCGGCCAGGAATAGAACCGGCTGGCCACTTGCCGGCACCTGGATGGCGCCAGCCACAGTACCCTCGCTGGGCAGTTCTCCCTGGCGGACACGCGTCAGCGGCGCGGCGCCGGCCAGACGCATGCCGACCCGGTCCGACTGGGGCGTGACGGTCCACTCCTGTTCGGCGAGCAGGTCCAACGCCTCCGGGGAAAACCAGTCAGTGCGCGGCCCCAGGACGATCTCCAGGGTGACGAGTTCGCCGCGCCGGGGCAAAGCCGGCGGCGGTGCCGCGTCGGCCTGGACGGCGCCGGGGCGCACGCCGCTCCGAGCCGCGCCCACCGCCAGCCGGCTGCCTGCACGCAGCGGCGCCGGGCCGATGCCCGCCAGGGTGTCGGTGGCGCAACTGCCCAGCACGGGCGCCGCGTTCCAGCCTCCCCGCACGGCCACGTAGCAGCGCACGCCGGCGTCCGGCGCGCCGATCCGCAGCTCATCGCCATCATCGAGCGCCAGCGGCTGACTCAAGGCGGCGGGCAGGCGGATGCCCGCCGCCGTCGTCAGGCGGATCTCCGCCCGGGCGCCAGTGATGGCGACGACGGCCCGGCCCCGGCACACCAGGCGCAGTCCGCCCAGGGCATTTTCCAACGCGGGCGCATCAGCCGGATTGCCGACGATCCGGTTGGCGGCGCGCAGCGCGCCCCGGTCCAACGCCCCGGACAGCGACACGCCCATGCCGGTCAGGCCGGGGCGGCCCAGATCCTGCACCAGGGTTTGGGGCCCCGCGGACAGCACCTCGAAGCAGGCCGACGGCGAGGCTGCGGCCGTCGCGCTGCCCGGGGCCGCGGGCGCGGCTGCCGGCAAGCGTGCGTTTTCGCCGGGCAGACTATAGGTGACGCCCGCCGCGTCCAGGTCGCGGAAGCGCACGCGAAAACCGGGCCGCACCAGCGCCGGCTCGGCCCTGTCCATGTCCCACATCCGCCAGGGCGTCACGCCCAGCAATTGCCAGCCACCGGGACTGTCGGAGGGATACACGGCGCTGAAGTCCCCGGCCACGGCCACGGACCCCGCCGGGACACGCACACGCGGCGCGCCCCGCCGGGCAATGCCATGGAAACAGGGATCGCCGCCTGCCAGATAGACGAAACCCGGCGCAAAACCCGCAAAAGCCGCCAGGTAATCGCTGCCCGTATGGCGCTCGATCAGCTCGACGCGCGTGAGGCCGATCAAGTCGGCAACCGCTTCCAGATCCTCGCCCGCATAGCGCACGGGAATCTCCACCCGCCGCGCATCGGATGCGGCAGACGGCACGCCTTGCGCGCCTCCCCGGGCGTCGGCCAACGCCGCGGCGGCCCGCCGCAGCCAAGCGGCCACCTCCCGCGCCGTCAGCGCGGACGGACGAAACAGCACCAGCAGCGTGCGCGCGGCGGGCACGACATCCTCCACGCCGGCCGGCCGCTGCCCGAGCGCCTGGAACAAAGCCAGCGTCTCGTCCAGAGAATGAAGTTCCGCCAGCACGGCGCCATCGCCGGCGGGCAGGCAGCGCGGCACGATCATGAAAGCCGCACGCCTGCAAACGGCGCCAGGGAGACGCCCGACGACTCCAGCCGTTGCCGCACCGCGCGCGCCATGGCCACGGCCCCCGGGCTGTCGCCGTGCACACAGATGGAATCGGCCTGCAGGCGCACGTGACTGCCATCGATGGCGGTGATTTCACCTGTGCGCACCAGATCGAGCATGCGCTCCGCGACCAGATCGGGATCATGCAGCACGGCGCCGGCCTCGCGGCGCGACACCAACGCGCCGTCCGGCGTATAGGCCCGGTCGGCAAAGGCTTCGGCCACCACGCGCAGGCCGCCGGCCCGGGCCCAATCCAGCAGGGGCGAACCGGCAAGCCCCATCAGGACCAGACCGGGGTCGAGCGCCCGCAGCGCGGCGATGACGTCCGCCGCCTGGCGCTCATCGCGGGCGATGGTGTTGTACAGGGCGCCGTGCGGCTTGACGTACGTCACGCGGGTGCCCGCCGCTGCGGCCAAACCCTGCAGGGCGCCGATCTGATAGATGACGTCGGCCACCAGCTCGCGGCTGGACGGATCCATGTTGCGCCGTCCGAAGCCGGCCAGATCGGGATAGGCCACGTGCGCCCCGATCGCCACGCCGCGCGCGGCCGCCGCGCGCAGGGTGTCCAGCATGCCGGCCGGGTCCCCGGCATGAAAACCGCAAGCCACGTTGGCGCTGGTGACGATATCCAGCATGGCGTCGTCGTCGCCCATGCGCCAGGCGCCAAAGCTTTCACCCAGATCGCTGTTCAAGTCCATGTGCGTTCCTTATCATTGCAAAATGTGCCGCAGATCGTTGAACGATCCTGGCTGAATTTTCGGGACCTCTCATGCATGCTCGCCATTATCCCAATCCCAGCGCCGCGCTGAGTCTGACCGACACGGTGGCGGAAACCGTTCGCCAGCAGCTCATCCATGGCCAGCTTCGGGCCGGGCAGCGCCTGTCCGAGGCAGGACTGAGCGAGCAGCTGGAAGTCTCGCGCAACACCTTGCGCGAAGCCTTCCGGATCCTGTCCAAAGAGGGGCTGCTGCGCCACGAGCCCAATCGCGGGGTCTCGGTGGTGGTGCCATCGATCGCCGACATCATCGACATCTACCGGGTCCGCCGCCTGATCGAATGCCAGGCACTGGCGCAGGCCTGGCCGCGCCATCCCGCCCACAAACGCATGGAACAGGCCATGGAACAGGCCCGCCGCATGCGCGACGCCGGCGAGTGGCTCGAAGTCGGGTCGGCCAACATGATGTTCCATGCCGCCATCGTGGCGCTGGCCGACAGCGTGCGCCTGTCGGCGATGTTCTCCGACATCTCCGCCGAACTGCGGCTGGCCTTCGGCCTGCTGGACGACCCCGAATATCTGCATGCGCCCTTCGTCGACCTGAACGGCCGCCTGCTGGAACTGTTCGACCTGGGCGACACGGCAACGGCGGCGCGCGACCTGGAGAGCTACCTGATCCAATCCGAACGCATGGTGCTGTCCGTGTATTCCGCCCACGTCGACTGACGGCTCATCGCACCGCGTCCCCCGACGCCGCCCTTGCAGGCCGGCGCTTCGGCCTGTCTGTCGTTTCTTCGTCATTATTGTTCAACAATTTAGAATATTAAGTGAACGATCAAAGACTACATCAACTACAAAAACAACATTATTGTTGAAAACCCTGATCGACTGCTGACCACGGATGCTCTATCTTTGTCACACGCCATTGCCAATGGCCGGTCTGAGGCCGCACCGTCGCCGGCCTGCCGGGCAATGTTCCACGATCGTTTTCCAGGAGTCCTCGATGAAGCGTCGCACTCTCTTTGCCACCGCCCTGATCGCCGGTCTCGGCCTCTCCTTCCAGGCGCAGGCCGCCACGCAGTGGGATCTCGCCTCTGCCTACCCCGCCTTCAATTTCCATTCGAAAAATCTCGCCCAGTTCTCCAAGGACGTGGATCAGGCGACCCAGGGGGATCTGAAGATCACCGTCCACTCGGGCGCATCCCTGTTCAAGATGCCCGAGATCAAGCGCGCCGTGCAGGGCAACCAGGCCCAGGCGGGCGAATTCTTCATGGTCAGCTTCCAGAATGAATGGCCGCTGTTCGGTCTGGACGGCCTGCCCTTCCTGGTCAGCAACTACGACGAAGCCTGGAAGCTGTATCAGGCGCAGCGCCCGCTGCTGGAAAAGAAACTGGATCAGCAAGGCATGGTGCTGCTGTATGCCGTAGCCTGGCCGCCGCAGGGCATCTACACCAACAAGCCGATCCAGTCGGCCGCGGATCTCAAAGGCCTGAAATGGCGCGTGTACAGCCCGACCACGGCGCGCATCGGCGAATTGGTCGGCGCACAACCGGTCACGGTCCAGGAAGCCGAGCTGTCCCAGGCGCTGGCCACGGGCGTGGTCGACGGCCTGATCACCTCCAGCGCCACCGGAGCGGACAACAAGCTCTACGAAAACTTGAAGTACTACACCAACGTCCAGGCCTGGATTCCCAAGAACGCCGTGGTCGCCAACAAGCGCGCCTTCGAATCGCTGAGCCCCGCCACCCAGGAAGCCGTCCGCCAGGCGGCCGCCGCCGCGGAAAAGCGCGGCTGGGAAGAATCCCGCAAGGTCGATGCGGCCTCCATCGCCAAGCTCAAGGAAAACGGCATGCAGGTCGACGAGCCCACGCCCCAGCTCAAGTCCGATCTGGTGGAAGTTGGCCAGACGGTCATCCGCGAATGGCTGAAGACCGCCGGCGCCGAAGGCAAGGAAGTCCTGGATGCCTCGGGCCGGATGCGCGCCCTCGGCCAAGGGGCCAACGCCCGCATGATCCAGCAAGCCACGACCTCCAACTGATCCCCGGAGCCCGCCATGCGCAAACTCCTCGATGGCCTCTACAACGGCAGCAGCTGGCTCGCCGGCCTGGGCATGATCGGCGTGCTGCTGATGGTCAGTTATTCCATCACAGGCCGTCTGGCGGGCTTCCCGGTGGGCGGCATCGACGCCTACGCCGGCTATGCCATGGCGGGGGCGGGCTTCCTCGCCCTGGCCAGCACGCTCAAGCACGGCGAGCACATCCGTGTGACGCTGGTGCTGGGCATGCTGCGCGGCCGGGCCCGGCGACGGCTGGAGCTCGCCGCCCTGCTGATCGCCGCCCTGCTGGCCGGCTTCCTGGCCTTTTATTCCGCCCGGCTCGTCTGGCAGTCCTGGCTCTACCACGACATCTCCACCGGCATCGACGCGACGCCGATGTGGATTCCGCAGATCCTCATGGCCGTCGGCACGCTGGTCTTTTTCATCGCCTTCCTGGACGAGTTCTGCCTGGAGTTGCGGGGCAGGCGCCGTTCCGAACCCGCCGAGGAGCTGCACCATGAATGAGATCGCCGCCAGCTTTGCCCTGATCGTGGTCCTGTTCGCCCTGCTGGGCGGCGGCGTCTGGGTCGGCCTGACCCTGGCGGGCGTCGCCCTGTTCGGCATGGAGTTCTTTTCGGCCCGCCCCGCGGGCGACGCGATGGCCCTCACCATCTGGGGCAGTTCCAGCAGCTGGACGCTGACCGCCCTGCCGCTGTTCATCTGGATGGGCGAGATCCTGTATCGCACCAGCCTGTCGGAAAACCTGTTCCGCGGCCTTGCGCCCTGGGTGAACCGCCTGCCGGGCCGCCTGCTGCACACCAATGTGCTGGGCTGCACGATCTTCGCCTCGGTCTGCGGGTCCTCGGCCGCCACCTGCGTGACCGTGGGCAAGATGAACCTGCCCGAGCTGCGGCGCCGCGGCTATCCGGACGCGCAGATCATCGGTTCGCTGGGGGGACCGGCGACCCTGGGGCTGCTGATCCCGCCCTCGATCATCCTGATCGTCTATGGCGTGGCGGCCGAGACCTCGATCGCCAAGCTCTTCATCGCCGGAATCATCCCCGGCCTGCTGCTGGCGGCGCTCTTCAGCGGCTGGCTGATGGGCTGGGCCCTGCTGCATCCGGACCGCGTCCCCGAGTCCGGCGCGCAAATGAGCTTCGGTGAAAAACTGCGGGAATCCCGCCAGCTGATCCCCGTGGTGCTGCTGATCCTGGCCGTGATCGCCAGCATCTATACCGGCGTGGCCACCGCCACCGAATCCGCCGCCATCGGGGTGCTGGGCGCCCTGCTGCTGTCGGCCTGGCAGCGGTCCCTCACCTGGCAGTCGTTTCGCGACGCCCTGCTGGGCGCCACCCGCCTGTATTGCATGATCGCCCTCATCCTGGCCGGCGCGGCCTTCATGACCCTGTCCATGGGCTACATCGGCCTGCCGCGCCAGCTGGCCGAGTTCGTCGGCGGCCTGCACCTGTCGCCGGCCATGCTGATCGTCGCCCTGGGGCTGTTCTACATCGTGCTGGGCTGCTTCCTGGACGGGATTTCCACGATCGTGCTGACCATGGGCGTCGTGCTGCCCATCATCCAGGCCGCGGGCATCGATCCGCTGTGGTTCGGCATCTTCCTGGTGATCACGGTGGAAACCGCGCAGATCACGCCGCCGGTGGGCTTCAACCTGTTCGTGCTGCAGAGCATGACGACCAAGGAGATCACCTACATCGCCCGCGTCTGCGCCCCCTATTTCTTCCTGATGATGCTGCTGCTGGTCGTGCTGTGGTTCTTCCCGGGCCTGGCGACCTGGCTGCCCTCGCACATGTAGCGCGGGACCGCGCCGGCGGCTGAAACGGATCGCCGCCGGCCGGCATCGAATGGGGACATGAGGCAAGTCCGCCTCATCCATTCACCAGGAGAAATCCATGATCCGTTCCGTCCTCAACGTCACCCTGGCGGCCGCCGCGCTGGCCCTGTCCTGCGGCGCCGGCAGCGCCGCGGCCGCCCAGTCCCAGTCAGCGGCCCTGAAGGCGCCGCCCGCGGCCCCCTACAAGGCGGTCAGCTCGCTGGTCAAGCTGCCGGACTTCATCCCGGGCCTGGGCCAGCTGTTCGTCGATCCGGCCACCCTGCCCGCCGGCCCCTTCCTGGGCTACGACCACGCCGGCAAGCTGGTCAGCACGACCTACATGATTCCGCTGTCCATGATGAAGCCCGACATGCACCTGCATGACCTGAAGGCGCCGGCCGGCACCGTCGATCACGTGGACATCATGTACAACGCGGGCCATCCCGGCGTCGCCGAGCCGCACATCCACATCGTGCTGTGGAACGTCCCGGTCGATCAGGAAAGCCGGGTCGCGAAATGAAGGCCGACGTGAGGGCCGAGGCCTTCGTCCGGCGCCGGCGGCTGCTGTCGGCCGGCGGCGGCCTGCTGCTGGCGGCGGGCGGCGGCCCGTTGCTGGCGGCGGCGCCGGCCAGGGCCGCGGCAACGGACGAGGTCGAGATCGCGATGGCCGGCACCGCCACCGGCTCGGAAGTCTGGTTCCGGCCGCGCGGCCTGCTGATCCGGCCCGGACAGACGGTCCGCTGGGTCAACCGGGATACGGGCAACGTCCACACGACCACCGCCTACCATCCCGCCAACCACAAGGCGCGGCGCATTCCCGAAGGCGCAGCGAGCTGGAACTCGGACTACCTGATGCCGGGCCAGTCGTTCGCGCTGCGCTTCGAGGTGCCGGGCGTGTACGACTATTTCTGCATCCCGCACGAGCATGCGGGCATGGTGGGACGGATCATCGTCGGCACCGCCGACGCCGCCGCGCGGCCCTACGCGGCCACGGATGCCAATCTGCCGCCTCAGGCGCTCGAGCGCTTGCCCGCCGTCGCCGACATCCTGCGCGGCTCGCCCGTCCGATGACTGATCCGGATCCCGCGGCGCGGCGCGCCGGTCAGGGATTCGGCCGGGCCTCGCCGGCAAAGACGAACGACTCGCACTTCAGGTGCACCATCTCCAGGCCGTCCATCCCGAAGAATCCCGCTTCCCACGGGTTCTTCAGGATGAAGGCGGTGCGCACCTGCTCGTACAGCGGCAGGGCCGCCGGCACCTGGAAGGCCCGCATTTCGAGGATCGTGTAGTTCCAGTGGACGGCCTGCTCGAACGTGAACTTGGCCCGTTCGTCGATGGTGAAGAAACAGCGGGGATCGCGCCGCAGTTGCAGCAGCTTGAACGTGCCCGGCACCGAGATCAGGAAAACGTCGTCGGCCTCGGTGTTCAGGAAGGCCAGCACCGTGGTGTGCGGCTGATCCACCGCCATCGTGGTCAGGATGCCGACCTTGTTGTGGTGTTCTTTTTCCTGCACGGGCCCCAGCCGCTGCAGCGGCGTGACCGGCAAGGACGATTCCGGCCGGCGGTCCGCCGGGAAATCGTAACCCGGCATCCGGTACTGCTCGACGGCCCGCAGGCCGTGGATCAGCATGTATTCGACGGGCCGCACCGTGACCCAGTTCTCGTCGACGCCGGTGACCTGGCCCTTGTACGAGGTCCGGTAGACCTTGAGCTCGGCGTCCAGCTCGTCGACCCCCGTGCGGTTGTCCAGGTGCAGCGTGACCCGCGACCCCCGGGCCAGCGCGTGCCCCTTGGGAATGAAGACCTGCAGCGCATTGTCGGACCGGGGATACACCACGCCGATGTGATGGACCAGGCCGTGGCCCTGGTAGGACGCCAACACACCCAGCGTCTGTTCGCCCAGATAATCTCTCAAAGCCATCGTGTCTCCTTGGGTTCAGGATTCCGTGATCCCGGCTTTGCGCAGGCGGTCATGCACCCCGGCGACGATCCGGTCGCAGCGCGCGCCCGCAAAGGAAAAGGCCTCGCCGATGCGCTGGTCGATCGATCCCCGCAGGCTCTTTTGCAGCATCTGCCGCGCACGCATATAGCGCACACGGACGGTGGTCTCGGGGATGCCCAGCACGTCCGCAACCTCGGCCGAGGACATTTCCTCGACGCCGCGCAGCATGAAGACGGACCGGTATTTCTCGGGCAGCGCGTCGATCTGCCGCTCGATCAGGCCGCGCAACTCGGCCCGCCACGTCAATTGGTCGGGCTGGTCCGATGCGGGCATCGCGGGGGCGGAATCGTCGGAGTTCATGAGGTCTTCAGCCAGGTGGCCTGATTCAGTCAATTGGATGCGGGCGGCGCGCGATCTGTGACGCCGCGCGATCATCAGGGCCTCGTTGACCACGATCCGGGTCAGCCAGGTGGAAGGCCGCGCCTGCGCGCGGAAGTCCCGCAGGTGGAGGTACGCCTTCCACCAGGCCTCCTGCACCGCGTCCTCGGCCTCCATGTCGTCGTGCAGGATGGCGCGGGCCGCCCGGTAGAGGCGCTGGTTGTAGCGGCGCATCATCTGGTCGAATGCCGCCAGATCGCCCTGCGCTGCGCGCTGGAGGAGCGCCTGGTCGTCGTCCAGGACAGGCGCGTCGGCGACCGTCTCCATGAGGGTTCCCCTGCCAAGAATGAAAAAGTTCGGAATCCCGGCAGCGCGCTACGGCACGATCTGCCAGCCATCGTCTCCCTTGACGAACCGGGCGCTCGCGGCCTGCTGCGAGCGCCCCAGGACGGATTCCGAATCCACCTGGAAGTCGCAAACGTAGCCGGGCTTGTCCGACGCCGCCTTGCAGGCGATTTTCTTCACGCCGTGGATCTCGGTGCGGGCGAGCCTGGCCATGTCCTGGCCCAGCAGGCCGGCAATGCCTTGCGTGCGGCCGTCGGCCAGGCGATGATAGGCCGCCTGGATGTCGGCTTCGGAGGGCTCGCCGCCACAGGCGCTGAGCATCGCGGCCGCCGCGGCGGCCAGGACGAGGGTGCGGCAGGACGAAAGCGAAAGGCGGCTCATGGGGTTCCATCAAGAGGGATGCCCCACAAGAATAGCAAAAATGGGCCGGCGCATGGTACCGGCCGGGATTCAAGGCCCGCCCAGGCGCCCGGAGAAATCCGTGATGGTCCTGCGCAGTCCTTCCCGCAATCCGACGGTCGGGCGCCAATCGAGGTGGCGCTGCGCCAGCACGATGTCGGGGCAGCGGCGCTTGGGATCGTCGGGCGGCAGCGCCAGGCGCACCAGCGGCGCCGTGGTGCCGGTGAGCTCGCGGATGACGTCGGCCACGTCCTGCACCGTGGTCTCGTGTGGGTTGCCCAGGTTCACAGGTCCGCGAAAGCTCGGCTGGCTTTCCATCAGGCGGATCAGGCCGTCGATGAGATCGTCCACATAGCACAGGGACCGCGTCTGGCTGCCGTCCCCGTAGAGGGTCATGGAATAGCCCTTCAGCGCCTGGACGATGAGATTGGACACAAGGCGGCCGTCGTCCAGCGCCATGCCGGGGCCGTAGGTGTTGAAGATGCGGGCGATCTTGGTGTGGACGCCGTAGCGCGCGCCGTAGTCGGAAAACAGCGTCTCGGCGCAACGCTTGCCCTCGTCGTAGCAGGACCGCAGGCCCACGATGTTGACGTTGCCGCGGTAGGACTCGTGCTGGGGATGCTCCAGGGGATCGCCGTAGACTTCGCTGGTCGAGGCCTGCAGGATGCGGGCGCCGGTGCGGCGGGCAAGGTCCAGCAGGTTGCGGGCGCCGTCGACGCAGGTCAGCAGCGTGTGTGGCGGATCGGCCTGGTAATGGCGCGGCGAGGCCGGGCACGCGAGGTTGTAGATCCGGCCCAGCGGGCCGTCGAAGGGGATGGGATCGACGACGTCGTGCCGGATCCAGGAAAACCGCGGATATGCCCGCAGCGCCTCCACGGCCTCCCAGGAACCCGTGTCCAGGTTGTCCAGGCAGAACACCGCGCAACCCATGTCAAGCAGGCGCCTGCACAGGTGCGCCCCCAGAAAGCCCGCGCCGCCCGCCACCAGCACGGGCGCGCACAACATGGTTCGCGGCGTCTTTTCCTGTCCCGGCATGCTCTTACTCCTGATTCTGTCCGCCGGCCAGCCCGGCCAGCAAGGTGTTCCAGTCGCCGACGTAGCGATCGATGGAGAAACGCTTCAGCGCGGCCTCCCGCGCGGCCCGCCCCCAGCGCCGGGCGAGCTCCGGCTCCTGGATCAGCTGGCGCATGCAGTCGACCAGGCGCTGCGGCCGGCTGTCGACCCAGCCGCTGACGCCGTTGTCGATCACGCCGGGCAGCTCGGTGGCGGCGATGCCGACGATCGGCAGGCCGGCCATCATGGCCTCGACGAGCGACAGGCCCAGGCTGGCATAGCGGATCGGACTGAAGAAGAAGCGGTATCGCGACATGGTGGCCCCGACCTCCATGTTGGGGACCTCGCCCTGCCCGCCGAGCTCTTCGGACCCCATGCCGATGAGATCCAGCGGCACCCGCCGTCCGGCCCACTGGTAGAGATCCGCCCCCACCCGGCGGCCGCGCCGGCGCAGGTGATTGACGACCGTGATGCCGCGCGCCAGTTCTCCCGTGTAGAGCGGCCGCGGCGGCGCGACAAGCCCGTGCTCGATGACCCGCGTGGGCACGTCCTGGCAATCCCACATCAAGGCGTTGTGGTGGGTCACGTGCACCAGAACGCCGTGCTCGTGGCGAAACCAGTGCACCGTGTCGGTGGGGTGCGGTTCGGGCGGGTTGTGCTCGATGTACGCGCAGGGCAGGGCTTGCTGCGCGGGGGTCAGCAGCAGCAGCCGGTCGCGTTCGAAGGCGCCGCGAGACTGGTAGATGACGCAGTCCAGCGGTTCCCGGCACACGTCCTGGGCCGGTACCGGACGCACGTTGGGCCCCCACGGGATCTTCGGCCCCGGCGCCGCGTAGCCCGGCGGATCGCCGGGCAGCACGGGAATGACGAAATCATGCGGCAGTTGCGTCAGGGAATAGAGATAGTTGCCGTGCACGTGCCAGGTGAGGATGCGCAGGCGCCGGCCGTGGGGCGGGCCGCGGCGCGGCGCGGCTTCGGAAGCGCCGGTCCGGCTCACGACCGCCCTCCCCGGGCCAGCTGGCCCTGCGCCATCCGCAGCACCTCCTCGGCGCCGATCCGCCGGGCGCATGGGTGTCCGGGCACGGGGCAGCGGTCATAGGCGCAGGGACGACACGGCATGTCCACGTGCAGCACCGAATGCAGGGTCTCGTCCAGCGGCGCCCAGCGGCTCACGTCGCTGCCCGAGGCGATGACCACGCTGGGCGCGCGCACGGCCGCCGCCACGTGCGACACGCCCGTGTCGTTGCAGATCAGGAGGCGGCCCCGCTGCAGCAGGCTGGCCAGCGCGCCGAGGTCCGTGCGCCCGCCCAGGTCGAGCGCCGCCTTGCCGATCGACGCGGCCACGGACGCCGTCAGCGCGCGCTCGCCCTCGCTGCCGGTGACGCCGATCCGCCAGCCGTCCTCCCCCAGGCGCTGGCCGACGAGGGCGAAACGATCGGGCAGCCAGCGCCGCGAAGCCAGCCTCGCCCCCGGATGCATGAAGACGGTGCGCCGCAGATCGAGGCGCAGGCGGGCGGCCAGCGCGTCGGCCCGCGCCTGGTCCTCGGCATCCAGCGGAAACTCCAGGCCGGTGTCGTCGATGCCCGGCACGCCGAGGTATTGCAGCAGCAGCAGGTAGCGCAGGATCTCGGGCTGGGTGTCGGGCCAGGCCATGCGCCAGGGCGTCTGCCCGTCGCGGCCGGGCACGAAACCCGCCCACTGCCGCGCGCCCAGGCGCTCGACGATGGCATTGGAACGCGCGCCGCTGCCATGCATCTGCAGCGCCAGGTCGAAGCGCCGCTCGCGCATGGCGCGATAGAAGGCCGGCAGCTCCTCCAGGCGGGCGGCCTGTTCGGGAAATTCCGGATCCCCGGGAAACTCGACGAAATCGTCGATGTAGCGGCGGAACCTCGGCAGGCAGGACCGCACGCTCGCCAGGCCGATCAGGGTGATCTTCGCGGCGGGCGCCGCGCGGCGCAGCATCCGCAAGGCGGGCACGGCGCACAGGAAATCGCCCAGGTTCAAGGCCCGGAAGACGGCGATCCGGCGCGGCGCGGCTTTCCAGAAGGTGGCGGGATCCATCATGGCGCGACCCTCCCGAAACGCCAGGCGCCCACGATGCGCCAGAAGATCGACAGCAGCGGAATCAGCGCGGAGGTCAGCGCCAGGTCGGCGACATTCCGGGCGCCGCGGGCGGTGCCCCGCAGGCGGCGCAGGAAGAATCCCAGCGTCAGCGCGAGCCACGCCCCGGCCGCCAGCGTCGCGGCGGCGGGCCAGCCCGCCAGCAGGCACACGGGCACGGCCAGCGCCGCGCCGGTGATCAGGAGATAGAGCCAGGGCGGCCGCCGGCGGATGCGCTGCCGGTAATACTGGCGGTGCTTGCGGTACAGCAGCGCATCGAACATGACCTTGCGCTGCATCGACAGGCCGGCGGCGAAACGCACGGGCCTGAAGGGATGCACCACGATGGCTTGCGGCGCCCGCTCGATCCGGCAGCCCTGCTCCAGCAGGGAGAAATGCAGGTCGGAATCCTCGCGCCAGGCCTGGCTGTAGCGTTCGTCGAATCCGCCCAGGCGCTCCAGCGCCTCGCGGCGAAGAAAGCAATTGGCGGTGACGAACTCGGCCTGTCCCAACCGCCCCGCGTCCCTTTCGTAGTCCGTCGGCGGATCGGGCAGCGGCATGATGACGCGGCCGGTGACCGCATCGACGCCCGGGGCCATGGCGGCCAGGCCGGCTTCCAGCCAGCCGGGATCTGGCACCGTGTCGTCGTCCGTGAAGGCGACCACGGGCGCCCGCGCGGCGCGCCAGCCCTGGTTGCGCGCGCCCGCCGGCCCCTGGGTGGCGGTGACGGGCAGATAGCGCAGCGGCCGGCCATGTTCCCGCGCGACGCGTTCCAGCAGGGACTGCACGGCGGGGTCCGGGCCATCGTCGCAGACCAGGATCTCGTAGCGGTCCGCGGGCAGCGTCTGGGCCAGCAACGCCGTCAGGCACCGCATGAGCAGGTCCGGGCGGCGGTAGGTCGGCACCACGACCGAGACGTTCGGAGGCTGCAATTTCGTGGCGGCGGACATGGTGTCTCCTTCTTTCAGGCGACCAGCGGACCGGTCAATTCGCCGGCCCGCCGTTCGAGCAGTTCATGGGCCGCCGCCACGACGCGGCGCGGATCGACGCCCTCCAGGCAGGCACTGGTGCCTTCCGGGCAGACGCTGCTGTAGCAGTTCCTGCACGGAACGTCGTGATAGAGCAGCCGGTGCGGCACCTGCCAGGGGCTGTGCTGGGGATTGGTCAGCGCATACAGGTCGACCAGCGGCGTGCCCACCGCCGCGGCCATGTGCGCGGGGCCGGTGTTGTTGGAGATCAGCAACCGGGCATCCTCGATCAGGCAGGCCAGTTCGCCCAGGCTGAGCTGCCCCGCCAGGTCGATCACGTGCGAGCGCGGCGCGCACTGCGCCAGGATGCCGGCGGTCAGCGCGCGCTCGCCGGCGCTGCCCGTCAGCACGACCTTCAGTCCGCAAGCGTGCAACAGGGAAATGGCGCGCGCGTACAGGGCGGGCCGATAGCGGCGAGACGCCGCGCTGGCGCCGCAGTGCGCCACGATCCAGCCACGGGCGGGACTCAAGCCGTGGCGCGCCAGGATCACGCCCAGCGAACGCCGGTCGGCGTCGTGGGTGGTGAAGGCCAGGCGCGTATCCGCGCACGACGCCCCGACCGTCGCCACGAGGTCGAGCTGGCGCTGGACTTCGTGGCGCACGTGCCGGGCCGGCTCCGGATCGCGGACCCAGTGGCTCAGCAAGCGGTACGGGTTCTCGTGCGCGTGGGCCAGCACCTTGGGAATGCCCGCCAGGCGGCACATCATCGCGGCCGGCAGCGGGCTCTGGCTGTAGACGGTAAAGATGACCGCCGCGTCGAAATTACGCTGGCGCAGGACCTCGATCATGCGGCGGTCCTCGGCGGGATCGTCGGCGGCGTTCTTGACCCAGGGCGCGTCGTAGACCAGCACGTCGTCCAGGTCGGGCAGGTGCGGGCCCAGGGCGGCGCCCGCGCGCGAGGCCAGCAGCGTGAGGCGGCGGTCCCGCCCCGAGGTCCGCAGCGCGCGGATGGCCGGGGTGCTCATCAGCACGTCGCCGAGGTTGTCCAGGCGCACGCACAGGATGGTGCGGACATCATGCCAGTGTTCTGCCCCGGTCATCGCGCCTCCTTGGCGCTGCGCGGCGCGATCACCCTTCGCCTCCCGACCCGGTGCGGGGGCACTGGAGGCTGATCCAGCGGCTGGCGGCGTCCAGGTCGGGTTCGATGCGCTCGGGGATGCGCCAGGCGCCGGGCAGCCACTCGGTTTCGCTGCCGTTGTCCAGCAGGATGGTGCGGCATCCGGCCCGCCGGCCGGCCTCGACGTCGTCCAGGATGTCGCCGATGAACCAGGACCGCAGCAGGTCCACGTCGTGGCAGGCGGCGGCCAGGTGCAGCAGCCCCGGGGCCGGCTTGCGGCAGGTGCAAGTGCAGGCGTAGCGCGCCACGGTGGCGCGCGGATGGTGCGGACAGTAATAGAAGCCCGCCAGCGCCGCGCCCGCGCTGCGGAACATGGACGCCAGGCGGTTGCGGACCGGCAGCAGGTCCTCGGGCGCGATCTTGCCCAGCCCGATACCGGGCTGGTTGCTGATGATGATGAGCGGCATGCCCAGCCGGGCCAGCCGGGAAAGCCCCGCCCGCGCGCCGGGCGCGAACTGCATCAGATCGGGATCGACGTTGTACGGCACGTCCCGCAGCACCGTGCCGTCCTTGTCCAGGAACACCGCGGGCCGGCGGACCGCGTCGCGGACCGCGCCCCGCGCGGCCCCTCCCCCGACCGCGATGCCCATGCCGCGGCGCTCCAGATGTTCCACGTTCATTGCAGATCAGTCCTTGCTTTCGGTTTCGCTGATGCGCCGCGCGGCATGTGCCGGGGGCAGGCCATAGGGCAGCGACGGCCGCGACGCGGCGGGCCGCGGGCGCTGGCGGACCAGCACCTCGAAGACCTCGGCCAGTTCGTCGCCGACCTCGCGCCAGGTGAACAGGCGGTTGGCGCGGCGCGCCCCCGCCTGGCCCATGCGCCGGGCCAGTTCCCGGTCGCGGGCGAGGACGGCCAGCTTCTCGGCCAGGCAGTCGGGATCGCGGGGCGGCACCAGGAAGCCGGTCTCGCCATCGGCGACGCTATAGCGGATTCCGCCGGTGTCCGAGCCCACGACCGGCGTGGCGCAGGCCATGGCCTCGACGGGCGTGATGCCGAAGGGTTCGTACCAGGGGGTCGAGACGAACACGTCGGCCGCGCAGTAATAGCGCCGGAGCTGGTTGCGGCCGCGCCGGCCGGCGAACTCCACGACATCCAGGACGCCCTCTTCGCGGGCGATGTCCCGCAGCCGCTGCAGCTCGGGAATGTCCTGGTCCGTCTGCGTGGCGATATTGCCGCCCACCACGCACAGGCGGGCATCGATGTGATGGCGCGAGCGCAGCCGGCCCAGTGCCCGGATGACGTTGTCGATGCCTTTGCGCGGCACCATGCGGCCCAGCTGCAGCAGGTAGAACGCGCCCGGCGTCCAGCGCACCAGCTTGCGCGCCTCGCGCTGGTCCATGGGCGCCATCTCCTCGCTGTCAAAGCCGCAAGGCACCATGCTGATGCGCCGCGGATCGGCGCCGTACAGGTCGATCAGGTCCCGCCGGTCCTGCGGGCACTCGGCGATGAGGCAGTCGGCCTGGCGCACGATCTCGTCCTCGATCTCGAAACGGCTGTCCGGAAAGCGGTCGGCCCGCGCCTGGTGCTGGCGGCGCACCCGCCCCAGGGCGTGGAAGGTCACGGCCAGCGGAATCCCGAATCGGCGGGCGACGGGCAGCGCGGCCATGGCGGACATGAAGAAATTGGCATGGATGAGGTCGTAGGGTTCTTCGGCAACCTCGAAGCAGTCCTGCAGGAAGCGGCTGAATCCGCCCATCAACGGGACCAGGTCCTCCTTGGGCAGGTAGCGGGCTGGGCCCGCCGGCACGTGGATGATGCGAACGTTCTCGTCCCATTCAATGACCGGTGGCTGGGAAGGACTGTCCAGCCGGGTGAAGACGTCCACGCGGCAACCCCTGGCCGCGAACTGGCGGGCGACGTTCGCCACGTAGATGTTCTGGCCGCCGCTGTCCACGCCGCCCGCCGGCGCCAGCGGTGATGCGTGCTCGCTCACGATCGCAATTCTCTGCATGCCTGTTCTCCGGTGATTTCGGTGCCATGTCTGGCCGGGGGCCTGCGGCCGGCCGCGCCTGCGACATGGGTCTGGGGCAAGCCACAGCAACTTCTGTGCCTTGCGCGCGCCCGGATCCGGGCGGCGGGGGGCCGTGCCGGGCACGGGCACGCGGATTGCTTGGAAAGTTCCGGCACCGCGAGCACGCGGTCCCTTTTCACCCAGCGGGAGTGCCTGATGAACATTGCAATAATCGGAACCGGCTATGTCGGACTGGTCACTGGCGCGTGTTTCGCCCAGGCGGGAGTCGATGTCACATGCCTGGACAAGGACTTGCGCAAGATCGAGATGCTGCGGCAAGGAAGGGTGCCCTTTCACGAACCCGGCCTGGAAGCGCTCATTGCCGAGGGCCGTGAAAGCGGCAGGCTGTCGTTCCAATCGACGCTGGAACCGGACCTGAGCCTGGAGCGCGCCGAGGTGATCTTTCTGGCCGTCGGCACGCCGACCGGGCCGGACGGCCGGGCGATGCTCGCCGACCTGCTGGAATGCGCGGGCCTGCTGGCCCGCACCCTGACCCACGGCACGCTGGTCGTGGTGAAGTCCACCGTGCCGGTGGGCACCTGCGAGGAGATCCGCTCGGTCCTGGACACGCAATCGTCCGTCGTTCCCCGTCCGCGCTTCGTCGTCGCCTCGAACCCCGAGTTCCTGGCCGAGGGGCGCGCCGTGGAGGACTTCCTGCATCCCGGCCGGATCGTCATCGGTTGCGACGAGCCCGAGGCCTGCCGCACGCTGCGCCAGCTGTATGCGCCTTTCGACCCGGACGGCAGCCGCACCCTGGTGATGGACGTGCGCAGCGCCGAATACGCCAAATACGCCTGCAACGCGGCCCTGGCGGCCCGGATCTCGATGGTCAACGAGCTCGCCTGCATCGCGGGGCAGCTCGGTGTCGACATGCACGCCGTCTGCAAGGTGCTGAAGACCGACCCGCGCATCGGACCGCACTATCTGCAGCCGGGCGCGGGATACGGCGGCTCCTGCCTGCCCAAGGATCTCCGGGCGCTGATTTCCATGGCGCAGGACCATGGCGAGCCCGCGTACATGCTGCATAGCGTGGAGACCGTCAACACCGGCCAGTGCGAACGGCTGCTGGACACGCTGCTGGCCTGCATGGCCTACGATTTCAGGGGCCGCTGCGTGGCCCTGTGGGGCCTGGCCTTCAAGGCCGGCACGGACGACTTGCGGGAAGCCCCCAGCCTCGCGCTGACGCGCGGCCTGCTCGAGGCCGGGGCGCGGGTGCGGGCCTACGATCCCGTCGCCGGTCAGTCCGCCGAGACGCTGATCACGGATTCCATGTTCGAACTCTGCCCGGACGCCTACGAGGCCTGCGAGGAGGCCGACGCGCTGGTGGTGATGACGGACTGGGAGGAATTTCGGCAGGCCGATTTCGCCCGGGTGGCGGACAAGCTGAATCTCGGGATGGTGTTCGACTGCAGGCAGCTCTACGACGCCGCCGAGCTGGAGCGCCACGGTTTGCGGCACCTGGAAATCGGCCAGCGTCCCGCCGCCATCCCGCAGCCGCTCACCCACTCGCTGCAGAATGCCGCCGGCTAGGCGCGCCCGGCGCCCGCAGGCCCGGGCCGGCGCCAGTCGGCGGCTGCCTAGCCGGCCCGGTCGCGCAGGCCGGTGACCTGCTCCTGTTCCGCGCAGTGTGCGCAGCAGAAGATCTTGCCGTCTTTCTCCACCCCGTGGCCGATGATCGGTATGCCGCAATGGCCGCAGCGCGGCGCCACCGCGTCGATCGCGCATTCGAAGCTGTCGAAAGTGTAGGTCTTGCCGTCTTTGGTCAGGGTGAAGGCTTTGTCGTACTCGTTCCCGCATGCATCGCATTTCGCCATTTCGTGCTCCCTAGCTGGTTTGTCCATGGACGCAGGAATGAGCAAGCTCCATACCCGCCAGTCCGCGGGCCGGCGGGCGAAGGCGCCCTGAGGCGGGGGGGCGCCGCCGGATGTGCGGCCGCGCCCCCCTCGCCTCAGGTGGTCCACACGGAATCGGCCTGCGCAACCAGGCCCGAATGCCGGGCGCGGCTTTCCTCTTTCGCGGCCGGAAGCGCGGCCGGCATGAAGGCGGAACGCCCCAGGCCCAGGGCGCGGTACGCGCGCAGGTACAAGGGCGCCGCCCGGGACCAGCTGAAGTCGGTGCGCATGGCGTTGTACTGCATCGCCTGCCAGATGTCCGGGCGGCGCCGCAGCATCAGGGTCCGGTCGATGGCGGCCGACATGTCGGCGGCGGAGTCCCCCTCGAAGAGCACGCCGGTGGCATGGCGCATCGACTCGACATCGCGGGCGCTGCCGGGATCGCGGATGGTGTCGGCCATGCCGCCTACCCGCGACCCGATAGGGATCGTGCCATAGCGCATGGCGTAGAGCGGCGTGAGACCGAAGGGCTCGAAGCGGCTGCCGTGCAACAGGATGTCGGCGCCGGCGTGCAGCAAGTGCGCGTGCGGTTCCTGGAATCCGACGTGCACCGCGCAGCGCCCCGGATAGCGGTGCTCGAGGTCCTGCAGCGCGATCTCCATCCGTTTCTCGCCCCGCCCCAGAATGCACACCTGCAACTCGGGATGGGAATCCAGGGCCGCGGGCAGCGCCAGCGCCGCCACGTCGGCCATCTTCTGATGAGTCATGCGGCTGCCCAGGGCCATGACGGTCGCGCCGTCGTCCGGCGCCAGACCGAAGCGGTTCTGCAGGCGGCGCTTGCAGGCCGCCTTGTTTCCCATCCGGCCAATGCTGAAGGACAAGCCCGGCAGATATTCGTCGGCCTGCGGGTTCCAGACCGAGACGTCGATGCCGTTGGGAATGGAAATCGAATCGTCGACGCGGTCGGCCAGCACGCCCTCCAGCCCGCAGCCGAAGGCGGGCGTCAGGATCTCGCGGGCGTAGTTGCGGCTGACGACGCTGATCAGGTCCGCATGCCGAATGCCGGCCTTCAGGAAATTCAGCCGGCCGTGGAACTCGGCGCCGTCGCCGACGCGGGCGCCGGGGCGAAGGCCCAGGAGCGGGGCCAGTTCCAGCGGGAACACTCCCTGGAAGGCGATGTTATGCAGCGTGAGCAGGGTCTTGGGCCCGTCCACCCGCATCTGCTTCATATACAGCGGCACCAGGGCGGCATGCCAGTCATGGGCATGCACGACGTCGGGGCGCGGCAGGCCGCGGATCCCCTGGGCGACCCGCGCGGCCGCCTGGGCGAGCGCCGCAAAGCGCACCGCGTTGTCGGGATATTCTTCCCCGGCGGCATCCGCGTATACGCCTTCGCGGTCGTAGAGCCGGTCGTTGCGCAGCAGCAGCACCGGCAGGCCCAGCGCGGGCACCACGCCCTGCAGCAGCGTGGCCGTACCGCCCGGCAGGCCGTCAAGGCGCGCGCATTCACGCAAAGGGCCGACCGCCTCCACCGCAGTGGGATAGGCGGGCAGCATCAGGGTGACATGGGCGCGGCCGGGCTGGTGCACGGACCGGCACAGGCCGCTCACCGCGTCGGCCAGACCGCCCGTCTTGGCCAGAGGAAACGCTTCGGCGGAAACCGCCAGAATGTTCAGGATCACAGGACTCTCCCTTGTCGTTACCCCCCGCAGACAAGCAATTCGCGTGCCCGGGGTTTCCGCGCGGCTCGTCGGAATCCGGGCATGGCGCTTGCTCAGGCTTGGGCTCATCGTCACCGGAGCCCCCAAATGGTCAGTGAAGCCGGCCCACGGCAGGGCGAGAATGGCGCCGCGCGCATCGTGCTGGCGCACCCCCGCCGCCCGGATGAGTCCGCGCACGAAGCGGCATCCCAGGATGAACTCGCGCGGCGGATCGCGCGGCTGCTGGGTCATCCCTTCCTCAACGAAGCGGAATTCGGGCGGCTGCCTCACGCGGTGCGGCCCTACTGCGTGCCGGCGGACACCCTGACCGAAGACGCATGCCGGGCCGACGTCCGGCTGGCCGGCATCCGCGATGAGCGGGATTTCTTCGGCGGCCGGGTTCCGCATGCCTTCGTGGCCACCAAGGCGATCAGCCATCCGCTGGTCGACGCGCAGGCCGCGCACCCGGACGGCTGGTCCGACCGGTTCGGAGAGCGGGTCCGCGTGCTCACGCTGCGGGGCTACACGGCGTTTTCCCGCGCCGACGCCTGTCGCGCCGGGCGCGCCCTGCTGGAATACGGACCGGTCCGGCTCAAGCCGGCCGAAGGCAAGGGGGGACGCGGCCAGCGCGTGCTGAAGAACCTGTCCGCGCTCGAAGCCGCGATCCAGGAATGCGGCCTGTCCGAACTGATGCGCTGCGGCGTGGTGCTGGAGGAGAACCTGGAGGATATCCGGACCTACAGCATCGGCCAGGTGCGCGTGGGCGAGATCACCGCCAGCTACGTGGGCACCCAGACCCTGACCGAGGACCGTCTGGGACAGCCGGCCTACGGAGGCTCAGACCTGAGGTTCGTGCGCGGCCCGCTGCCGGCCCTGCTGGCGTCGCGGCTGGCGGACGACGAGCACAAGGCCGTGGCGCTGGCCGCGGCCTACGACGAAGCCGCCTCCGAATGCTATCCGGACCTGCTGGCGTCCCGGCGCAACTACGACGTCGCCTGCGGCATCGATGGCGACGGCGCCATCCGCTTCGGCGTGCTGGAGCAGTCCTGGCGGGCCGGCGGTGCCAGCATGGCCGAGATCTGCGCGCTGGAGGCCTTCCAGCAGGATCCCGCGCTGCAGGCGGTGCGCGCCTTCACCTGCGAACGGTACGGCGAGACCGAGGTCCCCGGTCCGCCCGCGCAACTGGTCTACCGGGGAGACGACGAACACGAAGGGCCGATGGTCAAGTACGCCGGAATCTCTTCCCATGGCGGCTGACGGCCAGAACACCCTCCGGCTGCTCGTCAATGGCGAGCAGTACTTCCCGCAAGTCTGGCGGGTGATCGAGGAAGCCCGCTCGGAGATCCTGCTGGAGACGTTCATCCTGTTCGACGACGAAGTCGGCCATGCCCTGCGGCGGGCGCTGGTGAAGGCGGCGGGGCGCGGCGTCGCGGTGGACCTCACCGTGGACGGCTACGGCTCGGAGAGCCTGCCCCAGGAATTCATCGACGAACTGACGACCGCCGGGGTGCGTTTCCACATCTTCGACCCGCGTCCCCGGCTGCTGGGGGTACGGACCAACATCTTTCGCCGCATGCACCGCAAGATCGTGGTGGCCGACGGCGAGGTCGCCCTGATCGGCGGCATCAATTTCTCGGCCGACCACCTGGCGAGCTTCGGCCCGCAGGCCAAACAGGACTACGCCCTGGAGATCCGGGGGCCGCTGGCCGCGGAGATCCGGGAGTTCGCCCATGACGCGCTGTTGCACCCAGGCAAGGCGGGCCGCCGCCGGATGGGCCGCTTCCATCTGAGGAAACGCCAGCCCGTCGAGAGCCTGAACGCGCGCCTGGTGGTGCGCGACAACGGCCGGCACCGCAACGACATCGAGCGGACCTACCGGGCCGGCATCCGGCTGGCGCGCGAAGAAATCATCATCGCCAATGCCTATTTCTTCCCGGGCTACCGCCTGCTGCGGGACATCGTCCGGGCGGCCCGCCGCGGCGTGCGCGTGCGGCTGATCCTGCAGGGCCAGCCGGACATGCGGATCGCCCGCTGGGCGGCGCGCCTGCTGTACCAGTATCTCAGCGATGCCGGGGTGGACATCTACGAATACTGCAGGCGGCCGCTGCACGGCAAGGTCGCCTGCGCCGACGACGCCTGGTCCACGGTCGGGTCCAGCAACCTGGACCCCTTCAGCCTGGCCCTGAACCTGGAGGCCAATGTGTTCGTCCAGGACGCCGAGTTCACGGCGACCCTGCGCGAAGCGCTGGAGAAACTGCTGTCCGAGGACTGCCGCCCGGCCGAGATCGTCCGGCGCCAGCGCGGCGGCCTGCGCCGCCTCTGGACCGCGGTGGTGGTGTTCCACGTACTGCGGCGCTTTCCCGCCTGGTCGGGCAGCCTGCCCGCCCACAAGCCGCGGCTGCACTCGGTGGCCGCCCCCGATCCCGACGGGGTCGGCGAATCGAAGAGCCCATGACGCCCCCGGTCGCCTTCCTCTGGCGGCGCCTGCTCGACTGGTGGCCCCGCATCGCGCGAATCCTGACCCTGGCCATCAGCCTGGTGGTGATCGTCCTGCTGGTCAAGCTGGGCGCCGGGATCGACTGGCGCGAGGTCTTCGAGGCGGCGCGCGGCATCCCGCGCTCGTCGCTGGCGATGGCCGGGGCGCTGGTGCTGACGGGGTACGCGGCCTATTCGGGCATCGACTATCTGGCGCGCCGCTTCCTGAATCATGAGCAGACCGTCTGGAAGACCATGGCCGTCGCGGCGGCCAGCTATGCCTTCAACGTCAATTTCGGCGTGCTGCTGGGCAGCGTGGGCGTGCGGCTGCGGCTTTACGGAACGCTGGGCCTGCGGCACAAGGCGACCGCCGGCGTGGTGCTGTTCGGCTCGGTGACCAACTGGCTGGGCTATTGCTGGATGGGCGGCATCTTCTTTTTCGGCGCCGTCCCGCAGACGCTGGCGATGTGGGGCATCCGGCCCGCGATCTCGCAGGCGGCCGGCGCGATCCTGCTGCTGGTGGCGTGCGCCTACATGATCCTGTGCGTGACGGCGGCCCGGCGCGAGTGGACGTTCCGGGGCCGCGCCTTTCCCACGGTCTGGATGGCGCTGGCACAGAGCGGCCTGGCCGTGTTGTCGTGGAATGTCGTGGCGCTGATCATCTACCTGCTGCTGGAGCGCGAGGTGCCCTATGTGGACGTCCTGGGCATCACGCTGCTGGGCAGCATCGCCGCCCTCGTCGCGCACGTCCCCGGCGGCCTGGGCGTCACCGAGGTGGTGTTCGTCGATGCGCTGAGCGGGCAGATGGACGCCCACGAGATCCTGGCCGCCGTCATCATGTACCGCTTCCTCTACCAGTGGATCCCCCTCGCCATCGCGCTGCCCGGCTATGTCGCCGTCGAGATCCGGACCAGGCACGCCGATTGCGGGCGCGACGGGCACGATTCACAGGAGGACGAACATGAACGATGAAATCAGGCAGACGCCGCACTCTGGTCCGGGCGGACTGGACCGCCCCATCGACGTCGCCGCCATCCGACAGGTGGCACGCAACCTGGAGGGAGGCGCGGTCACCTCGGACTACGCCGGCCACCGGGAAAAGATCCTGGAACTGCTCGATGGCGCGCTGGCCACCGAACTGCTCTGTGTGCTGCGCTACAAGCGCCACTACCATACGGCCACGGGCCTGGCCAACATGCCGATCAAGGCCGAATTCCTGCAGCATGCCCAGGAAGAACAGGCGCACGCCGACCAGATCGCCGAGCGCATCGTCCAGTTGAACGGGACGCCGGACTTCGATCCCTCGACCCTGGCCCAGCGCAGCCATGCCGAATACGACGAGTCCACCGACATCCGCGACATGATCCGCGCCAACCTGGTCGCCGAACGGGTCGCGGTCGAGTCCTACCGCCAGATGATCGAGAAGATCGGCGACGTGGACCCGACGACCACCCTGCTGCTGACCCGCATCCTGGCGCAGGAGCAGGAACACGCCGACGAGATGCGCGACCTGCTGGACTGATCGGCCGGCGGGAAATGCGCCGGCCGGCGCTCCGGCGCGCGTGCGCGCCCGGAACGCCGGCCGCCTTGAGTCATTTCTGGGGCTTGGCCGGAGGCTGGGGCGTGGTGGACGGAGGATCGCTGGCCGGAAAGGTATCGTCCAACGCGTCGTCCAGTGCGTCCTCCCTTTCCTCGACGGTCTTTTTCTCGTCGCGCCGCCGCTTCGGGGAATCGGGGGAAATCGACTTTCCATGGGGGTCTTGAGGTGTCGTTTGCATGATGTCCTCCTTGGAACGGTAAAGAGCGGGCCCGCCGCGAGCCGCCCCGCTCTTCACGGGGCGATCGTGGCGCGGATCAGTCGCTTTTGACCTCGGCGCGAGGCAGCGCCTTGAGCTGGTCCTTGGTGTAGCCATGCAGGATCAGCTTGTCGTTGGACCGCGTGATCTTGTCGAAGGGAACCGCAACGTCGTGCTCTCCCATGCCGAGGAAGCCGCCGGCGCCGATCACGACGTTCGTGACCTTGCCGTCGCTGCCCAGGACGACGTCCTTGACGCTGCCGACCTTGTCGTCATTGTCGTTGTACACCGCCTCCCCCATCATATCGCTCTTGACGCTTTTGCCGTTGATCTGCTGAGCCGTTGAGGAAGTGGAACCCATGGAGCCGGCCTTGCCCGGGTCCTTGGAGCCCATGCCGGCGGTGCCGCTGCCGGTGGTGCTGGTCGTGCCGGACGTCGTGCTCGACGTGTTGCCGGACATACTGCCGCTGGCGCCACTGGTGCCGGCGCCGGCATTGCCGCCCACGGTGTTGCCGCTGCTGCTGTCGGTGCCGCCGCTGGCCGCGTTGGAGCCGGCGGTGCTGGAAGCACCCGAACCCGAAGTCCCATTGGCGGACGACGCCGAGGATCCGGTGGAACCCGCGGCCGGCGGCATCGAGCTGCCCGAGCCGCCGGGGGTGGTGGTCGAGGCCGGCGACGAGGGCGAGGCGGGAGACGAGGGAGACGTCTGGCCGTAGGCGAGCGGCATCACCAGAGGCAGGGCCGCGCAAAGGCTGAAGGCGAGAATTTTCTTCATGTGATTCTCCTGAATAGAGCGCCGGTATTGGCTGCCAGCGAGTCAAGCAAGCCCCATGCCCAGCGGGCAGGCGGGGCCACCGTGACGCAGGCGGCATTCACTGGCCGGGGCGCACGTCCCTGCCGCTGCTCGAGCCGCCCTCGCCCGTGCCCGGGCCCGCCCGGCCCCGCCCTCTCGGATAGCCGGCCTGTCCGCCGTCCATGTCGCCCCGGACGCAATCGGCGTCCCGGGGGGTGGCGCCGGTGGGGCACCGTTCATCGAGGGAGGGCGCCTGGCCGGCGTCCGGGGCCGACCGGGTTGCAGGCGGGGGCGCCTCATGGCCGCCCGACGGCTGCGCGCCCTGCGGGAGCCCCGCGGCGGGCCGATGGCCCGAGGGCGGCAGTTCCGGCGGCACGCAGCTCGCCTGCCCCGGCTGGCATGCAGGAGGCGGAATGCCCGTGGAACCGGCGCTCGCGGCCAGCGGCGCCAACACGAAGGCCAGGGGGATGAGAGAGTTTCGGAACATGGCGGACCTCCCGCGATGGATCATGGCCGCACGGGCCAGGCAAAGTACTTGCTGAAAAGTGCAGCAGGCGCCATGCCCGGGTCGGGCGCGCGCCGCCGTCAAGGAGGCTTCACCCATGAATCCACGTCCTGAGAACCCTGCCCGCCCATGATGCTGCTCACAGTCAATACGCATAAAGGGTTCTCCAGCTTCAATCGCCGCTTCATGCTGCAGGACCTGCGAGCGGCACTGCTGCAGGCGGCGCCGGACATCGTCTTCCTGCAGGAAGTCATCGGGGCCCACATGGGCTATGCCAAGACCCAGCCCGACTGGCCCGCCCTCTCGCAGTACGAATACCTGGCGGACACCGTCTGGCCGGACTATGCCTACGGACGCAACGCCGTCTATCCCGAGGGCCATCACGGCAACGCCGTCCTGTCGCGCTATCCCATCGTGTCCTCCACCAACCACGACATCAGCATCGCCGGCCCCGAGCCGCGCGGCCTGCTGCATTGCGTGCTGCAGCCGCCCGAACTGTCCCGGCCGCTGCACGCCGTCTGCGTGCACCTGGGGCTGCGCGAAAGCCACCGGCGCCTGCAATTGCGGCGCCTGTGCGAGCTGGTCAGCCGCCAGATTCCCCAGGACGAGCCGGTGCTGGTCGCCGGCGACTTCAACGACTGGCGCCAGCGCGCCAATGCCGCGCTGGCCGGCTGCGGACTGCAAGAGGTCCACACCCGGCGCTTCGGCCGGCCGGCACGCAGCTATCCCGCCTTCTGGCCGGTCCTGCGCCTGGACCGCATCTACGTCCGCGGCGTGCGCCGGTCATCCCCTGGCGAGCGCGCCTCGCGCATCTGGGCCCGGCTCTCTGACCACGTCCCCCTGGTCGCGGAGTTCGATCTCTGAGTCCAACGCGGCCTCCAGCAGGCGCGACAGATCCTGCAGGCCCTCGTCCAGCCCGGCGCACAGTCGCACCGACACGCACGCCCGGCCCCGGGCCCGCAATTCGCGCAGATCCGCCTCGGCCTGGGCGGCGTGGAAGGCCGCCAGCGGCTCGCGCGCCCCGCCGGCGCCGCCGTCATCGGGCCGGTCCGCCATGCGGACGAACAGATAGGCCCCGCAGTCGGGCCCGCCCTTGTGCAGCTGGCCGCAGGAATGCAGGTACCGGGGCCCGAAACCGGCCGTCACCGCCCCCCCGGCGGCGTCGCGCAGCCGCTGCTGCCAGCGCGACAGCCAGGCTTGCGTCCCCTCGGTGCCCGGCAGGTAGAGCAGCAGCGCGTGATAGGCCGGGGGCGGCCGCCGCAGCCAGCGCGCCAGCGCGCTTTCCGGCCGCGCCGCGCTCTCGGGCGCGGCCGCGTCCCCGGCGTCCACCAGCAGGCTGCCGCGCCGCTGGCCAGGGGACAGGGCCGGCGCCGCGGCGTGCATCCGCCGCGCCATCAGGCTGCGCGCGCGGCGCCGGGAGGCCTCCACGTCGGGCTGGTCGAAAGGATTGACGCCAAGCACGTGGCCGGCGACGGCGGTGGCGTATTGCCAGCGATAGAATTCCTGCGCCAGCGCGTACGGGGAAGCGACGCGGACGTGGACGACGGGATGGCCCGCGCGGGCCAGCGCCTGGCTCATCCGGGCGCGCTCGTCCGGCGCCTGCGGCCCGGGGCCCTGCAGCACGATGAAAAACCGGTCCGGCCCGTAGCGGCCTGGGGGCCCCGGCGGCTCGCCGCAGACTGGCACCAGCCCCCGCCCCATCTTGCCGGTCGACTCCGCCAGCAGTTGCTCCAGCCACTCCGCCAGCGGCTCCAGCCCCTCGTCGGTCCACAGCGTGACCTTGTCGCGCCCCATCAGGGCCGCCTCGCCCAGCAGGGCCCCCAGCCGCAGGCCGACATTGGCGCGGCCATGGGCGCGCGGCCCGCAAAAATCCCGCATGATCGCCGCCTCGCGCAGGAAAGCGACGGGATCATGCCCCATGAGCGCCAGCGGGATCATGCCGAAAGGCGACAGCACCGAGTAGCGCCCGGCGATGCGCGGGTCGCCGAGAAACACGGCGGCATAGCCCCGCGCCTCGGCCAGCGCGTGCAGCCGGGTACCGGGATCCGTGATCGCGCAAAAGCGCTGCCCGACCCGCTGGCGCCCCTCCACCGACGCCACGTGGTCATGAAAATGCCGCGCCAGCAGGGCGGATTCCAGGGTGCCTCCGGCATTGCTGGCGACGAGGTACAGGCTCTGTGAAACGGGCACCCGGGCCTTCAGCGCCCGCACTTGCTCGGGATTGGTGGAATCCAGGACATGCAGACGCAGCCCGTCCGGCGCGGGCGCCATCGCACGGGCCAGCACGCGGGCACCCAGGCTGGCCCCGCCCATGCCCAGCAACACGACGTCCGTATGACCCTGGCTCCGCAAACGGGCGCACAGCCCCAGATAGCGGTGCATCAGCGTCGCCTGGCCGGCGGGGTCGGTCCAGCCCAGCCAGTCGGACTCATTCCCGCCGGTCCACAGGCTGGCGTCGCCGCTCCAGAAGCGGGCGCTCCAGTGCGCGTCCTTAAGCCGCTGCATCCGCGCGGTCAGGCGCTCGTGCAGATCCCGCGGCAGCGCCATGCGCAGGCGGTTCATTGCGGGCGCCAGCCGGGAGGCGGGCGAATACAGCGGCGTGAGCCGGCCGCGCGGCGCGGCCCCGGCATTGCGCGCGGCGCCATCGTTCAAGGGCTGCATCATGCCATTCCACATTCCAGTCACCACATCCCGGCGCAGCGCGGCAAGCCCCGTACCCGGCGGGCGCCGCGCGGGTACGCCGCTTGCTCGAATGACTGGGAAACGGCCCGGACGCGGCGGCAGCATGACGGAGGACGAATGGCTCAAAGTGACGAGATACGGATCGAGGTGGCCGACGACGCCATCGAGGGCACGTTCCTGACCCCTCGCAGCAAGGTGCCTGGGGTGCTCTTCATCCACGGCTGGGGCGGCCAGCAGGCATTCGACCTGAACCGCGCCCGCGGCATCGCGGCCCTGGGCTGCATCTGCCTGACCTTCGACTTGCGCGGGCACGCCGCCACCGAGGCGCGCCGCAGCCTGGTGTCGCGCGACGACAATCTGCGCGACGTGATGGCGGCCTACGACACCCTGGCCGCGCACCCGGCGCTGGACAGCGGAGAGATCGCGGTCGTCGGCAGCAGCTACGGCGCCTACCTGGCCGCCATCCTGACCGGACTGCGCAAGGTCCGCTGGCTGGGGCTGCACGTGCCCGCCCTGTACCGCGACGACGAATGGTTCATGCCCAAGGACCAGCTCAACCGTGAGGTGCTGCGCGCCTACCGCAGCGGCCACGTGGAGCCCGAGGACAACCGGGCGCTCAACGCCTGCGCGAGCTTTCCCGGCGACGTGCTGATCGTGGAATCCGAGCGCGACGACTTCATCCCCCATTCCACCATCATGAGCTACCGCTCGGCCTTTCGCCGCGCCCATTCCCTCACCCACCGCATCGTCGATGGCGCCGACCACGCCCTGACGGACAAGAAGTGCCAGCGCGCCTACACCGAACTCCTGGTGAACTGGGTCACGGAAATGGTCACGGGCGCCCGCCTGGGCGGCGAGCCGGTCCCCCCGGGAGAACCGGGATGAGCCGGATCGAGGACGTGGTCCGCTACATGCGCCTGCAGAACCTGACCCTGGCCACCGCCGAGTCCTGCACGGCCGGCCTCATCGCCTCGCTGCTGGCGGAGGTGCCGGGCGCCGGCGAACTGCTGGAATGCGCGTTCGTGGTGTATTCGCCCCAGGCCAAGCTCCATTGCCTGGGAGTCGCGCCCGAGGTCCTGGAGCAAAACAACCTGACCAGTACGGCCGTGGCCCGCGCCATGGCGACAGGGGCCGCCCAGCGCGCCCGGGCCGGCGTCATCGTGGCCAACACCGGCGTGGCGGATTCGGGCGGCACCGGCGTGCCGGCCGGCACGCAGTGCTACGCCTGGCTGCTGCGCGACGAGGAAAGCCGCCCCGCGCCCCGCGTCTTCGTCGAGACCTGCCGGTTTCCCGGCACGCGCAACGAGGTGCGCAACATCGCCGCCAGCTATGCCATCGAACGCATTCCCCACTATCACGCGGTGTGGGTGCGGGAAGGCGCCTGAACGCACAGCGGCGGGGCGGGCACGAAACTTGCTCCCTCCGGGCACCTCGTCTGCCGAAGGATGCGCCATGAACCTGTTCGCAAGTCCCGACTGGTCCGAAATGTTCACTTTTTCGGTCCCGCCGCTGGAGATCGTGATCCGGGGCAGCCTGACGTACTGGTTCATCTTCGTGGTGCTGCGGATGGCCGGCCGGCGCGACATCGGTTCGCTGGGCGTGGCGGACATGCTGGTGCTGGTGCTGATCGCCGACGCCGCGCAAAACGGCATGGCGGGGGAATACGTCTCCGTGATCGACGGCATGATCCTGATCGCCACCATCGTCGGCTGGACCGTCCTGATCGACAGGGTGATCTACAGCGTTCCGGCCCTGTCCCGGGCGTTGGCGGTCGAACATGTCTGCCTGGTGCGCGACGGCACGCTGGTGCGCCGCAACATGCGCCGCGAGGCCATCACCGAGGCGGAACTGATGAGCGAACTGCGCCTGCAGGGCATCGACAGCCTTGCGCGGGTGCGCCGCGCCTACATCGAGGCCGACGGCAACATCAGCGTGCTGAAGGCGAGCGGCCAGGACGCCCCCACGGGGAACGCCTGACATGGTGCTGGCCGAGCTCTCCGCCCGCTACGGGGACATCTGGGGCGCGTGGTTCGGCGCGCTCATCCTCGCCACGCTGATCTATCTGGGCCTGACGACCCTCCTCAATGCGCTGCAGCGCCGTGCCCATCCCGTCGAGGGCGAGACGCACCGTTCCTATTTCCGCGCGCTGCTGGCCATCCTGGTGCGCAGCAACCGCGTGATCCTGGCGCTGCTGGCCTTTCTGCTGGCCGCGCACGCCACCGGGGCGGCCCTGCCGTGGTGGGGCTGGGTGGACGCTCACGTCTGGTTCGCCCTCGTGGCCGTCCAGGCCGCGCTCTGGCTGGATGCCGCCTTCCTGTCGTTCCTGGCCTCCGCCAAGGCGCGCACGCGGGCCAGCCACGTCACCACGCTGCTGCTGTCGTACCTGCTGCGCACCGTCATCTGGATCGTGGCCATGCTGGCGGTGCTGGACAACCTGGGCGTGAACATCACCACGCTGGTGGCCAGCCTGGGCATCGGCGGCGTCGCGGTGGCACTGGCCGTGCAGACCATCCTGAGCGACCTGTTCGCCTCGATCGCCATCGGCCTGGACAAGCCTTTCGAGCTGGGCGATTTCATCGTGTTCGGCAACGTCGCGGGCAGCATCGAGCACATCGGCCTGAAGACCACCCGCATCCGCAGCCTGGGCGGCGAGCAGATCATCTGCTCCAACACCGAGCTGCTGAAGCAGACGATCCAGAACTACAAGCGCATGGAACAGCGCCGCATCGTCTTCACGCTGCACCTGCCCTACGGCACGCCGGTCGACACGCTGGCCGCCGTGCCCGGCGACGTGCAGACCCAGATCACGACGCAGCCCAACACCCGCTACGACCGGGCGCACATCGCCCGCCTGGGCGACTGGTCCCTGGAACTGGAGGCCGTCTATTACGTCATGAGCGCGGACTACAACCAGTACATGGACATCCAGCAGGCGATCAATCTGGGCATCCTGAAGGCGCTGGAAGCGCGCGGCGTCGTCCTGCTGCCCACGGAACGCACCGTCCGGCTGCGCCAGGACGCGCAGGAAGAGAGCGCCCCATGACCCCACGGATCCGCAGCGCCCGGCCGGCGCATGGCCCGACACTCTTGCCGGCGGCGACCGCCGCGAAGGAACCTTCATGAACGCGCCCCTGTTCCGCCCCTGTCCGCCGGTCCTGTCCGGCGCCGCCCACCGCGCGCGGCACTGGGGCGCCTTCGCCCGGGAAGACGGGGCGACGCTGTTTCGCCTCTGGGCGCCGCAGGCCCCGGGGGGCATGACCCTGGAAATCGAAGGCTGCCCGCCCATGCCCGCCGTCCCGGACGAGGACGGCTACGTCGAGATCCTCGTGCCGGGCTGTCCGCCGGGCACGCGCTACGCCTATCGCCTGGCCGACGGCACGCGGATGCCCGATCCGGCATCCCGGCTGCAGGACGGCGACGTCCACAGCCGCAGCATCGTGGCCGATCCCGCGCCCTACCCCTGGCGCCACGCCGGCTGGCAGCCGCGTCCCTGGGAGGAATCGGTGATCCAGGAGGTGCATGCGGGCCTGTGCGGCGGCTACGCCGGCCTGTGTCAGCGGCTGCCGGACCTGGCCGCCCTGGGCGTCAATCTGATCGAACTCATGCCCATCGCCGACTTTCCCGGCCCCCGCAACTGGGGATACGACGGCGTGCTGCCCTATGCGCCCGACCGCGCCTACGGGTCGCCCGAGGCGCTCAAGCGATTCGTGGACTGCGCCCACAGCCTGGACATCGGCGTCATGCTGGACCTCGTCTGCAACCACTTCGGCCCCGATGGCAACTACCTGCCCCGCTACGCGGCCTCGTTCTTCCGGACGGACGTCTCGACGCCCTGGGGCGCCGCGATCGATTTCCGCCAACCCGCCGTGCAGCAGTTCTTCGAGGACTGCGCCCACCACTGGCTGGACGAGTTCCACATCGACGGCCTGCGCCTGGACGCGGTCCACGCCATTTTCGACGAGGCCTGGCTGCGCGCCCTGCCGCAGCGGCTGCGCGCCCGGCTACCGGGCCGCCGCATCCACCTGGTGATCGAGGACGACGCCAACCGCGCCGGCCTGCTGGAGGCCGGCTACGACGCGCAGTGGAACGACGACCTGCATCACGTGCTGCACCACCTGCTCACCGGCGAACGGCAGGGCTACTACGGCGACTACAGCCAGGAACCCGCCGCGATCCTGGCGCACTGCCTGGCGGAAGGCTGGCACTACCAGGGCCAGCCTTCCGCCTTCCATGAGGGACGGCCGCGCGGCACGCCCAGCGCCCACCTGCCGCCCACGTCTTTCGTGTTCTTCCTGCAGAACCACGACCAGATCGGCAACCGGGTGCGCGGGGAACGGCTGACGACGCTATGCGCGAGCCCCGCGCGCCTGCGCGCGGCCGTTGCCTTGCAGCTGCTCTCGCCCGCCATCCCCCTGATGTTCATGGGAGAGGAATGCGGCTCGCGCTCGCCCTTCCTGTATTTCACCAGCCATACGGATCCCGCCCTGGTCGAGGCCGTGCGGCGGGGCCGGATGGAAGCCCCCGAGACGCTGGCCGACGACGACGTCCCGGCGCTCGGACTGCCCGACCCGAACGAAGAGTCCACCTTCCAGGCCAGCCATCCGGCCCCGTGCCACGAGGCGGGCGGCGAATGGATGGCCTACTACGCCCGGCTGCTGGACCTGCGGGCGCGCTGCGTGGCGCCGCGCCTGCGCGGCAGCCGGGCGCTGCGCGCCCAGGCGCTGGGCCCGACCGCCGTGCGCGCCGAATGGCGGCTGGGCGACGGATCCTGCCTGACCCTCTACGCCAATCTCGGCCCCGACACCTGCCCCATCCCGGAGCCGCTGCTGGCGGCGGCCCCCGACCGCGACGCCCTGTGCTTCGAAACGGATGCCGAAGCTTTCGTGCGCTTCCTGCAAGGCGAGCTGGGACCCGACTGCGCCCTGTGCTTCCTGGAAGCGCCGGCATGAGGCGGCCATGATCCCGCGCGCCACGGCCCGGCTGCAGCTGCACGCGGGTTTCACGTTCGACGACGCCCGCGCCGTGCTGGACCACTACGCCGCCCTGGGCGTCAGCCACCTCTATCTGTCGCCCGTCACGCGCGCCCGGCCCGGATCCTCGCATGGCTACGACGTCATCGACCCCACCGCCGTCGACGAGGCGCTGGGAGGCCTGGCGGGCCTGCGCCGGCTGGCGAAGGACGCGGCCGCGCGGCACCTGGGCCTGATCGCCGACATCGTGCCCAACCACATGGCCGCGGATCCCCGCAACCCGTGGTGGCGCGACGTCCTGCAACACGGCGCGGACAGCCCGCATGCCCGGGTCTTCGACATCGACTGGGCCGCTGGCGGCGGACGGGTCCTGCTGCCCATCCTGCCCCGGCCCTATGCCGAGGCCCTGGCGCAGGGCGAGATCCGGCTGGTCCGCGGCGAAGGCGGCGGGACTGCGGTGCTGGCGGGCGGCCAGCAGCTGCCGCTCGCCGCAGGCGGGGACGCCGCCGATCCGCGGGCCTGCGATCCGGCCGACGAGGCCGGCCGCGCCCGGCTGCACGAACTGCTAGAGCAGCAGCACTACCGCCTGGCCGGGTGGCGCGATGCCGCCAGCCGGCTGAACTGGCGCCGGTTCTTCCTGGTCAGCGAGCTGGTGGGCGTGCGCGTCGAAGACCCGGAAGTCTTCCAGGCCACCCACGCGCTGGTCCTGGACCTGTACCGCGAAGGGCTGTTCGACGGGCTGCGCGTCGATCACGTCGACGGGCTGGCCGAGCCCGGCGCCTACCTGCGCCGGCTGCGCGCGGCGCTGCTGGCCGCCGCGCCCGGTCGCAGCCCTTATCTCATCGTGGAAAAGATCCTGGCCTTCGACGAGACCCTGGACAGCCGCTGGCCGATCGAAGGCACCACCGGCTACGACTTCATGGACGACGTCGGCGCGCTGCTGCACGCACCGGCGGCGCGCGAGCCGCTGCTCGGCTTCTGGCGGTCCTGCGGCGGATCGCCCCGGGATCCCGCCTGGCAGCTGCGCGACGTGCGCGAGGCCATGCTGGAGCGGGAACTGGCCGGCGAATGCCGGAGCCTCGTTCAGGCCTGGATGGCGGCGGCGCAGGCCGATCCGCGCGCACGCCCCTGGGGCGCCGACGCCTGGCGGCGCCTGCTGCGGACGTGGCTGGGCGGCTTTCCGGTCTACCGCAGCTATGCCGAGGACGGTGGCGCCTCGGCCGCCGACCGCGCCGTCTGGGCGCGGGCGGACCGCGCGGCGCGCGCGCTGCTGCCGGCCGGCGAGGCCGGACTGCGGGAATTGTGGTCCGAATGGCTGAACCGCCCGCCGCCGCAGGCCATGCCCGCCTTGCGGCGCCTGCAGCAGCTGATGCCGCCGCTGGCCGCCAAGTCCCTGGAGGACACGCTGTTCTACCGCTTCGGGCCGCTGCTGTCCCGCAACGAGGTGGGCGCCTCGCCCGAGCGTTTTTCCCTGGACGACGCGCAATTCCACGACCGCAATCTGCGCCGGGCGCGCGACTGGCCGCTGGCGATGGTCGCCACCGCGACCCACGACCACAAGCGCGGCGAGGACGTCCGCGCCCGCCTGGCCGTGCTGACGGAGATGCCCGAGCAGTGGCTGCGGTTCGCCCGGCACTGGCTGGGACTGCTGCCCAACAACACGCTGGCGCGCACGGACCGCTACATGCTGTTGCAGACCCTGGTGGGATCCTGGCCTTCCGCCTGGCGGGCCAGGACGTTGCGGCAGGATCCGGACTCGGTGCGCGCCTGGCTGGCGCGCGTGGGCGACTGGCAGCGCAAGGCGCTGCGCGAGGCCCGCCTGCATACCTCCTGGACGGACCCCGACGCGACCTACGAAGCCGCCGCGCAGGAATGCCTGGACGCGCTGGACCCGGAGGCCCCGGACCCCCGCCCGCTGGCGGCGCTGGCGGCATTCGCCGCCTCGCTGGCGGCGCCGGGACAGATCAACGGACTGAGCCAGGCCCTGCTGCGCAACACGGTCCCCGGGATTCCGGATCTCTACCAGGGCACCGAGACCTGGGACGAGAGCCTCGTCGATCCGGACAACCGGCGTGCGGTGGATCACCGGCGCCTGGACCGGCTGCTGGCCGGCACGCCGCCGGACACGCCGACCGAGGCCGACTGGCGCACCGGCCGGGTCAAGCAGCACCTCATCCGGACCGCCCTGGCCTTGCGGGCTGCCCGCCCGCCCCTGTTTCGCCCCGGATCGGCCTACGTGCCGCTGGCGGCCGAAGGCGCGCAGGCGCAGCACGTGCTGGCCTACCTGCGGGGCTATGAACGACATTGGGTGCTGGTGGTGGCGCCGCGCCTGTGCGCGCTGCCGCTGGCGGGCTACGCCCGCGGGCAGGCGCCGGCGGCCAGCCGGTTCTGGGAGGACACCGATCTGGTCCTGCCCGCGTCCGGGCCCTGGAAGGACCTGCTCGGGCACCGCGCCATCGACGCGGGGCCGGACAGGCGGCTGCCCCTGGCCGCCCTGTTGCGGGACTGGCCAGTGGCCTTGTGCGTGATGGTTCCCTAGATGCGGCCGGTGGCGAACATCACGATGGCGATGATCAGCAGGATGCCGACGATGCCGCCGGGAAAATAGCCCCAGCCCCGGCTGTAGGGCCAAGTCGGGACGACACCAATCAGCAGCACGAGCAACAGGACGAGCACAAATATGGACATTACGGTTCTCCTTGTCGAGGTGCGGCCGGCTGGTGCCGCCGCAGCCTCCAGGGCCGCAAGCCACATGCCCGGGCGGCCTGAACCGCCCGGGCGGACCCCGTCAGGTCTCCGCGCAGCTGGCGTCGCCGTGCAGGTCGGGCACCTCGTAGCCGGCGGCCGCATAGGCCTCGAGCCGGTTGTAGAGTGTCTTGGGACTGACGCCCAGCATCGCCGCCGTCTGTTTCTTGACGCCGCCGCAGCATGACAGCGTCGCCAGGATCAGGCGCCGGTCCGCCTCGGCCAGGGTCTCGCCGACCCGCACCGTGACGCTGCCCGTCTCGTCCTCGTCGTCCGTTCGCACCCGGGAGGGCACCAGCAGGGCATCGAGCTCTTCGCCTTCGGCCATGATGTAGGACCGGCGCACCGCGTTGCGCAGCTCGCGCACGTTGCCGGGCCAGTCATGCTGGCGGAAACGCTCGATCGCCTCGGCGCTGAACCGGTTGTGCGTGCCGCCGTCGGCATTGAGCTGGTCCAGGAAGCGGTTGGCGAGCAGGATGACGTCGTCCCCGCGCCGCCGCAGCGCCGGCAGCGCCAGAGGAAACACGGCGAGGCGGTAATACAGGTCTTCGCGCAGCTTGCCCTCGCGCACCGCCTCTTCGGGAGAGCGGTTGGTCGCGGCCACCACCCGGACGTCGCAGGCGATCTCCTGGTGAGTGCCCACGCGCATGAACCGTCCGGTCTCGAGCACCCGCAGCAGCTTGACCTGCAGGTCGAGGGACATCTCGGTGATCTCGTCCAGGAACAGGGTGCCGCCGTCGGCGCGTTCAAAATAGCCCTTGTGCTGGCGGTCGGCGCCCGTGAAGCTGCCGCGCTCGTGGCCGAACATCTCGTTTTCGATGAGGCTGGGCGCGATGGCGCCGCAGTTCACCGCCACGAAGGGCTTGGCCCGCCGCGGGCTGCTCTGGTGGATGGCCTGAGCGACGAGTTCCTTGCCCGTGCCGCTTTCGCCGATCACGAACACCGTCATGCCGCTGGGCGCCACGCGCGAAATCTGCCGGTAGACGTCCTGCATGGCCTCGGACTCGCCGAACATGCAGCCAAAGTGCGCCTGGTCGCTGTCCGCGGGCGGGCGGGCCGGCTTGCCCCGGGTGCCCGAGACGCGCATCAGCAGCGTGCGCAGGCGGTCCATGCAGACTGGCTTGACGAGGTAATCGCTGACGCCCAGGCGCAGCGCCTGGACCGCATTGTCCATATTGCCGTGGCCGGTGATGACGACGACCTCGCTGCCGACCGCCGCCGCGTTGCGGCAGACTTCCATGCCGTCGCCGCCCGGCACGCACAGGTCGGCCAGCACCAGGTCGGGGGGGCGCATGTCGAGCTGGATCAAGGCATCCTTCACACACGCAGCCTGGGCGACGGAATAGCCGCAATCGCGGCCCAGTTCGCCCAGAAGTTCTCGTATCAGATCGTCGTCATCGAGAATGAGCAAATGAGGCATGGTATGTCCTGATGATCAAATGGTGAACACCCGAGTGGCCGTTACCCACCGTTTCATTATTGATCGGCCAAGGGGCCAAACATAACCGTTGGGAGAACGTTCACTATGCCTCATCCCAATGCGCTGCCGGTGATTTCTCGTGAACATTTTCGATTCTTAGCATTTGCATGCAGTTTCGAAGGCAATATTTACAGTCGTTTTTTTGCGCTTGGTCATATTGCCTTGGTGACTCAGGACGCGCCACTCTCGGGCGCGAGGGACTGTGCGGGAACGTCCGGCTCACCCGCCGCGGCCAGCATGTTGCGCACGCGGACCGCCAGGACGTCCAGCGTGAACGGCTTGACGATGAGACCCGTGCGCGGGCCCGACCATGAGTCCTTGGACGCGGCCTCGACGTAACCGGTCATGAACAGCACCGGCAACTCGGGCTGCCGGGCCCGCGCCCGCTCCGCCAGATCGCGTCCGTCCATGCCCGGCAGCCCCACGTCGGTCACCAGCAGGTCCACACGCGGGGCCTGCTCGAGGGCGCGGATGCCTTCCATGCCGTCGGCGGCGCACATCACCGCCACCCCCAGGCCCGCGATGGCCTCGGTCATCATTTCCCGCACGGTCTCGTTGTCCTCCACCAGCAGCACGACCGCGTTCGACGGCAGCAGGCGCAGTTCGGGTGCGGGTTCGGCCGCCGGCGCCGCCTGCGCGGAAGGGTCGCCGCAATACCGCGGCAGCCAGACGCGCACCGTCGTGCCCTTGCCTTCCGCGCTCTCGATGTCCACCGCGCCGCCGGCCTGCTGCACGAAGCGAAAGCAGGTCGACAGACCCAGGCCCGTGCCCGCGCCCACCGGCTTGGTGGTGAAGAAGGGCTCGAAGGTATGCGAGAGGACATCCGGAGCCATGCCGTGTCCGGTATCCGTCACGGCGATCTCGACGAACTCGCCCGAGACCGGCTGCGCAAAGCCCCGCAGGCGCAATTGATCGAGCTGCACATTGCGTACCTGCAGCGTGATGCGTCCCTCCGCGGGCATGGCGTCGCAGGCGTTGATGACCAGGTTCAGCACGACGTTCTCGAACTGGCTCACGTCGCAGCAGACGCGCCAGGCCGCGTCGTCGACTTCCAGGCCGAGGGCCACGCGCTCGCCGGTATAGCGGCGGAAGAGCTCCAGCATGGAATGCAGGGTGCCACCCACGTCGCAGACTTGCGGATTGATCGGCTGCCGGCGGGAAAAGGCCAGCAGGCGCTGGGTCAGCTGCCCGGCGCGCTCGCAGGCGTCGCTGGCCATGCTGGCGTAGCGCTGGATGACGTCCACGTTGCCGCGCTTCAGGTGGCGGTCGATCAGGTACAGGGCGCTGGAGATGCCCTGCAGGATATTGTTGAAGTCATGCGCGATGCCGCCGGTCAGGCGCCCGACCGCCTCCAGGCGCTGCGCCTGGCGCAGGGCGCTCTCGGCTTCGCTCAGCGCTTCGGCCTGGGCCTTCACCTGCGTATCGTCCCGCCCGGCCAGGTACAGCAGCCCCTGGGCCGAGGACACCGTCCAGGTGATGTAGCTGTACTGGCCGTCGCGCCGGCGCAGCCGGTTCTCGAGGTGGTGCAGGCCGGTGTTCTCGCCCTGCGAGGCCTGAGCGAGGAAGGTGCGCGTCATTTGGCGGTCGTCCGGGTGCAGCAGGGCGAGAAAACCGCGCGCCAGGAATTGTTCCGGCATCCATCCCAAGATCGCGCGCACGGCGGGGCTGACGCTCAGGAAGCGCCCGGAGCCGTCCATGATGGCCAGCATCTCGGGCGACAGCCGCCAGATGCGGTCGCGCTCGGCGATGGTCTGCTCGACTCGCTCCTGCAGCTGCAGCGGATGCGCGGCGCGTTCGGTCGCGTCGCACAGGCGTTCGGCGATCTCCTCGATGCAGGTCTGGTCCGCCGGCTGCAGGCGCAGCGGCTGAGTGGAACGCAGGACCAGCCCCTGATCGGGGCGGCCCCAGCGCCCCAGCGGCACGACCAGGCCGCCGCCATCGCGCGCGTCCGAGGTGCGGGGCAGAAAGACGCTGCGCTCGCGCAGGATGGCCTTGTGCAGCGCCAGGCGCACGGACCGGGACAGGAGGACCGACGCCCCGCCGGGGGACCAGCCGGCCACCACCCGCACCACGCCGTCCTGCGGCTTGGCCTGCAGCAGGCCGACCTCGCTCAGGTCGAAATGCCGGCCCAGCGCCTCGCAGACCGCCTGCTCGATGTGGGCCGGCAGCTCGATGCGCCGCAATTGGTCGCCGAGGGTGAGCTGAAACGTCTTGCGGCGCTGCTCTTCCAGCAGTGTCATCTCGGCCTGCTTGCGCGCCGAGACGTCCAGCTGCATCGCCATCACGCGGTCCATGCCGTCGCGCCGCACGTGGACCTCGTACCACGCCGGCCCGGGGGCTTCCACGCAGTATTCGACCTGCGCGTGCTCGCCGGATGCCAGGACCTCCAGGAACCGGTCCAGCAGGCGCGCCGGCGCGCGCGCCCAGATTTCGCTGAGCGTGCGGCCCACGGAGGTGCCCAGGGCGCGGCCACATTGCAAGTCGAAGGCCGGATTGGCCTCCAGCAGGCGGAAGTCCCGGCAGGCGCCGGCCTCGTCGCGGACAGCCTCGGCCATGAAGAAACCCTCGCGCATGCCCTCGAACATGCTGCGCCAGCGCCGGGCGCTTTCCCGCAGCGCCTGTTCGGTGCGGTAGCGCTCGATCGCCAGCGCGGCGGTGCGCGTCACCAGTGCAATGGCCTCGACGTCGTGTTCCGAGGGCAGGCGGGGCTGGCGGTAGTAATTGCAGAACACGCCCAGCAGCCGCCCGCTGGGCCGCTTGATGGGCGAGGACCAGCACGTGCGCAGGTCCATGGCGCGGATGTGGTCCTGCCACTTCGCCCAGTCCGGATGGTCCACGATGTCGTCGGTGTAGACGGGCTCGCCGGTGTAGGCGGCGTGCCCCCATGCCGCGACATGCGGTCCGGCCTGCACCCCGTCGATGGCCGCGAGGTAGTCCGCCGGCAGATGCGGCGCCGCCCCGATGCGCATGCGCCCGCTGTCGTCGACCAGCAGGATGGAGGTCCACAGCGGGACGCTGGATTGCGCCTCGACCGTGCGCAGCACGTACTCCAGCACCTCCGCCAGCGGCTGGCCGGCGGCAATGCGCTGCAACATGATGCGTTCGTCTTCCAGCCGCGTCCAGGTGTCGGACCAGGGCTTGCCCCGCGAATGGGACTGCGTCAGCATGGTGCCTCCGTGCGAGGCGTCGGCCGTCTAAACGGACCCTCGGTTTCTTCCCCTCGTTGAACGGCCGGGTCTGCCGATCATGCGCGATATCGCCTGCCCGGGCTGTTGCAATTTGATTCGGCATGTAAACAAGCAGGGTTTCCTGCGGGGCACGGGCCTTGCTGAAAGGGGCGTCTGTGCGTCCGCCCGCCGCGGACGCCCCCCATTGCAAGGAGACCCAGCATGAGCGATCACTCTTCCCGCAAGGACGCCGACGCCGCCGCCGAACGTCAGCGGGCATTGCAGCGCGAACAGGACGAACGCGACGCGCACAAGCCATCGGGCGGCGGCCCGGGCAAGCGCCCCGCCGTCCAGCCCGGCGCGCGCGAGGAGCCCGAACCCCCGCTGCCCGGCCAGCACCAGGACAAGCCCGGCGACGAATCCCGCCTGAACCCCGCGCCCCGCTACGATGCGCCCGACTATCGCGGCAGCGACAAGCTCAAGGGCAAGGTCGCCCTCATCACCGGGGGCGATTCCGGCATCGGCCGCGCGGTGGCCGTCCTGTTCGCGCGCGAAGGCGCCGACGTCGCGGTGGTCTACCTGAACGAACACGGCGATGCCGAGCACACCCGCCTGGCCGTGGAAGCCGAGGGCGCGCGCTGCCTGACGATCAGCGGCGACGTGAAGGACCTGTGTTTCTGCGAGGACGCCGTGGCCAAGACCTTCGAAGAATTCGGCCACCTGGACATCCTGGTCAACAACGCGGCCTTCCAGGAACACGCCGAGTCGCTGAACGTGCTGTCGGAAGAACGCATCCGGGAGACCATCGACACCAACATCGGCGGCTATTTCCGCATGGCCCGGGCCGCGCTGCGGCACCTGCCCGAGGGCGGCTGCATCATCAACACCGGATCGGTCACCGCCTTGCGCGGCAGCGCCAAGCTGCTGGACTATTCCGCCACCAAGGGCGCCATCCACGCCTTCACGCGGTCCCTGGCGGCGAATCTGGTGCAGCGCGGCATCCGCGTGAACGCCGTGGCCCCCGGGCCGGTGTGGACGCCCCTGAACCCGGCCGACGGCCCGGCCGAAAAGGTGAAGGAGTTCGGCCGGAAGACCCAGTACGGACGCCCGGCCCAGCCCGAGGAACTGTCGCCCGCCTACGTCTTTCTGGCCGCGCCCTGCTGCTCCAGCTACATCACGGGCATCGTGCTGCCGGTCACCGGAACGGCGGGCGACTGAGCGTGGCCTGGCGCCGCTGCGTCAGCCGCACGCGGGCCAGCTGCGCGGCCACCCAGGCGCCCACGGGCCGGCGGCAGGCCCCGGTCGCGCGGCGATGCAGGATGGCGTCGCGCACCGCCGCCCACCGCGTCTGCCAGTCGGGCAGGCCCGCCAGGACGTCCCAGGCATTGAGCGCGGCCGTGCCCCACGGCAGGCGCATCCACGCCACCAGCAAGGCGTTGCGCGCCAGCAGCCGCCGGCGCCCGGGTGCGTCCCGATGCGCGGAGGGCCAATGCCGCGCCACGATCTCCGGCGCATAGAGGATGCGCCAGCCCTGCTCCAGCAGGTCGAGCGCCAGCAGGGATTCCTCGCCGCCCAGGAACAGGGCCGGCCAGTAGCCGCCCGCCTGGCGGAAGGCGGAGGAACGCACCACGCAGGCCCCGGCCAGAAAGCCGACCAGGCCCGGACCGACGTCCGGCTCGCCGTCCAGCGGGCTGTCGGCCATCAGCGTGCAGGCCGCATCGGTCGCCGCCGACGGCCCCACCAGCACGCGCGCGCTCAGCACGGCGACGTCGGGATGGCGGTCCAGCAGGTCCTGGGCGTGCGTCAAGGCGTCGGGCGCCCAGCACACGTCGTCGTCGCAGAAAGCCACGTATTCGGTCGAGGCCGCCCGCACGCCGAGGTTCCGGCCCGCCGCGCCGAGATTGGCCGAGGCGCACACCAGCCGCACGCGGGGAAACTGCCGCCGGATCTCGCGCACCGTCTCGTCGGTGCTGGCATTGTCGACCACCACCAGCGGCACGTCGGGCGCGGCCGCCTGCAGGCACCTCAGGGTCTGCAGCACCTCGCCGCAGCGGTTGTAGGTCAGGATGACCAGGCTCAGGCGGGAAGGGGCGTGTTCAGCCATCGCCGTCTTCCTCGCCGCTGAGCCGCCAGTAATGCTCCGGCAGCGCGTCGTCGCCGCGTCCCGGCACCAGGCCCAGGGGCCCCAACTGGCTGGCGTAGGCGGCGACGGCCCGCCGCTTCACCGGCAGGTCGGCCGGCACGGTCAGCCACGGCGTGGCGCGCACGCCCTGCTCGCGCAGGGCCGCCAGGCGCTGCTGCACCAGGCCGGACCGGCGGCGATAGAGGGCGTCCTCGTAGGCGATCCAGACATGACGGTCGCCCAGCCAGCGCCAGGCCCGCAGGGCGGCGTCGCTGACGCGGACGTGGTCGTCGTGGAACAGGCCCAGAGGCAGCAGCACCGTCGTGGGGCGCAGCCGGACGAGCTCGCGCACCAGGCGCGGGCCCAGGCCCGCGCACCGGCCGCCGTACTGGCTGTCGAGCAGGTCGAGCTGCACGCCCACCGTGCGCAGCTGATCCATGGCATGCCGGTTCTCCTGGATGCGCGCCAGCACGGCGGCGCGGGCGCTGTCGAATCCGCAGCGCCGGTCCCAGTCGGGCAACGGCGCGTCCTCGGGCGGCAGCCCGGCGCAGACCGTCATCACCACGGTGCCGGGCCGCCCCGCCAGGAAGGCGCCGCAGCCCAGCACCGCATCGTCGAAATGGGGAGAAATGACGAGGATGCTGCCTCCCCCGCTCGCATGCCGCCTGGGGCGGTCTCCGCTCTTCATGATCTGTCCTCCATGCCCGCCGCGCCCCTCGATCACCGCAAGGCGCGCGGTCAGGCGCTCATCGCGGTTTCTCCACGAGAAAGCTGCCGATCGCCAGCGCGTCCAGCGGCGAGGTGTAGAACGCTTCCAGCGCGTCGCGGGGCGTGCAGACCACCGGCCGGCCCCGCGTGTTGAAAGACGTGTTGACCAGCACCGGCACGCCGCAGCGCTGCTCGAACGCCCGCAGCACGTCGTAGTAGCGCGGATTCTGTTCGCGCCGGATGGTCTGCACGCGGGCCGTGCCGTCGATGTGGCGCACGGCCGGGATGCGGTCGGCGCACTGCGGCAGCACGTCGTAGACGAACAGCATGAAGGGCGAGCGGATCTCCGGCTTGCCCATGGCATCGAACCACTCGTGCGCCCGTTCCTCGATCACGACCGGCGCCACCGGCCGGAAATCCTCCCGGTCCTTCAGCCAGTTCAGGCGCGACTGCATCTCGGGATCCAGGGGAGACGCCAGGATCGACCGGCTGCCCAGGGCGCGCGGGCCGAACTCCATGCGGCCCTGGAACCAGGCCACCACCTTGCCCTCGGCCAGCACGCGCGCGGCGGCCGAGGCGATGTCGTCCTCGCGGGTATATTGCAGGTGCGCCCGGTCCAGCGTCCGCTGGATTTCCTCGTCGCCGTATTCCGGCCCCAGATAGGCGTCCTCCATGATCCAGCGGCGACTGTCCGACCGGACCTGGTAGTCGACGTACAGCGCCGCGCCCAGGGCGGTACCCGCGTCGCCCGCTGCGGGCTGGACCCAGACGCGCTCGAAGGGGCCGTCGCGCGCCACGCGGGAATTCATCACGCAGTTCAGCGCCACGCCGCCCGCCATGCACAGCTCGGAGGCGCCGGTCTGCCGCCACAGCCATTCCGCCATGTGCAGCACGGTCTCTTCCAGGACCGTCTGCAGCGAACTGGCGATGTCCATGTGGCGCTGCTCCATGGGCTCGCCGCGCTTGCGCGGGGGCCCCAGCCGGTCGGCCAAGTGCGCCGGCTGCAGGGAGAATCCGCCGTTTTCCTCCAGCCTCAGGATGTCGCGGAACACCGAATGGAAGGTCGGCTGCCCGTACGAGGCCAGGGCCATCACCTTGTACTCGTCGCTGGCATGCAGGAAGCCCAGGTAACGGGTGGCTTCCTCGTACAGCAGCCCCAGGGAATGCGGCATGGCGATCTGCTTCAGGCGCGTGTAGGCGCCCTCGGAAAAATGGCCGTAGCTCGTCGTGACGCCCTCGCCGCGCCCGTCCATCGTCAACACCGCCGGCGACTGGAAGGGCGCGGCCAGGTAGGCGCTGGCCTCGTGGCACAGGTGGTGGTCGAGGAAGACCCAGCGGTCCTGGATGTCCTCAAGGCTCGCGCCGCGGAACCGCTCGGCCAGATGCAGGGGCGCGGCGGCCGCCAGCTGCCGCGGCGCATTCAGCACATAGCACAGGAACAGCGGGTCCCAGGGCGAATGGCCGCCCTCGGCCTTGGCGTGGCGCGAGGGCTCCAGCGGCAGCAGGATGTTGCCCTCGGGCGTGACCGCGCTCTGGTCCAGCAGCGCGGGATCGAAAGCGTAGGCGATGCGGTGCAGGTCCGACAGCTGGATGCCCGCCTCGCGCAGGCAATAGTCGATGGCGTGGAACGGCAGTTGCCACGCGGTGAACGGCACCGGCCGCTTGCCATGCTTGATGCCCGTGAAACGCTCTTCCTCGGCGGCCGCCACCACGACGCCGTCGCGCACGAGCGCCGCGGAACAGTCGTGGAACGCCGCATTGATTCCCAAGGTGTACATGATCCCCTCCCGATCCATTCGCGTATCCCCGCGCCCTCAGGGCCAGGAGGTCTCTTTCATGGGCAGCACCATGATTTCCGGAATGACGCTGTCATCCGGCTGGGTCAGCACGCAGCAGATCGCCCGCGCCACCCGGGCGGGATCCTGCAGCGTAGTGACGTCGATATCGGGAAAGCGGTCCAGCAGGAAAGGGGTGCGCATGCCGCCGGCGATGACTGCGCTGACCTTGATGCCGACGGGACGCAGCTCCGCATGCAGGGCCTGCGTCAGTCCCATCAGCCCCCACTTGCTGGCGTGGTAGGCGCTGGCGTTGGGCCAGGCGCGGCGCGCCGCCGTCGAGGCGACGTTGACGATGTGCCCCCCGGCGCGCAGGGACCGGCACGCCTGGCGGGACATCACGAACGGCCCCGTCAGGTTGGTGCGCAGCACGCGCTCCCAGGCGTCCTCGTCGATCTCCGCGATCGGCGCGGTCACGTCGATGGCCGCGCAGTTGACCACGGCGTCCAGGCGGCCGTGGCGTTCCAGCACTGCATCCAGGACGCGGCGCACGTCGCCCACCGCGCCGACGTCGGCGCAGTAGGGCTGGATGTCGCCGCCCTCGCCGCTCAGCCGTTCGGCCACTCCCCGTACCCGGCTCTCATTGATGTCCAGCGCGGCGACGCGCGCCTGTTCCGCGCACAGCCGCGTGCACAGGGCCGCGCCCAGGCCGCTGCCAGCGCCCGTCACGAGCACGACGCGGCCGGCCAGGGGAATCGAATCATCCTGCATGCATGATCTCCTGATGATGAATAGAGGGCCGCCCGCCGGGCGGCGGACGGCAGGGGCCGGGGTGAACGCCCGGCCCTGAGTTCCGCGGAGCGCGGGGCCAGGCCGTTGGCAAGGACGTCTACCAGTACGGCGGCTGCTCGTAGAAGTCGTAGACGCGCCGCGCCCACGCCTCGTCGGCCATGGAAGGCCAGTCGTCCTTGTCGAAACCGTCGTCCTGGCTCAGGCGCTCGGCGCTGACGTCCATGACGAAGCACTTGCGATCGGTGTCCAGCACCAGCGCGCTCCAGGGAATGGCGTAGAGCTTGTCGCCGATGCCCAGCACGCCGCCGCGCGACAGCACGGCATAAGCGATCCGGCCATGCGGCACGTCCAGCATGATCTCCTGGACGGAGCCCAGCTTCTCACCCTGGTGGTTGTAGACGTCGTTGCCCTCGAGGGTGTCGGCCGACATCAGTTCGGGCCCCGGGCCGCGGTAATCGGACTTGGGCCCGCCAACGATTCCCGCGCCGGCTCCGGCGCCGGATTGGTTCGATTGCATCATGATGGTTTTCTCCTGATTCAGGTGTGCTGGCCGGGCGCCTGTCGCCCGGATCCCGCGCCGAGGGACGTTTCCGAGCTGCCGGACGAACCCGAGCTTCCGGACGTCCCGCCCGCGCTGCCCGAGCTCACCTTGAGCCGGTTCTCGACGTCCTTGACCCCGACGCAGCTGTCGGCGCAGTCCTCGACGGCATGCTTGGTACGCCGGTCGGGCACATTGCCCTGCAGCGTGACCATGCCGTCCTTGACGGTGACTTCCACGTCGCGCACGTCCAGGCCGCTGTCGCCGAGATGCTCGCAGACGTGTTCGCGCACCCGTTCGTCGGAACGCGTGTAGCCCTTGGGATCCATGCGCGACTGGCGCCCCGAGTGCTGGTGCATGCCGCCCTGGTAACCTCCGAACTCGCTGGACTGGCCGGAGCCCTGGTACTGCTGGCCGCTTTGGCCGCGCTCCTGGCGGCCGTAGTCGTACGGCGTGCGGTCCTCATGGCCCGCGCCGTAGTAGGCCTGGCCCGATTCCCCGCCCCAGGTGCCGGCCGTGCGGGCGCGGCGTTCCCAGGCGGGCGTCTCCCAGTCCGAACGCTGGTCGCGCGAAGGGTAGCCGGAACCCGCGCCATAGAAGGCGCTGCGGCGGCCCTGCCCGTATCCCGCCTGTCCGTATTCCTCGTCCCGGCCCTGCCACTGCCGGTCGCCATACGGCCGCGAGCCGGGATACCGGCCTCCCTGCTCGTATTGCGCGCCGTGGGGATTGGGCTGGCCGTAGCCGTACTGCGACTGCCGGTGATGCGACGGGCCGCGATCCCTCGAATAATCGTCCTGTTCCCAGAAATCGCCGCGCGACTGCTGGCCGTAGCGCACGCCGCCGCGTTCCTCGGAGCCGCGGTCGTCGTCGTAGTTCTCGTTGCGCGGCTGGCGCCGCTGGCCATAGCCCTCGCCGCCGAAGCCCTCGCGCTGCGAGCCGTAGCCCTCGCGCTGGCTGCCGTACCGCTGGCCGCCTTCCTGCGACCACCGGTCCCGATATTGATCGTCACGCATGTTGATTCTCCTGATTCATGGCCCCGCAAAAAAGCAGCGCCCCGTCCAGTCCTTGAGCAAGTACTGTGCCGCGCGGGGCCTGCGCGCCGCGGCCGTCCGCCCCCTCACCGGGCGAGCGGCGGACTGCCGGCCGCGGGCCGCCGGGAATGCGCCAGCAGCGCCACGTTGACCAGCAGCTCGCGGGAATCCACGGGCTTGCTCAGGTGCAGCTGAAAGCCGGCCAGCAAGGCGCGCAACCGGTATTCCGGCGAGCTGTGGCCCGACAGGGCGATCGCGGGCAGCTGCGCGGACAGGGCGATCCGGGCCTCGGATTCCCGGGCGCGCAGCTGGGCGATGACCTCGTCGCCATCCATGTCCCCCAGCGAGATGTCGCACACCAGCACGTCGGGCCACTGCGCAAAGGGGCGCTCCGTCAGGGCGTCCAGCGCCTCGCGGCCGCCGGAGTAGACCTCGGTGCGCGCTCCGCCGTCCTGCAGCACAGCGGACAGCATGTCGCGCGCCTCGTCGTGATCGTCGACCAGCATGACGGTCAGTCCCGTCAGGTCGGCCGAGGCCGCCGGCACAGCCGTGGCCATCTGCTGGTCAGCCACGGCCCGCAGCGGGAATTCCACCGACGCGGTCATCGCGCCGTCCGCCTCGCGCGTCTCGGCAAAGTGCCCTCCCTGGCGCTGGATGTCGGCGGCCAGCGCGGCGGGATCCAGGGCCGCGGCGCGCGCCAGCGCCGGATCGTCGGGGGGCTCCTGGTCCGCAGCCGCCTCCGGCAAGGCGCGGCCGTCGGTGATGGACAAGCGGGTCACGGGACCATCGCGGGCCAGGCGCAGGGCCATGCGCCCGCCCGGGGGCGTGAAGGCCAGGGCGCGCAGGTGCAGGTCCCAGATCAGGCGCTGCAGGGCGCTGGGGTCGCCCGTGATGCGGGCCGCCTCGGCGCCGATGAAGGTGTAGAGATTCACGCCGCGCGCGCGCTGCATGTCGCGCGAGGCATCGAGCACGCCCGCCACCAGGGTGACCAGGTTCACCGGCAGGCGGTCGGTCTCGCCGCCGGCCGTCTCCAGCGCACTCATCTGACGCTGCAACTGCCACATCTGCGCGTAGACGGCGCCGCGCGCCAGCAGTTCCTCATGCGTGCCGGATTCGGCCACCCGACCCCGGTCCAGCACCACGATGCGGTCGGCGTCGACGATGGTGGACAGCCGGTGGGCGATGATCAAGGTGGTGTGGTCGCGCGCGATCCGGTCGAGTTCCTGCTGGATCGCGCGCTCGGTGCGCGTGTCCAGGGCGGAGGTCGCCTCGTCGAAGATCATGATGGACGGCTGCTTGAGCAGGGCGCGCGCGATGGCGATGCGCTGGCGCTCGCCGCCGGAGAGCTTCAGCCCGCGTTCGCCCACGGGCGTGTCGTAGCCGGCGGGCAGGCCCTCGATGAAGTCATGGATGCGGGCCGCCGCGGCGGCCTGACGGATGTCGTCGCGCGTGGCGCCGGGCCGGCTGTAGCCGATGTTGTAGGCGATGGTGTCGTTGAAGAGCTGCGTGTCCTGCGGCACGATGCCCAGGCGCCGGCGAAGGCTGGCGACACTCACCCGCCGCACGTCCTGGCCGTCCACCAGGACGCGGCCCTCATCTGGGTCGTAGAAGCGCAGCAGCAGCCGCGCCAGCGTGGACTTGCCCGAGCCGCTGCCGCCCACCACGGCCAGGGTGCTGCCCGCCGGGATGCGCAGGTCCACCTCGTGCAGGATCCGCCGGCCCGGCTCGTATCCGAAGGACACGCCCTCGAACACCACCTCGCCTGGGCCGGCCGCCAGTGCGGGCAGGCTGGCTTCGGCGCCGGGCTCGGGCGGCAGGCGCAGCAGCGCGCAGACCCGCTCGGCGGCGATGAAGGCCTCGCGCGACTGGCGCACGATCAGGCCCAGCGTGTTCAGCGGCAGGCAGATCTGGATCATGTATGCGTTGATCAGCACCAGGTCGCCGACCGTCATCCGCCCGACGGCGACATGCTGCCCGGCCAGCAGCATCACCGCCCCCAGCCCTACCGCGATGATGCCCGCCTGGCCGACGTGCAGCAGCGACAGCGAATTCTGGTTGCGCACCGCCGCCGTCATGCGCTGGCTCAGCACCCCGCCCAGCCGTTCGGTCTCGCCAGCCTCCGTCCCGTTGAGCTTGACCGCCTCGTAATTCAGCAGGCTGTCGACCACCTTGCCGCTGGCCTGCGAGTCGAGCTCGTTCAGGTAGCGCTGCAGGGGGACGCGCCGGCGGATCTGGGTGGAGGTGTGGGCGGCATACACCACGAAAGTGGCGGCCACCACGCCCGCAAAGGACAGGTCGTAGTTCAGCACCAGGATGCCCACGACGGTGACGATCTCCACCACCGTGGGCAGCAGCGTGAAGAGCGCCGTGCCCACCAGGAAGGACACGCCCGCCGTGCCCCGGTCCAGGTCGCGCGCCATGCTGCCGGTCCGCCGGGCGCCGTGAAAGCGCGCACCCAGGGACTGCAGGTGGCCGAAGACGCGCAGGGTGAATCGCACCACGGCCTTTTGCGCGACGGGCGAGAACACCACGTCGCGGATCTCGGTGCCCAGGCTGCCGGCAAAACGCAGCAGCGTGTAGCCCAGCAGCAGGAAGACCGGCAGGACCACGTCGGCCGGCGCCCCCAGCGTATCGACGATGCGCTTCAGCGCCACCGGCACGGCCACCATGAAGAGCTTGGCGGCCACCAGCAGCACCAGGGCCAGCGCGGTGCGCCAGCGCTGGTCCCACAACACGCCGCCGATGAGGCGCAGCACTTCGCCCCGGGCGTATGCCGTGTCGTCCTGTTCCTTCATGCCTCGTCCTCCGCGCCACAGTAAAAACTACCGACGGTGCGCAATTTCTGTACCTGGGTCCCGGCAAGCGGGCGGCGCGCCCATCGGGAGGCAGGTCACACCCCGCATTGGCACGGATATTGCTTGCATAGAACCGTCACTTGCGACTTCGATGGATGGAGGACACGTTGAGCTACGCCAGCCCGGAATTACAGTTGCGCCATGGAATGACGCTCGCCCCCCGTCTGCAGCAGTCGGTCAAATTCCTGCAGATGTCGACCCTGGAGTTCCAGCAAGCCGTGCGCCACGCGCTGGAGACCAATCCCTTCCTGGAGGAAGCGGAGACCGAGTCCGACCCGGTCGAGGCCTGCGCCGACATCGCGCTGTCCTCGGTGCCGGCCGACGGCGGAGAACTGCTGCCCGCCGGCCCCGCGGACACGCTGGACGAGCCCTCGGCCCCGGACGCGCCGGCGCCCGATGCCCCCTACCCCGGCGACTACCCGCTGCCGCCGGCGCACGGAGACCTGGATCCCTTCGCCCACAAGCCCATGCGGGTCTCGCTGCACGACCGCCTCTACCAGGCGCTGGGCACCCTGCCGCTGTCCGAGCGCGACCGCATGCTGGCCAGCTACCTCATCGATTCCCTGGACCCGGACGGCTACCTGCGCGAGCCGCTGGAATCCCTGTCGGAGGCCGATGCCTTCGACCCGCCCGCCGAGGAGTCCGAATGGCGGGCCGCCCTGGGCCTGGTGCAGCAGTTGCACGCGCCGGGCATCGGCGCGCGCGACCTGCGCGAATGCCTGATGCTGCAGCTGCGGGCGCGCGAGGACACCGACGATGCGGTGCGCCGGCTGGCCCTGGCCATCGTCGACGAACACCTGCCGCGGCTGGCGCGCAACGACTGGACCGGCCTGCGGCGCGAGTTGGGGGCGCAGGACGAGGTCCTGGGCCAGGCCTGCGACCTGATCCGCACGCTCGATCCAAAGCCCGGCCTGCGCTACGACGACAGCCCGATTCCCTACCCCATCCCGGACGTGGTGATCGACAAGGTCGGCGCCCACTGGCGCGTGCGGCTGAACGAGGCCGCCATGCCCAAGGCGCGCCTGCACCAGCAGTACGCGGACTGGTTCCAGCGCACGCGCGGCGGCACCCGCGAGCCGCTGCAGCGCGAGCTGCAGGAGGCCCGCTGGCTGATCCGCAACGTGGAACAGCGCTACGCCACGATCCTGCGCGTGGCCGAGGCCATCGTGCTGCGCCAGCGGCGCTTCTTCGACTACGGGGACGTGGCGCTGCGCCCGCTCATGCTGCGCGAGATCGCCGACGACCTGGAGATCCACGAGTCCACCGTCTCGCGCGCCACGGCCGGCAAATACATGATCACGCCGCGCGGCCTGTACGAATTCCGCCATTTCTTTTCCCGCGAACTGGGGACCGAAGGCGCGGGCTCCTGCTCGGCCAGCGCCGTGCGCGCCCTGATCCAGGAACTGATCGACGCCGAGGATCCGGCGCGGCCTCTGTCGGACGTGGACCTCACCCAGCAGCTGGCGCATCACGGCATCATCGTGGCGCGCCGCACCGTCACGAAATACCGCGGCCAGCTCAAGATCCCCGCGGTGGAGCTGCGCAAGGTCCACTATTGACCCTCGCCGCCCCTGGCACGGGCCGGGGCGGCGGTTTATAGTCTCGGCTCCCCCTCGGATACTGGTGACCGGAGCCCCGCGTGCATTCCCTGCAGAAGATGACTTGCGTCGAAGACCTGCGCCTTCGCGCCCAGAGGTCAGTGCCGCGCATGTTCTACGACTACGTGGACACCGGGTCCTGGACCGAGTCCACCTACCGCGCCAACGAGGCCGATCTGCAGGCACTGAAATTCCGCCAGCGGGTCGCCGTCGACATCTCGCGCCGCACCCTGGCCTGCGAGCTGCTGGGCCAGGCGGCCGCCATGCCGGTGGCGCTGGCGCCCACGGGCCTGACCGGCATGCAGCGCGCCGACGGCGAGATCCTGGCCGCCCGGGCCGCGGAACGATTCGGCGTGCCCTTCACCCTGTCCACGGCCAGCATCTGCTCGATCGAAGACGTGGCCGCCCGCACCAGCCGGCCGTTCTGGTTCCAGCTCTACGTCATGCGCGACCGGGACTTCGTCGGCCGCCTGATCGACCGCGCCCGCCGCGCGGGATGCTCGGCGCTGATGGTGACGCTGGACCTGCAGCTGGCCGGCCAGCGCCACAAGGACATCAAGAACGGCCTGTCCGCCCCGCCCCGGCTCACGGTCCCCAACCTGCTGAACATGGCCACGCGCCCGCGCTGGTGCCTGGAGATGCTGCGCACGCCGCGGCGCACGTTCGGCAACATCATCGGCCACGTGGCCGGCGTGGACAACATCCGTTCCCTGGCCGCCTGGACCGCCGAGCAGTTCGACCCCACGCTGGGCTGGCAGGACCTGGCCTGGATCCGCGAACGCTGGGGCGGCAAGCTCATCGTCAAAGGCGTCATGGACGCCGAGGACGCCCGCCATGCGGTCGCCGCGGGCGTCGATGCGCTGGTGGTCTCCAACCACGGCGGCCGCCAGCTCGACGGCGCGCCCTCGACGATTTCCGTCCTGCCCGAGATCCTGCGCGCCGTGGACGGACGCACCGAGGTCTGGATGGACGGCGGCATCCGCAGCGGCCAGGACGTGCTGCGCGCCCTGGCGCTGGGCGCGCGCGGCGTGCTGACCGGCCGGGCCTTTCTGTACGGCCTGGGCGCCTATGGGGAACCGGGCGTGCGCCGCGCGCTGGACATCATCGCCCGGGAGCTGGACCTCAGCATGGCCTTCTGCGGCCGCACGCGCGTCCAGGACGTCGACCGCACGATCCTGCGCAATCCCGGGCTTTATTGAAAGCGAGAATCGCCATGCGCGCCATCTATCTCGCCGGCTTCGACGTCTTCCGCCCCGACGCCCGGGAACACGGGCGGCGCCTGAAGGACCTGTGCCGGCAACACGGCTACGAAGGACTCTATCCGCTGGACAACGAGGCCCCGCGGGACCTGAGGGGCCGGGATCTCGCCCGCTGGATCTTCGAGGCGAACATCGGCCTGCTGCGGCGCGCCGACCTCGTCATGGCCAATCTCAACCCGTTTCGCGGCGCGGAGCCCGATTCCGGCACGGTGTTCGAGGTGGGCTGGGCGGTGGCCCGCGGCATCCCCGTCTGGGCCTACACCGAGGCCGCGCGGCCGCTGGTCGAACAGATCCCCTCAACGCGGCGGGGACCCGACTTCGTGGATGCCGAGGGCTACACCGTCGAAGACTTCGGCCTGAACCTGAACCTCATGATCGCCTGCAGCGTAGAAACCGTCATCGGCGACGCACAGGCCTGCCTGCGCCGGATCGCCGGGGAAATGGCCCCGGACGAGGCGGCCATTCAGGTTCCCGGACACACGGGGCTAGTATGATCAGACTCTCGTCTCCGCGCGCCGGCGGACACGAGCAGGACCGCACTCATTTCAAGGAAACCCCCCATGGCCCTCAAGCTTCAAGTCATCATCTGCAGCACCCGCCCCGGCCGCGTCGGCCCCGCGGTCGCCCGCTGGTTCCACGGATTCGCGCGGAACCACGGCCAGTTCGACGTCGAACTGGTGGACCTGGCCGACTTCGCCCTGCCCCTGTACGACGAGCCCGTGCACCCGCGCATGCAGCAGTACGAGCACGACCACACCAAACGCTGGAGCGCCAGCGTGGCCGCCGCCGATGCCTACATCTTCGTCACGCCCGAATACAACTACAGCGCGCCGCCCACCCTGGTGAACGCGCTGGACTTCGTCTACAAGGAATGGAACTACAAGCCCTGCGGCTTCGTCAGCTACGGCGGGGTGTCGGGCGGCCTGCGCGCC
>DASSTS010000050.1:0-95866 GCA_035707805.1 Castellaniella sp. | reverse complement strand
CGGGTTTTCCCGGCGATGGGGCTTGTCGAAATGCTACAATCCCGTAGTTTGATCTTCTGGAGCAGGGGCCATCCATGAACCTGGAACAGTACTTTCCTGTGCTGCTTTTCATCATCGTCGCCACGCTGATCGGCGCGGCCCTGCTGGTGGCGGGGCGGCTGCTGGGCCGCAACGTGCCGGATGCCGAAAAGCTCTCCGTCTACGAATGCGGCTTCGAATCCTTCGGCGATTCGCGCATGAAATTCGACGTGCGCTACTACCTGGTGGCGATCCTGTTCATCATGTTCGACCTGGAAATCGCCTTCCTGTTCCCGTGGGCCATGGCCAATGGCGCCGTCGGCATGGTGGGCTTCTGGGCGGTGGCCATCTTCCTGGGCATCCTGACGGTGGGCTTCATCTACGAATGGCGCCGCGGCGCCCTGGATTGGGAATAATTGGGGGTGAGCAAAATGGCAGTTGAAGGCGTCATGGAAAAAGGCTTCATGACCACCAGTGCGGACAAGTTCCTCAACTGGGCAAAGACCGGTTCGCTATGGCCCATGACCTTCGGTCTGGCCTGTTGCGCGGTCGAGATGATGCACGCCGGCGCGGCCCGGTACGACCTGGACCAGTTCGGCATCATCTTCCGTCCCAGCCCGCGGCAGTCCGACCTGATGATCGTGGCCGGCACGCTGTGCAACAAGATGGCCCCGGCCCTGCGCAAGGTCTACGACCAGATGCCCGAGCCCCGCTGGGTGGTCTCGATGGGCTCCTGCGCCAACGGGGGCGGTTACTACCACTATTCCTATTCCGTGGTGCGCGGCTGCGACCGCATCGTGCCGGTGGACGTGTACGTGCCCGGCTGCCCGCCCACGGCGGAAGCCCTGGTCTATGGTCTGCTGCAGATGCAGAACAAGATCCGCCTGACCAATACCATTGCCCGCTAGCGGGATCCTGCCGGATGCGGATGGCGGCCGATGCCGTCTCGCGCGTCCGGCGCCGGACCCCATCTGAGACGACGATCTGCATATGACACGGCTACAGACACTCGAAACCAATCTGCGCGACGTCCTGGGCGCCTCGGTCGACCTGACCGAATCCCTGGGCGAATTGACGCTGCAACTGCCCCAGTCCGCGTGGCAGGACACCTGCCGCGTGCTGCGCGACCATGCCAGCCTGCGCTTCGAGTCCTGTATGGACTTGTGCGGGGTGGACTACTCCGCCTGGAAGGCCCCGACGTACGCGGCGGAATACACCCATGCCCATCCGCACCGCTTCGCGGTGGTGATCCACCTGCAGTCGGTCACGCACAACTGGCGCCTGCGGGTGCGCGTCTACGCCGAGCAGGACGACTTCCCGGTGATCGCCTCGCTCGTGGACGTCTGGCCGTCGGTCAACTGGTACGAGCGCGAGGCCTTCGACCTGTACGGCATCGTCTTCGAGGGCCACCCCGACCTGCGCCGGATCCTGACCGACTACGGCTTCATCGGCCATCCCTTCCGCAAGGACTTCCCGATTTTCGGGCACGTGGAAATGCGCTACGACACCGAACAGAAACGCGTCATCTACCAGCCCGTCACGATCGAGCCGCGTGAGATCACCCCCCGCGTCGTGCGCAACGACCACTACGGCATTGAACGGTACTGATATGGCAGAAATCCAGAATTACAACCTGAACTTCGGCCCCCAGCACCCGGCCGCGCACGGGGTGCTGCGCCTGGTGCTCGAGCTGGACGGCGAAGTCGTCCAACGCGCCGACCCGCACATCGGCCTGCTGCACCGCGCCACCGAAAAACTCGCGGAAACGCGCACCTTCCTGCAGACGCTGCCCTACATGGACCGCCTGGACTACGTGTCCATGATGTGCAACGAGCACGCCTACTGCATGGCGGTGGAACGTCTGCTGGGCATCCAGGTGCCGCTGCGCGCGCAGTACATCCGCGTGATGTTCGACGAGATCACCCGCATCCTGAACCACCTGATGTCGCTGGGCTCGCACGCCCTGGACGTCGGCGCCATGGCGGTGTTCCTCTACGCCTTCCGCGAGCGCGAGGACCTGATGGACTGCTACGAGGCGGTCTCGGGCGCGCGCATGCACGCGGCCTACTACCGGCCGGGCGGCGTCTACCGCGACCTGCCCGACACCATGCCGCAGTACAAGGGCTCCAAATACCGGTCCGACAAGGAAACCCGCGCCATGAACGAGGCGCGGTCCGGCTCGCTGCTGGATTTCATCGAGGACTTCACCAACCGCTTCCCCGCCTGCGTGGACGAGTACGAGGTCCTGCTGACCGAGAACCGCATCTGGAAGCAGCGCCTGGTGGACATCGGCGTGGTCTCGCCCGAACGCGCGCTGGCGCTGGGCTTCACCGGCCCCATGCTGCGCGGCTCGGGCATCGAATGGGATCTGCGCCGCAAGCAGCCCTACGAGGTCTACGACAAGCTCGAGTTCGACATCCCGGTGGGCAAGAACGGCGACTGCTACGACCGCTACCTGTGCCGCATCGCGGAGATGCGCGAGTCCAACCGTATCATCCGCCAGTGCGTCGAGTGGCTGCGCAACAACCCCGGCCCGGTGATCGTCGGCAACCACAAGGTCGCGCCGCCCACCCGCGAGCGCATGAAGACCGGCATGGAAGACATGATCCACCACTTCAAGCTCTTCACCGAGGGCATGCACGTGCCCGAGGGCGAGGCCTATGCCGCCGTCGAACACCCCAAGGGCGAGTTCGGCATCTACCTGGTGTCGGACGGGGCCAACAAGCCCTACCGCCTGAAGATCCGCGCGCCGGGCTTCGCCCACCTGCAATCGCTCGAAGAAATGTCCAAGGGCCACATGATCTCCGACGTGGTGACCATCATCGGCACCCAGGACATCGTGTTCGGCGAAATCGACCGCTGAGGCCCGGACATCACAGGAACCATGACGATGCTGCTTTCCGAACAAGCCTACCGGGACATCGACCGGGAAATCTCCAAGTATCCGCCCGACCAGAAACAATCCGCCGTGATGGCCGCACTGACCATCGCTCAGACCGAAAAGGGCTGGGTCTCGCCGGAAGTCATCCGCGACGTGGCGGCGTACCTGGGCATGCCGCCGATCGCGGTGCAAGAGGTCGCGACTTTCTACACCATGTACAACACGCAGCCGGTCGGCCGCTACACCCTGACCATCTGCACCAATCTGCCCTGTGCCTTGCAAGGCGGCACGCAGGCGGCCGAATACCTGAAGGAAAAACTCGGCATCGGCTTTCATGAGACCACCCCCGACGGCCTGTTCACCCTGGCCGAGGGCGAGTGCATGGGCGCCTGCGGCGATGCGCCGGTGGTGATCGCCAACGACAAGCACATGTGCTGCCGCATGCAGCCCGAAAAAATCGATGCCCTGATCCGCGAACTGAAGGAGTCGGCATGAGCGCACTGGACGTCTTGCGTAAATACGGCACGGATGCGCTGGATCCGAACCTGGGCGGCGATGCGTCGCGCAGCATGATTTTCCACGACCGCCACATCAAGCCCCTGCTGCTGGCGGGCCTGAACGGCGAGAACTGGGGATTGCAGGACTACGTCGCCCGCGGCGGCTACGAGTCCCTGAAGAAAATCCTGTCCACCGGCATGACGCCGGACGACGTGATCGCCGAGCTCAAGGCCTCCAGCCTGCGCGGGCGCGGCGGCGCGGGCTTTCCGACCGGGCTGAAATGGTCCTTCATGCCGCGCAATCTGCCGGGCCAGAAATACGTGGTCTGCAATTCCGACGAGGGCGAGCCCGGCACCTTCAAGGACCGCGACCTGCTGCGATACAACCCGCACGCGGTGATCGAGGGCATGATCATCGGCGGCTTCGCCATGGGCGCCTCGGTCGGCTACAACTACATCCACGGCGAGATCTTCCAGATCCACGAACGCTTCGAGCAGGCCCTGGAACAGGCCCGCGAGGCAGGGTTCCTGGGCGAGGACATCCTGGGGTCCGGTTTTTCCTTCCAGCTCCACTCGCATCACGGTTTCGGCGCCTACATCTGCGGCGAAGAAACCGCGCTGCTGGAATCCCTGGAAGGCAAAAAGGGCCAGCCGCGGTTCAAGCCGCCGTTCCCGGCCAGTTTCGGCCTGTATGGCAAGCCCACCACCATCAACAACACCGAGACCTTCGCGGCCGTGCCTTTCGTCTTCCAGATGGGCGCCCAGGCTTACCTCGAACTCGGCATCGAAAAGGCGGGCGGCACCAAGATCTTCTCGATTTCCGGTGACGTCGAGCGTCCCGGCAACTACGAGATCCCGCTGGGCACGCCGTTCGCGACCTTGCTGGAACTGGCCGGCGGGGTCAAGGGCGGGCGCAAGCTCAAGGCCGTGATCCCGGGCGGTTCGTCCGCCCCGGTGCTGCCGGCCGACATCATGATGAACACCAACATGGATTACGACTCGATCGCCAAGGCCGGGTCCATGCTGGGCTCGGGCGCGGTCATCGTCATGGACGAGACCCGCTGCATGGTGAAATCGCTGATGCGCCTGTCGTACTTCTACATGGAAGAGTCCTGCGGGCAGTGCACGCCCTGCCGCGAGGGCACCGGCTGGCTGTACCGCATGATGCAGCGCCTGGAACACGGCCAGGGCACGATGGAGGACATCGAGACCCTGGATTCGGTGGCGCACAACATGATGGGCCGCACGATCTGTGCGCTGGCCGACGCCGCCGCCATGCCGGTACGCAGCTTCATCAAGCATTTCCGCGACGAATTCGTCCACCACGTCGACCACAAGGATTGTGTGGTCGCCAAGTATCTGTAGGGTCAGGACACGCCATGGTAGAACTCACCATCGACGGGCTGAAGGTTCAAGCCGAAGAAGGCAGCATGGTCATCCAGGCTGCCCACGCGGCGGGGCTGTACATCCCGCATTTCTGCTATCACAAGAAACTCAGCATCGCCGCCAACTGCCGCATGTGCCTGGTCGAGGTCGAAAAGGCCCCCAAGCAGCTGCCCGCCTGTGCCACGCCGGTCACCAACGGCATGGTGGTGTACACGCACTCCGAAAAGGCCGTGGCCGCCCAGCGCGCGGTCATGGAATTCCTGCTGATCAACCACCCCCTGGACTGCCCGGTGTGCGACCAGGGCGGCGAATGCCAGCTGCAGGACCTGGCGATGGGCTACGGTGAATCCGCCTCGCGCTACAAGGAAACCAAGCGCGTCGTCTTCCACAAGCCCATGGGCCCCCTGATTTCCGCCGAACACATGCAGCGCTGCATCCACTGCACGCGCTGCGTGCGGGTCGGCCAGGAGATCGGCGGCATCATGGAAATCGGCATGCTCAACCGCGGCGAGTTCTCCGAAATCACCACTTTCGTGGGCGAGGCCGTGGAATCCGAACTCTCGGGCAACATGATCGACGTCTGCCCGGTCGGGGCCCTGCTGTCCAAGCCCTTCATGATGAGCGCGCGGACCTGGGAACTGGCCCGCCGCCGCTCCGTCAGCCCGCACGACAGCGTGGGCGCCAACCTGGTCGTGCAGACCAAGATGGACCGCGTGCTGCGGGTGGTGCCGTTCGAGAACGAACCCGTCAACGAATGCTGGATCAGCGACCGCGACCGTTTTTCCTATGCCGGCCTGTACGTCGAGGACCGCCTGCAGCATCCCATGGTGCGCGGCTGCGACGGACAGTGGCACGAGGCCTCCTGGTCCGATGCGCTGCAGTCCGTGGTCACCGGCCTGAACCAGGTGCGCGAGGACGGCGGCGGCGCACAGATCGGCGCCTTGGGCTCCGAGACCGCGACGCTGGAAGAACTCGCCCTGCTGGCGCGGCTGACCCGCGCGCTGGGTTCCGACAACATCGACTTCCGCCTGCGCGGCGACGGCTCGGCCCTGGATGCGGTGCGCAGCGGCGCGCCCTGGCTGGGCATGCCGATCGCCGAACTCAACACGCTGGACCGCGTCCTGGTGGTGGGTTCCTTCCTGCGCAAGGATCATCCCCTGATGGCCCAGCGCCTGCGCCAGGCGGCCAAGCGCGGTATGCAGCTGTCCCTGGTGGACAGCGTCGCCGCCGATCCGCTGGCGCGGGTCACCGGCCGCATCACGGTCAAGCCGTCCGGCATCGCCCAGGCCCTGGGCGAGATCGCCGTGGCCCTGGCCGGCCTGAAATCCCAGCCCGTGCCCGAGGGCCTGGCCGGCGTGCAGCCGGGCGACGCCGCCCGCGCGATCGCCGACAGCCTCGCCTCGGGCGAGCGGGTCGCCGTCTTCATGGGCAACCAGGCCGTCACGGACGACCAGGCGGCCCTGCTGGCGGCCAATGCGCAGGCGATTGCCCGCCTGGCGGGCGGACGCTTCGGCTTCCTGACCCCGGGCGGCAACACGGTGGGCGGCTACCTGGCCGGCGCCGTGCCTGCCGAGGGCGGCCTGGATGCCCGCCGCATGCTGGGCGGCGATCCCCTGAAGGCCTATCTGGTGCTGCATGCCGAGCCCCGGCTGGACAGCGAGCTCGGCGAGCGCGCCGTGCGCGCGCTGCAAGGTTCCGCCATGGCGGTGGCCTTCACCGCCTTCCGCTCGGCCGCCGAGGACTGGGCCGACGTCATGCTGCCCATCGCGCCCTTCACCGAGACCTCCGGCTCCTTCGTCAATGCCGAGGGCCGCGTGCAGAGCTTCAAGGGCGTGGCCGCGCCGTTCGGCGACACCCGTCCGGCCTGGAAAGTGCTGCGCGTCCTGGGCAACCTGCTGGGCCTGCAGGGCTTTGACGACGAGACCTCCGAATCCGTGCGCGACACGGTCATGGTCGGCGGCGTCGACGGCCGCCTGTCCAACGAGATCCGCCGCGAGCCGGGCGTGGCCGCGCCGGCCGCCGGCCTGGAACGCGTGGCCGAACTGCCGATCTACCGCACCGACGCGCTGGTGCGCCGCTCGCAGCCGCTGCAGGAGCACGTCAGCTCGGCGCCGCCGCGGGCCGCCGCCAACGCGGCGACCCTGCAGTCGCTGGGCCTGGCCGACGGCGATGCCGTGCGGGTCTCGACTGTCCATGGTTCGGCGGACCTGACCGCGGCCCTGGACGAGACCGTGGCCGATGGCGCAGTGCGCATCGCCGGCGCCTTTGAACAGACCGCCGCCCTGGGCATGGGCTCGGGCGCCATCCAGCTGGAGCGACGCTAATGGACTGGTTGAATACCCTGAACGCCTACGGCACCGACCTGATCGGCGCCACGCCCTGGCTGGTCGTCTGGACCCTGGTGAAGATCATCGTCATCGCCGTGCCCATCATCCTGTGCGTCGCGTACCTGACGTACTGGGAACGCAAGATGATCGGCTTCATGCACATCCGCCTGGGGCCCAACCGCGTGGGCTACCGCGGCCTGCTGCAGCCGTTCGCCGACGTGTTCAAGCTGCTGACCAAAGAGCTGATCGTCCCGAACAAGGCCAATCCGGTGCTCTACGTCGTGGCCCCGGTGGTCACGCTGATGCCCGCGCTGGCCGCGTGGGCGGTGATCCCGTTCCAGCCGGACGTCGTGCTGGCCGACATCAACGCCGGGCTGCTGTTCATCATGGCGATCACGTCGGTGGGCGTCTACGGGGTGATCGTGGCCGGCTGGGCCTCGAACTCCAAATACGCGCTGCTGTCGGCGCTGCGCGCCTCGGCGCAGATGGTGTCCTACGAACTGGCGGTGGGTTTCGTGCTGGTCACGGTGCTGCTGGTGTCGGGCACGCTGAACCTGTCCGGCATCGTCGTCGGCCAGGGCACGGGCTGGTTCGCCGACCACGGCATCAGCATTCTGTCCTGGAACTGGCTGCCGCTCTTGCCGCTGTTCGTCATCTACGTCATCGCCTCGGTCGCAGAGACCAACCGCCATCCCTTCGACATGGCGGAGTGCGAATCGGAGATCGTCGCCGGGCACATGGTGGAATATTCCGGGATGGGCTTCGCCCTGTTCTTCCTGGGTGAATACGCCAACATGATCCTGCTGTCGGCGATGGCCGTGATCATGTTCCTGGGAGGCTGGCTGCCGCCGCTGGACTTCGCGCCCTTCACCTGGGTGCCGGGCTGGATCTGGCTGGGTCTCAAGACCTTCTTCGTGGTGTCCCTGTTCATCTGGTTCCGCGCCACCTTCCCGCGCTACCGCTACGACCAGATCATGCGTCTGGGCTGGAAGGTCTTCATCCCCCTGACGGGGGTCTGGCTGGTGGTCGTGGCGATCTGGATGCAGACGCCCTGGAATATCTGGCAGTAAGGGGTACGACATGGAAGCAATCAAGGACTTCTTCGGCAGTCTGATGCTGAAGGAAATGCTCGAAGGCATGCGCCTGACGGGCAAGTATTTCTTCAAGCGCAAGATCACGCTGCGTTATCCGGCGGAAAAGACCCCGACCTCGCCGCGCTTTCGCGGGCTGCACGCCCAGCGCCGCTACGAAAGCGGCGAAGAGCGCTGCATCGCCTGCAAGCTGTGCGAGGCCGTCTGCCCGGCGCTGGCCATCACCATCGAATCCGAGCAGCGCGACGACGGCACCCGCCGCACGACCCGCTACGACATCGATCTGACCAAGTGCATTTTCTGCGGCTTCTGCGAGGAGGCCTGTCCGACCGACGCCATCGTGGAAACCCATCTGCACGAATACCACGGTGAAAAGCGCGGCGACCTGTATTTCACCAAGGACATGCTGCTGGCCGTGGGCGACCGCTACGAGTCGGAGATCGCCGCCCGCCGCGCCGCCGACGCGCCCTATCGTTGATGCCGGAAGACCGACCATGAGTTTTGATTCCATCCTGTTCTACCTGCTGGCCATCGTGCTGGTCGTGGCGGCGTTCCGCGTCATCACGGCCACCAGCCCCGTCACCGGGGTGCTGCACCTGATCCTGACCTTCTTCACCGCGTCCATGCTGTGGATGCTGATCCAGGCCGAATTCCTGGCCCTGGCCCTGATGATCGTCTACGTCGGCGCCGTCATGGTGCTGTTCCTGTTCGTCGTCATGATGCTGGACATGCGCATGGAAGGCCTGAAATCCGGCCTGAAGGTCTACCTGCCGCTGGGCCTGACCATCGGCGGCGTCATGGTGCTGGAAATGGCATTCGTGGTGCTGCGGTCCTGGGGCGACGCCTCGGCCCTGCCGGTGCCGGCCGATGATTTCGACAACACCCTGGCGCTGGGCACGGCCATGTACACGCATTTCGCCTATGCGGTGCAGATCGGCGGCCTGATCCTGCTGGTGGGCATGATCGCCGCGATCGCGCTGACCATGCGCAAGCGCAGCGACTACAAGCGCACCAGCCCCAGCAAGCAGGTGCGGGTCACCGCCTCCGACCGCATCCGCATCGTGCAGATGCCGTCCGTGGTGGACACCCCCGCCCAGGAATCCGAAGGAGCCGAAAAATGATGCAGATCGGACTGAGCCATTACCTGATCGTCGGGGCGATCCTGTTCGCCATCGGCGTCTTCGGTTTCTTCCTGAACCGCCGCAACCTCATCGTGCTGCTGATGTCGATCGAACTGATCCTGCTGTCGGCCAACATGAACTTCGTCGCCTTTTCGATCTGGTCGGGCAACCCGGCCGGGCAGGTGTTCGTGTTCTTCGTGCTGACGGTGGCGGCCGCCGAGGCGGCCATCGGCCTGGCCATTCTGGTGCTGCTGTTCCGCAATCTCAGCACTCTCAATGTCGACAAGCTCGACCAGCTGAAGGGGTAAGGGCGTCATGACTGCGCAAAGTCTCTATCTGTTGATCGCCCTGGCGCCGCTGGCTTCCGCCGTGCTGGTGGGCCTGTTCGCCACGGGCTTCCTGGGTTCGTGGATCGGCCGGCGCGGCGCGCACGGGCTGACCATCCTGGGCGTGGCGATCTCCTTCGTGGGTTCGCTGGTCGTGCTGCAGCAAGTGCTGGCCGGCCAGACCTTCGACGGCACGATCTACACCTGGTCCATGATCGGGCCGTTCAAGTTCGAGATCGGCTTCCTGATCGATTCGCTGTCCGCCCTGATGATGGTGGTGGTCACCGGCGTGTCCCTGATGGTGCACATCTACACCATCGGCTACATGGCCGACGATCCCGGCTACAACCGGTTCTTCTCCTACATCTCGCTGTTCACGTTCTCCATGCTGATGCTGGTGATGTCGAACAACATGCTGCAGCTGTTCTTCGGCTGGGAGGCCGTCGGCCTGGTGTCCTACCTGCTGATCGGCTTCTATTACTCCAAGCCCTCGGCCGTGTTCGCCAATCTCAAGGCCTTCATGGTCAACCGGGTGGGCGACTTCGGCTTCGTGCTGGGCATCGGTCTGCTGTATGCCTACGCCGGCAGCCTGAACTACGCCGAGGTCTTCTCGCAGGCCGACAAGCTGGGCGGGATCGTCTTCCCGGGCACCGACTGGCAGATGCTGACGGTGGCCTGCCTGTGCCTGTTCGTGGGCGCGATGGGCAAGTCGGCCCAGGCGCCGCTGCACGTCTGGCTGCCCGACTCCATGGAAGGCCCGACCCCGATCTCCGCGCTGATCCACGCCGCCACCATGGTGACGGCCGGGATCTTCATGGTGGCCCGCTTCTCGCCGGTCTACGAACTGAGCGAGACCGCGCTGTCGGTCATCATGGTGATCGGCGCCTTCGGGGCCCTGTTCCTGGGCATCCTGGGCGTGGTGCAGAACGACATCAAGCGCGTCGTGGCCTATTCCACGCTGTCGCAGCTGGGCTACATGGTGGTGGCGCTGGGCGCCTCGGCCTACTCGGTGGCGATCTTCCACCTGATGACGCACGCCTTCTTCAAGGCCCTGCTGTTCCTGGGCTCGGGCTCGGTCATCATGGGCATGATGCACGACCAGGACATGCGCCACATGGGCGGCCTCTGGAAGCGCATGCCGATCACCTGGATCACCATGCTGATCGGCACGCTGGCCCTGGTCGGCACGCCGTTCTTCTCGGGGTTCTACTCCAAGGAAAGCATCATCGCCGCGGCCGAGGCCGCCAACATCCCGGGCGCCGGATTCGCCTACGCCCTGACGCTCTCGGGCGTGTTCGTGACCTCGCTGTATTCCTTCCGCCTGTATTTCCTGGTCTTCCACGGCAAGGAACGCTATGCGGAACACGATGACCACGGCCACGATCACGACCATGCCCACGGGCACGGCGAGGGCCACTGGGTCAACCACGGCGACGGTCCGTCCGTCCACTCGCTGCATGGCGCCAAGCCCAAGGAATCGCCCTGGGTGGTGACGCTGCCGCTGTCCATCCTGGCCGTCATGTCGATCGTGGCCGGCGTCTGGTTCGTCGACCCGCTGCTGTTCAACGGCTATTTCGGCAAGTCGATCACCGTGCTGGCGCAGCATCCCGCGATGGCGGCCCTGGCTGAAGAATGGCATGGCTGGGTAGGCTTCGGCCTGCATGGCCTGACGTCCGTGCCGTTCCTGCTGCTGCTGGCCGGTTTCGTGGCGGCCTGGTATTGCTGGCTGATCAACCCGGCGGTGCCGGCGGCGATCGCGCGCACCTTCGCGCCCATCTACCGCCTGCTGGACAACAAATACTATTTCGACTGGTTCAACGAGCAGGTGCTGGCGCGCTTCGCCCGCAACCTGGGCCGCGGCCTGTGGCAGGGCGGCGACCGCGGCATCATCGACGGCCTGATCGTCAACGGCAGCGCCCGCCTGGTGGGGGCGACCGCCGCGACGACGCGCCTGCTGCAGTCCGGCTACATCTATCACTACGCCTTTGCCATGATCATCGGCATCATGGTGTTTCTCACATTCTTCGTCCTGATGGTTCATTGATGGCTAGCGAAATGGCGTCTTCTACACTCCCCTGGCTGACTCTGTCGATCTTCGTCCCGATCGTGTTCGGGCTGCTGGTGCTGCTGGTCGGCCGGGACGACAATCCGGGGCTCGCCCGGGTGCTGTCGCTGGTGGGCTCCATCGCGGGCCTGCTGGTGACGCTGCCCCTGTACACGGGCTTCAACCCGAAGACGGCGGACATGCAGTTCGTCGAGAACACCCCCTGGATCGAGGCCTTCAACCTGAACTACCACCTGGGCATCGACGGGATCTCGGTCTGGTTCGTGCTGCTGACGGCCTTCATCACCATCATCGTGGTGCTGGCGGGCTGGGAGGTCATCAAGTCCCGCGTGGCGCAGTACATGGCGGCCTTCCTGATCCTGTCGGGCCTGATGATCGGCGTCTTCTGCGCGCTGGACGGCATGCTGTTCTACGTGTTCTTCGAGGCGACCCTGATCCCGATGTACATCATCATCGGCGCCTGGGGCGGTCCCAACCGCGTCTATGCCGCGTTCAAGTTCTTCCTGTACACGCTGCTGGGCTCGCTGCTGACGCTGATCGCCTTCATCTACCTCTGGCATGTGTCGGGCGGTTCCTTCGACATCGCCACCTGGCACCAGACGCGGCTCGGCTATACCGAGCAGATGTTCATCTTCCTGGCGCTCTTTGCCGCGTTCGCCGTGAAGATCCCGATGTGGCCGATCCACACCTGGCTGCCGGACGCCCACGTCGAGGCGCCCACGGGGGGCTCGATCGTGCTGGCCGCCATCATGCTGAAACTTGGCGCCTACGCCTTCCTGCGCTTCTCGCTGCCGATCGCGCCGGACGCCTCCCACAGCCTGGCGGGCATGATGATCGCCCTGTCGCTGGTGGCGGTGATCTACATCGGCCTGGTCGCCATCGTCCAGGACGACATGAAGAAACTCGTGGCGTATTCGTCCGTGGCGCACATGGGCTTCGTCACCCTCGGCTTTTTCGTCTTCAACATCACCGGCCTGGAAGGCGCCATCATCCAGATGATCTCGCACGGCTTCGTGTCGGGCGCCATGTTCATGTGCATCGGCGTCATGTACGACCGGCTGCATACGCGCCGCATCGACGCCTACGGCGGCATCATCAACCGCATGCCGCGATTCGTGACCTTCTTCGTGCTGTTTTCCATGGCCAATGCCGGCCTGCCGGGCACCAGCGGGTTCGTCGGCGAATTCACGGTGATCCTGGGCGCGGTGCAGCACAATTTCTGGATCGGCCTGCTGGCGGCGTCCGCCCTGATCTGGGGCGCGGGCTACTCGCTGTGGATGGTCAAGCGCGTGGCCTTCGGTCCGGTGACCAACGAGCAGGTCGACGGCATGCAGGACATCTGCAGCCGTGAATTCCTGATCCTGGGCCTGCTGGCGATCCTGACGCTGTTCATGGGGATCTACCCCAGCTTCTTCACCGATCTGATGCACCCGTCGGTTCAGGCGCTGCTGGATCACGTCGCTCAATCGAAACTGTAGACCGGAATCACGATGCAAAATCTTTTCGACTTCGCGCTGGCGACCCCCGAGATCGTTCTGCTGGTGTTGACCGGTGCCGTGCTGCTGATCGATGCCTTCGGCAACGAACCGCAGCGGCGCATGACCTTCATCCTGACCATGGCGACGCTGCTGGTGGTCGTCCTGGTGTCCTGGGGACAGTGGGGCGAGGGCGTCCAGGGCCGCACCTTCAGCAGCCTGTACGTGGCCGATTCCCTGGGGCATTTCCTGAAGATCCTGTCGGCCATCGCGGTGGCCGTCACCCTGATCTATGGCCGGGACTACGCTGAAAAGCGCGACATGATGGCGCGCGGCGGAGAGGTCTATTCCCTGTCGCTGCTGATGCTGCTGGGCGAGTTCGTCATGATCTCGGCGGGCAGCATGTTGACGGTGTACCTGGGCGTCGAGCTCATGTCCTTCGCCCTGTACGCGCTGGTGGCCCTGCGCCGCGACCACCTGGCCGCCACCGAGGCCGCGATGAAATACTACGTGCTGGGCTGCCTGGCCTCGGGCATCCTGCTCTACGGCATGTCGATGATCTACGGCGCTACCGGCCAGCTGGGCCTGGCGGAGATCGCCCAGGTGATCCGCGACGGCGGCGCGCAGCGCCTGCCGCTGGTGTTCGGTGTGGTGTTCATCGTCTCGGGCCTGGCATTCAAGCTCACCGCCGCGCCGTTCCACATGTGGACGCCCGACGTCTACCAGGGCGGGCCGACCACGGTCACGCTGCTGGTGGGCTCGGCGCCCAAGTTCGCGGCGTTCGCCATCACCCTGCGCCTGCTGATCGAGGCGCTGCACGGCATCGCGATCGACTGGCAGCCCATGCTGCTGATCATGGCGGCGCTGTCGCTGGCCATCGGCAACATCGTCGCCATCGCGCAGACCAACTTCAAGCGCATGCTGGCCTATTCCACGATCTCGCAGATGGGCTTCGTGTTCCTGGGCCTGCTGTCTGGTGTGTACCAGGGCCAGAGCGCGGCCAGCGCCGCCGCGGCCTATGGCTCGTCGCTGTTCTACATCGTCATCTACGTGCTGACGACCCTGTCCACCTTCGGCTTGATCATGCTGATGTCGCGCCAGGGCTTCGAGTGCGAGAACATCGCCGACCTCAAGGGCCTGAACCGCCGCAATCCGCTGCTGGCCGGGATCCTGATGCTGTCCATGTTCTCGCTGGCGGGCATTCCGCCGCTGTCGGGCTTCTACGCCAAGCTCGTCGTGCTGCAGGCCCTGGTGGGCGCGGGCCACATCGCGCTGGCCGTGTTCGCGGTGCTGATGTCGGTGATCGGCGCCTTCTACTACCTGCGGGTGGTCAAGGCGGCCTATTTCGACGAGCCCGAGGACGGCGTCACGCTGGGTGCCGGCTCGGTGGCCACGCGCGGGGTGATGTCCCTGAACGGCCTGCTCGTGATCGGCCTGGGAATCCTGCCCGGCGGCCTGATGGCCCTGTGCGTGGATGTGATCCAGCAGTCGCTGCGCTTCTGATCGCGGCCGAAGGCATCGCATGTCCCTGACGTTCGCGGTCTGGCTGGTGATCCTGGGCGCGGTCCTTCTGGCCAACCTGCCCTTCGTGCTGGACCGGCCCCTGGCGCCCTGGCCCTGGGCGCGGCCCTTCCGCCCCTTCGGCGGCCTGACCCGCTGGGCCGCCGGCCTGGGGTTCCTGGCGCTGCTGGCCCTGTGGTCCTGGGGCACCGTCCGCCTGGCGGGCGGCGCGTTCGGGGGCGTGGGCAATGCCTTGTTCGTAGTCAAGCTCCTGATCAGCATCGCGCTGGCGGCGCTGCTGCTGTCGGCCGCGGGCTGGATGGCGGGGCGGCCGGCGGATTCCGCCGCGATCGCCGCGCAGGATGCCCGTCCCGACGAGGCGGCGTCGTCTCCGGCGGCCATGCCGGCGCGCGGCGTCCGGGTGTCCGCCCAATCCGCCAAGCCCTTCATCGACCGCCTCCTGGAGGTCCTGGTCGGCTATGTGCTGATCGGCACGCTGGGGTTCACGATGGAGCTGGACCTGGGCAACGCCTTTCCCCAGGGCTGGGAATTCTACGCCGTGACCCTGGCGCTGTTCCTGGTGCTGGGTTATCCGGGCTTCGTCTGGCGTTATCTGCTGCAGCGCCGCCGGCGCTAGGGCGCCGTTGGTCCACAGAGTCGCCGCGCTGCGTGCGCGTCCTCAGTCCCACAGGACGTCCGGCCCGATGTCGGCCAGCGTCCGGCAGCCCGTCAGGGCCATCGCCACTTCCAGTTCTCCCCGCAGCACCTGAATCAGGTGGGCCGCCGCAGGCGCCCCGCCCACGGCCAGGGCGTGCAGCACGGGCCGTCCGATCAGCACCGCCCGGGCGCCCAGCGCCAGGGCCTTGAGGATGTCCGTGCCCCGGCGGATGCCGCCGTCCATCAGGATGGGGATGCGGCCGTCCGCTGCCTGCGCCACGCCGGGCAGCGCGTCCAGCGTCGCGGGCAGGGTATCCAGGCAGCGCCCTCCATGGTTGGAGACGATCAGGCCGTCCACGCCGAGGCCGATGGCCGTTCCGGCGTCGCCGGGATCCAGGATGCCCTTCAGCCACAGCGGCGTGCCGGCCAGTTGCGCCCGCAGCCAGGCGACGTCGTCCCAGGTGGGGGCGCCGTCCAGCAGACCGCTGCCGAACAGGGGACTGCCGCCGGGCGGCGATGGCCGCGCCGCGGCGGGCGACAGGCTCTCGAGGTGCACGGAACGGATCGTGTCGGGCAGCCGGAAGCCGCTGCGCTGCTCGGCATTGCGCACGCCGTTGACCGGGGCATCCACCGTCAGCACCAGCGCCCGGGCGCCCGCATCCACGGCGCGGCGGGCCAGCGCCAGCGTGTCTTCCCGGCGGGTCTGGGCATAGAGCTGGAACCAGAGATCCGGCGGGCCGGGCAGGGCGGCCAGGGCCTCGATGGCAGTGCCCGACTGGGCGCTGACGATGAGCGGGGTGCCGGTTGCGGCCGCCGCCAGCGCGGTGGCCTGTTCGGCCTCGGGGTGCAGCAGGCCGTGCCAGGCCATGGGGGCGATCAGGGTGGGATGGGCCAGTGGGCGGCCCGCCAGATCCAGACGCGTGTGCGCGCCCGCCAGGGGCCGCAGGACGCGGCTGCGCAGGCGGACGGTGGCGTAGGCGTCCCGGTTGGCCCGTACCGTGATCCCGTCCGCCCCGCCCGATTCCAGCCAGGCCCAGGTGGCGGCGGGCAGGCGGGCGCGGGCGAGGTCGGCGTAGTCCTGGGCGTCGAGCGGATCGGGAGAGGCCATGTCGTCCATTTGTTCGTCGGTGAGGCAGGTAAAATGGCCGCGCATCATTGCGGAGACCGGGATTCATGGCACATATTATCTTGCAGGCGCCCCGCCTGCTGGGGGCGGACGTCGAACGGCTGGCGGCGGTGGCCTGCGCCGAGGGCGTGCAGGAACTGAGCCCCACGGCGATCCGCCTGCTGAACGTCGATGCCTCGACGCGCGACGAGGTGCTGCCCATGGCGCAGGCCGCGCATATCGACGCCGCCTGGCTGGACACCGTCCACCGCCTGGCCGATTGCAGGGTGCTGGCCATGGACATGGACTCGACGCTGGTGAACATCGAGTGCATCGACGAGATCGCCGGCGCCATCGGCCGCAAGGCGGAGGTCGCCGCGATCACCGAGGCCAGCATGCGCGGCGAGATCAAGGATTTCGCCGAGAGCCTGCGCCGCCGCGCGGCGCTGCTGAAAGGCGTGCCGGAGTCCGCGCTGGAACAGGTCTTCACCCAGCGCCTGCGCCTGAACCCCGGCGCGGAAAAACTGATCGAGACCGCGCGTTCGCACGGCCTGAAGACGATCCTGGTCTCGGGCGGCTTCACCTTTTTCACCGAACGGCTGCGCCGCGGACTGGCCCTGGACGAGGCACACGCCAACGTGCTGGAGGTCGCCGACGGCGTGCTGACGGGGCAGGTGCTGGGCGACATCGTGGACGGCGCCGCCAAGGCCCGGCATGTGCAGGCCCTGGCGCAGTCGCTGGATGCGTCGCCCGAACAGATCATCGTGCTGGGCGACGGGTCCAACGACCTGCCGATGATGGCGCTGGCGCATTATTCGGTGGCCTATCGCGCCAAGCCCATCGTGCGCGCCCAGGCGCGTTTCGCCCTGGACGTCAGCCCCCTGGACGCGGTGCTGAACTGGTTCCGGCGGCAGCACTGAATTCGCAGGCAGCACTGAAGGCCCGGTTTGTCTGAAGGCCCGGATTGCCGGCGCTGGCGCTTTTCAGGATCGGTACAAAGTTAGGTACAATGATGGTGCGCCCCCATGGGGCGCGCCGAGCAAACCGATCACGGGCAGCAAGGGAACAGCATGCAGGTTTTGACCTTCACAGAGGCGCGGGCCGGCCTGAAACAGGCGATGGACGACGTGTGCGACAACCATCAGCCCACGGTCATCACCCGCCAGCGGGGCGATCATGTGGTGATGTTGTCACTCGCGGATTTCAATAGCATCGAAGAAACGTTATACCTGCTGAGCAGCCCCGAGAACGCCGAACGCCTCGGCGACGCCATCCGGCAGGTCAACACGGGCCGTACCCATGTCCGGAGCCTGATGTCCCATGACGAGCCCCAAGCAGAAGAACAAGCAAAGCGCCAAGGCCGACCTGCTGTGCTGGACTGACGGGGCCTGGGAAGACTATCTGCATTGGCAATGCACGGATGCAAAGAAACTGGCCCGGATCAATGACCTGATCCGGGAATGCCTGCACGACCCGTTTCGAGGATCGGGCAAGCCGGAACCGCTGAAAGGCAGCCTGAGCGGCTATTGGTCGCGCCGGGTCGACCGGGAGCATCGGCTGGTGTATTTGCCTGAGGACGGTAATCTGTACATTGTCCAGTGCCGGTTTCATACCTAGATTGGCAGGGCGTGAGTATCCTCGATGCGCTTGCCGTCGTGAAGACGACGAGGATGCAAAGCGTCGCGGATGGCCTGTGCAATCCACTGATTCAGGCTGGCACCGTCGGCGGCTGCCGCCAGCGCAGCGGCCTCATGGGTTTCAGCCGTGATCCGCAAGACCAGCTTGCCCGAAAAATGCTTCCGGGGCTCTACCCCGTGCCGGGCGCATTCATCCAGGAAGATCCGCAGGGACAGTTCGCCTTCGCGGTGCAGGCCGGCAATGTCGGCCGCGTAAAAGTCCGCGCCACCGTTCAGGCCGATGAACTCCCCCCGCAGCATCTCGGTGTCCGGGTCATAGCTGATGGCGGCCGGATGGCCGGCAATCCTCATGATGTTCTTCATTGACACACTCCATTTTCTTCCAGCCACTTTCGCAGTGATGTGACGGCGCCTTTGTCCATGTAAGGGGACGGATGCGGGCGGTGCATCACCTTGACCTGCCCGAAGAGAAAGATGGCGACGCGGGAGCCTTCCCGTTCCGTGATCTGGGCCCCCAGTTCGAGCAGGAGCGCCGTGACATCGAGCCAGCGGACTCCGGCAGGCGCTGGGCGGGAAAAGATCAGCGCCAGGGTCCTTTGATTTCTGGTTTTCATCTTATGATACTGGAATATAGTACTTATTGAAATATTGTCGGGAAACTGGAGGAGCCGGGGCTCTCGACCGGCAAGGCGCATCCAGCGCCCCGGAAATGCAAATCGGGCATGCCTGAGAAAGCATGCCCGATCCGGGTTGGGATTCAATGCCGACCGGGACGGAAATGTCCGCCGGCGGCGAGTCGTTAGTGTCGCATCAGGGCTCCGCCCAGAGACGCAACAGATTGTGGTACACGCCGGTCAACTGGCTGACGGTGTCGGCATCGGCGCCGGACTGGATGAGGCGCTGGATGGCGACATCCTGCTGCAGCAGGATGCTGCGCCGGGCGTCGTCGCGCACCAGGCTCTGGGTCCAGAAAAACGATCCGTAGCGCACGCCCCGGGTGACGGGGGCGACGCGGTGCAGGCTGGTGCCGGGATAGATGACGGCCTGGCCCGCGGGCAGCTTCACGCGCTGCTCGCCGTAGGTGTCCTGGATGATCAGCTCTCCGCCCTCGTATTCGTCGGGGTCGCTGAAGAACACGGTGGTGGAGATGTCGGTGCGCAGCAGGCCGGAGGCCGGCGCTGCGGCGGGCATGCCGGGCGTCTGCGCGTCCGGTGGCGGTTGGGTCGGGCCGCTGGCCGGCACGCGAAAGAGCGCGTTGTCGATGTGAAAGCCGTAGTGCTCGCCGCCCTCGTAGCGATTGAAGCGCGGGGGCAGGATATGGGCGGGCAGGGCGGCGGACTGGAAGACGGGGTGCCGGCCCAGCGCCTGGACGATCAGGCTGCCGATCTGCAGTCCGATGGGGTCGTCCAGGGCCAGTTGGCGATTGGCCTTCAGGTGGGCGGCGACATGTCCCGCCGTGGCACGGCCGTCCGTCCAGGGGGCGGATTCCAGCGCCTGGCGGCATTGCCGCACTTGCCTGGCGCTCAGCAGGTCTGGGATCGTGATCAGCATGGTGGTGATGTCGGGGATGGCGTCCCGGAGGACGCGGAAGGATGGTGCGATGAGGGGTCCCCGTGCTGCCGTGCCCCGGATGCCGACAGTGTGGCGCCGGGCGCAGGCGTCCCCGGATGTTGCCGATAATGGTGGATGAGCGGCATCAGCCGGGCGGTGATGTCCGGCCCAGGGACCGGGTTCGACGGACCCCGGAAGGACGCCAGACAGGACTGCAGCCAGTCGGCGGCTTGGCCCAGAAAGGCAGGGGTGGCGGTGTCGGGCACCCGGTCCAGCCAGCGCAGGGCTTCCTCGAGCCGCCCGCGTGCCAGCAGCAGGCGGGCCGTGTTGAACTGGCCGCGGAAATCACCGCCTTCGGCAGCCCGCAGGTACCAGTCCAGCGCCTGGTTCTCGTCCGGGTCGACCACCCAGCCGTCTTCGTAGAAGCTGCCGATCATGTTGAGCGATTTGGCGTGGCCCAGCGCGGCCGCCTTGCGGAACCACCCGAGCGCCGCGGTCCGGTCGGTCGGGATGCCCTGGCCCAGGGCCAGGGCGGTGGCGTAGTTGTACATGCCCCAGTCCAGGCCGCCGATGGCGGCCAGCCGGAACCAGTAGGCGGCCATGAAAGGATTGCGGGGGACGCCCCAGCCGTGGGCGTGGCATTGGCCCAGCATGTTCAGGGCCATGGGATCGCCGTGGCGGCTGGCATGCTCGAACCACTGCACCGCCTGCGCGGGATCGCAGGCGACGCCCCGGCCGTCCAGCAGCCACTGGCCGTAGACCAGCTGCGCCTGGACCACGCCGCCCTCCGCCGCCGCCCGCAGCGTGGCGGCCGCCTGTCCGGGCGGGCCGGCCAGGATGCGCCGCAGCTCGTCGGCCAGGACGGAAGGATCCGCCTGGTTGATGGCGTGGCTGTCCAGCGCGTCGCCCGCGTCCATCAGAAGTGCAGGTTCAGCGTCGCAACCGCCGAGCGTCCCGGGGCGATGGCCGCATAGTGCGTGGTGTAGGCCTGGGTGTAGTAGGTCTCGTCCGTCAGGTTGTTCACGTTGATCTGCAGGTCCACCGTCTTGTTGAACTGGTAGCCCACCATGGCGTCGAAACGCCAGTAGGACGGGATGCTGGTGGTGTTGGCGGTGTTGCCGTACTGTTTGCCGACGTAATAGGCGCCCGCCCCGGCAGTCAGCTTCGGCGTGAAGGCGTAGGTGCTCCAGAGGCTGAAGCTGTGCTCCGGCGTATTGGGGAAGGCGTTGCCTTCATCGGATGCCGAGCCCGTCTTGCCGTCATCGCCGATCCGGCTCTTGAGGTAGGTGTAGCCGCCGAAGACTTGCCATTTGGGCGTGACGTTGCCCGAGAAGCCCAGCTCGAAGCCATCGACACGCTTGTCGCCCGCCATGGCATAGGTATTGTCAGGCAGCGTGATCCGCGCATTGGTGGTCTCGACGCGGAACACGGCAGCGGTCAGGCCCAGGCGGCCATCCAGGAAGTCCCACTTGGTGCCCAGTTCCAGGGTGCGGTTCTTCTCGGGAGCCATGTCGGCCGCATTGGGGCCGACGCCGCCGCGCCCGGGGGTCAGGCCTTGCGTTTCGCTGCCTTCGCCCAGCGTGGCGCCGGCCGGCGTGGAGGAAGTGCCGTAGGACACGTAGACGCTGCCGTTGGAGGCGGGCTTGTAGACCAGCCCCAACTGGTAATTGAACAGCGTGTCGTGGCGATAGACGCCTTCGCTGGCGGGCTGGTCCAGACGGGTGTTGTAGTCATCCACGCGCAGACCCAGGGTGGTCTGCCAGTGCTCATTGAATTCGATGGTGTCGAATCCATAGATCGATTTCGTCAGAGTGCGCGAGTAGGTGGGGGCTCCAGGGCCGCCGCTGCCTGTGTTGACCCAGGGATCGCTGGGGTTGGGATTGGACAAGCTCGTGCAATTGTAGTTGGAGACCGCGCCGGTGCCGGGGCACACCCACTTGCCGCCGATTCTGGTGAGGCCATCCGTCCTGACGACGTCAAGAGAGCTTTTGCGCCCCTCCTCGACGGACAGTTCGATCCCTGTCAGGAATCGGTGCTTGAGTGTGCCCGTTTGGAGCTCTCCCTGGAGTTCCGTCTGGTTGGCCCAGGTGCTGACTTGGCTGTCACGGCTCTTGGCATTGCGAAAGACCATGCCCCTGTCGATGTTGCCTTGGCTGTCATCCGGATTGGTCCAGACATAGCGTTGCGTGGCGCGCGTGTAGCGGGTCTGGTTGCGCAGGGTCAGCCGGTCGCTGAAGTCGTGCTCGATGCGCAACGTACCCATGTCGTTGCGCGTGCGGCGGTAATCGCTGTCCAGACCGTAGAAGTTGTCGCGGTCGACGTCAATTGGGCTGCGGTGCGCTTTGGGGTTGCTCGAATAGGTATACGGAATCCCGCTATCCGGCGTGTCGTCCGATTCCATGTGGAAATAGCTCAGCGTCACGCGCGTCGGCGTGCCCAGGCCGAAGGAGATCGTCGGCGCCACGCCCCAGCGCTTGTAGTCGACGGCATCGCGGCCGTCGACGTCCTGGCTGTGGTTCATGGCATTCAGGCGAAATGCGGTCGACTCGCCCAGCTTCCAGTTGCTGTCGACGGTCTGGCGAAAATACTTGGCCGTGCCGAATCCGGCCGATACGTCGGTGAAGTCGCGCAGTTTCGCGGTCTTGCTGATCAGGTCGATGCTGCCGCCCGCGCCGCCCCGGCCCGCATAGGCGCCGTCCGCGCCCTTGATGACTTCGACCTGTTCCAGGTTGAAGACCTCGCGGGACGTCGCGCCGATGTCGCGCATGCCGTCGACGAAGGTGCTGGACTGGGCGTCATAGCCGCGGATGAAGGGACGGTCGCCCAGCGGATTGCCGCCTTCGCCGGCGCCGAAGCTGATGCCCGGAGAGTTGCGCAGCACGTCGGTCAGGGTGGTGGCGGCCTGGCTCTGGATCAGTTCCTTCGGGATGACCTGCACGGACTTGGCCGTGTCCAGCAGGGGCGCGGTGAACTTGTCGGAGGCCGACTCCTTGACCAGGAAGGGCGCGGGATTCTCACCCTGGACCCGGATGGGGCTGAGCTGGGCCGGGTCTGTGTTCTGGGCCTGGGCCGCCTGCGGCAGCAGGAACAGGCCCGGGGTGGCCAGCGCCGTGGCCAGGCCGCCGGCCAGCTTGCCCGTCCGGGTCTCTAGAGTGTCTTCCACGCAAATCTCCCTTAAACGATAAAAGTCATGAAAATCATTCTCAATTAGGATTTGGATTCTAAACAAGAATCGTTCATAGTTCAAATTGTGAAGGAAATATGAAAGAATGCTGCTCACTATGCCTTCCAGACCCTCAGCCCCTTCCTCCGCCGCCTGGCCGGAAGTCCCCGCTCCGGTGGCGCCACGCCAGGATCATGAAATCCACCAGCTCGGGCGCCATCGCAACGACGCCTATGCCTGGATGAAGTTCATTCCGCCCTCGGGCACGCGCACGCTGGGGAACCTGCCCCCGCCGTTGCGGGAGCACCTGGAAGCCGAGATGCAGTACGCGGATGCCGTCCTGCAGCCGCTGGCGGGGGATGCCGCAGCACTGCGCGAACGCATGGCGGCCCGCGCGCCCGAGATCCGCGAGCCACAGCCCGCCGCGCAGGCGGGGTGGTGCTATGGATCCCGGCTTTCCGCGGGCGGATCGCGGCGCGTCTTCACGCGCGCGCTGGCGGGCGGTGAGCCCCTGTTGCTCCTGGACGAGGCCGCACGAGCCCGGGGGCACGCCTACTATCGTGCGACGGATCACCAGCCCAGTCCCGACGACCGCTACTTCGCCTGGGCAGAGGACGTGATCGGCGACGACCGGCACCGGATCTGCGTGCTGGACATGGAGCAAGGCATCCTGCGCACCGTGGTGTCCTCCGATGCCTTCGGCTATGGCGGCTTTGCCTTTTCGCCTTCGTCCCGATACCTGTTCTGGATCTGGCGAGACGAGCACAGCCGGCCGACCCGGTTGTACCGCTCCCCCGTCGAGGGTGGCGAGGCGGTGCTGGTCTACGAAGAGAAGGATCCGGCCATTTTCATGCAGGTGGCGCGCACGGCCGCCGGCGGTTTCGTCACCTTGACGCTGGCCGGGCCGGACATCGGCGAGGTGCGCCTGATCGCCGCCGGCGCCGAGACCGAGCCGCCCCGGCTGGTGCGGCCGCGCCAGCGCGGCACCCGGTACGAGGTGGACGAGTGGCATGGCGCGCTGTTGATGCTCACCGACGCGGGCGGCGCCATCGACCGCAAGCTGCTGCGCCTGGATCCGGCGACGCTGGCGGTGCGCGACGAACTGGTGCCTCATCGCGCCGGTGTGCCCATCATCGCCATCCGCCCCTTTGCCCAGGCGCTGGCGCGGCTTGAACGCGTGCAAGGGCTGCGTCGCCTCGTGCTGAGCCATCCCGATGGCCGGGAGACCGTCGTGGGCTTCGACGAACCCGCGTATTCCATCGAACTCGTTCCCTCGCAGCCGTATGACGCCCGCCTGGTGCGAATCGTGCACCAGGCGCCGGCCAGTCCGCCGTGCTGGCTGGATATCGACCTGGCCACGGGGCGGCGCGTCGTGGCCGGCCAGGCCGAGCCCGCCGGGTTCGACCGGGATGCTTATCGGGTGGAGCGTTTGTACGCCAGGGCGTCCGATGGCGAAACCGTTCCGATCACCGTGTTGTCCCGCCGGGACGCGGGTCCGGATGCGCCGCAGCCCCTCCTGCTGACCGGCTATGGCGCCTACGGCATTGCCAGTGAACCCGTTTTTTCGCTGCCGGCGACCGTGCTGGTCGATGCCGGTTTCCGCTACGCTATTGCGCACGTGCGCGGCGGATCGGAGAAAGGCTGGCGCTGGTACCAGGACGGGTGCCGCGAAAAGAAACGCAATTCGATGACGGACTTCATCGCCTGCGCCCGCCATCTGCTGGACATCGGCTATGCCGCCCCCGGCGGGATCGTCGCCCAGGGAATCTCGGCCGGCGGACTGCTGGTGTGCGGCGCCATGAACATGGAGCCGGCGCTCTGGGCGGGGGTGATCGCGCAGGTGCCCTTCGTCGACATGCTGAACACCATGAGCGATGCCGATCATCCGCTGGTGCCCCTGTTGCGTCCGGACTGGGGCGATCCGCTGGCCGACCCCTTCGCCTACGACCACATCGCGGCCATTTCGCCGTACGAGAACGTGGGGGAGGCGGACTATCCGCCGGTATTATGCACGGCCGGGCTGAAGGACGACCGCGTGCCCTATTGGGAACCCGCCAAGCTGGTGGCGAACATCCGCCACCGAAGCACTGGTGACCGGCCGGCGGTGCTGGTGCTGGATCCGGACAGCGGCCATCAGCAGAGCGACGATCGGGGCAGCCTGTTCGGCCAGGCGGCCTTGTGCTGGGCGTTCGCCTGCCGTTGCGCGGGGGTGCGCGTGCCGCCGGTCGAGCCAGCGGGTTCCTAGGCGGGCCAGCTTTCGGTCGGTGCGCGTTCCCGCCGGATCCGTAGCACGGACCACAGGGCGCACCCCATCGACACAGCCAAGGCGGGGACGGCGACGGCGGCGATGGCGTTCAGCAGGTGCTTGTCGAAGAACCAGTCCGACAAGGTGCCGGCGATCAAGGGACCGCTGGCCCCGAACAGCGAGACGACGAAGCTCCAGATCGCGAAGCAGCGCGCCCGCAGGGAGGCGGGCGCCAAGTCCTGCAACATGGTCGGCACCAGCGCATTGGCCGTGCAGGTCATGAACAGGAAGAGGCCGACGGCGACGAAGCCCTGGTCGAGTGTGCGCATGGACGTCAGCAGGAGAAGCACCGGGATGGCGACGGCCACGGACAAGCCCATGATCAGGGGCCGTGCCGCCTGGCCGACGCGCCGGGCCAGGGCGCGGTCCAGCACGCCGGCCACGGGCAGGCAGCCGACGCTGGTGAGCAGAATGATCAGCCCCATGGCGTGGCCGATGTCGGCGGGCGCTGCCTGGAACCGGCGCTCCAGCGCCAGGGCGATCAACTGGTTGAGCGCCTGCACGGCGGTGATCAGGCAGCCGGCCGTCCCGACGAACAGGCCGATGGGACGCCAGCGCCGCCGCAGGAAGGCCAGCAGCGAACCATGGGCCGCGCGGTCTTCCGCGCTCAGATGCCGCGCGGGATCGGCCGTCAGCACGCCCAGCGCCAGCAGGGGCAGGCCGGCCAGACCGAGCAGCAGAAAGCCCTTGCGCCAGGGGTCCGTGTGCCAGGCGAACCAGGCGTCCGCTGCGGACAGGATGGCGCCGCTGAAGTAGAAGCCGGCGCTCGCCCCGGCAGCCACCAGGGCCGCGAAACCGAGATTGGCCGCCACCCGGTGCCGTTCCGGCGCCAGGTCGGGGATCATGGAATAGACCAGCGGCACCATGGCGAATTCGGTTATGCCGGCCGCCGAGCGGCCGATGAAGAACAGCGGAAACTGGTGCGCGACGGCGCTCAGCCCCATCAGGGCGGACGAGGCGGCGATGAGGCACAAGAGTACGCGTTTACGCGAGAACCGGTCGGCGAAGCGCGCCAGCGGGATCGCCAGAGCGCTGCCGATCAGGACACCGGCCAGGCCCTGCAGGGCGCCCAGGGCGGCGTCGCCGACGCCGAAGCTGCGCTGGATGGCGGACAGCGACACGGCCTGCAGGCCCATGTCCGTCAACTGCAGGCCGGCGGCAATGCCCAGGAATACGACCGTGAAAAGGCCCTGCGGAGTCCATGAGACGGACTCCGCAGGGCAGGGACGGCGCCAGGACGGATCCGGGCTCAGCGCCATTGATATTGCAGCTGCATGTCGATGGTGCGTTCGCCGCCGTAGTAGCAGTAGGCGTCGCAGCCGCTGACGTACGTTCTATTGGTCAAGTTGCGCGCGTTCATCTGCACAGACCAGTTACGGTCGATCTGGTAGCGTGCCATCAGGTCGAACAGCGTGTAACTGGGGACGATCGCTCCGCGATTGTATTGCTGGTCCTCGGTCGGGCCGTTGTAGCGCGCGCCAGCGCCGACGGTCAGTGCGCCGCCCGCAGGTAGGTCGAAGCGGTGATCGACCCAGAGGCTGGCCTGGTGTCGGGGGATCAGCGGGGTGCGGATCGTTTGTGTTTCGCTGATGTCCTGGCGGGCATGGTTGTAGGTATAGGAAATACGCATGCCGGTGCGCGGCGTGATGTGGAAGTTGCCTTGCAATTCCACGCCTTTGTTGGTTTGTTTCCCGCCTTGCTTTTGTACTTGTGTGACGAGATCCGGCATCAATGAGTTCTTTTGCTCAATGTCGAAATAGGCCAGGGTTACGGTGCCATCCAGCCACTCGGGCTCCAGTTTGACCCCGATTTCCTTTTGCTTGCCGATGAAGGGCACGTAAGCATTGCCGTAACCGTCAGCACCTGCTTGAGGTTCAAACGACTCCGAATAGCTGATGTACGGTGAAATGCCATAGTCGCTGATGTACATGACACCGGCATTCACGCTGTTGTTGCTGACATCGTAGCCAGAATTCTTTCCGGCGGTGAAACCGTCGCTCTTGGCGCGGTCGTGGCGGATGCCGGCGTTGAAATTCCAGTGCGAGCCGACACGTGCCTGAGCGGAGGCGTACAGGCCCAACTGCCGGGAGTCGATGTCGTAGGGGGTCGCGCTCACCGGAAAGGACTTGCCGTAGACGGGGGTGAACATGTCCAGGTTCGGCGCCCCGCCGAAGCCGTTGTTGCGGCCGGACGTGTTGGATTTGAGGTAGTCAATGCCGATGACGGGCAGGATTTCTACCGAGTCGCTCAGGCGTACGTGGCCTTTGAGGCGGTGGTCGAGGTAGTGATTTCGAGTGATGCCGTCGGTGAGCGTATAACCGCGTTTGAGTTCCCGGCCATTTTCTGCGGCATACGCAAACACATTTTGCTGATCGATATCCAGGTACGAAAACTTGTAGTTCTGTGTGAAGGTCCAGTCCGGATTCAGCTTATGCGTGAGCAGCCAACCGGCACCGACCTGCGTGCGCTGCAAGTGATCGAACCCCGGTTCGCCTGCGTTCAGGCGGCGGTCGATGCGGCCGTCGGGAGTACTGACGAGCGAACCATAGGCCGGCAGGAATCCGTTGGTCGGACGGCCATCCTCGCGTTGGATGCTGGTCAGCAGGGTCAGCGATGTGCGATCGGTGAAATCGACAGTCAGGCTGGGCGCCAGGTAATAGCTCTTCATGTCCGTCTCGCGCTGCATGCTGTCGGCGCGGCGGGCCTGGGCGACGATGCGGTAATAGACATTACCCTCGTCGTTGGCAATCCCGTTGTAGTCGATGCCCAGGCCCAGGCGATTGCGGTGGCCGGCCTCCAGGTTCATCAGCAGGGATTCTTCCTTGTGTGGGCGCTTGGTCACCAGATTGACGACGCCTCCCGACTTGGACGCACCGAACTCCAGGGAATTTGGCCCTTTCAACACCTCGACTGATTCGACGCCGAAAATTTCCGGCTTCCAGACGAAGAATCCGTTTGGAGTCGTCGGGGTGCCATCCAACGCTGTGGACGCCTCGAAACCCCGAATCTTGAACCATTCGACCTTGTTGTCCGCGCCATAGGGTTCGCTGAGAATGCCCGCCTGGTACTGCAGGGCTTCGTCGAGCTTGCGGGCGCCCTGCGCCTCGATGTCCTTGGCGCTGATCACGGCGCTGGAATTGGGAGCGTAGAAATCCAGGCTTTGCAGATCGTCGACCGAGCCGACCACCTTCACCGCGTCCAGTTCACTGACGGCCTGGCCATTCGCCTCCGCGCCGGACGACGTGGAGGCGGGCTGCGTCGCGGTATTGTCCGTGGCGTCCGTCGTTTGTGCGTGCAAGGGCGCCGACGCCAGCGTCATGAGTCCGGTCAGGGCAAGTATCGCGCAGGCGAGGGGAGGGTCGGTGGGTTTGCGCATGGTTTTAGGCTGGCGATATGAAAATCATTCTCAATTGATTGACGAATTCTAAACACGAATCGTTCACAATACAATTGATTTCAAGAGAATCGCACGATCGAAAACCCGCGTCGTTGCTGGCGCTACGCGTGGCGGGTCGACGTGGGCGGCCGGCGCAGGATCCGGCGGCGAGTCCGCAGTCAGATGCCGTCCGGCCGCTTGCGCGGCCGTCCGCCCTTGCGGCCATTGGCGCGTGCGGCCCGGGCCTTGGCGGCGGACTGTGAGCGGCCGCCGGCTTGGCCCATCAGGCTGGCCATCCAGCGGCGTGTGCCGAATAGCCCCTGGATCAATGAAGGGATGTAAAGGTCGACGTCCAGATCGGGCCAGTACAGGCCGGTACCGGCAGGGCTGATCTCGATACGGGACAGGGATGTGGGCGGCGCGTCTGCCAAGCCTTGCAGCAGGTGAACCGGAATCATCAATTCGAGCCCATGACGCAGCGTGATCGCCACCCGCTGCGAGGCAGTGTCGTAATGCGCGGACTCTGCGTAACCCGTGTCCGGAACCGGATCCTCGCCATGGGCAAGGTAGGAGTCAGGCGTCGTCATGGATCAGTCTCCAGTGCCAGCATAGCAAGTGAATGTGCGTTTCCAGTCGCCGTTGGATCTGCAATAAGCGGTGATGCGCCAGTCGGACGATCCTGGCTGGTTCCAGTGGCCCATGGGGACAGTTGAGCCGGAAGATGGCCTCGGAATCGTCACCGATGACATGGATGTGGGGAGGTCGATGATCGTTGGCATAAATGACGACCCTATAACCCTGGAACCTGAGGATTGTGCTCATGGTACTCCTAAACCCAAACGGTTGGGAAATAAATGGCCGCAATTCGGGCGGACATGCGTCAGCATGCCCGTCCTTATCAGGCACATGGGGGTAACGGGACAGTCTTGTCTGTGAGCGCTTACGCGGAAGCCCCGCCCAGCCGTTTCAGCAGGCCGCGCAGTTTCTGCACGCGGCCGGGCACGTCCACCGCGCCGCCGAAGGCGACCTTCAGGCGGTCGGGGCCGTTCAGGCGCACCTGGCGGTCCTGCTGCACCAGTTCGATCACCCGCAGGGGTTCGACCTTGGGCTGGGCGGAGAACTGGATGGACGCTTGCGATTCACCGGCGTCGATCTTGATGATGCCCAGGGATTCGGCCAGCAGGCGCAGGCGGTGCAGGGACAGCAGGGTCTGGCCGGCCTCGGGCAGCTTGCCATAGCGGTCGATCAGTTCTTCCTGGATCGCGGTCAGCGTGTCGGCGTCGGCGGCGTGCGCCAGCCGCTTGTACAGGCCGAGGCGGGCCTGCACGTCGGCGCAGTAGTCCGAGGGCAGCAGGGCGGGGGCGTGCAGATTGACCTCGCACTGGGTGCCGAAGGGTGCGTCCAGGTCCGGCTCCTCGCCGGATTTCAGCGCCCGCACGGCGGCGGCCAGCATGTCGTTGTACAGGCTGTAGCCGATCTCCTGGATGTTGCCCGACTGTGACTCGCCCAGCACCTCGCCGCTGCCGCGGATCTCCAGGTCGTGCATGGCCAGGAAGAATCCGGCGCCCAGTTCCTCCATGGACTGGATGGCCTCCAGGCGTTTCTTGGCGTTGGCGGTGATGGCGTCCTCGCCCGGCGTGAGCAGATAGGCGTAGGCCTGGTGGTGGGAGCGCCCGACCCGGCCGCGCAACTGATGCAGCTGCGCCAGCCCGAGCTTGTCGGCGCGGTGGATGATGATGGTGTTGGCCGAGGGGATGTCGATGCCGGTCTCGATGATGGTGGTGCACAGCAGCACGTTGCTGCGCTGCTGGTAGAAGCTCTTCATGACCTCTTCCAGCTCGCGCTCGCCCATCTGGCCGTGGGCCACGGCGATGCGGGCCTCGGGCACCAGCTCTTCCAGCCGGGCGCGGCGGTTGTGGATGGTCTCCACCTCGTTGTGCAGGAAATAGACCTGGCCGCCGCGCTTGAGCTCGCGCAGGATGGCTTCGCGGATGGTGCTGCCATCCTCGCGGCGCACGAAGGTCTTGATCGCCAGACGCTTTTGCGGGGCGGTGGCGATGACGGAAAAATCGCGGATGCCTTCCAGCGACATGCCCAGGGTGCGGGGGATCGGGGTGGCGGTCAGGGTCAGCACGTCGACCTCGGCCCGCAGGGCCTTCAGCGCCTCTTTCTGGCGCACGCCGAAGCGGTGCTCCTCGTCGATGATGACCAGGCCCAGCTGCTTGTAGCGCACGTCCTTGGACAGCAGCTTGTGCGTGCCGATGACGATGTCCACCGATCCGTCGGCCAGGCCTTCGATGGCGCGGGCGGTTTCCTTGCCGGTGCGAAAGCGCGACAGCTCGGCGATGCGCACGGGCCAGTCGGCAAAGCGGGTGGCGAAGTTCTGCGCGTGCTGCTCGGCCAGCAGCGTCGTGGGGCACAGCAGGGCGACCTGGCGTCCGTTCATGACCGCCAGGAAGGCGGCCCGCAGCGCAACCTCGGTCTTGCCGAAGCCCACGTCGCCGCAGACCAGCCGGTCCATGGGGCGCCCGGAGGTCATGTCCTGGATGACGGCCATGATGGCGGCCGCCTGGTCGGGGGTCTCCTCGAAGCCGAAGCCTTCCGCGAAGGCCTGGTAGTCGCGGGCCGGGAACTGGAAGCGCAGGCCCTCGCGCGCGGCGCGGCTGGCGTACAGGGCCAGCAGCTCGGCGGCCGTGTCGCGGGCCTGACGCGCGGCCTTGCGGCGCGTTTTTTCCCACTGGCCCGACCCCAGCGGATGCAGGGGGGCCTGGTCGGGATCCGCGCCGCTGTAGCGGGCGATCAGGTGCAATTGCGAGACCGGCACGTACAGCGTGGCGTCCTGGGCGTATTCCAGGTGCAGCAGCTCGATGGGGCCGTCGCCCAGGTCCATGCTGACCAGGCCGCGGTAGCGGCCGATGCCGTGCTGGACGTGCACCACCGGGTCGCCCACGTGCAGCTCGGCCAGGTCGCGCACCATGGCGTCGACGTTGCTGCGCTGCTCGAACCGGTGGCGGCGGCTGCGGACGGGCCGGGCCGCCTGGGCGGGATACAGGTCGTTCTCGGTCAGGATGGCCAGGCCCGCCGGCGGCATCAGGAAGCCGCCGGTCAGGGGCGCGACGATCAGCGCGAAGCGGGCGTCGCTGTCCAGGTAGTCCTGCCAGGTGTCGAAGGCCGCGTCGGGCTTGAGACGGTAATCGCTCAGCAGTTCGGCAATGGTCTCGCGGCGGCCGGCGGAATCCACGCAGATCGCGGTGCGCAAGCCGCTGGCGTCCAGGTGGCGGCGCAGGCCGGCCAGGGGGTCGTCGGCCCGCCGGTTGACGGCCACGTCGGGACAGGGCGCGAAATCGGGGTGGGGCTGGTCGTTGACCAGGGCCAGGCGGGCCATCCGGCGCAGGCCGGCGTGAAAGCCCTCGTCGTCCAGGAACAGCATGTCCAGCGGCAGCACCGGCCGCTCCGGATCCGACTTCAGGAACTGCCAGCGGTTGTGCGCATCCTGGGTGAACCGGCTGATGGCGGCGGGCGCATCGCCCAGGGTCACGGCCAGCGTCTCGTCGGGCAGGTAGTCGAACAGGGTGGCGGTCTGCTCGAAAAACAGCGGCAGGTAGTACTCAATGCCGGCAAAGGCGATGCCGTTGCCGATGTCCTTGTAGGGCAGCGCCCGGGACGGATCGCCTTCGAACAGCTCGCGGAAACGCGCCCGGAACCGGTTGCGCGCCGCCTCGTCCATGGGGAATTCGCGTCCGGGCAGCAGCTCGATCTCGCGTACCGGATACAGGCTGCGCTGGGTGTCGATGTCGAAACTGCGGATGGATTCGATCTCGCGGTCGAACAGGTCGATGCGGTAGGGCAGGGTCGAGCCCATGGGGAACAGGTCGATCAGGCCGCCGCGGATGCAGAATTCGCCAGGGGCGCCGACCTGGGTGACGTGGCTGTAGTTGGCCAGCGTCAGTTGCGCGCGCAGCCGGTCTTCGTCGAGGGTATCGCCCTGGCGGAACCGGAAGGTATAGGCAGCGAGGAACTCGGGCGGCGCCAGCCGCGTCAGGGCCGTGGTGACCGGCACCACCAGGATGTCGACGGTACCCTGGCCCAGCGCGTGCAGTGTGCGCAGGCGTTCGGAGATCAGGTCCTGGTGGGGCGAGAAACTGTCATAGGGCAGCGTTTCCCAGTCGGGCAGGAAGCGCACCCGCAGTTCGGGATCGAACAGCCCGATCTCCTCGGCCAGGCGCTGGGCGGCCAGGGGATCGGCGCAGAACGCCGCCAGCGGCCGCCCCGCGCGCCGGCTCAGGGCGGCCAGCCACAGCGCATCGCCGGATCCGGGCGGCCGGGGCTGTGCGTGGCGCTGCCCGGGTTTCAGGGCGTCCAGGGTGGCATCGAGGGAAGGCAGGTTCGGGGACGGGATGCGGGCAGGGCTGTCTTGCATGGGGGGCGTGGATCCGGTTCGGCCGGCGGGGGCGGGCGGTGCTGCGTCGCGCCGCCGGCGGTTTTCCGGGCCTGGGCGACAGTATAAAGACTCGGGTTTGAATGCGCGACCGGGATGCCGGGGAGGCGGGGCGCGCGGGCGGGCTCCCCGCTCGGCTAAAATCCGCCCTCATGGAGACTCCTCTGATCGCCCTGGTGCCGGCCGCCGGCACGGGTTCGCGCGCCGGCGCCCCGGACGGCGTGCCCAAGCAGTATCGCGCCCTGCGCGGCGAGCCGATGCTGCGCCGCGCGGTCCGCGCCCTGCTGGCCGAGCCGCGCATCGCCCAGGTTCGCGTCGCGGTGACGGCGGGCGATCCCTGGGTGGCGCAGGCGCTCGACGGCCTGCCGCGCACCGTGTGGCGGCCTTGCGGCGGCCCCACCCGGGCGGCGACGGTGCGCGCGGCCCTGCGGGACGCCGCCCTGGCGCCCGGCGCCTGGGTGCTGGTCCACGATGCCGCGCGCCCGGGCCTGCCGGCCGACGCCCTGGCGCGGCTGATCGACGCCTGCCTGCAAGAGGACCTGGGCGGCCTGCTGGCCCTGCCCGTCGCCGACACGGTCAAGCAGGCCGTCGCCGGCCGGCGGGTCGGACGCACCCTGTCTCGGGACGGTCTTTGGCTGGCGCAGACGCCGCAGATGTTTCGCGCGGACGAATTGCGCGCCGCCCTGGAGGCCTCGGCCCGGGACGAGCGGGTGACGGACGAGGCCTCGGCCGTGGAGCTGTCCGGAGGACGCCCTCCGCTGCTGGTGCCCGGCAGCCGCCGCAACGAGAAACTGACCTGGCCCGAGGACTTCGAGTGGTTCGAGTCCTGGTTGCGCAGCCAGGATGACGGACAGGAGCCGCATTCATGAGCAATCGCTTTCCCTTCCGCGTCGGCCAGGGCCATGACCTGCACGTGCTGGTGGCCGGCCGGCCCCTCATCATCGGCGGGGTCGAGATCCCGTACGAGCGCGGCCTGGCCGGCCATTCGGACGCCGACGTGCTGCTGCACGCGGTGACCGACGCCATCCTGGGCGGCGCGGGCCTGGGCGACATCGGACGGCACTTCTCGGACCGCGATCCGCGCTGGGCGGGCGCCGACAGCCGGATGTTCCTGAGGGAGGCGGGCCGCCTGGCCGGCGAGGCCGGCTGGGAAGTCGTGAACGTGGATGCCACCGTCCATGCCCAGGCGCCCAGGATCGGGCCCCATGCGGCCGCCATGGCCGCCTGCATCGCGCAGGCGCTGGGAATCGATCCGGCGGACGTGAACGTCAAGGCCAAGACCAACGAGGGCCTGGGTTATCTGGGGCGGGGCGAAGGCATCGCCGCCAGCGCCGCCGCGCTGCTGGCGCGGCGCTGAGCCGCATCCGGCGCGGGCGCCGGATGGGCGGGGAAGGGCGCTACAGCGTCGCGCCCCCGAGGGCGCGGTTGCAGGCGCACAGCCCCTCGGTCTGCAGCGCATCCAGGATGCGCAGGGTTTCTTCGGGGCTGCGGCCCACGTTGAAATTGTTGACCGAGACGTGCTGGATGATGTTGTCCGGATCGGCGATGAAGGTCGCGCGCAGGGCCACGCCCTCGGATTTCTCGCGGATGCCCAGCTGGTCGATGAGCGCACCCGTCGTGTCGCTGAACTGGTAGTGGTTCAGCTTGCTGAGTTCGGGGTTTTCCCGCCGCCAGGCGAGTTTTACGTATTCATTGTCGGTGGACCCGCCCATCAGGATCGCATCGCGTTCCTCGAAGGCATCGGCCAGCGCATTGAAACCGATGATCTCGGTGGGGCAGACCAGGGTGAAGTCCTTGGGGTAGAAATAGATGACCTTCCATTTGCCGGGGAAGGAGGATTCGGTGATGTCCTCGAATGCGGAAACGCCGTTTTCCTCGTGCTGATTGAAACCGGGTTTGACGCCGGTGACGCGGAAGGCCTCGAGCTTGTCGCCTATGGTTTTCATCGGGGCTCCTGAGTGATGGGCGGCCGGGAGGGCCGCCCCTTCATTCTACGCCATGGCCTTGTCGGTCGGTCTGGCCTTGGACTTGGGGATTTCGATGCGCGCGAGCAGGCCCTGGGTGGGCTGGGACACGAGCTCGAACTTGCCGCCGACCTGGCCCAGGAGGCGCTCGACGATCGACAGCCCCAGCCCCGCGCCGCTGACCCCGGTGCGGGCGCTTTCGCCGCGCGCGAAGGGCCGCAGCAGCCGCTGCACGTCGGCATGCGGGATGCCCGCGCCGCGGTCCTGGACCTCGATGCGCAGCAGGTTGCCGCTCTGGTAGGCGCGCAGCGTGATGTGCGCGCGGTCGTCGCTGGCGCTGCGGCCGTAGCGGCGGGCGTTCTCGATCAGGTTGCTGACGATGCGCTTGAGATCGTTGGCGCTGATGCGCGCCTGCAGGCCGGGCTCGATGCCCGCCTGCAGATCGCCGCCCAGGGATTCGGTGTGCGTGCGTTCACGCTCGGCGAGGTCTTCCAGCACGCGCGAGACGTCGATGCCGGCTTCGGGGACCTGCCCGGCCGGCCGGGCGTATTCCATCAGCTGGCCGATGCTGTGGTTGATCTGGGCCAGATCGTCGTCGATGGCCTGGCGGGCCTCGTCGCTCATGTGGCTCATCTCGATTTCCAGGCGGATGCGGGCCAGCGGCGTGCGCAGGTCGTGCGAGATCCCGGCCAGCATGATCTCGCGGTCCGCCTCGTTCTGCCGCAGGTCGCGCGCCATCCGGTTGAAGGCGATGTTCATGTCGCGGATCTCGACCGGGCCTTTTTCGGGCAGGGGGGTCGGGGTCTGCCCCCTGGCGAGCTGCTGGGCGACCTTGGCCAGTTGTGCGAGCGGGTGGTTGATGAAGCGCACGCTGATCGCCGCGCCCAGCAGCGCCAGCATCAGCGAGGCGGCCACCCAGCCCAGCCATTCCCGGCCGGAGGTCAGCCGCAACTGGTCGCGGTCGAAGACCAGCCAGTACATCTTGTCGTCGATATGGAAGCTGATCCAGATGCCCGGCACCTGGTTGACGGCCCACATCATGGCCGTCTGGGAGCCCAGGCGGTTGCGGATCTCCGTCGAGACGTTGTTCCAGTAGGCGTTGTGCGGCAGGGGCTCGAGCACGTCGGTGGATTCGCGCGGCTGCACGCGCAGGCTTTCCTGGGTGGCGAGGTCCAGCAGCAGCGCCGGGCGGACTTTCGCCGGCGCGTAGACCAGGGCCGAGCGGGTGATGCTGACCGTGGTGGCGATCCGCTGGGCCAGCTGCACGGCGCGCGGGCCTTCCTCCATGTTGAAGACGATCTGCAGCCAGGCCCCCAGGCTGATCAGCATCAGGAAGGCGATCAGCAGGAAGGACCGGGTGAACAGGCCCAGGCGCAGCCTGGGCAGGATGGTGCGCCGCAGTCGCTTGACGAGCGTCATGAGGAAGACGGCCCGCGGCGCCAGCGTCCGCGGGCGCAAGGATTATTGGCCGCCGTCGGGCACGAAGACATAGCCCAGCCCCCACACCGTCTGGATGAACACCGGCTTGGACGGGTTGGGTTCGATGAGCTTGCGCAGGCGCGAGATCTGCACGTCGAGACTGCGGTCGAAGGCCTCGTATTCGCGTCCCCGGGCGAGTTCCATGAGCTTGTCGCGCGACAGCGGGACCTTGGGGTGGCGGGCGAAGACCTTGAGCACGGAAAACTCGCCCGTGGTGATGGGCACGGATTCGCCGCTTTTCATCAGGGTGCGCGTGGACAGATTGAGCACGTACGGGCCGAACTCGATGGATTCGTTTTCCTGGCTGGGGGCGCCGGGGTGTTCTTCGGTGCCGCGCCGGCGCAGGATGGCGTTGACGCGCGCCAGCAGCTCGCGGGGGTTGAAGGGTTTTGTCAGATAATCGTCAGCGCCCATTTCCAGGCCCACGATCCGGTCGATCTCCTCGGCCTTGGCGGTGAGCATGATGATGGGGGTGTTGTCGTGGTTGCCCCGCAGCCGGCGGCAGATCGACAGCCCGTCTTCGCCCGGCAGCATGAGGTCGAGCACCAGCAGGTCGAAATGCTCGCGTTGCCAGAGCTTGGCCATTTCCTTCGCGTCTTCCGCGACGTAGACATTGAAGCCCTGCTCGGACAGATAACGCCGCAACAGGTCGCGCAAGCGCGGATCGTCGTCGACGATCAGGATCTTGCGGATGAGGGTCTGGTTATGTGTGTTCATGAGGAAAATGTAACAGGGTCGGGAAAGCTGCACCAGCGGTTTATCACAACAAATTACACAATAAGCGTTTGGTTGTCGAACGGCCGTCTCCGGGTCTGCGCCCCTGGGCGTGGAGACGGCCGTTTGCCGCGTGGGGCGCCGGCTTGTGGACCGATCGGGAGACGGCGCGTGTCTCGGGATCCGGCTGGGGGAACTCCTCCATTAAAATGATCGCGCCATGGACGATTTTCACATTCTTGCGTTTGAAACTTCAAGCACATTGTGCAGTGTCGCGCTGCTGTCGCAGGCGGGCGGCCGCGTGACGCTCGTCGCCGCGCAGCACGAGGGGCGCCAGGAGCACGCCGAGCAGATCCTGCCGCTGGCCCAGCGCCTGCTGGACCAGGCCGGCGTGGGGCGGGCGGACCTCTCGGCGATCGCCTTCGGCCAGGGGCCGGGCGGATTCACGGGCCTGCGGGTCGCCTGCGGCGTCGCCCAGGGCCTGGCCGTCGCGCTGGAGATTCCCGTCCTGCCGGTGGATTCGCTGTGCGCGATCGCCGTCGAGCAGGCCGGCCAGGACCCGGCGGGCGTGCACGTCGTGGCGCAGGACGCCCGCATGCAGGAACTGTACGTGGCCGCCTACCTGTGCGCGGGCGAAGACTGGACCACGCTGCAGGCGCCGGCCCTGCTGGGCAGGGACGATGTCGCTGCCTGGGTGGCGGAGGCATCCGCGGACTGGGCCATGCGCGCGGGAGGCGGCTGGTCGGTCCACGGCGATGCGCTGACGGCGTTTCCCGGTCTGGCCGACGAGCTCGAGGCGCTGGGGGCGGCCTGTCCTCCGGTGGACGGTGACGGACCGGTGCGCGCGCACGCCGCCACCGTGGCGCGCCTGGCCGCCCGGGACTGGCGGCATGGACGGGGCCTGGATGCCGCGCTGGCCGCGCCCGCGTACGTGCGCGACAAGGTCGCCTACACCACCGTCGAGCGCGCTCAAGGCCTGGGCGGCAATCCGCAGGCCGATGCGGCGCGCTGGTCGATCCACGACATGGGCATGTCCGATGTGGACGAGGTGGCCGCCATCGAGCGGCAGGTCCAGTCTTTTCCCTGGACCCGCGGGAATTTCGCCGACGGGGTGGCGGCGGGATACCGGGGCTGGGTGGTGCGCCGCCTGGGCGCGATGCTGGGCTTCGCCCTGGTCATGGATACGCCCGACATGGCACACCTGCTGGTCATCGGCGTGCGCCCGGACAGCCAGCGCCAGGGCGTGGGAGCCGAGCTGCTGCGCCAGTGCGTGGCCCATTGCCGCCAAGTCGGCCTGCCGGCGCTGACCCTGGAGGTGCGGCCCAGCAATACCCAGGCCGTCCAGTTCTACCAACGCCACGGATTCCGCCAGCTGGGCCTGCGCCGCGGCTATTACCCGGCCGCGCACGGGGCGCGCGAAGACGCCTGGGTCATGACGCTGGCGCTCCAGGAGTCCCCGACATGAAACCGCTGCTGCGCCTGGCCCAGGCCGCCTGGCTGGCGGAGATCGGCGTCGACCTGCATTGGCTGGACGTGCGCGCGCCCGACGTGGCCGCCGCCCCGGCCAGCAATCCCGCCGATCGCGCGCGCGCGCCGGTGACGGCGCCGGCGCTGGCGCCGGAAACCGCGCGGCCGCCCGCCCAATGTCCCGACCTGGACGCGCTGGCCGGCGCGGTGCGGGCCTGCCAGCAGTGCGGCCGGCACCAGCAGCGCCTGCGGGCCGTGCCGGGGGCGGGCCAGACCGAGCGGCCCTTTTACCTGATCGTCGCCGAGCAGCCGGGCATCGACGACGAGGTCGCCGGCCAGCCCTTCCAGGGGGATTCGGGGCGCCTGCTGCAGACCATGCTGTCGGCGGTCCGCCTGCCGCACGCCGAATCCCGGTTCGGCACCTACGTCGTCAAATGCCGGGCGCCGGGCGGACACGAGCCCGACGCGGCCGAGATCGCGGCCTGCGTGCCGCATCTGCGCCGCGAGATCGCGCTGCTGCAGCCGCGCTGGATCCTGGCGCTGGGGCGCGTGGCGGCCCAGGCCGTCCTGGGCGGCGCGGTGGAACTGGATGCCGTGCGCGGGACCGCGCAGCGATACCGGCAGGAGTCCGGGGACGATATTCCAGTCTGGGTGACGCACCAGCCGGCATCCCTGCTGGTGCGTTCGGCGCTGAAGGCCGAGGCTTGGCGGGACCTGGCCGGCCTGGCGCAGGCCGTGCGGCAATCCGCCCCCACCACTTGAATCGCGATGCCCCAGGCATCGCCCGGGCGCATACCCGCGCAGCGGGCAGCCGCGGATCGCCTCAGCGCAGCGCGGTGCCGTGTTCCGTCTGGCCGATCAGGTGTTCGAGTTCCGGATTGGCGCGGTGGTTCAGCCGGTTCCAGCGGATGAAGACCAGCATCAGGCAGGCGACGAGGATCCCGAAGATCGCGATGATGACGTTGATGGGCAGCCCCAGCCACAGCATCAGGCTGTAGAACGCCAGCATCAGCAGGATGTTGAGCTGTTCGTTGAAGTTCTGCACGGCGATGGAATGGCCCGCCGACAGCAGCACGTGGCCGCGATGCTGCAGCAGCGCGTTCATGGGCACCACGAAGAATCCCGACAGGGCGCCGATGAGCAGCAGCAGGCAGTAGACCATGAACGGCTTGTAGACCAGCGGCATCAGCAGCACCACCAGCCCCATCGCGACCCCCACGGGCAGTACCGACAGCGCCCGGCGCAGCGGAACGCGGCCGGCCACGATGGCGCCGATGACGGTGCCGAAGGCCGCCACCCCCATGAGGACCGACGCCTGGTCCAGGCGGTAGCCCAGGTGCTGGGCCCCCCATTCGATGACGATGAACTGCAGGGTCGCGCCCGCGCCCCAGAACAAGGTGGTGACGGCCAGCGAGATCTGCCCCAGTTTGTCGGACCAGAGGATGCGGACGTAGGTGATGAAATTGCGGATCAGCGCGGCCGGGCGGGTCTGCTGGCGTGGGTAATAGGCATGGGTGTCCGGGATCAGCAGGTTGCAGACGGCGGCCGTCACGTAGACCAGTCCGATCATCAGGATGGCGCATTGCGCGGTGTTGTCGGCCAGCGCGTCGATCCATTCGAAGGACATCAGCCAGGCGGACACCGCGGGGCTGATCAGCACGCCGCCCAGCACCGTTCCGATGATGACCGACAGCACCGTCAGGCCCTCGATCCAGCTGTTGCCCTTGACCAGCAGGTCGGGCGGCAGCATTTCGGTGACGATGCCGTATTTTGCCGGCGAATAAGCGGCGGCGCCGACGCCGACGATGGTGTAGGCGACGAAGATCAGCACCAGCTGGTGACCGTGGCTGACGCCGAAGGCCCCGTAGCTGAACATCAGCAGGCAGCCGCAGGTCTTGAGCGCATTCGTGGCGAACATGACCCTGCCCTTGGGAAAGGCATCGGCGAACGCGCCCACGAAGGCGGCCAGCACCACGTAGGCCAGCGCGAACCACCATTTCATCATGGGGGCCATCCAGTCGGGACCGCTGAGGTCGGCAATCAGGCCGATGGCGGCGATGAGCAGGGCATTGTCCGCGACAGACGACAGCGCCTGCGCGGCCATGACCATGTAGAAGCCCTTGTTCAATCGCGGATCCCGAAGATGGTTGGTGACGGGTCGGCACCCGGGGATTCCCTGGCCTGAGCCCGTCCGGCGGCGAGGGCCGGACCTGGGCGGCTCGATCGGGAGGATCCGTGGCGCGCGACTGTAAAATCGAGTTGCAGTATAGCGGGTTCGCAGCCCCGCACCACCCGCCCGGCATGGGTGGCTGCGTATTCTGGTGCGTTATCATACGCTGTTGCGACTCGCCTGAAATTTGCCGCCAGATACCCGTGCGCCTCACGCAGATCAAACTTGCCGGATTCAAGTCCTTCGTGGATCCGACCGTGATTCCCACGCCCAGCGAGCTGGTCGGCGTGGTGGGTCCTAACGGCTGCGGGAAATCCAACATCATCGACGCCGTGCGCTGGGTGCTGGGCGAGACCAAGGCCTCCGAGCTGCGCGGCGCCTCGATGCAGGACGTGATCTTCAACGGATCGGGCCAGCGCAAGCCCGCCGCCCGGGCCTCCGTCGAACTGGTGTTCGACAACAGCCAGGGGCGCGCCGCCGGCCAGTGGTCCACCTTCGCCGAGATCGCGGTGCGCCGTGTGCTGACGCGCGACGGGGCCAGCAGCTACTTCGTCAACAACCAGCCGGTGCGCCGGCGCGACATCCACGACATCTTCCTGGGCACCGGCCTGGGCACGCGCGGCTACGCCATCATCGGCCAGGGCATGATCAACCGCCTGATCGAGGCCAAGCCCGAGGAACTGCGGGTCTATCTCGAGGAAGCCGCGGGCGTCTCGCGCTACAAGGAACGCCGCCGGGAGACCGAGAACCGCCTGCAGGACACCCGGGAGAACCTGACCCGCCTGGACGACATCCTGCGCGAACTCGCGTCCCAGCTGGACAAGCTCGAATCCCAGGCCCGCGTGGCCGCCGACTACCGCGCCCTGCAGGCCGACGGCGAGCTCAAGCAGCACGCGCTCTGGCTGCTGCGCGAAGAGGCCGCCCGGGAAAGCCGGCAGTCGCTGGCGGTGGACACCGAGCAGGCTCAGGCCGAGCTCGAGGCCGCCGTCGCCCGCCTGCGCGCCCTGGAATCCGATCTGGAATCCCGACGCGAGGGGCATTTCTTGGCCAGTGAGGCCGTCCACCAGGCCCAGGGGCGGCTCTTCGAGGCCGGGGCGCAGGTCAGCCGCCTGGAAGCCGAGATCCGTCACGTGGTCGATTCCCGCAACCGCCTGCAGGCGCGGCGCGCGCAGCTGCAGTCTCAACTGCAGGAATGGGGCGACCAGCAGACCCACAGCCAGTCCGCCATCGAGGAAATCCAGGAACAGATCGACGAGTCGCTGGCGCGCGCCGAGATCCTGGCCGAACAGGCGCAGTCCGCCCAGGACGGCTTGCCGGAACTGGACGCGCAATTGCGCACGCTGAACGTGCAGCGCGACGAGGCGCGCCGCGCCCTGGCGCGCACGGAACAGGACCTGGCGCTGGCCGCGCAGTCCCAGCGCGATGCCGACCACCAGTGGCGCGCGCTCGACGAGCGCCGCGAGCGCCTGCTGTCCGAGCGCGAATCGCTGGGGGCGCCCGATCCCGCCGAGCTCGAACGCCTGGCCGGCGAATGCCGGATGGCCGAAGACCGTCTCGAGGAAGCCCAGGCCCGGCTCGCGGAACTCGAATCCCGCCAGCCCGAACTCGAATCGGCGCTGGCGCACACCCAGCAGGCCAGCCAGGCCGCCCGCCTGGACCTCGAACGGCTGGACGCACGGCGCCAGGCGCTGATCGCGCTGCAGGAAAAGATCCAGTCCGAGGATGCGCTGGAACCGTGGCTGCGGCGCCAGGAACTCGACGGCCTGACGCGGCTGTGGCAGCGCCTGCAGGTGGACGCCGGCTGGGAGACTGCGCTGGAATCAGTCCTGCACGAGCGCATGAACGCGCTGGGCCTGCGGACCCTGGACCACGTGCAGGCCTTCGCCCAGGATGCGCCGCCGGCGCGGCTGGCGTTTTATCAGGTTCCGCCATCCGCGCCGGACGTCGCCCAGCCGGCGGGCGCCGATCGCCTGCTGGACCGGGTGCGCGTGCAGGATCCCGCCCTGCAGCCGCTGCTGGAAACCTGGCTGGGCGGCGTCTTCGTCTGCGAGGACCTGGCCCAGGCGCTGGCGCGCCGGTCCGAGCTGCCCCCGGGCGCACTCTGGATCCTGCGCGCCGGGCATCGCGTCGATGCGTGCAGCGTGCGCTTTTATGCCGAGGACTCCGAACAGGCCGGACTGCTGGCCCGCCAGCAGCAGATCGACAATCTGGCGCGTGAAATCAAGGCGGCGCAACTGATCGCCGACCAGGCGCTGGACGCCCATGCGCGCGCCGAGGCCGCGCGCCGCGCCCTGGAACAGGCCCTGCAGCCCGCGCGGCTGCAGATCTCCGAACGCATGCAGGCCCATCACGACGCGCGGATGCGGCATCACCAGATGGACCAGCAACTGGCGCAATCCGGCGACCAGGCCCGCCGCCTGGATCGCGACCTGGACGAGCTGCGGGCCCAGCAGGCCGACCTCGCGGTGCGCCGCGACGAGGCCGAGGCCCGCTTCGAATCCCTGGACGGCGTGCTGGCCGAACAGCAAGAGGCCCTGGCGGCGCTGGACCTGCAGATCGAGGACCTGGCCGCGCAGGCCGAGCGCGCCCGCCAGCAGGGCCGCGACCAGGAGCGCGCGGCCCAGGAGGCGGACTATGCCGTCCGGTCCCTGCGCAACCGGCTCGACGAGCTGCGCCGCACTTTGCAGCTGGCGGCCGAACAGGGCCGGCGCTCGGGCGTGGAGCTCGAATCCTTGCAGGGCGAGCTGTTCGAGCTGGACGAGTCCGTCGCCCAGGCCGGACTGCAGGACGCCCTGGAGGCCCGCGCCGAATGCGAAGAGGCCCTGCGCCTGGCCCGCGTGCGCCAGGACCAGCTGGCCGCCGAGCTGCGCGAGTCCGACGAGGGGCGCCTCGCGCTCGAGCGCGCGCTGGATCCCCTGCGGGCGCGGATCACCGAGCTGCAGCTCAAGGAGCAGGCGTCCCGCCTGTCGGTCGAGCAGTACGCGGAACAGCTCGACGCCCGGCAGGTCGATCGCGCCGCGCTGCGCCGCCACCTTGCGGAACAGCCGCCCCAGTGGCAGCGCCTGGAATGGCTGCAGTCCGAGGTCCAGCGCGTCTCGCGGCGGATCGAATCGCTGGGCGCCGTCAACCTGGCGGCCCTCGACGAGCTGAAGGCGGCGCAAGAGCGCAAGGGCTTTCTGGACAGCCAGCGCGAGGACCTGCAATCGGCCATCGAGACCCTGGAAAACGCGATCCGCAAGATCGACCGCGAGACGCGCGAGCTGCTGTCCCAGACCTTCGATACGGTCAACCAGCATTTCGGCCAGCTGTTTCCCCAGTTGTTCGGCGGCGGCGAAGCCCGCCTGACCATGACCGGGGACGAGATCCTGGACGCCGGGGTGCAGGTCATGGCCCAGCCGCCGGGCAAGCGCAACAGCACGATCCACCTGCTGTCGGGGGGCGAGAAAGCCCTGACCGCCACCGCCCTGGTCTTCGCGCTGTTCAAGCTGAACCCCGCGCCCTTCTGCCTGCTGGACGAGGTCGACGCGCCGCTGGACGACGCCAATACCGAACGGTATGCGAACCTGGTGCGCGGCATGAGCGACCAGACGCAGTTTCTCTTCATTTCACATAATAAAATCGCCATGCAGATGGCCCGGCAGCTGGTCGGGGTGACCATGCAGGAGCAGGGCGTTTCGCGGATTGTGGCGGTGGACATGGATTCTGCCTTGCAATGGGTCGCCGAAGCGGCGTGAGCACGGGAATGAGGTCTTTATGAGCGACTTGCAGATTTTGCTGATTTCGATCGGGGCGGCCCTGATCGTCGTCGTCCTGCTGTACAACGGCTGGCAGGAATGGCGGGCGCGGCGCAGCATGCGCACGACCCTGCCGGAATCCGGCCAGGACGCGCTGCTGCAGGACATGCCGGCGTCGCGCCGCGAGCCGGGCCTCTGGGAGGCCGAGCGCCCGGCGCCGGCCGACGATGCGCCCGAGATCGACCCCGCGTGCGAGGCGGTCATCGACATTGCCCTGGCGCATCCCGTTCCCGGCGATGACCTGGCCCAGGCAGTGCAGTCCATCTCGCGGGTCGGCAAGAAGCCAGTGCGCGTCTTTGCCGAGCGCGAGGGCGGCGGCCACCGCACGCGCCTGCGCAGCGAGGAAACCTACGTCGCCTTGCAGCTGGCCGTGGTGATGGCCAACCGCGCCGGGCCGTTGACCGCCATCGAATGGTCCAACCTCTGGACGCTGGCGCAGAACCTGGCGGAACGCTTCGACGGCCAGATCGAGGCGCCGGAACAGGAAGTCGTCCTGCGGCAGGCGGCCGAGCTCGACGCGCGCTGCGCGGCCATGGACGCCCAGGTCGGCCTCATCCTGCAGCTGTCCAGCCCGCGGCCGGCCGCCGCCATCGCCGAGGCCGCCGTCGAGGCCGGTTTCGTGCAGTCGCGCGGGCAATGGGCCTGGATGGCGGAAAACGGCCTGCCGCGCTTCGTGCTGCAGATCGAACGGCAGTCCGGCGATCCCGCCCATCGCGCCGACCTGATCCTGGACGTGCCCAACAGTATTCCTGACGACCAGGCTTTCAGCCGCATGGTGGCGGTGGGGCGTGATCTGGCCCAGCGGCTGGACGCCCACGTGCTGGACGACCAGGGCCGCACCTTCCAGGATGCCTCGGCGTCGTCCATCGACCAGCAGATCAGCGCCCTGTACGACCAGCTCGACCAGGCCGGCTTCCTCGCGGGCACCGACCGCACGGCCCGGGTGTTTTCGTGAAGGACGACCCCCTGCGCCGTCGGCTGCTGGCCCTGCGGGCCGACATCGACGCCGCGAATCACCGCTATTACGTGCTGGACGATCCGTCCATTCCCGACGTCCAGTACGACCGGATGATGGCCGAGCTGCAGGCGATCGAGGCCGAGCATCCGGACTGGATCACGCCGGATTCGCCGACCCAGCGGGTCGGCGCCGCGCCGGCCGGGCATTTTGCGCCGGTGCGCCATGCCGTGCGCATGCTGTCGCTGGGCAATGCCTTCGAGGCCGAGGACATCCGCGCCTTCGACGAGCGGATCGCCGCGATCCTCGCCGAATCCGGCCTGCTGGGCAAGGCCGCCGGTCCCGCGGCGCACGCGCAGGGCGACCTGTTCGCCGTCCCGGCGGACGGGGACGCGCCCGAGGTGCCCGGCGTCGAATATATGGCGGAATACAAGTTCGACGGGCTGGCGGTCAGCCTGCGCTACGAGGGCGGGCAGCTGGTGCAGGCCGCCACGCGCGGCGACGGAGCCGAGGGCGAGGACATCACCGCCAACATCCGCACCTTGAATTCCGTCCCCCTGCGGCTGCGCGGCGACGACGCGCCGGCCGTGCTGGAAGTCCGCGGCGAGGTCCTGATGACGCGCGCCGACTTCGCCCGCCTGAACGACCAGCAGCTGTCGCGGGGCGACAAGCCCTTCGTCAATCCGCGCAATGCTGCGGCCGGCAGCCTGCGCCAGCTGGACCCTCGCGTCACGGCCAAGCGCCCCTTGCGTTTCTACGCCTACGGCTGGGGCCAGATCCGCGACGATGGCGGCGCGGACCTGCAGCCGCGCGACAGCCATGCCGCGATGCTCGACTGGCTGGGCGGCTTCGGTTTTGCCGTCAGCCCTGGGCGAGCCCTGTGCCGGGGCGCGGACCAGCTGCTGCGTTTCTATGACACGGTGGGCGCGGCGCGCGCCGGCCTGCCCTACGACATCGACGGCGTCGTCTACAAGGTCAACAGCCTGCGGGCCCAGGAGGTCCTGGGCTTCGTCGCGCGAGCCCCGCGCTTTGCCATCGCCCATAAATTCCCCGCGCAGGAAGAATCCACGCGCCTGGTCGGTATCGACGTGCAGGTGGGGCGCACCGGCGCGCTCACGCCGGTCGCCCGGCTGCAGCCCGTGTTCGTGGGCGGCGTCACGGTCACCAACGCGACCCTGCACAACGAGGACGAGATCCGGCGCAAGGACATCCGCATCGGCGACACCGTCATCGTGCGCCGTGCGGGCGACGTCATTCCCGAAGTCGTCGGCCCGGTGCTGGACCTGCGTCCGGACGACGCCAAGCCCTTCGACCTGCTGGCGGTATGCCCGGTCTGTCCGGTGTGCGGCTCGGCCGTCGAGCGGCCGGAAGGCGAGGCGATCACGCGCTGCACCGGGGGCCTGTTCTGTCCCGCCCAGCGCAAGCAGACCCTCTGGCATGCCGCCAGCCGCAAGGCGCTGGACATCGACGGGCTGGGCGACAAGCTGATCGAGCAGCTGGTCGACGGCGGACGCGTGCGCACGCTGGCCGACCTGTACGGGCTGGGCGAACTCGAGCTCTCCACCTATCCCCGGATGGGGCTGAAGTCCGCGCAGAACCTGGTCCAGGCCATCGACCGCAGCCGGCATCCGCCGCTGTCGCGGCTGCTGTACGCGCTGGGCATCCGCCACGTGGGCGAGACCACCGCGCGCGACGTGGCCCGCCATTTCGGCACGCTGGACGCCATCCTGGACGCGTCCGAAGACGATTTGCTGCAGGTGCCCGACGTCGGCCCGGTGGTGGCGGCGTCCATCCGGCGGTTCTTTGCCGAGGCACACAACCGCGAAGTCGTGGCCGCGCTGCGGGCCGCCGGGGTCGAGCCGCGCAAAGAAGCCGAACCGGCGGGCGGCAAGCCCCTGGCCGGCAAGACGCTGGTGCTCACCGGCGCCATGCCCGAGCTGAGCCGCGACGAGGCCACCCGGCTGATCCTCGCGGCCGGCGGCAAGGTCAGCGGCTCGGTATCGCGCAAGACCGCCTGGGTCGTGGCTGGCGAGGATGCCGGCAGCAAGCTGGCCAAGGCGCAGAGCCTGGGCGTGCCCATCCTGGACGAGGCCGGCCTGCGCGCCTTGCTGGCCGGCTGAGGGAAAATCCACATGACTTCTGTGTCTTCCGATCCCGTCGCCGCGCCGCGACCGGAACTCCTTCAGATCGGATTCGTGGGCGCGGGGCGCCTGGCCCACGCGCTCGCGCTGGCCTTGCAGCGGGCAGGCGTGCCGGTGGCCCGGGTAGCCAGCCGCAGCCCGGACAGCGCCCGGAGGGTTGCGCGGGACCTGGCAGGCTGCCGGGCCGTCGATCCCCAGGCGGCGGCGGATGCCTGCGACCTGGTTTTCATCACCACGCCGGACGCCGCGATCGGCGAGGCCGCGCGCGCGATCCGCTGGCGCGCGGGCCAGTACGTCGTGCATTGCAGCGGCGCCACGCCGGTCGAGGCGCTGCGCCCGGCCGCCGAGGCCGGGGCGCTGGTCGGCGGCTTTCATCCCATGCAGGCATTCGGCGGTGATCCCGAGGTCGCGGTGCGCAGCCTGCCGGGATGCACGGTGGCGATCGAAGCGGCGGCGCCCGCGCTGGAAGCCTTGCTGCAGACATTGGCGCGGCGCCTGGAATGTGCGGGCCTGGCCTTGCCGCCCCAGGCGCGGGCGCGCTATCACGCCTCCGGCGGTTACGCGTCGCAGCACGTGCATGCGCTGCTGGCCGAGGCGGTGCGCCTGTGGCAGTCCTGGGGCGCCACGGAAGCGCAGGCCCTGGCCGCCTTGCTGCCGCTATTGCGCGGGACGGTGGAATCGCTGTCGCGCAGCGGCGTCGCCGGCGGCATGCCGGGCCCGGTGTCGCGTGGCGACGCGGGGACTGTCCGGCTGCACCGGCAGGCCTTGCAGGCCGTGGATCCCGACATGCGCGAACTCTACGACCGCCTGTGCCGGCGCGGCCTGGCCCTGGCCCGGCAGGCGGGACGGCTGGATGCGGATCAGGCGCGGGTCATGGAGCGGACGCTGGACGGACCGGCTGAGGGGCCTGACGCCGCGCGTGGCGGATGAAATTCAGCATCCAGTGCGCCACCATCTGGTCATCGACTGGTTGGCGCAGGCTGTGCCGGGCCGCCAGCAGGCGCTCGGGCGGGATGAGATCCCGGCGCGCCTCCAGCAGGTCGGCCAGATAGGACCGCGTGAATTCAGGATGCCCCTGGATGCCCAGGCAGCTGTCGCCGACCTGCATCATGTAGATGGGGCAAAAGCCGCTGCCCGCGAGAACGCGGCCCTGAGGGGGCAGGGCCGCGACCTGGTCCTGGTGGCTGGCCAGCAGCTGCAGGCTGTCGGCGTCCCAGGGCGTCATCCAGGGTTCCCGCCCCGCCAGGGTGGTGGGATAGGCGCCCAGTCCCCAGCTGCGCGGGCTGCGTTCGACCCGTCCGCCCAGCGCCCGGGCGATCAGTTGGTGACCGAAGCAGATGCCGACCAGCGGCTGGCGGGACTGCGCCAGATCACGGATGAAGCTGGACAGGCGCTCGATCCAGTCCGCATCGTCATTGACCCCGCACTTGGACCCGGTGGTGATCCAGCCGTCCACGCGGGCGGAGGCCGGCGGAATCCGGCCTTCGTGGCAGGGGTAGACCTCGAACGTCAGCCGGGGGTCGGCCGCCAGCAGCAGGCGCTGGATCATGTCGGGATAATTGCCGTGCCGTTGGCGCAGGGGTTCGGCGACGTCGTCGCATTGCAGCAGACCGATTCTCATGGCGTTGTCGGAGTTCAGGAGGTGATTTGGGAGCGGGCCCACAGCCGGATGGTGTCGAAGCGGTCGAACCCCCAGAAGGGCTCGTCGTCGATCAGGATGAAGGGCGAGCCGAAGACGCCGCGGGCCAGCGCGGCGTCGTTGGATTCGCGCAGCAGCATCTTGACGGCGTCGGTGGCGATGGCGGCGCCCAGCGCCGTGGCGTCCAGGCCCATCTCCGCGGCCAGACGCAGCGCCTGCTCCGCTTGCCCGACGGGCGCATTGTCCACGTAATAGGCATGAAAGACGCGCCGGGCGTAGGCCTTGGCCAGATCCGGGTCGGTTTGCGCCAGGTGCAGCATGATCCGCGCCGGCGCGACCGTGGCGATCGGGAAAGGATCGGGCATCCGGAAGGGAATGCCGTGCAGCCGCGCGGTGCGCAGCATGTCGTGGCGGGAATAGTCGCCTTTCAGGGGGATCTCGACCAGCGGCGCGGTACCCGTGGCCTTGAACATCGGCCCCAGCAGCATGGGGTGCCAGCGCACGTCGCGGCCGATTTCCGTGGCCAGCGCCTCGATCCGGGTGCTGGCGAAATACCCGTAGGGGGATGAAAAATCGAAGTAGAAATCGATCGCTGCGGGGGTCGTCATCGTCTGTCGTCCTGGTCGCGTGGCAGGTGGGATCTTCCCGTCCTCGCCGGGCGAGGGGAAGGTCCGCGAATAGTATAGGCTAGCCGGCCACGCGGCAGCCCTGCCAGATGCCCTGCACCACCAGGCTGACGGCCAGCTCGCCGCACAGCGACAGGACTTCCCGCGTGGCCACCGACATGGGCAGGGTTTCGCTGACGCACAAGCAGATTTCCCGTGTGAGTTCGAGGGCCAGGGGATGCATGCGGATCCCGCCCTGCAGGACTTCCTCGTGGCCGGCGGAATAGGGCAGGACGGTCGTGGCGATGCCCGCCTTGACGGCGGGGATCAGGATGGCGGACGTGCTGGCTTCCGCCAGCAGGTGGTAGGACAGGTGCTGCTGCAGGAACGCGTGCTCGATGCGCGCCCGCAGCGTATTGGGCAGGCTGGGCAGGACCAGCGGATAGCGGGACATTTCCTCCAGCGAGACGGGGCCCTCGTCCTGCCGCAACGCGGGATGGGTGAACAGATACAGGTCCTCGAACAGGAGGGGCTGGCAGGACATGCCCTTGGGTTTTTTAGGATCGGGCGCCAGGGCGAAGTCGACGCGTCCCTGCATCACCATCGAGGTCAGGTCCGCGCTGGGCACGTCCACGATCTCCAGCACGATCGCGGGATAGCGCTCGCGCACCCGCTGGATCAGGTGCAAGGCCAGCATCTTGGCGGTGCTGGAGGCCATGCCGATCGACACCGTGCCCGAGATCGCGCTTTGCTGGCGTGAAATCAGGGCGCGGGTGTTGTCCACCTGGCGCAGGATGGCCCGGGCGTGCTGGTACAGCAGCTCGCCTTCCTCCGTGGCGAGCATCCCCCGGGCGGTCCGGTTCAGCAGCTTCACGCCGAGTTCTTCCTCCAGCAGCATGATCTGCTGGCTCAGCGCGGGCTGCGCAATATGCAGCATCTCGGCCGCGCGCGTCATGTTCTGGGCGTCCACGATCCGGGTGAAGTAATTCAACTGCCTGAGATTCACGGTATGCCTCCTGCTTGCCCGGACAAGGAATAAGTAAATCCGATCGCTGGCTCAGTAAATACTATTTCAAATCGCCGGACGACTTTCCTAGAATCAGTGAAAACAAATCAAGGAGACGACACGGTGGATTTGCCGCTTAAGGGCTTGAAAGTCCTGGACTTGACCCGCGCCCTGTCGGGACCGTTCTGCACCATGATCCTGGCCGACATGGGCGCCGAGGTGATCAAGGTCGAACCGACGCCTGGGGGTGACATGATCCGCCAATGGGGTCCCTTCGATCATGGCATAAGTGTTTATTATTTGAGCGCCAACCGCAACAAGAAAGGCATCGGCGTCGATTTCCGCCATCCGGACGGTCTGCCGCTGCTGCGGCGCCTGGCCCTGCAATCCGACATCGTGGTCGAGAATTTCCGCGTCGGCACCGCCGCCAAGATGGGGCTGGGCTATGAGGACCTGGCGCGCGAGCGCCCCGGCCTGGTCTATGCGTCCATCTCGGGCTTCGGGGACCGGGGGCCGGCCCGGGACTGGGCGGGGTTCGACCAGATCGCCCAGGGCTATTCGGGTTTCATGAGTCTGTCGGGCACCCCCGAAAGCGGCCCGATGCGGGTAGGGACCGCGGTGGGAGACCTGAGCGCGGGCATGTGGGCGGCCATCGGCGTGCTGGGGGCCTGCGTGGCGCGCCAGCAGACCGGGCGGGGACGGTACGTGCATGGCTCCCTCTTGAGCAGCCTGATGGGCCTGCTGAGCGTGCAGGGGCAGCGCTACCTGAGCCTGGGCGAGGTGCCCCAGCCCTGCGGCAACGTCCATCCGGTGATTGCGCCCTATGGCACGTTCCAGACGGCCGATGGCCCGCTGAACCTCGCGCCGGCTACGCAGGACATGTGGGTGCGCCTGTGCGAACTGCTGGGCTGCCCCGACTTGACGGAGGATCCCCGCTTCAGGGCCAATGCCGATCGCATGCAGCACCGCCTGGAGCTCAAGACACTGATCGATGCGCGCCTGCAGGCGCGCGGCCGCATGGAATGGACCGCCCTGTTCGTCGAGGCGGGCATTCCCGCCGGCCCGATCAACACGCTGGCGGACGTCTTTGCCGACGAACAGGTGCGCGCACTGCAATTGGTGGAAACGGTCGCGCATCCCGACCTGGGGGAACTCCGCCAGGTGGGCCTGCCGTTTCTCATGCGGGACGGGACGGGCAGTTCCGCGGGCGCCACCGTCCATTCCGCGCCGCCGCGCCTGGGCGAGCATACGGTCCAGGTGTTGCGGGACTATGGCGTGGACGGCGCCGAGATCGACCGCCTGCTGGCGGACGCGGCCGTCTTCCAGGGAGCGCAACCGTAGGATCGAGCAGTTTTCAACCGCAGCACCCGGCATGCGAAGTCACACAGATGACAGTGCCCTTCTTCACAGGAGACAACCATGAAACTCAGAACGCTATTGCTGGCTTCGGCATGTGTGCTGGCCGCCTCGGCCGTTCACGCCAAGACATTCAAGCTGTCCCACCAGTGGCCCCAGGGAGACGGCCGGGATGCGGGCGCCCGCCAGTTCGTGCAGGAAGTGCAGAAGCACGACCCGTCCCTGAAATTCCGCATCTATCCGGGCGCCTCGCTGATCAGCAATCCGCTCAAGCAGATCGACGCCCTGGCCGACGGATCGATCGACCTGTCGATCTTTCCGCTGATCTACGCGGTGGGCAAGGCGCCGGAATTCTCCATCACCATCCTGCCGGGCGCCATCAGCAGCGTGCAGGACGCCATGCGGTTCAAGGGCACCGACTATGAAAAGCGCCTGCAGGAAGTCGCGCGGCAGCAGGGCTTCCATATCCTGACCTGGTGGTGGACCGAAGGCGGGATCGCCAACAAGGTGCGCCCCATCACCACGCCTGACAGCGTCAAGGGGCTGAAGTTCCGTGGCGCCGACCGCACGATCGACACCATGCTCAAGGCGGCGGGCGCGTCCGTGTTCTCCATGCCCTCGACCGAGCTCTACAACGCCATGCAGACCGGCGTGCTCGACGGCCTCATGACGTCCTACGAGACCTTCATGAGCATGCGCCTGTACGAGCAGACCAAATACGCCACCCTGGGCGGCGACTACACCATCTTCGTCGTCTTCCAGCCTCTGGTGATCTCGACCAAGGCCTGGGACAGCCTCAGCGACGAACAGAAGACCATCTTCGAAAAGGCGGCCGACGCCACCCTGCCGTCCTTCAACAAGGAACAGGACAGGATCAAGTACGAGACCGTCAAGAAGTTCAAGTCCTCCGGGGTGCAGGTCCATGCCATGAGCCAGGAAGACTACAAGAGCTGGCTGGAACTCGCGCACAAGACGGCGTGGCCGGAGTACGCCGCCATCAGCCCGGCCGCCAAGGGATTGCTGGAATCGGTGCAAGCCCTGTCCAAGTGACGGGAACCCTGTAGACGGATGCCGGAGGATCTCGTGCTCGTCCTGGAAAAATGCATGGCCCGGGTCAATCTCGCCCTGGCCGTCGTGGCCGCCGTCCTGCTGGTCGCCGCGACCCTCATCATCACGTGGATGGTCTTCAAGCGCGGGATCGGCCTGCAGAGTTCCTGGGAACTGGAGACCGCGATCGAGCTGATGATCAGCGCGACGTTCCTGGCCTCGCCCTACACCCTGGTGACGGGCGGGCACGTCAAGATGGACCTGCTGGAAAACGTCCTGTCCGCCTCGACGTCCCGCTGGATGGCGGTGGTGCCCAAGGTGCTGGCCTGTGCGGTGTGCCTGTACCTGGGCTGCGCGGGCGTGGAGATGACGGTCCACGCCTACGTGACCCAGGAGCGTGCGCTGGGGATCTGGCAGCCCCTCGTGTGGCCCAAGTACTCGACGGTGGCCGTCGGCATGCTGCTGACGGCATTCCAGTACGCCCTGGACATCGCGCGGGCCTTCCAGGCACGCCGGGGAGCGGAACATGTCTGAACTGCAGATCGGCTTCGTGCTGTTCATCGCCACTTTCCTGGTGCTGTTCTCGGGCATCCCGATCGGGTTCGGCCTGGTCCTGATCTCGATCGCGTTCCTGCTGATCTTCGGCGATGCGGGGGCGCTGTCCTCGGTGTCGAGCATCTTCATCGGCGAGCTGTCCAGCTTCGCCCTCCTGACCATCCCGCTGTTCGTGCTGCTGGGCTGCACGATCGGCGCGTCCCGGGCCGGCAAGGACCTGTACGAGGCCCTGCACCGCTGGCTGGTGCGCGTGCCCGGCGGCCTCGTGATCGCCAACATCCTGGGGTGCGGGCTGTTCGCCGCCATGTGCGGGTCCAGCCCCGCGACGGCCGCGGCGATCGGCAAGATCGGGATCCCGGAGATGATCGACCGCCAGGTGCCGCCGCGCCTGGCGACAGGCTCCATCGCGGCGGGCGGCACCCTGGGCATCCTGATTCCGCCCTCGCTGACCCTGATCGTGTACGGCATCGTGACCCACACCTCGATCGCGCGCCTGTTCCTGGCGGGCGTGGTGCCCGGCATCCTGCTGGTCGTCCTGTTCGCGCTGTACGCCTGGCTGTCGAGCGTGCGCTTCGACCGGATCCGCGGCGCGGACAGGGCCGCCGCGGAGTCCTATACCTGGGGACAGAAGCTGCGCGGCTCGGTCCGGTCCCTGCCGTTCCTGGCCATCATCGTCGCCGTCACCGTGTTCATGTACACCGGCTTCGCCACGCCCTCGGAAGTCGCGGCGGTGGCCGCCTTCCTGGCGATGGCGCTGGTGGTCTTCCTGTACCGCACCTACCGCATGCGCGATGTCTGGCCCATGATGCGCGATACCGTGCGCGAGTCGTGCATGATCCTCATGATCGTGGCGGGCGCCGCGGTGTACGCCTACATGATGTCCTACCTGTACATCACGCAGAGCCTGGCCGAATGGGTCTTCGGCTGGGGGCTGAGCGACTGGCAGCTGATCCTGCTGCTGAATGTCTTCCTGCTGGTGGCGGGATTCTTCCTGCCGCCGGTGTCGGTCATCCTGATGAGCATGCCCGTCATCCTGCCGGTGCTGACGCAAAGCCACATCGATCTGGTCTGGTTCTCCATCGTCATGACCATCAACCTGGAGATCGGCCTGATCCATCCCCCCTTGGGACTGAACCTGTTCGTCATCCAGGGGGTTGCCCCGCAGGTGGCCTTGCGCGACATCATGCTGGGCGTACTGCCCTTTGTCGCCATCATGCTGGCGTTCATCGTGGTGCTGGCCGTCTTCCCCGGCCTGGCGACCTGGCTGCCCGATTACCTGATGGGCGCGGGAACCTGAACGGGAAGCCGGAACAATGATCGAGGAGCCATGACATGCAGGACCAAGCGCCCGGACTGGAATTCGAAGATGACGTCGCCACCCTGACGCTGCGCAGGACGTCGCAGCACAACCGCATCGCCCCCGAGGACTGCGAGGTGATCAGCGGGCACCTGCGCCGCGCGGCGTCCCGGGACGGCCTGCGCGCGCTGGTCGTGACGGGCTCGGGCGATAAGACCTTCAGTTCCGGCTATACCCTGGGCGCGATCCGGGGCCAGCTGGACCACCGCTTCGAGGACATGCTGGACGAACTCGAACAGTTTCCGCTGCCGACGATCTGCGCCCTGAACGGCAGCGTCTATGGCGGCGCGACCGATCTGGCCCTGTGCTGCGATTTCCGCATCGGCGTGGCCGGCAGCCGCTTTCTCATGCCCGCCTCGCGCATCGGCCTGCATTACTATCCCGCCGGAATCCGCCGCTACGTGACGGTGCTGGGCCTGGCCGCGTCCAAGAAACTGTTCCTGACCGCCCAGGCGGTCCATGACCAGGAAATGCTGCGTATCGGCTTTCTGCAGGAGCTCGTGGAACGGGCGGAGCTGCCGGGGGCCGTGGACCGTTACCTGGACAGCATCCGCGGCTGCGAGCCCGCCGTGCTGAGGACCATGAAGGCCGATCTGGCGCGCGTCGCGGCGGGGCAATACGACGCCGCGGCGCTGCGGGCGCATTACGAGGCGTCGCTGGGCTCGGACGCTCTGGCGTCCCGCCTGGCGGCGATGGCGGCGCGCCCCTAGGGCGCCGCGTCCTCAGTCCCGGAAATTCTGATACTGCAGCGGCAGGTCGACCTCGGCCTTGCGCAGCAGCGCGATGGCTTGCTGCAGGTCGTCGCGCTTCTTGCCCGAGACGCGCAGCTTGTCGCCGTTGATCTGGGATTCGACCTTCAGCTTGGCCTGCTTGATGGCGGCGATCAGTTTTTTGGCGGTGGCCTGCTCGATGCCCTGGCGGACCGTGATCTTCTGTCGGGCGCCGCCGAGGTTTTCCAGGGGATCGTCCGCCTCCAGGCAGCGCACGTCGATGCCGCGCGCCGACAGGCGTGCGCGCAGGATGTCCAGCATCTGCTTGAGCTGGAACGCACTGGGGGCGGACTGGGTCACGACGTAGCCTTCCAGTTCGAAGCGGGCGTCGGTGCCCTTGAAATCGAAGCGGGTCGCCAGTTCGCGGTTGGCCTGGTCGACGGCATTGGTGAGTTCGTGCTTGTCGACTTCCGAGACGACGTCAAAGCTGGGCATGGTGGCATCCTGGGGAAAAAAACGATCCCTCGATTGTAAGAGGTCGCGCGGCGCCTACAGCGCCCGCAGCACCATGTAGGCCGCCGTGCCGGCCGCGATGCTCAGCAAGGCCTGGCGGCCGCGCCATTGCAGCAGCACGGTCAGCAGGACGGCGGCCAGCTCCTGCCAGGGCCAGGGTCCCGCGGGGTTGCCGCGGGTCTGGCCGGCAACCGTGTCCGCCAGCAGCAGGACCATGATGGACAAAGGCAGCGTGGCGCCCAGCTTGTGAACGACCGGATGGCGGCGCAGCCAGTGGCCGCCGATGAAGGGCAGGGCGCGCAACCCCAGGGTGATGGCGGCCATGGCCACGATGACCGTCAGGACATAGCCGGTCTCAGTCATGGCGGGTCTCCGGGTGTGCCGCGGCGGCGGCCGTCTGGACCGGCCGCCACGCGGCCGCGGCGAGGCAGGCGGCGATGGCCACCGCCAGGGCCTGGCCGGGCAGGATGGCCAGCGCCAGGGCGTAGGACGCCAGCGCCGTCCAGACCGGCACCAGGTCGCGCCGCGCCCGCCACTGCTCCACGGCCAGCACGGCAAAGAGCGCGGCCAGGGCGAAGTCCAGGCCCGTCAGCCCCAGCCGGACCCGGGCGCCGAGGATGACGCCCAGCACGGTGCCGAGCACCCACCAGCCCTGGTTCAGCGCGCACACCAGCGCCATGCGGCGGGGGCGCACCGGCCCCGGCAGGGCGGTGAGGACGGAATAGGATTCGTCCGTCAGCGCGAAGATGCTGTACCAGCGCTGCCAGCGGCCGGCGGGCATGTCGTTCAGCAGCGACAGGCCGTAGAACACATGGCGCAGGTTCAGCACCAGGGTCGCCAGGGCGATCGTGCCGACCGGCAGGCCCGCGGCCAGCATCGGGACCATCATGAACTGCGCCGCTCCCGCATAGACCAGCAGGCTGGACGCCACGGCCAGCCAGGCCGCGCCGCCGGCCTGGACGAAAAGGAAGCCGAAGACGGCGCCCAGCGGGATGTAGCCCATGGCCACCGGGGTGGTCAGGCTGGCGATGGAAAGCGGCGGAGAGGCGGCGGGTGGCATGTTCCTGGGACGGTGCGGCGGTATGGGCGGGCGGCGGCCCCGACGAGGCCGGGGCGGCGCCATGCGGCATTATAGGGGCCGCCCGCCGCCGGGGCCGCGTGCCGGGCCGCCCGGACGGCGGCTCAGTGCAGCCGCAGCGCCGCGGCGCCCAGCACCAGGATGCCGGCGCCCAGCAGGCGCCGCCGCGTCAGGGCCTCGCGCAGCACCAGGCCCGAGATCAGCATGCCGAACAGGATCGAGGTTTCGCGCAGCGCCGCAACGGTGGGGATGGGCGCCAGCGTCATCGCCCACAGCGCCGTGCCGTAGGAGGCCAGGGAGCCGACGCCGCCCACCAGGCCGCGTCCCCATCCCGCCCGCAGCTGGCGCAGCAGCAGGGGCCCCCGGGCGGAAAATCCCAGGGCCGCCATCGCCAGTGCCTGGGCCACGAAGATCCAGAGCGTATAGGAGACCGGCGCCCCCGACAGGCGGACGCCGGTGCCGTCCACCAGGGTGTATCCGGCGATCACGGCGGCGTTCAGGACCGCCAGCCGCAGGCCGGCGGGCGATGTCTTGGCGCCCCGGCGCGACGGCAGGCCGATGCAGAGGATGCCCGCGCAGATCGCCAGGATGCCGGCCACGGCGGGCAGGCCGGGCGAGTCGCCCAGGAAGACGACCGCCACCACGGTGACCAGCAAGGGAGCCGTGCCGCGCATGACGGGATAGCCCACGCTCATGTCCATGATCTGGTAGATCCGGGCGAGCAGGCGCATGTAGCTGACCTGCAGCACCAGCGACAGCAGGATGAACGGCACGCTGGCCGCGGCCGGCGCCGGCAGCCAGGGCAGCGCGCACGCCGCCAGCAGGCCGGACCACACCGCGATGCCGATGGCGCTCAGCCAGGTATCGGAACTGCTCTTGACCAGGGCGTTCCAGATGGCGTGCATCAGCGCGCCGGCGAGGACGACGGCATAGACCAGATCGTAGGAAATGCCCATGGGAGAGGCGACAGGAGGCTGCTTGGACCCTCTATCATAGCCGCAGGGCTCGAGGTCCTTTCGCGCACTTGCGCGCCCTGATGCGGTAAGGTGCGGTACCGCACACGTCAAACACTTTATCCGATGATGAAACTCGATCCAGGCACCATGCTCGTCGTCGAAGCCTTCGTCCTGTTCCTGGTCGGCGGCCTGACGTTCCTGGCTTCGTTCCAGGGGCGGCGCGACCGCACCTTGCTCTGGGCGGGCTGCGGGATGTGGCTGGCCTGTGCGGGTTTCCTGCTGGGCGTCGTTCGCGGGCAGCCGCAGTTGCAGTTCGTCGCCGTCGGCTTGGCCAACATGTTCCTGATCACGGCGCACGCCTGCCTGTGGACCAGCCTGAACGTCTTTCGCGGCAGGCCCGTCGCCTGGCACTGGCTGCTGGCCGGGGCGGCGGCGTGGCTGCTGCTGTATCAGTGGCCGGCGTTTCGCGCGGACGTCGACCTGCGGGTCGGCATCTACTCGGTCCTGACGCTGTTCTATATCGTCGCGGGTCTGGCCTCCGTGTGGCCCGAATGCCGGCGCAATCCGGCCGCGGCCTCGCCGCTGCTCGTATTCCTCGCGATCCACGCCCTGTTCTACGCGTACCGGGTTCCCGGCGGCTCCCTGCCCGGTGCGGTCTGGCCGAACCGGCCCGATTTCGGCGTCGTCATGTTCGAAGGCCTGTTCTTCGCCATCTGCCTGTCCTTTGGCATCCTGATGATGGTGCGTGCGCGCGCCGAACAGAATTACCGGCACGCGGCCTTGCACGACGCCTTGACGGGCCTGCCCAATCGCCGCGCCTTGTTCGAGCGCAGCGCGGGCATGCTGGCCCAGGCACGCTTGACCGGGATGGACGTGGCCGTGCTGATGTGCGACCTGGACTGGTTCAAGCAGGTCAACGACCGTTTCGGCCACGAAGCCGGCGACCGGGTCCTGGTGCATTTTGCCGGGGCGCTGCGCCGCGCCTCGGGCGAGGGCAGGCTGTGCGCCCGGCTGGGCGGCGAGGAATTCGTCGTGATCGCCGTCGGCCTGGGGCCGCTGGGGGCCGAGAACCTGGCCGGCCGCATCCGTGGCGGGCTGTCCTCGCAAACCCACGTGGTGCCCGATCGCCTGACGGCCAGCGTCGGGATCGCCTGTTCGCGCCAGGCCGGCTACGACCTCGACCGGCTGCTGGCCCGGGCCGACCAGGCGCTGTATGCGGCCAAGACCGCCGGCCGCGACTGCATCCGGGTGTGGCCGGTGGCCGTGCCCGCGGCCGAGGCCGCGGATTCAGTCGCCATATCCCGCAGCGGCAGCCGGCGTGCGGGCGAGCATCCAGTCGACCCCTGATTCTCCCTGGTCCTGCAGCCACTCGTTCGCCTGGCGGAAATGGCCGCAGCCGATGAAGGGGCGCGGCGGGCGCTGGGCCGACAGCGGCGAGGGATGGTTGGCCATCAGCACCTGCACCGGCCCCGCCGGCGTCTGCAGTTCCAGCAGGTGGCGGCGCGCCTGGGCATGGGATCCCCACAGCAGCAGGACCTTGGGCCGCGGCTCGCGCAGCACCCGCATGATCAGCGCGTCGGTGATGTGTTCCCAGCCTTTGCGGGCATGGGATGCCGGTTGATGGGCCTCCACGGTCAGGGACGTGTTCAGCAGCAGCACCCCCTGGCGCGCCCAGCGCACTAGGCTGTTGCGCGGCGCCTGTTCGGGGGCGCCGTATTCCAGCGCCAGTTCCTTGAACATATTGCGCAGGCTGGGGGGCGTCGGGCAGAAGTCCGGCACCGAGAAGGCCAGGCCCTGGGCCTGGTTCGGGCCGTGGTAGGGGTCCTGGCCCACGATGACGACCTGCACGGCGTCGGGGGGCGTCTCGATCAGGGCGCGGAAGGGGCGCAGCGGAAAGATCTGCGCGCCGGCCGCCAGCCGCTCGGCCAGCATGCCGTCCAGCCGGGCGAGGATGTCCCGCAGGTGCGGCGCCTGCAGGGTGGACCGCCATGCGGGCGGCAAAGTCTCGATCTGCTCGTGCAGGGTGCCGTGGAAGGTGTTCTGCGCCGTCGTGTCCGGGGTGTTCTGTGTCATGTGGCGTTTCCGAGAAGGGCCGGTTCGTCCGCCGGCTCCGGCGGGCCTTGGCGGGCCTGTGCCATCAGTGTAGCGAGTTGCCCCGCCAGCCGGGGATCGCCCATCTGCGAGACGTTGAACCGCATCATGTCGCCCGCGCTGCGGGATACGCTGAAGACGTTGCCCGGCGCCAGCACCAGACCCTGCCTCAGGGCCAGCCGCGCGAGCCGCGCGCCATCCACGCCCTCGGGCAGGCGGCACCACAGGAACATGCCGCCCCGGGGAATGTGCCAGGGCCGCAGCCCGAGACCGCGCAGCAGGCCGAGGGCCCGGTCCATGTCCTGCGCGAGGCGCTGGCGCAGCAGGCCGACGTGCCGGGGCCAGGCGCTGTCGCGCAACAGGTGCAGGATGACGGCCTGGTTCAGTCCGTTGCCCGAGAACGAGGTCGCCGTGCGCAGGTCGGCCAGGGGATCGATCCAGTCGGACCGCGTGGCCAGGTAGCCGCATCGCAGGCTGGCCGACAAGGTCTTGGAGAAGCTGCCGATCCGCACGACCCGTCCCCCCGCGTCCAGTGAAGCCAGGCGGGCCGAGGGCTCGGACTCGAAATCCCCGAAGATGTCGTCTTCGATCAGGATCAGGTCGTGGGCCTCGGCCAGGTCCAGGATCCGGCGGGCCTTGGCGGCCGACAGGCTGGCGCCGGTGGGATTGTGCAGGCCCGAATTGCTGAGATAGAGGCGCGGCCGGTGTTGCGCCAGGGCGCGGCGAAACAGCGCCATGTCAGGGCCGTCGGGCCGGTGCGGCACGCCGACGATGTGCGCCTGGTGCGCGCGCAGCAGGGCCAGGAAGTTGTAGTAGCAGGGATCGTCGACCAGGACCGTGTCGCCGGGCTTGATCAGGAAGCGGCACAGCAGGTCCACCGCCTGGGTGCCGGAATCCGTGAGCAGGATGTGCTGCGGATCGACGCGCTGGCCGTGTTGCAGCAGGCGCCGGGCGATCAGGCCGCGCAGGGCCGGCAGGCCGAGGGATGCCGCATAGTCGGTCAGGGCCGCGTCGGGGGCTCGGGCCGCCTGGCGCAGCGCAGCCCGGATGCCCTCCACCGGCATCCAGGCGGCGGGCAGCCAGCCGCAGCCGGGTTTCGGAGCCTCGGAGCCCGAGTCCAGGGACTGGCGCGCCACCCAGAGGGGATCGATCTGGCGGTCCAGCCGCGGGCCGATCTCGGCCAGTGTCAGCGGCGCCAGCGGGCCCGCGACGTAGAAGCCGGATCCGGGCCGGGCCTGGATCGTGCCGTCGGCGGCGAGCCGGTCATAGGCCTCGACGACGGTGGACTTGGAAACCCCTTGCTGGGCCGCCATCGAGCGCAGCGACGGCAGCCGGGCGCCCGGCTGCCATTCGCGGGCGGCGATGCGCCGGCGCACGAACTGGACGATGCCGGCCGTGCGCCCGTTTTTCGGGGGCGCCGGCGGCAGGATGACATCAGGGGTGGAAGCCATGAAACACCAGTACAGTTTTCCTTTACTGTACCAGACTGTATCTGGCGGACACAGGCCGGCGCCGGCATAGTGTCCGCATGTGAGGACAGGGGTTTCCGGAGAACACGAATGCAGGTCACGACACGCGGCTGGATCAACGGGGCGATCGGGGTCGCCATCTTCAGCGGGTCGCTGCCCGCGACGCGCCTGGCCGTGCTGGGCCTGGATCCCCTGTTCGTCACGGCGGCCCGGGCCGCGCTGGCGGGCCTGCTGGCCGCTGGCGCGCTGCTGCTGACCCGCAACCAGCGCCCGACGCGGTCGGAATGGCTCACCCTTGCATGGGTCGCTCTGGGCGTGGTCGTGGGCTTTCCCCTGCTGACGGCCCTGGCCTTGCGCACCATCACCTCGGCGCACTCGCTGGTGTTCATCGGCCTGCTGCCGCTGGCGACCGCCATCTTCGGCACCTGGCTGGGCGGCGAGCGTCCGTCTCGGGCCTTCTGGACCTTCGCCGTGCTGGGGGCCGCCTCGGTGGCCGGCTTCGCGCTCAGCCGGGACGGCTCGGGATCCCTGGGCGCCGATGCCTTGATGATGGGCGCCATCGTCAGTTGCGGCTACGGCTATGCCGAGGGCGGCCGGCTGTCCCGCCGCCTGGGCGGCTGGCAGGTGATCTGCTGGGTCCTGGTGCTGTCGCTGCCCCTCAGCCTGCCGCTGTCCTTCGCGCTGAGGCCGGCGGACTGGTCCGGGGTGCCCGTCTCCGCCTGGGCCGGCCTGGCCTATGTCGCCGTGTTCAGCATGCTGGTCGGCTTCATTTTCTGGTATCGGGGGCTGGCCCTGGGCGGCATCGCGGCGGTCGGACAGCTGCAGCTGCTGCAGCCTTTCCTGGGACTGCTGCTGTCCGCCTGGCTGTTGGGCGAATCCGTGACGGGGGTGATGGTGGCCGTGACGGCCTTCGTCGTCGCCTGCGTGGCCGGGGCGAAATACACCGCCGCGGCGCCGGTGGCGGGCTCCGCGCCAGCGCGCTGAGGCCAGGCGGGGCGCGGCGGGCGGCGGTCAGGCGCCCAGCGTGGCCACGAAGCGCCGGGTCCGCTCGTCGCGGGGATTCCGGAACAGCGATTGCGACGGGCCGGATTCGATGAGGGCGCCGTCTTCCAGGAACACGGTCTGCTGGGCGATCTGGAACGCCAGGCGCAGGTCGTGGGTCGCCATCAGCATGGTCATGCCTTCGGAGGCCAGCTTGCCGAGTACTGCCACCACCTCGGCCGCCAGGCCGGGGTCCAGGGCGGAGGTCGGCTCGTCGCACAGCAGCACCCGGGGCTCGGGTGCCAGGGCGCGCGCGATCGCGACGCGTTGCTGCTGGCCGCCCGACAGGCTGGAAGGCCAGGCATCGGCCTTTTCCCGCAGCCCGACCTTGTCCAGCAGCTCGCAGGCGCGGGCATGGGCGCGGTCGCGGGGCCAGCGCTTGACCGTGACCAGGCCTTCCATGACGTTCTGGACGGCGGTCTGGTGCGGGAACAGCTGGAAATTCTGGAACACCATGCCGGTCTGCTGGCGGATGCGCTGCACGGCCTGGCGGTCGGGGTGGCGCCCGGGCTGGAAGTCGAGCGTCTCCGTGCCGATGGACAGCGTGCCGGCGTCCGGAGTCTCCAGCAGGTTGACGCAACGCAGCAGCGTGCTCTTGCCGCTGCCCGAGGGGCCGATCAGCGCGGTGACCTGGCCCTCGGGAATGGTGACGCTGACGGACTTGAGGACCTCATGCCCGCCGAAGGATTTGCGGATTCCGCGCAGCTGGATCATCGCTGGCCCTCGGAAAAGACGGCATGCTGGCTGAAATGGCGTTCCAGGCGGTTCTGGGCCGCCGACAGCGCGGTGCACAGCAGCAGGTAGATCAGGGCGGCCTCGACGTACAGGATCAGGGGCTCGTAGGTGACCGAGGCGATGCGCTGCGCCGCCTGGAAGATTTCCGGCACCGTGATGACCGCCGCAAGCGAAGTGTCTTTGACCAGCGCGATGAAGGAATTGGCCAGGGGCGGGACCGCCACCCGCGCCGCCTGCGGCAGGATGGTGCGGCGCAGGGCCTGGGCGCGGGTCATGCTGAGCGAATAGGCGGCATCCCACTGGCCGCGGGGAATGGCCTCGATCGCGCCGCGGATGACTTCGGCGTTGTAGGCCCCCACGTTCAGCGAGAATCCGATCAGTGCCGCCGGCAGCGGATCGAGCACGAAGCCGATGCTGGGCAGGCCGTAGAAGATCACGAACAGCTGGACCAACAGCGGCGTGCCCCGGATCAGCCAGATGTAGAAACGCACCACGGAGACCAGCGGCGCGGGCCCGAACAGCCGGGCGACGGCCGCCAGGAAGGCCAGCGCCAGCCCGGCCAGGAACGACAGGATCGCCAGCGGCACGGTGAACTTGATCCCTCCGACCAGCAGCGGCCAGAGGGAATCCATCATCAATTGCAACCAGTCCGGCACGTCAGGCGCTCCCTGTCGATCGCGTCGAATGTCCGGCGAAAGCCGCCGTCATCGGATCTTGGAGGACAGGTCGGTGCCGAAGTAGCGTTCCGAGATGGTCTTGTAGGTGCCGTCGGCGCGGATGGCGTCGATCGCCTTGTCGACCGCGGCCTTGAGGGCCGGCTGGTCCTTGCGCATCAGCACGCCCGAGCGGCTGAATTCGGCGCTGTCGTCCGTGGCGACGACCTTGACCTTGGCCTTGGGCTGCTGTTTCTTGAAGTCCAGGAAGGACAGCTCGTCGTTGACGGTCGCGTCCACCCGGCCCGAGGTGAGCAGCGCGATGGCGTCGTTGAAGCCCTGCACCGGCACCACCTCGGCGCCGTAGCTTTGGGCCAGTTTGCCGAAATTGCTGGTGATGGTGTTGGCGGAACGCTTGCCCTTGAGATCCTTGAACGTATGGATCTCGGTGTTGCCGTCACCCACGATCAGCGCCGCGGCCGAAGAGATGTAGGGCTTGGAGAAATCGTACTTGGCCTGGCGTTCGGGCGTGATGCCCACCTGGTTGATGACGACGTCGTAGCGGTTCACGTTCAGGCCCGCGATCAGGCCGTCCCACTTGCCTTCCACGAATTCCGCCTTGACGCCCAGCTGCTTGGCGATGGCGCGGCCGATGTCCACGTCGAATCCCACCAGCGCGTTGTCTTTGGGGTTGTGGAAGGAGAACGGCGCGTAGGTGCCTTCCGTTCCGATGCGGATCACGCCGGCCTTCTGTATGGCGGCCAGGTCGTCGGTCGCCGCCTGGGCGGCGGGCGCGGCGGACATCAGGGGCAGCAGCGCGGCAAGAACGAGAGCGGGGAATTTTTTCATGAAGCAGGCCTCGGTAATCCAGTGGTGTTGTTATATGAAACACGAGTTTTATAGGTTTTCATTCTAATGGCGCGATTTCCGGCCTGCAAAGCTTTTCAGCCTTTAAGCATATGGTGGCCGGTTATATCGTGATTTTCCGGGGGCGGCCGGCGGGCCGGGCAGGACGCCGTCCGGCGCTTGCCAGTTGCAAAGGCCGCCAGTACATTGGCCCCATGTCTCACCACCGGCAACCATGTTGATCCATCCAAGCTACCAGGCGGACTTCCGCCGAGCGCTGCGCGCGGTCAGCATGTTGCTGGTGCTGCTGGTCCTGGTGGGCACCTTGTCGGTCCCGCCCGCGTTCCATCACGTGGCGCACTATCTGTCGTTGCACGTCGTGGTGGAGATGCTGTCGGTGGTCACGGCCGCCCTGATCTTCGCCGTGATCTGGAGCAGCCGCCGCGAGGCGTTGCCGCGTACCCTGGTGCTGCTGGGCAGCACCTTCATGGGCGTCGCGCTGCTGGATTTCCTGCATCTGCTGAGCTATCCGGGCATGCCCCCGTTCATCACGCCCAACGACGCGGAAAAGGCGATCTATTTCTGGCTGCTGGCGCGCCTGGTGGGCGCGCTGGGGCTGCTGGCGGCGGGATGGATTCCCTGGCATGACCGGCACGCCTGGGCGCCCTTCCACGTCCAGGTCCCGGCGGTCCTGCTGCTGGTGGCGGGCGCCTGCATCGTGTATTTCGAGGCGCCGTCGTGGCTGCCCCGTACCTTCCTGCCCGGCGTCGGGCTGACGTCCTTCAAGATCTCGGCGGAATACGTCCTGATCGCGCTGTACCTGGCGGCGGCCGTCCTGTTCCTGCGGCGCATGCGCCTGCCCAAACATTTCAACGCCGGCGATCTCTTCGTGGCGGCCTGCGTCATGGCGCAAAGCGAGTTCTTCCTGACCCTGTATTCGCGGGTGAACGATGGCTACATCCTGTTCGGCCACCTGTACAAGGTCGTCGCCTACATCTTCCTGTACCGCGCGGTGTTCACCGAGGCGGTCCAGCATCCATACGCGCTGCTCCAGGAATCCCGCGAGCAGCTGCGCGCGACGCTGGACGCCCTGCCGGACCTGGTGTTCGACATGGACGTCCATGGGCGTTACCTGGGCGTGCATACCAGCCATCCCGAGGACCTGTCGCTGCCCGCGGAGCGCCTGCTGGGCATGTCGGTGCATGACGCCATGTCGCCGCGCGACAGCCGGATCGTGGTGGAGGCGCTGCTGGAGGCCTCGCGCCAGGGCCAGTCACGGGGCAAGGTCATCACCCTGCATCTGAACGGCGAGGACCGGCATTTCGAGCTGTCGGTGGCGCGCAAGAGCGTGCCCGCCGGCCATGCGCCGGAATTCGCGGTGATCTCGCGCGACATCACGGACCGCGTGAAGAGCGAACAGGCCCTGCGCACGCTGTCGACGGCGGTCGTGCAGAGTCCGGAATCCATCATCATCACCGACCGCCATGCGCGCATCGAGTTCGTGAACGACGCCTTCACGCGCGTGAGCGGCTATGCCGCCCGGGAAGTGCTGGGACGCAACCTGCGCCGCCTCAAGCCCGGCCGCACGCCGGCCACCACGTATCGCGCCATGTGGGCCCAGCTCGCGCAGGGCAGGGCGTGGCGGGGGGAATGGGTCAATCTCAGCAAGAGCGGCCGGGAATACATCGAGTCCGTCCTGATCTATCCGGTGCGCAACGCGCAGGGCGAGGTTACCAACTACCTGGCCCACAACGAGGACGTCACCGAGAACCGGCGCTCGGCCGAGCGCATCCGCTCGCTCTCGCACTACGACCAGCTGACCGGCCTGCCCAACCGCCTGCTGCTGCGCGACCAGTGCCAGGCGGCCATCGACCAGGGCGGGCCGCTGGCGGTGCTGTGGATAGACCTGGACCACTTCAAGGCCGTCAACGATTCGCTCGGCCACCACGTCGGCGACGCCCTGCTGCAGGAGGTGGCGCAACGCATCCGCAAGCAGCTGCCCGAAGCCGCCTCGCTGGCGCGCTATTCCGGCGACGATTTCGTCGCGGTGCTGCCCGGCGCGGGCCGGCAGGCGGCGGGCGCCCAGGCCGACGGCCTGCTGCAGACGATCTACCGCTCCCTGCGCCTGGCCGAGCAGGACATCTATACCTCGGCGTCCATCGGCGTCGCCCTGTATCCCCAGGACGCGACGGACTTCGACGTGCTGCTCAAGCATGCCGAGACCGCGATGTACCGCGCCAAGAGCGAAGGCCGGCACTGCGTGGGATTCTTCACCCGCGAGATGCAGGCGCATGTCAGCCGCGAGCTCGTGCTGGTCAACGGCCTGAAACAGGCCATCCAGAACGGCGAGCTGTTCCTGGTGTACCAGCCGCAGGTGTCCTTCCGGGACGGCCGGATCCTCGGGGCCGAAGCCCTGCTGCGCTGGGAGTCGCCCCAGTGGGGGCGGGTGCCGCCCAGCGAGTTCATCCCGATCGCCGAGGCGAGCGGCCTGATCGTCGCCATCGGCGACTGGGTGCTGCGCACCGCCATGCAGCAGCTGCGCCGCTGGCGGGACGAGGGCATGCAGGAACTGCGCATTGCGGTGAACCTCTCGGCGGTACAGTTCAACCGCCCCGATCTGCTGGAGCGGATCCGCGCGATCCTGGAGGAGGCCGGCGTGCCGGCGCAATGGCTCGAACTGGAACTGACCGAGGCGGTCGCCATGAAGGCGCCGGAGGCCGCCGCCCAGCGGATGGAGGAGCTCTCCCGCTTTGGCGTGCAGTTCGCCATCGACGATTTCGGCACCGGCTATTCTTCGTTGAGCTACCTGAAACGGTTCCGGCTGCACAAGCTGAAGATCGACCAGTCCTTCGTGCGCGACATCAACCGGGATCCCGACGACCAGGCCATTGCCGCGGCCATCATCCAGCTGTCGCGCAGCCTGGGGCTGCGCACCATCGCCGAAGGCGTGGAAACCCTGGAGCAGCAGGAATTCCTGCGCGCCAACGGCTGCGAGGAGGCCCAGGGCTACTACTACAGCCGGCCGCTGCAGGCCGAGGCCTTTGCCGCCTACGTCCGGCAGCGCGGCGCGGCCGCGGGCGGCTGAGCGGGCGGCCGGCCGGGCCTCAGGCTCTGGCGTCCCGCGGCAGGCTCAGCGCCGTTCCCAGATCGTCATTTCCGACAACGTGTGCTGGAACTTGCGCCGCGTCTCGCGGATGACGAAGGGCACGTTCACCGGTTCGCCGATCCGCCGGAAATGCGCGTCCAGGTGCTCGTGCAGCCCGTCGAGCGTGGTGTGGTTTTCCGCGTCCTTCTTGAAGCCGCCGATCCAGGCCTGGCGGGGGGTGTGTTCCTCGAGCCAGGTATAGGGCGAGGCGATCACCAGCAGGCCGCCGCTGACGATGCGCTCGTGGATCAGGTCCAGGAAGCGCGCCGGATCGTACAGGCGGTCGATCAGGTTGGCGGCCAGCACCAGGTCGTAGTCCTTGAGCTGGGGCTTGAGGTTGCAGGCATCGCCCTGGTAGAAGTCGACCCGGCCGACCGTGTCCTGCAATCCCAGGTCCGCCAGGCGGCGGGTCTTGTAGGACACCAGCTCGCCCTCGTCGGCCAGGGTGTAGCGCAACTGGCCCGTCTGGACGAGCTGAACGCCCTGGTTGATGAAGCGGGCCGAGAAATCCACGCCCGTGACGTGCTCGAAGGCCTGCGCCAGTTCGAAGCTCGCCCGGCCGGACGCGCAGCCCAGGTCGAGGGCGCGGCGCCGGGGACGCCCGTCCATCGCGGCGATGGCATGCCGCGCCAGGGCCTGTGAGAAATTCGGCACGTCGAAATAGCGGTCGCCGTAGTGGAACTCGGCGTATTCGGACATCAGCTTGTCCGTCTCGTAGTAGGCCGCCGGGGCCTCGGCCGGCGCATGGGAAATGACGTAGCGGAAACCGGCGTGCTGGAAGAAGTGGCGCCGGAAGGCGTAGCGCGAAGCGCGGACTGCCTCGTTGCCGCAGGCGATCCACGAGCCGCCCTTGATCAGGTTGTGCCGGCCGTCGAAGGTCGGGGTCGTGAAGTCGTCGTAGATCGGGTGGACGTCGAATCCGTTGAAGGGATAGGTAGGCGTTTCCGTCCATTGCCAGACGTTGCCCACGACGTCGAACCAGTCGCCGTGCGCATGCCGGTCGACCGGGCAGGACGAGGCGCCATGGTCCAGGTGCAGGTTGGCCGCGCAGGGCTGGTCGCCGGGGTCGCTGAGTCCGGCCTCGTCGTACAGCCGGTACCACTCGTCCTCGGTGGGCAGGCGTACCGGCTGGCCGGTCTCGGCGGCCTTCCAGTTGCAGAAGGCCTTGGCTTCCAGGTAGTTGACCTCGACCGGCCAGGACCATGGCATCGGGATTTCCCGGGTCATCAGGCGCAGGTACCAGCCCTGGGTCTTCTTGACCCAGAAAGTCGGGTGTTCGGCCTGGCTGAATGCCAGCCAGTCGCGGCCTTCCTCGGTCCAGTCGCGGTGGTTGCGGTAGCCGCCCGCCTCGACGAAGGCCAGGAATTCCTGATTGCTGACCAGGTAGCGGCTGGCCTGGAAGGATTCGACCTGCGCCTCGTGCTGGCCGTATTCGTTGTCCCATCCGTACTGGGGATCGGAAAAGGCCTTGCCGACCCGGACCGTTCCGGCCGCTACCCTCACGGGGGCGTTGTCCGGGGCGGGGGCGCCGTCGTCGGCCTGCGGTTCCCAGGCGGGCGACGGCTGGACGTGCGCCAGGGCGTGCTGGCGGATCAGGACCGAGGAGGTCTCGAGATGGATGCGCTCGTGCTCGATGCCCATGATGATGGCCCACCAGGGATTCTGCCAGTCGATGGGGGACTGCAGCGGCGCCTGGTCGATGACCTCGCAGACCAGCGCCCGCACGCGTTCGCGGTAGGCGCGGACCTCGGCCACCGACGGCCAGCGGTAGTTGCGCTCGTCCAGGTCGTCCCAGCTCATTTCGTCGACGCCCACGGCGAAGATCGATTCCAGGCGCTGGTCCAGCCGCCGGCCGACCAGGCGGGTCAGCAGCATCTTGTTGACGAAGAAGGTCGCGGTATGGCCGAAATAGAAGATCAGCGGATGGCGCAGCGTGATCGGCTTGACGAAATAGGCCTCGTCTCCCGACAGGCACTCGAACAGCGATTCGTAGCGGTCGAAGGTCTCCAGGAAATACTGCCGGATGGAGGCCCGCAGCCGGCCGGTGTCGGGCTCGGCCAGGTTCGGCGTCCGCATGAACGGAGTCCCGGGCTGGGCGGCTGGCGCGGACGGCAGGGTGTTGGCAGGCGAGGACATGATCGGATCCGGGAAAAAGGGACGGGCGGAAGAACTCTTTAGCCTACCACGACCCGCAAGGTCGCGTGGCATCGGGTTCCCATGCATAATGCATTGATGCAGCTTAACCCTGATACGTTTCAAGGGGGGCCTGACGGAAGATGGCGGGTTTGGCGGGGTGCGAGGCGCGGGCGCACCGTGGATTGGGATGGCTGCGGATGCTGCTGCTCCTGCTGTGCGTGTCCGGCGCCATCCCCGCGTCGGCGCAGCCGCTGGCGGCCGCCTGCCCGGTACGGGTGCTGGCCGCGATGCGGCCGGATCTCACCTCGCTGCGCAATGTCTGCTACGTGCAGGACGAGCGCCGCACCCTGGCGCCCGAGGACGTGCTCAGCGGGCGCTGGCCGGTCCAGCGTCGCGACGCGGACCAGCTGGTCTTCACCCATACGCGGGCGGCCTACTGGGTGTATCTGCCCCTGCGCAATGCCGACGGCGCCGACCGTATGTGGTTCCTGCGGCTGGACTATCCGCTGCTCGACGAGGTCGATTTCTGGATCTACGACCTGGACCGCGCCGCCGCCTCGGGCGTGGCTTCCGCGCTGGTGGGCACCGCGCGCATGGGCGACGGCCGGCCCTTTGCCGCCAGGCCGGTGCGCCACCGCCTGTTCCTGCTGCCGCTGACCTTCCGGCCGGGACAGTCGCTGGGCGTGGTGATCCGGGTCCACAGCAGCGGGGCGATCAACATTCCCCTGTCCCTGCATACGGCGCAGTCGGCCCTGACCGAAACCCAGGACCAGGCCCTCGCCCATGGCCTGTTCCTGGGCGGGATGCTGTTGCTGGCGGTCTTCAACCTGACGCTGTTCCTGCGCCTCAGGAAACCGCAACCCTTCTACAACGCGGCCTACATCGTCTGCGCCGGATTGTTCCTGACCTCGATGTCGGGGCTCGGCTTCCAGTATCTCTGGCCGGATTCCCCGCGGCTGGCCAACCTGGCCGTTCCCCTGACCGAGGTTCTCGCCATTCTCAGCCTGCTGGCGTTCACGCGGCATTTTCTGGACGTCCGGGACAGCCGCCAGATGCAATGGCTCAAGGGTTTCTTCGCCATGGGGGCGGCGCTGCTGGCGGCCTGCTTCTGGGTGCCGTATTCCGTCATGGTCAAGGTCAATACCGTCTATGCCCTGGTCGCGGTCCTCGCCATGCTGGCCGTGGGCATCCTCCAGGCCGGGCGCGGCAGCCGCGGGGCGCGCTGGTACGTGGCGTCCTGGCTGGTGTTCTACGTCGGGTTCCTGCTCTACGGCCTGGCGGCCTTCGGCTACATGCCCGGATTCATGGCGCAGGAGCGCTGGATGCAGGCCGCGGTGGGCGCCCAGATCTTCCTGCTGACCTATGCCGAGATCGTGCGGCTGCGCGGCCTGCTGGACCGAGCGCTGCGGATCGAGTCGTCCGCCCGCTCCGCGCTGCAGCGCGAGGTGCAGTCCCGCACGGCCGATCTCAGGGCCACCATGGGCGCCCTGCAGCAGGCGAACCAGCAGTTGCGCGAGCTGACGCGGCAGGATCCGCTGACCAGCCTGCTGAACCGGCGCGGCCTGGACGAGGCGCTGGACGAAATGCTGGATCAGTCCACCCAGGGGCTCGATCCGCAGATGGTCCTGGTGGTGTTCGACCTGGATCATTTCAAGCGGGTCAACGATCTCTACGGGCATGACGCGGGCGACGCGGTGCTGAAATGGGTCGCCGAGGTCCTGCGCAACCTGCTGCGGCGCAAGTCCGACGTCCTGGCCCGGTTCGGCGGCGAGGAGTTCGTGGCCCTGCTGCCGGGCACGAGCCTGGCGGACGCGGCCGCGCTGGTGCGGGGAGTGCTCGACCACGTCCGGCGGAATTCCGTCGATCTGGGCGAGGGCGGGCGTGTGCCGCTCACTCTCAGCGCCGGGGCGGCGGCGTGGCGGCCCGGCGATACGCCGCAGTCGCTGTTTCGCCGGGCGGACGAGTGCCTGTACCTGGCCAAGGACACGGGCCGGGATCGCCTGGTGACCGACTCAGGCCAGGACGACGTCGCCGACCTGGTCCCGTAGCGCCTCGTATTCCTCCAGGTCGCGCGCCGCCTGGTTGCAGAACAGCCGGTCGATGCGTCCGGCGGGGCAGAATGTCTCGCGGCTGGAAGACCCGATCTTGCTGTGGTCGGCAAGGATCCAGGTCTCGTCGGCGTTCTCCGACATGGCGCGCGCGATCACCGCCTCGTCGTGCAGGAAACTGGATGCCCCCTGGCGGGCGTTGACGGCCACCGGCGACAGCAGGGCGATGTCGGCATGGAAGTCCTGGATCCGCAGGACGGTCGATGTGCCGGTGGTCGAGAACAGCCCGGTGTTCAGCGCGCCCGGCAGGATGATGATCTGGGTGTCGGGCTGCGGCCGGGCTTCGGCGAAGCACGCGGCCGCGCTCAGCGAATTCGTGATCAGGGTCAGGCCGCTGAACTGCGCCAGTTCGCGAGCCAGGATCGTCGTGGTACTGCCCGCGTCCATGAACAGGGTGGCGGGGGGGCGCAACTGCTGTGCGACCGCCCGGGCGATGGCCTTCTTGGCGGCCACGTGGATGGTGTTGCGCTTGTCCAGGGGCGGCTCGTCGCTCAGGTGGACCGCGCCGCCGTGCACCCGCTGCAGCAGGCCCAGGGCCTCCATCTCGAGAAAATCGCGCCGGACGGTCTCGCGCGAGACGCCCAGTTCGCGCATGGCGTGTTCCGTCTTGATGCGCTCATGGCGCTGCAGCAGCGAACGGATCTTCTGGTGGCGTGCTTCGGCCCACATCGTCAGTTCATTCCCGGAGTCAGGTTGGGGCGCACATAATAGACCAGCGCCCGCATCAGCAGCATGGCGGCCGCGACCACCAGGATGATGATGGTCGAGAAGGCGGCCGCCTGGGACACGAAGCCCGCCTCGTTCAGGTGCATGACCGAGACGGCGGCGACGTTGAGCTGGGGGGTGACCAGGAAGATCACGGCCGACAGGGTCACCATGGACCGCATGAACAGGAAGAAGAACACCGCCAGCACGGTGGGGGCGATCACCGGCAGGATCGCATCGCCCATGACGTGGCGGACCCGGCCGCCCAGGCAGGCGGCGGCCTCTTCCAGGGCCTGCGGGACCATGCGCATGCCCGTCGCCATCGTGAGGAATCCCTGGGTGTGGTAGTGGTAGAAATTGCAGAGCGCGATCAGCAGCGCGGTGCCGTACAGCCAGTGCAGGGGATAGGACGGGTCGTTGAAGGTGAAGATGTAGGACAGGCCCAGCACCAGGCCGGGCACGCCCACCGGCAGGACGGCCAGCAGGTATACCGCCTTGGCCAGCCGCCCGCCCAGGTTGCGCACGCCGTAGGCCAGCAGGAAGAGCAGCACGATGCCGATCAGGGCTGCCATCACCGAGACGTAGAGCGTCGTCACGACCGGCTGGTAGCCGGTGGAGATATTGACGTCGAAGTTCGCCAAGGTCAGGCTCATGTTGTAGGGCCACAGCTTGACGAAGCTGGCGAAGATCACGACCGCGATGATGGCCCAGATCGCCAGGCAGCAGAGGTGGGTGACGGCGCCCAGCAGGGCGTCGCGCCAGCGCGAGGGAACGGGCTGCAGCGGGATGCGGTTCTCGGAACTGCCGCCGAACTGCTTTTGTGAGGCCACCCGCTCGATGTAGACCGAGAGCAGCGCCGGCAGCAGCAGGATGATGCCCACCACCGAGCCCATGCCGAAATTCTGCTGGCCGGACACCTGGCTGAAGATCTCGGTGGCCAGGACCTTGTAGTCCCCGGCGATGACGGCGGCGTTACCGAAATCCGTGATGGTGATCGTGAAGACCACGAAGCCGGCGCTCAGCAGCCCGAACCGGCAATTGGGCAGGGTGATGTGGAAGAACTGCTGCGCGGGCGTTGCGCCCATGACGGTGGCGGCGTCGTAGTAGCGGGCGTCGGCGTTGCGCAGCGCGGCCTGGATGATCATGATGGCCTGGGGCAGGGCGTAGAACACGTCCGACAGCAGCAGCCCCCAGTATCCGTAGATGTTCTGCTCGATCCCCGTCCAGCGGTAGATCAGGCCGTTGCGGCCCAGCAGGAACAGCAGCCCCAGGCCTTGCACCAGCGAAGGCGCGAGCAGCGGCAGCAGCAGACTCAGCCGCACCCAGGGCTTGAAGCGGATGGCGCCGCGTTCCAGCGCATAGGCGATGGGAAAGCCCAGTGCCAGGCAGGCCAGGGTGGTGCTGGCGCTGATCGCGAGACTGTTGATCCCCGCCGTGATCAGGCCCGGCGTGGAACTGATGGATGCGTAGTTGTCCAGCCCCAGGGTGCCGTCCAGCTGGACGAAGCTTTGCCAGAAGATCGTCAGCAGCGGATAGCCGAAGAACAGGATCAGGGCCAGGGTCGGGATGGCGATGCAGGTCCGGATCAGCCACTGTTCGGGCGATGCGGACGGGCGCGGCCGGCTGGCCGGGACGCAGAGGCGGGCGGTCGGCGAGGCACTCACGGCGGTCTCCTAGGCGGCGACCCAGCAGCCCTGGGCGGGATCGATCGCCAGGCGCACCCGGTCGCCCTCGCGGCAGGCCGCGCCGGCGTGCTGTTCGGCCAGCAGTTCTCGGTCTCCCCAGCGCAGGGTCATGCGGCACAGATTGCCCAGGAACGTGACGTTCTGGATGACGGCGGGCCCCGACGTGTCGACCGTGAGGCGGACGTGTTCCGGCCGCACGCACAGCATCGCGCCGGCCATGCCGGCGGGCGCCGGCGCCTGCGCCAGGACGTCGGGGGCATGGGCCTGCACCCAGTCGGCGGGCAGCAGGTTGCTCAGGCCGATGAAGTCGGCCACGAACCGGGTGCGCGGCTGGCGGTACAGGTCCTGGGGGGTGCCCACCTGCTCGATCACGCCGTTGTTCATGCAGACGATGGTGTCGGCCAGCATCAGCGCCTCTTCCTGGTCGTGCGTCACCATGATGGTGGGAATCCTCAGGCGCCGCTGGACCTCGCGGATCTCGTGGCGCATCTCGTCGCGCACCCGGGCGTCCAGCGCCGAGAGCGGCTCGTCCAGCAGGATCAGGCGCGGATTGACGGCCAGCGCCCGCGCCAGGGCGACACGCTGCTGCTGCCCGCCGGAGAGCTGCCAGGGGTACCGGTCCGCCATGGCGGGAATGCGGATCAGGGCCAGCAGCTCGTCGACCCGCCCCGCGACCTGGTCGGCCGGCAGCTTGCGGATGCGCAGGCCGTAGGCGATGTTGTCGCGCACGGTCATGTTCGGAAAGAGCGAATAGGACTGGAAGACGATGCCGAAATTCCGCGTCCGGGGCGGCATCCGGCCGAGGTCCTGGCCGTCGAACCGCAGCTCGCCGCTGTCGGCCTGCAGGAGTCCGGCGACGATCCGCAGCAAGGTCGTCTTGCCGCATCCGCTGGGCCCCAGCAGGCAGACGAAATCGTGCGGGCCGACCGTCAGGCTGATGTCCTTGAGCGCCTGAAAGTCGCCGAACGATTTGTGGATGTGTGAGAGTTCCAGGCTCATGCCGTCTCCGGAAGAGGCCGGCGCGCCGGCCCGTGGATGGACGCCGACGGTCAGCGCGCGGTGACCTGCTGCCAGGTCTTCAGGATCTCAGCCCGCTGCGCGGCCGATTTCTCGAAGTCGACCGGATACAGCACCTTGTCCACGTCCTTGGGCAGGCCGGCTTTCAACAGCTGCTCGGATGGTTCCGATCCCGGGATTGTGACGATCTCCTTGTATTTCTTGTACAGGGCGGCCGCCTCGGGCGACAGGGTCCAGTCCAGGAAGCGCTTGGCGTCCTCCGGATTCTGGGTGGTCTTGACGATGCCCGAGGCCTCGAGCTCGTAGCCGACCCAGTCCGACGGGATCACCATCTTGACGGGAAAGCCGGCCTCGATCGACTGCATCGCGGGGAAGGCGAAGGAGACGCCGACCGCATATTCGCCGGTGCGCGCCATCTTGCAGGGCTTGGATCCGGAGCTGGTGTACTGGGCCATGTTCTGGTTCAGTCCCTTGATCAGGTCCCAGCCCTTGTCGGCGCCCAGCCCCTGCAGGATGGCCGCGATCTGCAGCCAGCCGGTGCCGGAGGCGGCCGGATTGGGCATCACGACCTCGCCCTTGTATGCGGGCTTGGTCAGGTCCTCCCACGAGGCGGGCATGGGCAGGCCCTTGGATTTCAGGCGTTCGGTGTTGACGCAGAAAGCCGCCATGTAGCCGGTCGCCGCGAACCAGGTGCCGTCCTTGCCGCGATAGATGGGGGCCAGCTTTCCGGCGGCCGCCGGCTCGTATTTCATCAGCTCGCCGTGGATGCGCGGGTCGAGCATGTTGGTCACCGCGAATCCCCAGATGACGTCGTTGCGCGGGTTTTTCTGTTCCGCCAGCAGGCGGGCCGCCATGTCGCCGGTGGACAGGCGCAGCACGTGGAATTCGATGTCAGGCATCGCGGTCTTGGCCGCGGCCATGTAGTCGCTGACCTCATCGTCCTCGAGCGCGGTGTAGATCGTCAGGGGTTTGGCGTGGGCCGCCTGAACCAGGCCGGCGCCGGCCAGCGCGAGGGCGGCGGCCATGGCCTTGTGTGTAGTGGGTTGCATGCGTGTCTCCTGCGTCGTGATGGAAGCCGGTCTGATGCCGGATCGTGGCGGGTCGCTACGGCGATGCATGGCGTACTGCGGTCCTGCCAATCAGCCGGAGCGCCTGTGGTTGTTATTTTGTGGAAATTTGCAAAAACATGCAAGAACATTCAGAATGCTTTCCAGCGCCACGACAGGGCGCTCCCTATTCTTGCCAGGAACTGAAATGCCGATTTCACCCAGTGCGCCCCCATGGACCGACGAAGTCCTCGATTTCGCACAAGGCCTGGCCGGCCAGGCGCGGGCGCTGGCCCTGCGCTGGTTCCGCCATCATCCCGGCGTCGAGCTCAAGGCCGATGCCAGCCCCGTTACGGTGGCGGACCGGGCGGTCGAGGAATTCCTGCGCGGCGAGATCGCGCGCCGCTACCCGGCGCATGGCATCCTGGGCGAAGAATTCGGCACCCGGGCGGGCGATGCGCCGGTCCTGTGGTCCATCGACCCGATCGACGGCACCCGCAGCTTCATTACCGGCAGTCCGCTGTGGGGCTGCCTGCTGGCCGTCCTGCAGGATCGGCAGCCCGTGTTCGGCATCATTGACGTCCCCCTCACCGCCGAGCGCTGGGTGGGGATCCGCGGGCGCGGCTGCTGGCTGAACGGCGAACGGTGCCGGACCCGCGCGACGGCGCGGCTGGGCGAGGCCGTGCTGCAGACCACATCGCCGGACCTGTTTTCCGATGCCGACCGGCCTGCCTTCGAGCGCCTGGGCCGCGCCGTCCATCTGCGCCGTTTCGGCGGCGACTGCTATGCGTACGCCCAGCTGGCCGGAGGCTGGGTCGATCTCGTGGTGGAATCCGGCCTGATGCCCTATGACTACCTGGCGCTGATGAACGTCGTCCAGGAGGCCGGCGGCGTCATCACTGACTGGCAGGGGCGGGCGCTGGGCCCGGATTCCGACGGCCGGGTGCTGGCGGCGGCCAACGCCGGCCTGCACCGGCAAGCGCTGGCCTGCCTGTCGGGGGGCGACGGCGCGCGGGGCGCTTGAGGCGGGGCGCTGGTTCACAGGATGGCGACGCCGGGCCGCAGGCGGACATAGCGCAGCTCGCGCAGGTCGGCGGTGTTCGCGCCGGGCGCCTCGACCACCAGGATCTCGTCGGCCCAGTCGCCGAAATCCGCGCGGAAATGGACCGAGCTTTTCAGCACCAGGGTGCAGTAGTCGTCGGGCGCGGCGCCCAGGTGGCGGAACATGGCGCGGTCCGCCGCCTGCTGCTTGCGGCTGGACACCAGGATGTCGATGCCGCCGGTGCGCACGCGCGCCATCGGGCCCAGCTCCATCCGGCACCCCAGGTAGAACGGGCCGGTGCCTGTGAAGCGCCCATCCCCCAGCGCCAGGACTTCGAACGGCCCCTCGACCGGGACGTCGCCCGGCAGGCTGCGGCCTCCCAGCGGGTGGCGGATGACGGCGCCGATGCCGGCCCGGTGCGCCGCCGCGGCGAATGCCGCGTCGCACACCAGCGCGACGGCCGCGTCCGGACAGCCCTGCGCCAGCAGCGCGCGCAGGATGCCCGTCGTATCTCCCGACCCGCCGCCCCCGGGATTGTCCTGGGTGTCGGCGAGAATGTGGCGGCGTCCGGTCCGGCTCAGGACGTGGCGGACGGCCTCGTCCGGCGCATGCAGCCTGCCGCGGAAAGCATCCCGTTCCTGGTCGATGCGCGCCGCCAGCGCCTGCATCGCCTCCCGCGCGCGCGCCGCATTGCGGGCATAGACCAGCACGGCGGGGCCGGACTCCGGCGTATCGGAGTTCGGGAATCCCGGGATGAACTGCACCTCCGGCGTGCCGGGGCCTTCCAGCGTGCGCGCGCAGGCCATGATGCGGCCGGCCGGCTCGTCGCCCAGCGTGCTTTGCCAGGGCATGGACACCAGAAAATCCAGCTTGCGCCAGGCGGCGTGGAAGGTCTCGCCGGCCAGCAGCGCCTGCATCATGCGCGCCGCGCGCGCGCCGGTCTCGGCCATGTCGACGTGGGGATAGCTGCGGTAGGCGACCATCGCCTGGGTCCGGTCCACCATCGCCTGGGTGATGATGGCGTGGAAGTCCAGCGCCGCCACATAGGGCACGGCATCGCCGGTCACGGCGCGCAGCCGCCGCAGCAGCTCTCCCTCGGCGTCGTCGAGGCTTTCTGTGACCATGGATCCGTGCAGGTCCAGGAACAGGGCGTCCAGCGGCCCCGCCTGGCGCAGCAGCGCCTGCAGGCGCGCGGCGATGGTCTCGAAGGCGGCGTCGGCGACGGGACCCGAAGGGTTGGCGGAGCACCACAGCAGGGGCACCAGCCGGTGCCCCTGGCCGCGCATCGCAGCGATGAAGCCGCTGACCGCCAGATTCATGTCCCGGGTGGCCTCGAACAGCGCCTCGCCCTCGGTCAGGCCGGGCCAGGCATCCGCCTCGACGAAGCGCGCGAGATCCGTCGTGCCTTGCGCGAAGGTATTGGTCTCGTGCAGAAAGCCCAGGATGCCGATGCTCGCCATGATGTCGTCGTCCAGGAGTCGCCGGGCCGTGGCCCGGCGGCCTTCTCAGAGCCTTCCGGCGATCGCGTCCGCGAGGATGCGGTCGTATTGGTCCGGCGTGAACGGGATCGGATTGGTGGCCGCCGAGCCGTCCACGACCGCCAGCGCCCCCACCGTGCCGGCCGCCTCCGCCGGGATGCCGATCTCGCCCAGGGTGTGCGGGATGCCGATGGACTCGCGCAGCGCCAGCACCCAGTCGAGCACCGCGCCCGCGCCGGGCCGTTCCAGGCCGAGGTAGCGCGCCAGGCGCGTCATCGTGTCCGCGATGGCCGCCTGGTTGGCCTTCAGGACGTAAGGCATGAGGATGGCGTTGAGCGTGCCGTGATGCGCGTCGTAGAGGGCCCCGAGCGGGTGCGCCAGCGCGTGCATGGCGCCCAGTCCCTTCTGGAACGCGGTCGCGCCCATGCTGGAGGCGATCAGCATGAAATGGCGGGCTTCCAGGTCGGCGCCATCGTCCACCGCGCGTTTCAGGTAGTCGTGCACCAGGCGGGCGCCTTCCATGCCGATCCCCGTGGCCATGGGATGGTGGAACGGCGAGCACAAGGCTTCCAGGTTGTGGGACAGCGCATCCATGCCGGTGGCCGCCGTGAGCCGGGCCGGCAGTGCGGTGGTGAGCTCCGCGTCGAGGACGACGATGGCCGGCAGCATGCGGGCGTGGAAGATGATGCGCTTGACGTGGGCCTGCTCGTCGGTGATGACGGAGGCGCGGCCCACCTCGGACCCGGTGCCCGCCGTGGTCGGCACGGCCACCACGGGCGCCATGCCTGCGACGTTTACGCGGGTGTAGTTGTCGCCCACGTCCTCGAAATCCCAGAGCGGCCGGGTCTGGCCGGCCATCAGGGCGATGGCCTTGGCCGCGTCCAGGGCCGAGCCCCCGCCAAAGGCGATCACGCCGTCATGGCCGCCCGCGCGGAATGCCGCTACGCCGTCCTCGACGTTCCGGCCGGTGGGGTTGCCCTTGATGCGCGAGAACAGCCCGCAGTCCAGGCCGGCATCGCGGCAGGACTGGACGGCCCCGGCCACCATCGGCAGGTCGGCCAGGCCCGGATCGGTGATCAGCAGCGGCCGCCGCATGCCCAGCTCCCGGCAAAGACCGGGCAGCTCGCGGATGCGCCCCGGTCCGGCCTTGATTGCGGTGGGATAGTTCCAGTTGGCGGTGAATGAAGTCATGGCGGCGTGTCCTGTGTGAGCCTAGAGCGTGCGCAGATGATAGGATTTGACGCGGGTCAGCATGTGATACCCGTAGACCGACAGCGAGATGCCGTGCCCGGTGTTCTTCACGCCGGTCCAGGCCAGCGCGGGGTCCAGGTAATCGCAGCGGTTCATGAATACGGTGCCGGTCTCCAGCCGGCCGCCCAGGCGGCGGGCGGCCTCCAGGTCGCGCGTGAAGACCGCCGCCGTCAGGCCGTAGCGGCAGTCGTTCATGAGTTCCAGCGCCTGCTCGTCGGAATCGACGGGCATGATGCCCACCACCGGGCCGAAGCATTCTTCGTTCATGATCGGCATGTCGTGGCGGACCTCGGTCAGGATGCTGGGGGCCAGGTAGGTGCTGTGGGGCAGGGCCATGGGAAAGCGCGCCGGGTCGACGCAGTCCCGGGCGCCCATCCCGACCGAGCGGGCGACGGCCGCGCGGATCTCGCCGGCGGCGCGGGCGCGCACGACAGGGCCGAGATTGGTCTGCTCGTCCAGCGGATTGCCCAGGCGGTACTGCTCGGTCAGGGCGACCGCCTGGTCGACGAAATCCCGGTACAGCGACCGGTGGGCATAGATGCGCTGGATGCCGCAGCAGGACTGTCCCGAATTGAAGAATGCCCCGTCCACCAGGGATTCGACGGCCTGCGTCAGGTCCGCGTCCTGGCGCACGTAGGCGGGATCGTTGCCGCCCAGCTCCAGCCCCCGGCCGATGAAGCGGCCGGCGGCCGCCTCCTCGACGGCGGCGCCGCCGCGCACCGAGCCGGTGAATGCCACATAGTCGATGGCCGGCGACTGGATCAGGGCGCGGATCGCCTCGTGGGTCGCGTGGACGTACTGGAACAGGCCGGCCGGCAGCCCGGCGTCTGCGAACGCCTGCACCAGCTGTTCGGCGCACAGCGGCGTCTGGTCGGAGTGCTTGAGGATGACGGCGTTGCCCGCCGCCAGGGCGGGGACGATGCTGTTCACGGCGGTCAGCAGGGGATAGTTCCAGGGGGCGATGGTCAGCACGACCCCCACCGGTTCGCGCTCGATCGAGCGGTGCAGTCCGTCGCCGCCGGGCAGTTCCAGCGGCGCAAGGGCGTCCTGGGCGATCGACAGCATGTAGCGGCCGCGCTCGGCGAAGCCGCGCAATTCCCCGGGGGTCTGGCCGAGGGGGCGGCCCATCTGCTCGGTGATCGCGCGGGCGAAGTCCCCGGCGCGTTCCACGACCTTGTCGATGGCTTTTTCCAGCACTGCGGTGCGTGCGGAAAGCGGCTGCCGGGCCCAGTCCCGCTGGGCGGCCCGGGCCGCCCGCGTGATGCGCGCCAGGTCGGCGGCCGTGGCGTGGGGCCGGCGCAGCAGTTCCTGTCCGTCGATGGGGCTGATGGTGATGAGTTCGCTCATGAGGGCGGATCCTGGATTCAAATGATTTCGAAATAGCGCTGCAGTTCCCAGTCGGTGACGTATTCGCGGAACTTGCGGTCCTCCCATTCGCGGGTGGCGACCATGTGGTCCACGAAGGTGTCGCCGAACAGCTCGCGCGCCGCCTGCGACTGGCGCAGGCGCTGCGCGGCCTCCCAGAGCGTGCGGGGGAACTTGGCGGCGTCCGGGAAATCCTGCGTATAGGCGTTGCCCGAGGTGAAGACCGGCTCGAGCTTTTGTTCGATCCCGAGCAGCCCCGAGCCCAGGGCGGCGGCCAGGGCGATGTAGGGGTTGGCATCGGCCGAGCCGATGCGGACCTCGACACGCTGGGCCTTGGGGCCGCCGGGGATCACGCGCAGCGCCGTGGTGCGGTTCTCGATACCCAGGCTGGCTTCCAGGGGCGCCCAGTAGCCGGGCACCAGGCGGGTGTAGCTGTTGATGGTCTGGGCGTACATGGCCATCAGCTCGGGCATGTAGTGCTGCAGCCCGGCTGCGAAGTGCCGCTGCAGCGTGCTGATGTGGTGGTCCGCCTTGGGATCGTGAAAGACGTTGACGCCGGTCTTGCGGTCGCTCAGGGACAGATGGATGTGGCCGCTCTGGCCGGAGCAATGATGCGACCATTTGGCCATGAAGGTCGCCATCAGGCCCTGCTGCTCGGCCAGCGCCTTGGTGAAGGTCTTGAACAGGAAACCCTTGTCGGCCGCGTGTTCGATGCGGTCCACAGCGATGGCCGCCTCCAGCACGCCGGGGCCGGTTTCCGTGTGCAGGCTTTCGATGGGGATGTCCATGCGCTCGCACAGGTCCATCAGCTCTTCGTAGAAATCGCAGTGCACGGTGCTGCGCAGCACCGAATAGCCGAAATTGCCCGGGGTCCAGTTCTTCAGGTTGCGGTACTGCTTTTCCCGCACGGAGTCCGGGGTTTCGTCGAACATGAAGAATTCGTACTCCAGCGCGGCGTGGGCGTCGTAGCCCAGGTCGGCGGCACGCTGGATGACCCGGTGCAGCAGGCGCCGCGGACAGACCTGGGCGGCGGGGCCGTCGAGCTCGGCGATGAAGAACAGCATGTCCTCGCCCTGGGCGTTGCGTTCCAGCGGCAGGCGGCGGCAGGTGCCGGGGTCGATGCGCGCGGGTGCATCGGGATAGGCGGTGTGCCAGCCCGTGAAGGTGGTGTTGTCGTAGAGTTCGTCGTTGGAGTCCCAGCCCATGACGACGTCGCAGAACGCGAACCCCGATTTCAGGGCGCTGATGAATTTGTCCTTGCGCATGTACTTGCCGCGGATGACGCCGTCGATGTCGGACAGCCCGAGCTTGATGTGGGACAGGCTGCTTTGGCTGACCAGCGCGATGGCCTCGTCGATGGTCCGGATGGAGCGTTCTTGCATGTTGCACCTTTGTGCCGGGGGCGGATGAGGATCATGGTCGCGCGCGCAGGCCGCGATGCCTATCTGAAAACGGCATCGACTTATCAAGAAATGGCACCGATCTATCGGATTTCGGCAAACTCAGGGACATCCCTGAGGCCCGGGACGCCTGTGCCGGCGTGGACTCGGTTCAAGCCTGGCCGTGATGGCGCAGCGTGGCGGAGGGACATTCGCCGAACAGCCGGCGGTAGTCCTGGGAAAACTGGCCGAGGTGCTCGAAGCCACAGGTGATGGCGGCCTGGGTGACGCGGCCCGAGGGCTCGTGGGTGTCGTGCAGCCGCCTGCGGACCTGGTTGAGCTTGAGGATCCGCAGGCAGGTCAGGGGGGACAGGCCGACCACGGCCTGGAAGCTGTACTGCAGGGCGCGCCGGCTGATGTGCATCTGCCGGCAGAGGTCGGCGATGGACAGGCGCTGGCCGGCCTGGGACAGCACGATCTCGCGCGCCTGCTGCACGATCCGCCGGCTGTGGCGGATCCGCGAGGAATGCGGGTCGGCCGGGGGGCGGGCGCCTGTCGAGAGCGCGGTGCACAGCAGGTCCAGCACCGATTCCTGCAGATCTTCCGCTTCGACGCGCGTGCCGGCCGCGGGCGATTCCGGCTGGAACAAGGCTTGCTGCACCGTGCGGATCATGCCCTCGTACAGCGCCGGCCGGACTTGCAGCGTACCGGTGTCGCGCAGGGCGTCCAGCGGGTCATCCTCGTTCAGGATCAGGTGGTCGCTCAGCAGATCCTGGTCCACGACGATGCCGTAGATGTCGTAGTCGCGGGGGGTGAGGAGTTCGAACTGGCGCCCGCCGGGGCGATACAGCAGGGTATGATCCGGAATCGGCTGCGCATCGAGCCGCGACACCCCGGGATGGGGAGCCGGCAGGCCGAACCACAGGGAATCGCGCCAGGCGGCGCAGGACTGGTGCAGCGCCTGGTTGGCCGATTCCTTGAAGAGCTGCAGCCGCGGCAGCCAGACCTCGGTCAGCCGGCCTTCGAAGCGGCCCGCCGAGAACTGGTCGTAGCTTTGTTCCCACTGGCTGAGATTGTGGGCGTGGTCGTCGGCGTCCCGGGCGGTGCGGGTCCTGCGGTAGGGATGCGGCTGCGCGCGGGCCGGTTCTGCTGCGGAAGGCGTGACCATCGAAGACCACCTTGAAAGCATAAGCATATGCCGAGAGGGACAGGATACCCTCGAAAGCGCCGGATTTTGACCCTGCTTTCATTAGGGATGACCCTGACGCCGCCGTGGAAATATCGCACAATGAACGTTTTTCCATGCTTGAAGGATCATGATGGCACGCATCGTTCTGTTCGAAAACATCCATGCCAGCGCCAAGGAGGTCTTTGTCGCGGCAGGATTTGACGAGGTCGTCACCTACCCCGGCGCGCTGACCGGCGAAGCCCTGCGCGAGGCCCTGAAAGGCGCGCACGTCGTCGGCATCCGCTCCCGGACGCACCTCGACCAGGACGTGCTGTCGGATCTGCCGGACCTGCGGGCGGTCGGCTGCTTCTGCATCGGGACGAACCAGGTCGACCTCGAGGCCGCCGCGCTGCGGGGCGTGCCGGTCTTCAATGCGCCGTTCTCCAACACGCGCTCGGTGGCCGAGATGGTGCTGGGCGAGGCCATCCTGCTGCTGCGCCGGATCCCGGAAAAGAACGCGCGGGTCCACGAGGGCTTCTGGGACAAGACGGCCGACGGCGCCTACGAGGCGCGCGGCAAGACCCTCGGCATCGTGGGCTACGGCAACATCGGTTCGCAGGTCGGCATCCTGGCCGAATCCTTCGGCATGCGGGTGCTGTATCACGACATCGAGGCCAAGCTGCCGCTGGGCAATGCCCACGCCACCAGTTCCCTCAAGAAATTCCTGGCCCAGGCCGACGTGGTCACGCTGCACGTGCCGGGAGGCCGGGATACCGCGAACCTGATCGACGCGGACGCCATCGCGGCCATGAAGCCCGGCAGCATCCTGATCAACGCGTCGCGCGGCACGGTGGTCGACATCCCGGCGCTACAGCGCGCCCTGAAATCCGGCCATCTGTCGGGCGCGGCCATCGACGTGTTCCCGACCGAGCCCAAGAGCCGCGACGAGGCGCTGGACAGCCCGCTGCGCGGCATGCAGAACGTGATCCTGACCCCGCACATCGGCGGCAGTACCCAGGAATCCCAGGAAAACATCGGCCGCGAGGTCGCGGAAAAGCTCAAGCGCTTCGTCAGCAGCGGCACGACCAAAGGCGCCGTGAATTTCCCCGAGATCGCCTACCACGAGCAGGCCGGCCAGGCGCGCATCATCCACATCCACCAGAACGTGCCGGGGGCGATGGGCGCGCTCAGCAACCTGATGGGCGAATTCGGCCTGAACATCGTCAGCCAGCAACTGCAGACGCGCGGCAAGATCGGCTACGCCATCACCGACGTGGACGGCGAGGTCACCGACCAGGTGATCGAGGGGCTGCGCCGCCATCCCATCACCATCCGCTGCGATCGCGTCTAGGCCGGTCCTCCGTCCTGCGCCTTCGGGGCCGTGTCCGGGGACACGGCCTTTTTTTCATCGGTCATTCTTACCGATGGGCAGGGTAGTTTTTGCCGGTGGGTGAACTTATACTGGCCTTACTCTGTCAGATCATGCGACCCTTTTCCATTGCTTGGCGGGCTGCCATTCCTTCCTCGCGCAAACCGAGGCGGGTTTGATCCAGATCAGCATCCCTATGGGCTGTGGGGTTTATCGTCGAGGGTCCCTGCACAAGGAGTCCCCGCATGAGCACTCTGCCTGATGCTGCATCCAGACCCCGCCGCGGCCGCCTGCTGACCGTCTGGACCCCCGAGGACCAGGCCTTCTGGGCCCACGAGGGCCGCGCGATCGCCAACGTCAATCTGTGGATCTCCATCCCCGCGCTGTTTCTGGCCTTTGCCGTCTGGCAGATGTGGAGCGTCGTGGCGGTCAACCTGCCCAACCTGGGCTTCAAGTACACCGAAAACGAACTCTTCTGGCTGGCAGCGCTGCCGGCCCTCTCGGGCGCGACGCTGCGCATCTTCTATTCGTTCATGGTGCCGGTGTTCGGCGGGCGGCGCTGGACGGCGCTGACCACGGCCAGCCTGCTGCTGCCCACCATCGGCGTGGGCCTGGCGGTGCAGGATCCGGCCACGCCCTATTCGACCATGCTGCTCCTGGCCCTGCTGTGCGGCCTGGGGGGCGGGAACTTCTCCTCGTCCATGTCGAACATCAGCTTTTTCTTTCCGAAAGAGCGCAAGGGCTCGGCCCTGGGGCTGAACGCGGGACTGGGCAATCTCGGGGTGTCCTCGGTGCAGTTCCTGGCGCCCCTGGTGATCACCATGGGCATCCTCGGTCCCTGGGCGGGCGGTCCGCAGACGGCCACGCTGTCCGGCGCCCATGGCGGGCCGGTCGAGGTCTGGGCCCAGAACGCGGCCTTCATCTGGGCGCCCTTCATCATCATCGTGGCCATGCTGGCCTGGGTCGGCATGCACGACATCGCGGACGCCCGGGCGTCCTTCCGTGAGCAGGCGGTGATCTTCCGGCGCAAGCACAACTGGATCATGTGCTTCCTGTACCTGGGCACCTTCGGCTCCTTCATCGGCTTTTCCGCCGGCTTCCCCCTGCTGATCAAATACTTGTATCCCGACATCCGGCCGCTGCAGTACGCCTGGCTCGGGCCGCTGGTGGGCGCCATGGCGCGGCCCTTCGGCGGCTGGCTGTCCGACCGGCTGGGCGGCGCCCGGGTCACGTTCTGGACCTTCTTCTGGATGATGCTGGGGGTGGTCGGGGTCATGGCGTCGCTGCCGGGCGCGCAGTCGCCGGGCAGCTTCCTGGGCTTCCTGCTGGCGTTCCTGTTCCTGTTCTTCCTGACCGGCATCGGCAACGGCTCGACCTTCGCCATGATCCCGGTCATCTTCAACACCCTGGCGCAGCGGCGGCATGCGGCCGGTTCGACCGCCCAGGCGGAATCCGAAGGCGCCAAGGAATCGGCCGCCGTGCTGGGCTTCAGCGGCGCGATGGGGGCCTATGGCGGATTCTTCATTCCCAAGAGCTTCGGCACGTCCTTCGACCTGTCCGGGACCCCGCACGCAGCCCTGGTGTTCTTCCTGGTCTTCTACGCCGTCTCGATCGCGGTCACCTGGTGGTATTACGCGCGCCGCCGCGCGGACATCCCCTGCTGAAACACGCCGCCGGCCGCGGGGCGCGTCTCGCGCCGCCCCGGCCGGCGTTTTCGAACTCTTTCCAACGGAGCATCCATCGTGAGCCATTTCATCGATCGCCTGAAATATTTTTCCCGTCCGAAGGAGCCCTTCGCCGACGGCCACGGCACCGTGGTGCACGAGGACCGCACCTGGGAAGACGCCTACCGCAATCGCTGGCAGCACGACAAGATCGTCCGTTCCACCCACGGCGTGAACTGCACGGGATCCTGTTCCTGGAAAATCTACGTCAAGGGCGGCATCGTCACCTGGGAAACCCAGCAGACGGACTATCCGCGCACCCGGCCCGACATGCCCAATCACGAACCGCGCGGTTGTCCCCGGGGCGCGACGTTCTCCTGGTACCTGTACAGCGCCAACCGGGTGAAATATCCCATGCTGCGCGGCCGCCTGGCGCGCATGTGGCGCGAGCTGCGGCAATCGCTGGATCCCGTGCGCGCCTGGGAGGCCATCGTCACCGACCCGGACCGGGCCAAGGCCTACAAGTCCGTGCGCGGCCTGGGCGGCTTCGTGCGGTCCGACTGGGACGAGGTCAACGAGATCATCGCGGCGGCCAACATCCACACCATCAAGCACCACGGGCCCGACCGCATCGCCGGCTTTTCGCCGATCCCGGCCATGTCCATGGTGTCCTATGCCTCCGGCAGCCGCTACCTGTCACTGCTGGGCGGCTCGCTGCTGAGCTTCTACGACTGGTACTGCGACCTGCCGCCCTCCAGCCCACAGACCTGGGGCGAGCAGACCGACGTCAGCGAGTCGGCCGACTGGTACAACTCCACCTTCATCATGCTGTGGGGCTCGAACGTGCCGCAGACGCGCACGCCCGACGCCCACTTCATGGTCGAGGCCCGCTATCGCGGCGCCAAGGTCGTGTCCGTGTTCCCCGACTACGCCGAAGGCGCGAAATTCGGCGACCTGTGGATGCACCCCAAGCAGGGCACCGACGCGGCGCTGGCCCTGGCCATGGGCCACGTGGTGCTGAAGGAATTCCACCTGGCGGGCAAGAGCGCCTATTTCGACCGCTACTGCCGCCAATACACCGACATGCCCTTCCTGGTGCGCATGGTGCGCCAGGGCGACCACTACGTGCCCGACCGCAAGCTGCGCGCCGCCGATTTCCCTGATCGCCTGGGCCAGCAGAACAATCCCGAATGGAAGACGGTCGCCTGCGACGAGAACACCGGCGAACTGATCGTCCCGCAAGGATCCATCGGCTTTCGCTGGGGCCAGAAAGAGGGGGAGGACGCCGGCAAGTGGAATCTCGAGCTCAAGGACGCCCGGGGCCACGAGCTCGCGCCTCGCCTGACGCTGGCCGATGCCCACGACGAGGTCGTGCCGGTCGCCTTCCCGTATTTCGGCGGGGTGCATCACGATTATTTCCGCGGCACGGACCACGACGAGGTCCTGCTGCGCAACCTGCCGGTCAAGCGCGTCCAGACCGCCGAGGGCGAGGTGCTGGTCGCCACGGTCTTCGACCTCTTCGTGGCTAACTACGGCATCGACCGGGGGCTGGGGGGCGGCAACGTGGCCTCGTCCTACGACGAGGACGTGCCCTACACGCCGGCCTGGCAGGAACGCATCACCGGGGTGCCGCGCGAACAGGTCATCACCGTGGCCCGGCAGTTCGCCGACAACGCCGACAAGACCGAAGGCAAGTCCATGGTCATCCTGGGCGCGGGCCTGAACCACTGGTACCACATGGACATGTCCTACCGGGGCATCATCAACCTCGTGTCCATGTGCGGCTGCGTGGGGCAGTCCGGCGGCGGCTGGTGTCACTACGTGGGCCAGGAAAAACTGCGGCCCCAGACCGGCTGGACCATGCTGACCTTCGCCCTGGACTGGCTGCGCCCGCCGCGGCACATGAACGGCACGTCCTTCTTCTACGCGCATTCCGACCAGTGGCGCTACGAAAAGCTGCAGGTCTCCGAGCTGCTGTCGCCGCTGGCCGACGCCTCGAAATACCCCGGCAGCCTGATCGACATGAACGTGCGCGCCGAGCGCATGGGCTGGCTGCCCACGGCGCCGCAGCTGCAGACCAATCCGCTGGAGGTCGTGCGCGCCGCGCAATCGGCCGGGCAGGATCCCAAGGAATACGCCGTGCGCGGCCTGCGCGACGGCACGCTGAAGTTCGCCTGCGAGGATCCGGACCATCCCGACAATTTTCCGCGCAACCTGTTCGTCTGGCGTTCCAACATCCTCGGCTCGTCCGGCAAGGGACACGAGTATTTCCTGAAGCACCTGCTGGGCACCCAGCACGGCGTGCAGGGCAAGGACCTCGGCGAGATGGGGGAGACCCGGCCGCTGGAGGTCGCCTGGCACGAAGACGCGCCCCAGGGCAAGCTCGACCTGCTGGTGACGCTGGACTTCCGCATGTCCACGACCTGCCTGTATTCCGACATCGTGCTGCCGACGGCGACCTGGTACGAAAAGAACGACCTGAACACCTCCGACATGCACCCCTTCATCCACCCGCTGTCGGCGGCCGTGGACCCGATCTGGGAATCGCGCAGCGACTGGGAGATCTACAAGCACCTGGCGCAGAAATTCTCCGAACTGGCGGCCGACGCCGACCTGCCCGACGAGGACCTGGTGCTGCAGCCCATGCAGCACGACTCGCCGGGCGAACTGAGCGATCCCTATGCCGTGCGCGACTGGCGCAAGGGCGAGTGCGAACTGATCCCCGGCAAGACCCTGCCCAACATGATGGTGGTCAACCGCGACTACAAGCACGTCTACGAGCGGTTCACGACCCTGGGGCCTCTGGCCGAAAAACTGGGCAACGGCGGCAAGGGCATTTCCTGGGACACCAAGGAAGAAGTCGAATTCCTGCGCCAGCTGAACTACCGCGAGCGCGAGCCCGGCGTGGGCCAGGGCCAGCCGCGCATCTTCAGCGACATCGACGCCTGCGAGACCGTCCTCACCCTGGCTCCGGAAACCAACGGCCACGTGGCCATGAAGGCCTGGGAGGCTCTGTCGAAGATCACGGGGCGCGACCATACCCACCTGGTGCGCTCCAGCGAGCATGAGAAAATCCGCTTCCGCGACATCCAGGCGCAGCCGCGCAAGATCCTGACCTCGCCGACCTGGTCGGGGATCGAATCCGACAAGGTCAGCTACAGCGCCGGCTATACCAACGTCCACGAGCTGATCCCGTGGCGCACCCTGACCGGCCGCCAGGAGCTCTACCAGGATCACCCCTGGATGCGGGATTTCGGCGAATCCCTGTGCGTCTACCGTCCGCCGGTGGACACCAAGACCATCACGCCCATGCTGGACAAGCAGTTCAGCAACGGCGAACCGCACGTGGTGCTGAACTTCATCACCCCGCACCAGAAATGGGGCATCCATTCCACCTATTCCGACAACCTGATCATGCTGACCCTGTCGCGGGGCGGCCCCATCGTCTGGATGTCCGAAATCGACGCCGCCAAGGCCGGCATCGTGGACAACGACTGGATCGAGGTCTTCAACGTCAACGGCGCCCTGGTGGCGCGCGCCGTGGTCAGCCAGCGGGTGCCCGAGGGCATGACCATGATGTATCACGCCCAGGAAAAGATCGTGAACGTGCCGGGGTCCGAGATCACCGGCAAGCGCGGCGGCATCCACAATTCCGTGACGCGCATCGTCGTCAAGCCCACCCACATGATCGGCGGCTACGCCCAGCTGTCCTACGGGTTCAACTATTACGGGACGGTCGGCTCCAACCGCGACGAATTCGTGGTGGTCCGCAAATTGAAGAAAGTCGACTGGATGGACGAGACCCACGAGGTCGCCGCCCAGACTCAGGCCTGAAGGAGCCGAAAGCATGAAAATACGAGCACAAGTCGCCATGGTCCTGAACCTGGACAAATGCATCGGCTGCCACACCTGTTCCATCACCTGCAAGAACGTCTGGACCTCTCGCGAGGGCATGGAATACGCCTGGTTCAACAACGTCGAGACCAAGCCCGGCATCGGCTACCCCAAGGACTGGGAAAACCAGGACCGCTGGAACAGCGGCTGGCACCTCAAGGCCAATGGGCGGATCGAGCCGCGCCAGGGCGGCAAGCTGCGCCTGCTGTCGCGCATCTTCGCCAATCCGAACCTGCCGCAGATCGACGATTACTACGAGCCCTTCACCTACGACTACGAATACCTGCAACAGGCGCCCGAGCGCAGCACGCCGCCGGTCGCCCGGCCGCGCTCGCTGATCACGGGCCAGCGCATGGAGAAGATCGAGTGGGGCCCCAACTGGGAGGAAATCCTGGGGGGCGAATTCTCCAAGCGGTCCCAGGACTACAACTTCGAGGCCGTGCAGAAGGATATCTACGGGCAGTTCGAGAACACCTTCATGATGTACCTGCCGCGCCTGTGCGAGCACTGTCTCAATCCCACCTGCGTGGCCAGCTGCCCGTCGGGTTCGATCTACAAGCGGGCCGAGGACGGCATCGTGCTGATCGACCAGGACAAATGCCGCGGCTGGCGCATGTGCATCTCGGGCTGTCCCTACAAAAAGATCTACTACAACTGGAAATCCGGCAAGGCCGAGAAGTGCATCTTCTGCTATCCGCGCATCGAGGCCGGCATGCCCACGGTCTGCTCCGAGACCTGCGTGGGGCGCATCCGCTACCTGGGGGTGCTGTTGTACGACGCCGACCGGATCGAGAGCGCCGCGAGCGTGCCCGACGAAAAGGACCTCTACCAGGCGCAGCTGGACCTGTTCCTGGATCCCTTCGATCCCGAGATCCGCCGCCAGGCCCTGGCCGACGGCATCCCGGAAAACTGGCTGGACGCGGCCTGCAATTCGCCGGTCTACAAGATGGCCGTCGAATGGAAGATCGCCTTTCCGCTGCATCCGGAATACCGGACGCTGCCCATGGTCTGGTACGTGCCGCCGCTCTCGCCCATCCAGTCGGCGGCCAACAGCGGCCAGATCGGCGCCTTCGGCGAGATTCCGGACGTGAAGTCCCTGCGCATCCCGCTGCGCTACCTGGCCAACCTGCTGACGGCGGGCGACGAGGCCCCGGTTTCCGTGGCCCTGGAACGCATGCTGGCCATGCGGGCCTTCATGCGGGCGCGGTCCGTGGACCGCCAGGAACGCCACGACATCCTGGACCAGGTGGGGCTTACGCTGAACCAGGTCGAGGACATGCACCGCTACCTGGCCATCGCCAACTACGAGGACCGCTTCGTGATTCCGACCGCGCATCGCGAGAACGCCGAGAACGCCTTCGAGATCCGGGGCGGCTGCGGCTTCACCTTCGGCAACGGCTGTTCGGGCGGCACATCCGAGGGCTCGCTGTTCGGCAAACCGCGCAACAAGCGCAAGCCGAGCGTGGTGTTCCTCGACCCGGCCCGCTCGGCCTGAACGGAGGCATGACATGGATTCCGTCACGACTTCCCGCCAGGCGCCGGTTTTCTCCATCCTGTCCGTGTTGCTCGGCTATCCCGAGCGGGACTGGCTGGACGCCCTGCCGGAACTGCACGCGACCCTGCCGGCCGAGGCGCGCGCCCGGCTGGCGCCCCTGTTCGACTTTCTGGACCGGGGAGAGGACCTGATCGACCTCCAGGAACAGTACGTCGCCACCTTCGACCGCCGGGCGGCCCATTCCCTGCATCTGTTCGAGCACGTGCACGGGGAATCCCGCGACCGCGGCCAGGCCATGGTGGATCTGCGCAACGAATACCTGAAATACGGGCTGGAGCCCGCCACCACGGAACTGCCCGACTACGTGCCGCTGTTCCTGGAATTCCTCGGCCAGATCCCGGCCGAGGCGGCGGAGAACCTGCTGGGCGACGCCATCCATGTGCTGGCCCGGCTGGGCGACAAGCTCGCGGAATCGGGCAGCCCCTACGCCTGCCTGTTCGCCCAGTTGCGGACCATGACCGACGTCGAGCCCGAGGTCCTGCCCGATCCCCCCGAAGGGGACATGGAAGAGACCCTGATCACCTTCGGCCCCCAGGCCGACGGCACCGAACCGCCTGTCATGCGGCGTCCGGGCGGCGGGGATTTCGCGCAGCCCATCGTGTTCCACCCGCCCCGTTCCCGCAAGGCCGGCCCGGCCGACGGCCAGGCCTGAGGAGATTCCGATGAAAGACACACTCGATCTGTTCTTCTTTGGGGTGTACCCCTATATCGCGCTGACCGTGTTCTTCGTGGGCAGCCTGCTGCGTTTCGAGCGCGAGCAGTACACGTGGAAAAGCGACTCCAGCCAGCTGTTGCGGCGTGGATCGCTGCGTGTGGGCAGCAACCTGTTCCACATCGGGATCATCTCCCTGTTCTTCACCCATCTGGTGGGGCTGCTGACGCCGCCGGCCGTCTATCACGCCTTTGGCGTGACGACGGAGTTCAAACAGATGATGGCCATCGTGGTCGGCGCGATCCTGGGCGTCGTGTGCCTGATCGGCCTGCTGCTGCTGATCCATCGCCGCTGGTCCGAAATCCGCCTGGCTCACAATTCCAATCTGTCCGACTGGGTGACACTGCTGTGGATCCTGCTGGTCCTGGTGGTGGGGCTGGTCTCGATCTTCACGTCCGTGCGCCATACCGACGGAGCGGTGATGATCCAGTTGGGCGAATGGGCCCAGCGCATCGTCACTTTCCGTGGCGGCGCGGTCGGCGCCCTGGCGGAGGTGCCCGCCGTCTACCGTCTGCACATGGTGCTGGGCATGACGCTGTTCGTGATCTTCCCCTTCACCCGTCTGGTGCATGTGTGGTCGGGCTTTGCCTCGGTCACCTATCTGGCGCGGGCCTGGCAGATCGTGCGGCCTCGCTGACCGGACCCGGGAAACGGAATGATCACCGTCAACGACACGACCATCACCGAGGCCGAGATCCTGGCCGAGGTGCCGCGCCACCAGCGCGAAGTCAATCCCCGCCTGGCCGCCGGCCAGGAACTGGTGTTGCGCGTCCTGTGCCGCCAGCGCGCCGCCGAACTGGACTTGTCGGCCGAGGACGACGAGGCCCTGCTGGAAGCCGTGCTGGCCCGCGACGTGCGCACGCCCGAAGCGGACGAGGCCAGTTGCAGGCGCTACTACGAGCAGCATCCCGACGAATTCCGCGAAGGCGACCGCGTCGAGGCCTGGCACATCCTGTTCCAGGCCACGTCAGGGCTCGACGTGCAGAAATTGCGCGCCCGCGCCAACGGCATTCTGGCCGAGCTGCATCGCGACGGACTGGGCGCATTCGCCGCCTGCGCCCGGCGTTATTCCAATTGTCCGTCCGGAGCCAAGGGCGGCGCCTTGGGCGAACTGTCCCGGGGCGAGATGGTGCCGGAATTCGAGCGGGCGATCTTCGCTCTCCCTGAATACACCCTGGGCGGCGAACTGGTCGAGACCCGCTTCGGCTTTCATATCGTGCGCACCGGCCTCAAGGTCGAGGGCCATGCGCTGCCGTTCGAGGCGGTGCATGAGCGGCTGGCGGGCTGGCTGGAAGAAGCCAGCCGGCGGCGGGCGGTGCACCAGTACCTGCAGCAATTGGTGGGGGCGGCCAGGATCGAGGGTATCCCCATGTCGGGGGCGGACTCGCCGCTGGTGCAATAAAAGACTCCCACGCCGCGCAGCCTGCGGCCGCTTGCCGCCCCCGCTCTTGCTTCGGAAGCCGCCGGCGCCTCACGCGGTTGTCGGGAAACCGCCCGCCGCCACGCGCTCGGGCGCGATGCGCATCGCGGCCGGAGGGAAGGGCGGAATCACGTCGGCCAGCGTGTGGGCGTCCAGGTGGTCCATGAAGGCCTTCATCGCGCCCGCCACGATGGGTTTCAGGCCGCAGCAACCGCTCAGGATGCAGTGATTGTCGGCGCCCATGCATTCCACCAGCGCCAGGTCGTTCTCCATGTCGCGGATCAGCGCCCCCAGGCGGATCTCTCCGGGCTCATGGGCCAGCTCCATGCCGCCGTTCTTGCCGCGCACCGTGCGGATCCAGCCGCGCTGGGCCAGGCGGTGCGTGATCTTCATCAGGTGCGGTTCGGAGATGCCGTAGACCTGGGCGATCTCGGCGATCGTGCAGAGTCGGTCGCGGTGGCTGCCCA
>DASSTS010000049.1:0-81332 GCA_035707805.1 Castellaniella sp. | reverse complement strand
TTCTTCGGGGGTGTACCCGAAGATGCGTTCGCATGCCGCACTGGCGAACACCACGCGTGCGTCGGTGTCGACTGCAAACACCGCATCGATGAGGAGGTCGATGAAGTTGGCGTCGGGCGTGTAGGGTTTCGTCCGCATGGGAAATGGTGGATTCGGCGTCGGGTCGTGCCGTCAAGCATACTGTGATCGCGGGTCGAAGCATATGCTGGGGAACCCGGCCGGCAGCCGGAAGCAGCCCGCCCGGCAGCAAGCGCGGCGGCTGCCTGGCCTGCGGTCGATCCGATGTCGCGGGACACGACTGCGTGCGCCCGAAAATGGGCTGGGGCTTTTTTTCTTGCGGGGGGGATTGCGACTTTCTGTCGGCTGTGTGCGGCAGAAAAAAGGAAGGAGGTTGGTGGCCCGGGGCGGAATCGAACCACCGACACAAGGATTTTCAATCCTCTGCTCTACCGACTGAGCTACCGGGCCAGGCCAAGACGGTGAATCATACACGAATTTTTTTCCTTGTGCAGTTCACGCCACAGGGAAATAGCCCAATCCCCCCTGCGCGCCCTATAATAGAGGGGTCTCCACCTGCATTCTTTCCTGCGGCATGTCCGTTGATGTCCTGACCTTCGGCCTGAACCACGTGTCCGCGCCTGTTTCCGTGCGCGAACGGGTGTCGTTCCCGGTCGAACTCCTCAAGCCCGCCCTGTCGGCCCTGCGCTCCGCGTTCGGCGCGTCGGTGCGCGAGGCCGCGATCCTGTCGACCTGTAATCGCACCGAGATCTACTGTGCGGCCGATCCCGGCGTGGGCGCCCAGATTCCGGGCTGGTTGGCGGAATTCAACCGCCTGGAAGCTGGCCAGCTCGCGCCCCACCTGTATCAGTACCAGCGCAACGACGCCGTCCGGCACGCCTTCCGCGTGGCCAGCGGCCTGGATTCCATGGTGCTGGGCGAGCCGCAGATCCTGGGCCAGATGAAGGACGCCGTGCGCGCCGCCGAGCAGGCAGGCACGCTGGGCACGTTGCTGCACCAGCTGTTCCAGCGCACCTTTTCGGTCGCCAAAGAGGTCCGCTCGCAGACCGCGATCGGCGCGCATTCCGTCTCGATGGCGGCCGCGGCCGTGCGGCTGGCCGAGCGCGTGCTGGGCGACCTGTCCTGTGCGAACGTGCTGTTCATCGGCGCGGGCGAGATGATCGAGCTCTGTGCGACCCACTTCGCCGCCGTGAAACCGCGGCAGATGGCGGTCGCCAACCGCACCCTCGAACGCGCCGAGCTGCTGGCCCATCAGTTCGATGCCCGCACGCTCAAGCTCTCCGCCCTGCCGGACCACCTGGCCGAATTCGACGTGGTGGTGTCCTGTACGGCCTCATCCTTGCCCATCCTCGGCCTGGGGATGGTGGAAAGGGCTGCCCGCACGCGGCGCCACCGTCCCATGGTGATGGTGGACCTGGCCGTGCCCCGCGACATCGAGCCCGAGATCGGCCGGCTGGCCGACGTATACCTGTACACGGTCGACGACCTGGGCCGCATGGTGCAGTCGGGCACGGACGCGCGCCGCGCCGCCGTGGTCCAGGCGGAAGCCATCATCGAGGCCCGCGTGCAGCATTTCATGCACTGGCTCAGCAACCGGGCCATCGTGCCCGCCATCATCGATTACCAGCAGACCGCCGACGCGCTGCGCCTGGCCGAGCTGGACCGCGCCCGCCGCCTGCTGGCCCGGGGCGACGACCCGGATGCCGTCCTTGAGCAATTGGCCTACAGCCTGACGCACAAATACATGCACGGGCCGCTGACCGCCCTGAACCGCAGCGAGGGCGCTGAACGCGACCAGCTGCTGACGCTGCTGCCTCGCCTGCTGCCCGAATCCGGCGCCCGCCGCCGGTAGCGGCTTTTCCCATCCCTTCGCCCCACGATCCGCCGGTCCGTCGTGCGCGGATCGCGTCTCCCTTGGATCTTCCGGAATTCCCTCATGAAAAGCTCGATGCGCAGCCGCCTGGAACAGCTCAGCCACCGTCTGGCCGAGATCGACGCCATGCTGGCCGAGCCCGACAGCGCCGACGACATGGACCGGTTCCGCAAGCTGACGCGGGAACGGGCCGAACTCGAGCCTGTGGTGCGCGTCTTCGAATCCTGGGAACGCGCCTGTGACGACCAGACGACGGCCCGCGAGCTGCTGGCCGACCCGGACATGAAGGCCCTGGCCGAAGAAGAGCTCGCCGGCGCGCAGGAGCGCATCGACCGGCTGGAGGCCGAGTTGCAGATCCTGCTGCTGCCCAAGGATCCCGACGACGACCGCAGCGTCTTCCTGGAAATCCGCGCCGGCACGGGCGGCGACGAAAGCGCGCTGTTTGCCGGGGATCTGCTGCGCATGTACATGCGCTACGCCGAAACGCGCGGCTGGCGGGTCGAGCTGATGTCGGAGAACGCCTCCGAGCTGGGCGGCTACAAAGAGGTCATCGCCCACATCCAGGGCGACGGCGTGTACGGGCAGCTCAAGTTCGAGTCCGGCGCGCACCGGGTGCAGCGCGTGCCGGAGACCGAGTCCCAGGGCCGCGTGCATACCTCGGCCTGCACGGTCGCGGTAATGCCCGAGGCCGATGCGCAGCTCGACATCCAGATCAATGCCAATGACCTGCGCATCGACACCTTCCGCGCCAGCGGCGCGGGCGGGCAGCACATCAACAAGACCGATTCCGCCGTGCGCATCACCCACCTGCCCACGGGCCTGGTGGTGGAGTGCCAGGACGACCGGTCGCAGCACCGCAACAAGGACAAGGCCATGCAGGTGTTGGCCGCGCGGCTGAAGGACCGCCAGCAGCAGGAGATGCACGCCCGCGAGGCCGCCCAGCGCAAGAGTCTGGTGGGCTCGGGGGACCGCTCCGAGCGGATCCGCACCTACAACTTCCCGCAGGGGCGGGTGACGGACCACCGCATCAACCTGACGCTGTACAAGCTGGCCCAGGTGATGGACGGCGACCTGAACGACGTGACCAACGCGCTGCTGGCCGAGCACCAGGCCGAGCAACTGGCCGCGCTGGCGCTGGACTGACGCCGCGCCGTGGCCCGCACCTTGCGCGACGCGCTGGCCGGCAGCCCCTTGCCGCGCCTGGAATGCCACCTGCTGTGGCAGGCCGTGCTGGGCGTGCCGCGCGCCTGGCTGATCGCCCACGACACCGATCCGCTGGACGCGCGGGACCTCGCCGCCTACCGGGCGCTGGAGGCCCGCCGGATCGCGGGCGAGCCCATGGCCTACATCCTGGGGCGCCGCGAGTTCTGGGGGCGCGACTTTTCGGTCACGCCGGACGTGCTCATCCCCCGGCCCGAGACCGAACTGCTGGTCGAGTGCGGGCTGCGGGCCGTGGCCGGCGTCCGGGCGCCCCGGGTGCTGGACCTGGGGACCGGCAGCGGCGTGGTGGCGGTCTCCATCGCCCTGGACCGTCCGGACGCGCAGGTCCGGGCCGTGGACTGCAGCGCCGGCGCCCTGGCGGTCGCCGAAATGAACGCACGCGCACTGGGGGCAAAGCTATTGTTTTCCCTCGGGAATTGGTACGATACCCAGTTGGATTCGGGGCATTACGATTTGATCGTCTCGAACCCACCCTACATCGACAGTCGGGACTCCCACCTGGTCCAGGGCGACCTGCGCTTCGAACCCCGGGGCGCGTTGACCGACGGGGAAGACGGCCTGGCCGCCCTGCGCACCATCGTGCGAGGGGCCCCGGCCCATCTGCTTCCCGGCGGGGCCTTGTGTGTGGAACACGGCTGGGACCAGGCGGCGGCCGTGCGCGGCCTGTTCCTGTCGTCGGGGTTTTCCGATGTGGCCAGCCTGCGGGATCTGGCCGACATCGAACGGCTTACCTGGGGCCGCCTGCCGGCCTGAATTTTCAAAGAGACCACCATGACCGAAGCAGCACAATCCGAAGTCCAGAATTTCATCCGCGAAACCGTCACCGGCCATCCAGTGGTGCTGTTCATGAAGGGCACCGCGCAGTTCCCCCAGTGCGGCTTCTCCGGCCGCGCCATCCAGATCCTGAAGGAAGTCGGCGTGACGAAACTGGTCACGGTCAACGTCCTGGAGGACGCCGAGGTTCGCCAGGGGGTCAAGGACTACGCCAGCTGGCCCACCATTCCGCAGCTGTACGTCAAGGGCGAATTCGTCGGCGGGACCGACATCATGAACGAAATGCACGCCAGCGGCGAGCTGACGACCTTGCTGAAGGATGCCGGGGCCATCGAGTGACCCCAAGACGCCGGCTGGTAGTCGGCATCAGCGGGGCGACGGGCGCGCGATACGCCTTGCGCCTGCTTGAGTTCGCCCGGATCCAGGACGTCGAGACCCACCTGGTGATCTCGCCGTCCGGGGTGCTGAACATCCGCCACGAACTCGACATGGACCGTGCCGCGGTCCATGCGCTGGCCGATCACGTCTACAGTCCCCGCGACGTGGGGGCCGCCCTGGCCAGCGGCGGTTTCGCCACCGCCGGCATGGTGGTGGCGCCATGCTCCATGCGCACGCTGGCCGCCGTGGCCCACGGCCTGTCGGACAACCTGATCACTCGCGCCGCGGACGTCACGCTGAAGGAACGCCGCCGGCTGGTGCTGATGGTGCGGGAAACCCCCTTCAATCTCGCGCACCTGCGCAACATGACCGCCGTGACCGAGATGGGCGGGGTCATCTTTCCGCCGCTGCCCGCCTTCTACATGCGGCCCGCCAGCCTCGACGAGATGATCGACCACACCGTCTGCCGGGTGCTGGACCTTTTCGACATCCATGTGCCGGGACCGCGCTGGGAAGGCATGGACGGCACGCCCGGGACCGGATCGCTACGTTCGGATACACTCTGACAGGCCGTCATCCCATTCCGCGATTCCCATGATCAAAAAAGTTCCTGTTCCCCAGCTCCGTGTCGGGATGTATGTCCAGGATCTCGGCGGATCCTTCCTGGACCATTCCTTCTGGCGGTCCCGCTTTCTGATCTCCAACGAGCGCAAGCTCGAAAAGCTGCAAAAGTCGCGCCTGGACTGGGTCCTGATCGACACCAGCCGGGGCCTGGACGTGGGCGCCTCGGCGGAGCCCGTGGCGGCCGCCGCGGGCTCCGCCGAGCCGACCACCGCGCGGCACACGCGTTTGGCGGCGGCCACCAGCGAGCAGCAGGCCTTCGACGACGCGCGCGAAATCCTGGATGATTCCCGGGACCACGTCAAGCAGCTCTTTGCCGAGGCGGAATTGGGCAACAAGGTGGACCTGAGCCAGATCCAGGGCCTGGTGCAGGACATGGCGGATTCGATCGACGGGCATCCCGATGCCCTGACCAGCCTGGCCCGTATCAAGAAGGCCGACCAGTATCTCTACGCGCATTCGGTGTCGGTCGCGGCGCTGATGACCTCGCTGGCCCGCACCATGCGGCTGGCCGACGAGCACGTGCACCTGGCCGGCATGGCCGGCCTGCTGCACGACATCGGCAAGGTCGGCGAGCCGCCGGAGATGTCGGGCAGGACAAGTCGGGCGATCCAGCCGCCCGCGGAACTGCTGCGCCAGCACCCCGCGGCGGGCGCCGCCGTGCTGCGCGCCGATCCGTCCATCCCGCCGGAAGTCATCGAGGTGTGCCTCCACCACCACGAGCGCATGGACGGCAAGGGGTTTCCGGACCAGTTGGCCGGCAAGCAGATCGGCCTGCTGTCGCGCATGGCGGCGATCTGCAATTACTACGATGAAATGACTTCCAGCCGGCCCTACCGCAAGGGCTGGGATCCGGCCTTTACCCTGTTCAAGATGCTCAAGTCGGAAGGCCAGTTCGACATGGACGTGCTGGGCGCCTTCGTGCGCGCGATCGGCCGCTACCCGGTCGGGTCGATCATCAGCCTGATCAACAGCGAACTCGGCCTGGTGGTGGCCCAGAACCGCGATACGCCCGAGCAACCGGTGGTCAAGGTCTTCTATTCCATCCGCTGGGCGCACGCGATCCCCGAACGCCGCGTCGACCTGTCGGATCCGGATTGCGGCAGCGCCGTGCTGCCGGTGCGCGCGCCGGTGGATTGGGCGCAGTCCGGCCTGCCGGTGCCGCCCATCGTCGGCTGATCAGCGCCGGCCTTGTGTCCGGCGGCCGATCTGGACGGCCAGCACGATGCCGGCCGCGGCCAGGGCGCTGGTCGCCACCCACGTCCATTGCCAGTCGCCGCCGGCCTGGTTGACGACCCAGGCGACCAGCGGCGGGCCGACGAACTGGCCCAGCGCCGAGCACTGCTGCATCCAGCCGACGGTGGTCGAGGTGGTGTGCGCGCTGGGCGCCAGGGTCAGCGCCAGGACGAACAGCGTGGCGGGCACCAGCCCGCCCACCATCGAGAACATCAGCACCGCAAAGAACTGCGCCGCGGCCGGCAGGTGGGCGCCGAAGGCGGCATATGCGCACACGATCATGGTGCCCATGCCCAGCGCCAGCAGGTGCCAGGCGCGTGCCCCGCGGTGCAGCAGGCGGCCGGCGGCCAGGTTGCCGATGGCGTTGGCGCCGGCGACGATGGCGGTCAGCACGCCGGCCGTGGTGCCGGTGATGCCGGCGCTCACGTAGATCGTCGGCAGGAAGCCGATCACGGCGATCCATTGGCTGGCGTAGGCGCCGAAGGTCATCGCCACCAGCCACACGTCGGCCGAGCGCAGGGTCGCGGCCACCAGCGACAGCGCCGCGGGACGCGTCTCGCGCGCCTCGGGCGGCGGGTCGCGGGGGACGAGGGACAGCGTGAGCAGCGCGCAGACCAGCGTCAGCGCGGCCAGCAGCAGCCACAGCAGCCGCCAGTCGCCCAGGCTGAGGATCCATGACCCGGACAACAGAATGACGACGGTGCCCAGCGGCATGTAGCAGCCCCACCATCCCATGATCCGGCTGAGGTTCTCGGGCGGCACGAGGCGGCGGATCAGGGACGGCACCGGCATGGCGACCATCAGGAAGCCGCAGCCCTCGACGGCGCGGCAGGCCAGCACCATGAGGCTGGAATCCAGCCAGGCGCCCAGCGCCGAGGCGGTGGCCAGCGTGGCGAGCCCGCCCAGGATGCAGCGGCGCAGGCCGATGCGCTCGGCCACCAGGCCGATGGGCAGGCCCAGCGTCATGCCGCCCAGCTGGACGACGGACAGCAGGAATCCCGATTGCACCAGGCTGAGCTGGAACTGCGCCTGCAGCTGGGGCAGGGCGGGGGGCAGCTTCCAGATGTGCAGGGCGGCGCAGATGCCCACCAGGACCAGGAAGATCGAGGCTTTGGCCCCGCCGGCGCGCGGCGGTGCCTTGGCGGTGAGGGCGGGGGCCCTCATGGGGATACCGGCCCCCGGGGCAGCCAGCGCCAGAACATCCAGGCGGCGATCAGGCCGATGCCGCCGATGGCGGTGATGCCGGCGGCCAGCGACGCCGCGGCGGTCAGGGCGGACAGCAGCAGCGGCCCGCCGCTGCCGCCGAGGTCCGTGATCTGGCGCCAGATGCCCAGGAAGACCGTGCGCCCTTCGCGGGGCGAGGCGTCCGCGCCGATGGTCATGATGATGCCCGAGCCGATGCCGTTGCCAAAACCCAGCACCAGGCAGACGGCCAGCAGGCTGGCGAATCCGGCGGTCCATGGCATGGCCATCAGGCTCAGACCCATGACCAGCATGCAGGGCAGGGCGACCCAGAGGCGGCCGTGCTGGTCCATGACTTTGCCGGCCGGATAGAACAGCAGCATGTCCACCCCGCCCATGAGGCCGTAGATCAGGGCGGTGGTGGTCGCGTCCAGGCCGATGTGGTCGGCCCACAGCGGGATGACGATCTGGCGGCAGGCGCGCAGCGCCGAGACCAGGGCCGTGGCGATGCCCAGCGTCAGCAGGACGCGGGCGTGCTGGCGCATGAGGCCCGCCATGCTGACGCGCGCCGGCGCCGCCGTCACCACGGACTCGCGGGGTTCCAGGTCGGGGACGGCCATGGCCAGCGCGCCCGCGCCCAGCATGGCAAGCGCGGCCATCCAGTAGGCGCCGGACAGGCCTAGCCAGTGGATGAAGGCGGCCCCGCCGAACGGGCCGATGAACAGGCCGATGCGCATGGTGCCGCCCAGTGTGGACATGGCGCGGGCGCGCATGTGCAGCGGCACGGCCTCGACCAGGAAGGTCTGCCTGGCCAGCAGGAAGACGGCGCTGGCCAGGCCGATCATGAGCACGCCCAGGCCGAGCACCCAGGGGGTGTGCGCCAGCAGGCACAGGATCAGGGCCAGCAGGCTGAAGGCGGCGGCGCCGACCATGGCCCGCCGTTCGCCGTAGCGGGTGGCCAGCGCGGCGGCGGGCAGATTGGCCAGCAGGGACCCGATGCCAACCAGGGCGACGATGACGCCGGCGCCCGCGGAACTGGCGCCCAGGTCACGGGCGCTGAGCGCCAGGACCGGAAAGATGGCGCCTTCCCCCATGCCGAAGAGCAGGGATGGACCAAAAGCCGGCAGGGCGATCTGCCGCAGGCTGAAGGTTTGGGGAGAAGCAGGCACGGTCAGGCGGTTCGGGAACGCAATCGGGCATTGTCGCACATGGCCTCGCGCCGTGCCGGATGCGGCCGCCCGTGCGCCAGGAAATTGCGCCGTCTGCGGTGGGGAGGGATGCCCTTGGCAGTTTCGGTTTCAGAGGGCAGTAAGCGTTATTACCGATTGCGAAGGAAGGCCCATGTCAGGCAAACTTCGCGCGCTCTCGCTGTTTACAAAACAGTACAAATATCCGGGTTTACCATCAACTCACAAAAGGGGCTCTCTCTCATGCAACGTCGTTCCTTCCTCAAGAAGGCTGCCTTTGGCGTGGCCGCCGGCGGCACCACCCTCGCCGCTCCGGTCTTCGCTCAGGACGCACCCACCCTCAACTGGCGCCTGGCGTCCAGCTTCCCCCGCAGCGCGGACGCGATCTACTCCGGCGGTGAAAACGTCGCCAAGTTCGTCTCCGAGGCCACCGGCGGGAAATTCCAGATCCGCGCCTTCCCGGGCGGCGAAATCCTGCCGGCGCTGGGCGTGCTCGACGGCGTGCAGAATGGCACCGTCGAATGCGGCCATACGGCGTCCTACTACTACTACGGCAAGGATCCCGCCCTGTGCTTCGACGGCGCGGTCCCCTTCGGCCTGAATACCCGCCAGTACAACGCCTGGGTGCGCCACGGCGGCGGCCTGAAGATCCTGCGCGACCTGTTCGCCAAGTTCAACATCGTCAATTTCCCCTGCGGCTACACCGGCACCCAGATGGGCGGCTGGTTCCGCAAGGAAATCAAGACCGTCCAGGACCTCCAGGGCCTGAAGTTCCGCACCGCCGCCTTCGCGGGCGCCGTGCTGATGAAGCTCGGCGTGGTGCCGCAGCAGATCGCCGGCGGCGACATCTATCCCTCGCTGGAAAAGGGCACCATCGACGCGGCCGAGTGGATCGGACCCTACGATGACGAAAAGATGGGCTTTCACCGCGTGGCGCCCTACTACTACTTCCCGGGCTGGTGGGAAGGCACCCTGCAGGTCTCCCTGTACGTCAACAAGGACAAGTACGAGGCCCTGCCGAAGCACTACCAGGCCGTCCTGGACCAGGCTTCCGCGCTGGCGACCAATACCATGATCGCCACCTACGACGCCGAGAACCCCAACGCCCTGAAGCGCCTGATCGGCGAAGGCGCCAAGCTGCGCGCCTTCCCCAAGCCGGTCATGGATGCCTGCTACAAGGCCGCCAAGGACACCTACGCCGAACTGTCGGCCAAGGACCCCAACTTCAAGAAGATCCACGACGCCTACATGGGCTTCCGCGACCACGAAATTCCCTGGTTCCGGATCGCCGAAGGCAGCTTCGACCAGTACATGGCCACCGCGGCGAAGTAATCGCCCGCATGCTTGCGCCGGCCCTCGCGGGCCGGCCTTTGTCGCCGGTTCGCGCACCAGCCCCCGCTTGCGGGGGCTTCTGCGTGTCCGCGCTTCGCCTTTTTCCTATTGGTATTCACCATGAATGCACTCCTAGCCCTGTCACGGGTGATTGACGCCGTCAATCGCCGCGTGGGCCAGGCCGTGACCTGGTTGATCCTCCTTGCCGTGCTGGTCAGCGCCACCAACGCGACCGTGCGCAAGGTCTTCAACGTCAGTTCCAATGCCTGGCTCGAACTGCAGTGGTATCTGTTCGGCGGCGTCTTTCTGCTCGCCGCCGGCTACACCCTGCTCAAGAACGAGCACGTCCGCGTGGACGTGCTGGCATCCCATCTGCCGCGCCGCACGCAGCTGTGGATCGAAATCTTCGGCATCCTGTTCTTCCTGCTGCCCATGGCCGGCACCATCATGTGGCTGTCCTGGCCGTTCTTCATGGACGCCTTCGTCAACAACGAGCAGTCCTCCAATGCCGGGGGCCTGGTCCGCTGGCCCGCCAAGCTGCTGATCCCCATCGGCTTTGCGCTGCTGGTCGCCGCGGGCATCTCGCACCTGATCAAGTGCGTCGGCTGCCTGCGCGGCGCGTGCGCGGATCCGCGGGACACTCATCCGGGCAAGTCGGCCGAAGAGGAACTGGCCGAGGAAATCGCCCGGGAAGCTGAAATGCGCGAGGCCGCCTCGCATGAAGAGGGGCGTTGAACATGGAAGCTCTGTTTCTTGCCTATATGGCGCCGATCATGTTCGGCATGCTCGTCATCCTGCTGCTGCTGGGCTTTCCGGTCGCCTTTTCGCTGGCCGCCAACGGGATCCTGTTCGGCCTGATCGGCATCGACCTGGGACTGCTGTCGCCCGCGCTCTTCCAGGCGCTGCCGCAGCGGGTCTTCGGGGTCATGTCCAATGAATCCCTGCTGGCCGTGCCGTTCTTCACCTTCATGGGCTTGATCCTGGAACGCTCCGGCATGGCCGAGGACCTGCTGGAAACCGTGGGCCAGCTGTTCGGCCCGCTGCGCGGCGGCCTGGCGATCGCGGTCGTCCTGGTGGGCGCGATGCTGGCGGCGACGACCGGCGTGGTCTCCGCCTCGGTCATCTCGATGGGTCTGATCTCCCTGCCCATCATGCTGCGCTACGGCTACGACCGCCGCCTGGCGACGGGGGTGATCGCCGCATCGGGCACGCTGTCGCAGATCATTCCGCCGTCGCTGGTGCTGATCGTGCTGGCCGACCAGTTGGGCCGTTCGATCGGCGACATGTACAAGGGCGCGTTCCTGCCGGGCTTCGCCCTGACGGGGATGTACATCCTGTACGTCGTGGCCATGGCCGTGCTGCGTCCGAAATCGGCGCCGGCCATTCCGCCGGATGCGCGTACCTTCGTCGAGCCCAATGGCGGCCACGGCGTGCCCTCGCTGCTGGTGCTGATGGCGCTGTCGGTCGTCGCGGCCGTCGCCGGCGTGGAATTCCTGCTGGATGACCAGGCGCACGTGGACGAGCTCATCGTCACCAGCATCCTGATCTGGGGCGGCGCGGCCTTCGTCATGGCCGGGTTGAACAAGATCCTGCGCCTGGGGCTGCTGTCGAAGATCGCCGAGCGCGTGACCTTCGTGATGATCCCGCCGCTGGCCCTGATCTTCCTGGTGCTGGGCACGATCTTCATCGGCGTGGCCACCCCCACCGAAGGCGGCGCCATGGGCGCGGTCGGCGCCCTGATCATGGCCATGATCAAGCGCCGCCTGGACTTCAAGCTGCTGCGCCAGGCCATGGACACGACCACGACGCTGACCTGCTTCGTGGTGTTCATCCTGATCGGCTCGTCGGTCTTCAGCCTGACCTTCCGCGGCGTGAATGGCGATCTATGGGTGGAGCATCTGCTGACCGGCCTGCCCGGCGGCCAGATGGGCTTCCTGATCGTGGTCAGCCTGCTGACCTTCGGCCTGGCGTTCTTCCTGGACTTCTTCGAGCTGGCCTTCATCATCGTGCCGCTGATCGGCCCGGTGGCCGACAAGATGGGCATCGACCTGATCTGGCTGGGGGTCCTGCTGGCCGTCAACATGCAGACGTCCTTCATGCATCCGCCGTTCGGCTTCGCGCTGTTCTACCTGCGGTCCGTGGCGCCTAAGAGCGACTACCGGGACAAGGTCACGGGCAAGACGATCGCCAAGGTCACGACGGGCCAGATCTACTGGGGCTCGATCCCGTTCATCGTGATCCAGCTCATCATGGTGGTCGTGGTGCTGCTCTATCCGGGAATCGTGACCCACTACAAGGCCGACCGTCCGGAGATCAATGTCGAGGACATCAAGATCGATGCCGGCAACTTCGGCGGCTATGGCAGCGGCGGCGGCTACGGCGACACGGCCAAGCTCTACGATGGTGGCGGCGCGGCGGCGGGTGGCGACGGATCGTCCGCCCCGGCGCCCGCGGCGCCCTCGGACGAGGACTACAACGCGATGTTCAAGTAACCCCCGATCGTCCCGCCGGCCTTGGCCGGCGGCGCGCCCCGCCCGACGGATCCTTGCGGATCGGGGCGGGGTTTTTCATGGGCGGGTGGAATGCGGGTTCGCGCGGGCCGCCGGCGCGCACCCCGCTGCGGATCCGGACGGCGGCGTCTGTATCCGCCGTTGGATCAGGTCGGCGCGTCGGGCGCCTGGCGGTCGCGCACCGACCGCACCCAGGCCTCGATAGGCATGGGCCGGGCCAGCAGGAATCCCTGCAGGGCGTGGCAGCCGTGCTGGAACAGGAAGCGGGATTGGTCCTCGGTCTCGACGCCCTCGGCCACCACCCGCAGGTTCAGCTGGTCGGCCATGGCCAGGATCATCTGGACGATGGCGATGCCGTCGGCATCGTGGGGCAGATCCTGGATCAGGCTCTTGTCGATCTTCAGCTCGTACAGCGGCAGGCGCTTCAGGTAGGCCAGGTTCGAATAGCCGGTGCCGAAATCGTCGATCGAGAACCGGATGCCCAGCCGCGCGAGCGCCTCCATGCGCAGCGCCACCGCCTGGATGTCCTGGATCAGCACGCCTTCGGTGATCTCGAAGATCAGGCGGTTGCCCGGCACGCCTTTCTTTTCCAGCAGGTCGCGGACCGCGTCGACGAACTGCGGCTCCATCAGGTGCCGGGGGCTGACGTTCACGGACAGCGGGTAGACCTCGCCCATCGCCTGCAGGGTCAGCAGCGTGTCGCAGGCCGTGGTCAGCGTCCAGGTGCCCAGCAGGTTGATCAGGCCGGATTCCTCGGCGACGGGGATGAAGAGGGCCGGCGAGATCGGACCGTGCCGGGGATGGCGCCAGCGGGCCAGCAGCTCGCCGCCGGTGACGCGGCCGTCGTGGCCGAACTGGGGCTGCAGATGCACCGACAGCTGCGGCGTGTTGATGGCCTGCAGCAGGTCGTGCTCCAGCCACAGGCGCTGTTCGACCTCGGCCTGCAGGTCCTGTTCGTAGAAGGTCGCGCGGTTGCCGCCTTCCTCCTTGGCGCGCTGGGCGGCCATGTCCGCCTCGCGCATGACGCGGTCGGTGGTCTGGCTGCCCGAGTGGATGAGAGTCAGGCCGATGCTGGCCGTGACGAAGGCGGGGGTACCTTGCACCATCAGCGCGCTGCCCGAGACCGCCAGGCGCAGCTTGTCGGCGATGTGCATGGCCGTGCGCGCAGCCTCGTGCGGATCCGTGCCCAGGCCGTCGATCAGCACGAGGAATTCGTCGGCGCTGACGTGGGCCACCAGGTCGCGCTCGCGCGTCATGTGGGTCAGGCGCTCGGCCACGGCCGTCAGCACCTGGTCGCCGACCCGGTAGCCCTGGGTGTCGTTGATCTTCTGGAAGCCGTCCAGGTCGATCAGCAGCAGGGCGCCGAAGCTCTCGTCCTTTTCGGCGTGCTCGATCAGCTGTCCCAGGCGCTCCAGCGCCAGGCGCCGGTTGGGCAGATTGGTCAGGTTGTCGTAATAGGTGAGGCGGTGGGCGGTGCGCTCGGCCAGCAGGCGTTCAGTGATGTCGGTGGCCACCACGCAGATCGCCTCGATGTCGCCGTTGTCGGTGTACAGGGGCGCCTTCATGGTCAGCAGCGTGCGCGAGTCGCTGCCGTCGGGGCGGTGGATCGTCTGCTGGATGACGCTGCGTTCGCGGGTGTCCAGCACCGCCTGGTCGCTCTGCTCGATCGAGGCGAGCGAATCGGGATCGGTGATGAAGTCCGCATCGCGGCGCCCGGCCACGCTGCCTGGCTCGGCGCTCAGGAATTCTTCGAGCTTGCGGTTGGCGAACACGTAGCGCCCGTCGGGGCCCTTGATGCTGACGATGGCGTCGATGCTTTCCAGGATGGCGTCGAGCCGGCGCTCGCTGGACTGCAGCCGCGTGCGCTGGCGGCCCACCTGGATCTTCAGCCACAGCGCGACGAACAGCACCAGCGCCAGCAGGCCGCCCAGGCCGGCCACGATCCAGGCGGCATGGCGTGCCAGGGTGGGCTGCTGGATGGGCGAGCGCCAGTGGTCCAGGGTGCGGAAATAGAAGGAATGCGGGTCCGCCTGCCAGAGACCGAGGTATCGGTCGATGGCGGCCAGCACGGCCGGGTGCTCGCCCTTGGGCGTGGCGAAAAAGGCCTCGGTGGGCTGGAACACGATGGACGTCGTGACCAGGCCGTAGGCGCGCGCGGTGAGTTCGCCGACGTAGAAATCCGCCGCCACGGCATCGGCCTGATGCCGGCTGACCATCTGGAAGCCTTCCTCCAGCCGCTGGACCGGGACCAATTGGGCATGGATCTGCAGCCCCTCCAGGGCGGTGCGCAGGTAGTCCTGCTGCGTGGATCCCGCCAGCACCGCCACCGTGCGGTCGCGCAGCTCGGTGATGGACCGCGGCTCGACGCCCGGCCGGACATAGATCTGGGACCAGCTGTGCAGGGCCGGCAGATGGTGGAATCCGAATGCCTGTGCGCGTTCGGGCGTGTAGTACACGTCGGGCAGCAGGTCGATACGGCGCTCGCGCAGCCACTGCATGCATTGTTCCCAGCTGCAGGCATGGGCCTGCAGCGTCCAGCCCTCGCGGCGGGCGATCTCGCGCAGCAGTTCGCCCAGGATGCCGGCCGGCTGGCCGTCGGCGCCGATGTAGACGTCCGGTTTCTGGTCGTAGATGCCGACCGTCAACGTCAGGGCGCGCGCCTGCGCGCCGGCCGCGCACAGGCAGAGCGCGAGGGCGAACCGGGAAGCCGCGAGGATCTGGCGGAGGTGCAGGCGCATGACATTCATGATGAAACTGATGTTTCAATGTTACGGTCCGGCGTTGCAGGGCAATGGTCCGCACAGGACGCCAGATTGTCAACAGTTTCGCGGATTGTCGCCGATGCGAGGGGGCGGCGTACAATGCCGGCAGGTTTCAGCGTTCCCCACAAGGTGAATCATGTCCCAGGCGTTTCTCGCCCACACGCAGGCCCGGATCGGGCAGCTGCGGTCCGAGGGTTTCTACAAATCCGAGCGCATCATCGCCAGCCAGCAATCGGCGCGCATCCGCCTGGCCGACGGTGCGCAGGTCCTGAATTTCTGCGCCAACAACTACCTGGGGCTGGCCAACGACCCGCGGCTGATCCTCGCGGCCCAGGAAGGCCTGGCCGCCGACGGATTCGGCATGGCCTCGGTGCGCTTCATCTGCGGCACGCAGACGGGCCACAAGGCCCTCGAGGCCGACCTGGCCCGCTGGCTGGGCATGGGCGACGCCATCCTGTATTCCAGCTGCTTCGACGCCAACGGCGGCCTGTTCGAGGCGCTGCTCGACGAGCAGGACGCCATCGTCAGCGACGCCCTGAACCACGCCAGCATCATCGACGGCATCCGGCTGTGCAAGGCGCGCCGCTACCGCTACGCCAACAACGACATGGCCGACCTGCGGGCGCAGCTGCAAGCCGCCCGGGACGGCGGCGCGCGCCACATCATGATCGCCACGGACGGCGTGTTCTCCATGGACGGCATCATCGCCGACCTGGCCTCGATCTGCGACCTGGCCGAGGAATTCGACGCGCTGGTGATGGTCGACGATTCCCACGCCGTCGGCTTCATCGGGGACGGCGGCCGGGGCACGCCCGAGCATTGCGGCGTGCTGGGGCGGGTGCACATCCTGACCGGCACGCTGGGCAAGGCGCTGGGCGGGGCTTCCGGCGGCTACGTAGCCGCGGACGCGGCGGTCGTCGACCTGCTGCGCCAGCGTTCGCGCCCCTACCTCTTTTCCAATACGCTGGCCCCCGCCATCGTCGCCGCCTCCCGCCGCGTGCTCGAACTGCTGCAGGACGCCGAGGGCGCCCGGTTGCGGGCGCGGGTGCGCGACAACGGCCGGCAGTTCCGCGAGGCCATGCAGGCGCTGGGCTTCACCCTGGTGCCGGGCGAGCATCCCATCATCCCGGTGATGCTGGGCGATGCCGCCCTGGCCGGCCGCATGGCCGACGCGCTGCTGCGCGAAGGCGTCTACGTCATCGGGTTCTCCTATCCGGTCGTGCCCAAGGGCAAGGCCCGCATCCGCACGCAGATGAGCGCCGCCCACGGGCCCGCCGACATCGACCGCGCCGTCCAGGCCTTCGCGCGGGTCGGACGAGAGCTGGGCGTGATCCCGCGCGCCTGATTCCGCACGCATTCCTTTTTGAACGCTGGAGTTCTCATGAGAGCCTTGGCCAAGATGCAGCCCGCCGAAGGGCTGGAACTGGTGGATGTGCCCAAACCCGTGGTCGGCCACAACGACCTGCTGATCCGCATCCGCAAGACGGCGATCTGCGGCACGGACATCCACATCTGGAAATGGGACGACTGGGCCGCCCGCACCATCCCCGTGCCCATGCACGTGGGCCACGAGTACGTGGGCGAGGTCGTCGGGATCGGGCAGGAGGTCCAGGGTTTTCGCATCGGCGACCGCGTGTCGGGCGAGGGCCACATCACCTGCGGCCATTGCCGCAACTGCCGCGCCGGCCGCCGCCACCTGTGCCGCAATACGCAGGGCGTCGGCGTCAACCGGCCAGGGGCCTTCGCCGACTACCTGGTGATTCCGGCATTCAACGCCTTCCGCATTCCGGATGACGTGTCCGACGACCTGGCGGCCATCTTCGATCCCTACGGCAATGCGACGCACACGGCGCTGGCCTTCGACCTGGTGGGCGAGGACGTGCTGATCACCGGCGCCGGCCCGATCGGCGCGATGGCGGCCGCCATCGCGCGCCACGTGGGCGCCCGCAACGTCGTCATCACGGACGTGAACGACTATCGCCTGGGGTTGGCCGCCCGCATGGGGGCCAGCCGGACCGTGAACGTCGCCCGCGAGGACCTGCGCGACGTGATGCGGGAACTCGGCATGACCGAGGGGTTCGACGTGGGGCTGGAGATGTCGGGGGTGCCCAGCGCCTTTGCGACCATGCTGGAACAGATGAACCATGGCGGCAAGATCGCCATGCTGGGCATTCTGCCCGATGGGGTGGGCGCCGCCTGGAGCCAGGTCATCTTCAAGGGCCTGGAGATCAAGGGCATCTATGGCCGGCAGATGTTCGAGACCTGGTACAAGATGGTCGCCATGCTGCAAAGCGGCCTGGATCTCTCGCCCATCCTGACGCACCGCTACCCGGTCGCGGATTTCCGCCAGGGATTCGAGGCGATGCTGTCGGGTCAGAGCGGCAAGGTCGTCCTGGACTGGGATTAGTCCCGTCCGCAGCCCCGGGGGCGGGCCGGGCGCAAGGCCCGGCGCCTATAGCGATTGCAACAGCGCGTCGATGGCGTCGCGGTCCAGGCCGTGCGCCAGCGCCAGCCGCAGCGCGATCCTGGCCTGCAGCGGATTGAGCTCGTGCGCCGCCAATAAGCCGGCGCCCGCGTCGGAAGCCTTGGCGGTGACGCTGCCCCGCGGGACGCGGCTGGCCCGCACGCACACCAGGCCGCGGCGCGCGGCCATCGCGCAGCCGCGTTCGGCCATCGGGCTGAGGCTGCCGTTGCCCAAGCCGGCCACCACGATTCCCCGGGCGCCCGACTGGATGGCGGACTGATAGGGATGCAGCGGCGCGTCCTGGTAGTCGTGGATGATGTCGACGGCCGGCAGCGCGCGCAGGCCGGTCAGCGCGAACACGGGCGCGGCCGGGCGCGGCTCGGGCCGCAAGTGGTAGCGGACCTGGCCGTCGCACACCGATCCCAGCACCCCCAGGCCGTCCGCGCCGAAGGCGTCGACCCGGGTGGTGTGGCCTTTGGTCGCCAGCCGGGCGCTCAGGATGCGGTCGTTCATGGCCACCAGCACGCCCCGGTCCCGGCTGGCGGGGTCCCGGGCGACGAGCAGGGCGTTCAGCAGGTTCAGCGGCCCGTCGGCGCTGGGGGCCGAGGCGGGCCGCATGGCGCCGGCCAGCACGACCGGTGTCGGACCCCCCGCCGTGAGATGCAGGAAGAAGGCGGTTTCCTCGAGGCTGTCGGTGCCGTGCGTGATGACGATGCCGTCGATCGACGCATCCGCGGCGGCCTGGCCGACGCGCCGGGCCAGCTGCAGCACCTGGGGGGTGCGCAGGGCCCGGCTGTCGGTGTTGAACGGCTGCTCGCAGCGGATGTCGGCCAGCTCGCCGGCCCCGGGGACGGCGGCCAGCATCGCGCCGATGCCCTCGGTGACCTGGTAGTCGGTCAGCCGGCGGGCATCGGCGGCCGTGGCGGCGATGGTGCCGCCGGTGCCGATCAGGAGCAGGCGCGGCATCAGGGGTAAAGGCCGCGCACCTGGCGGGCCTCGAGGATGCGCGTGCAAGCGACGATGAACGCCGCCGTGCGCAACGACACGCCGTGCTGACGGGCCACGCCCGACATGGCGCCGTAGGCGGACCGCATCATGGCCTCGAGGCGGTGGTTGATCTCCTGCTCGGTCCAGAAGAAGCTGGAGAAGTCCTGCACCCATTCGAAATAGCTGACCGTCACGCCGCCGGCGTTGGCCACCACGTCGGGCACGATCACCGTGCCCTTGGACGAGATGATGTCATCGGCCTCCGGCGTCGTCGGGCCGTTGGCGCCCTCGACCAGAATGCGCGTGCGGATCAGGTCAGCGTTGTCGTGCGTGATCTGGCCCTCCAGGGCTGCCGGGATCAGGATCTCGGTCTCCAGCGACCAGAATTCCTTGGGACTGAGCGACTGGGTGCCCGCGGCGCCTTCCACGCCGCCGGCCTGGCGGACGTGGTCGATCAGGGCCGGGACGTTCAGGCCGCGTTCGTCGTAGACGATGCCGGTGTGGTCGTAGACGGCCACGACCAGGGCGCCGGCCTCGTGGAACAGGCGCGCCGCCGTGCCGCCGACGTTGCCGAAGCCCTGGATGGCGATCCGGGCGCCCTTGATGTCGATGCCGGACTCGCGGGCGGCCTCGCAGGCGGCGACGTAGACGCCGCGCCCCGTGGCCTCGATGCGGCCCAGGCTGCCGCCCAGCGAGACCGGCTTGCCGGTGACGACGCCGGTCGCGGTGCTGCCCTCGTTCATGGAATACGTGTCCATCATCCAGGCCATGATCTGGCCGTTGGTGTTCACGTCGGGGGCGGGGATGTCCTTGTTGGGGCCGATGATCACGCCGATCTCGCTGGTGTAGCGGCGCGTGATGCGTTCGAGTTCCGCCATGGAATATTGGCGCGGATCGATGCGGATGCCGCCTTTGGCGCCGCCGAAGGGCAGGTTCACCGCGGCGGATTTCACCGACATCCAGGCCGACAGGGCCATGACCTCGGACAGGGTGACGTCCTGGTGATAGCGCACGCCGCCCTTGCCGGGACCGCGCGAGGTGTTGTGCTGCACGCGATAGCCCTCGAAGTGGGCCACGGTGCCGTTGTCCAGCTCGACGGGGACGTCCACCACCAGGATGCGCTTGGGGCGCTTGAGGGTTTCGACCCAGCGGGCCAGCGAACCCAGGTAGGGCGTGACCCGGTCCACCTGTTCCAGGTAGATGCCCCAGGGGCCGGGGTGGCTTGGATCCAGATACGAGGGCAGGGGATGGGAATGCGGTTCAGCCATGATGTGCAGCCTTTTTTATGAATTCAGAATCGACAAGGACATACAACCGGCACCATTTTAGTGCGACACGGATATTCTGTGGCCGCGGCCCCGGCGGTTATATGGAATCAACGATTTTTTCGTTCCGTCGGACCGCCGGGCTCGGCACACTGGACCCTGTCGCCGGCTTGTGCGGCCCGCCTGCGCCGTCCGGACATCGGGACGGGCGGGGCCATGCGGCCGGCTTTCTTTTCTGGAGAGCTGCGGTGCCTGGTGAATCCCTGAATGCCCCGACCCTGTCCGATGCGCTGTCGCGCCGCTGGCGGGAACTGCTCGCGCGCCTGGGCGACATCGCCGACGCCCACCCGGACGCGGTCCTGGCCTCGTCCATGGGGGTGGAGGACACCCTGCTGATTCACGCCCTGTCGCAATCGGACAGACCGCTGGAGATCTTCATGCTGGACACCGGCCGCCTGCATGCGGAGACCCTGGCGATGGTGGACGTGGTGCGCGACCGCTACGGCATCGCCGTGCGGGTCCTGCATCCGCATGCCGAGGCCGTGCGCGCCCACGTGGCCGAGCACGGCGAATTCGCCTTCTATGAGAGCGTCGAGCTGCGCAAGGCCTGCTGCGGCATCCGCAAGGTCGAGCCGCTGCGCCGCGCGCTCGCCGGCCGCAGCGCCTGGATCACCGGGCAGCGCCGCGAGCAGTCCGTCACGCGCTCGGATCTGCCCGAATCGCAATGGGACGAGACCTTCGGGCTGCGGAAATTCAATCCGCTAGCCGGCTGGTCCGCCGACGAGGTCTGGCAGGTGGTCCGCGCGCTGGGCGTGCCCTACAACCCCCTGCACGACCGGGGCTATCCGTCCATCGGCTGCGAGCCCTGTACGCGGGCCGTGCGGCCGGGCGAGGATCCCCGCGCCGGCCGCTGGTGGTGGGAACAGCGCGACAGCCGCGAATGCGGGCTGCATGCCGGCAACCTCGAAGAGCGGCCGCAGGTGCGGCCGCGCGCGGCCCCATCGCCGGCCTCTCCCCGTCCCGCTTCCGTCGAATCCTGAACACGATCATGACCACTGCCATCGCCCCTTCCGTCCGCACCCATCTCGACTGGCTGGAATCCGAAGCCATCCACATCCTGCGCGAGGTCGCCGCCGAGTCGGCCCGCCCCGTGCTGCTGTTTTCCGGCGGCAAGGATTCCTGCGTGCTGCTGCGCCTGGCCGAAAAGGCCTTCCGCCCGGGACGCTTTCCGTTTCCGCTGATGCACATCGACACCGGCCACAATTTCCCCGAGGTCATCGAGTTCCGGGACCGCCGCGTCGGGCAGCTCGGCGAGGAACTGATCGTGCGCGGCGTCGAGGACTCCATCGCCCGCGGCACCGTGGTGCTGCGCCACGCCACGGATTCGCGCAACGCGGCGCAGGCCGTCACGCTGCTGGAGGCCATCGCCGAATTCGGCTTCGATGCCTGCATCGGCGGCGCCCGGCGCGACGAAGAAAAGGCGCGTGCCAAGGAACGCATCTGTTCCTTCCGCGACGAGTTCGGCCAGTGGGATCCCAAGGCGCAGCGGCCGGAGCTCTGGAATCTCTACAACACGCGCGTGCATCCTGGCGAGAACATCCGCGTGTTCCCGATCTCAAACTGGACCGAACTGGACGTCTGGCAATACATCGAGCGCGAGGGACTGGACCTGCCTTCGCTGTACTACGCCCACGAGCGCGAGGTCGTGCGCCGCCGGGGGCTGCTGGTGCCGGTGACGCCGCTGACGCCGCCCCGCGAGGGCGAACGCAGCGAACGCCTGACGGTGCGGTTCCGCACGGTGGGCGACGTGTCCTGCACCTGCCCGGTGGCCTCGGACGCGTCCACGCCGGCCGACATCATCGCCGAGACGGCCGTGGCCACGCTGACCGAACGCGGCGCTACCCGCATGGACGATCAGACCTCCGAAGCCTCCATGGAACGGCGCAAGAAACAAGGATATTTCTGATGAACGCAATCAATGAACAATGGCCCGGCGCCGCCGAGACCGGCGTCCTGCGCCTGATCACCGCCGGCTCGGTGGACGACGGCAAATCCACCCTGATCGGCCGCCTGCTCTTCGACAGCAAGGGCGTGTTCGCCGACCAGCTGCAGGCCATCTCCGGGTCCAAGTACACGCGGGCGCCGCAGGCCGAGTACGACCTGGCGCTGCTCACCGACGGCCTGGAGGCCGAGCGCGAGCAGGGCATCACCATCGACGTCGCGTACCGGTATTTCGCAACCCCGGCCCGCAAGTTCATCGTGGCCGACGCGCCCGGCCACGAGCAGTACACCCGCAACATGGTGACGGGGGCCTCGACGGCCGATGCCGCCATCATCCTGATCGACGCGAGCCGGGCGCCCGACGGCGAGCTGCTGCCCCAGACCAAGCGGCACAGCACGCTGGCGCGGCTGCTGGGCCTGCGGCACATCATCGTCGCGGTCAACAAGATGGATCTGGTCGGCTGGAACAAGGCGGTGTTCGACCGCATCCACGCGGCCTACCAGGACCTGGCCGCGCGCCTGGACATTCCCCATTTCCATATCGTCCCCTTGTCGGCCCTGGCGGGCGACAATGTCGTGCGGCGCAGCGAACACACACCCTGGTATGACGGACCGCCGCTGCTGAGCCTGCTGGAGACCCTGCCGCTGGACCCGCCCCGCAGCAACGGCCAGGCGCGTTTCTTCGTGCAATGGGTCATCCGCCACCAGGGCAGCGGCCCCGATGCCTTTCGCGGCTATGCCGGCCAGCTCCAGGGCGGCGCCTGGCGGCCGGGCGACGCCGTGCAGGTGCTGCCCAGCCGCGAGACCGCGACCATCGTGCGCCTGCTGCGGGGCGACCAGGCGCTGGACCAGGCCCTGCCCGGCGACAGCATCACGGTGGTGCTGGACCGCGACGTCGATGTCTCGCGCGGCGACCTGCTGGTCGATGGCGATGCCCGGCCGGCGCTGCTGCGGGAGTTCGAGGCGGATCTGTGCTGGCTGGACCAGCAGGCCCTGAACCCGGCGCGCCTGTACTGGCTGAAGCTGGGCACGCGCCTCACCCAGGTCCGCGTCGAATCCGTGCAGACCCGCCGCGACATCCACGAGCTGCGCTCCGTCGAGTGGAATGGCACCCTCGCCATGAACGACATCGGCCGGGTGCGCCTGCGCAGCCGCGACCCCCTGGCGCTGGACGACTACGAGGCGCAGCGCACCACCGGGTCCTTCATCCTGATCGACACCGCCAGCCACCAGACGGCGGCGGCGGGCCTGGTGCGGATGGGCTGACGCGCCCGGGGGCCGGCGCAGGCGCCCCGGTGGGCCGGGCGCGCAGGATGTGACACAATCGTCGTCACGATGACCTCACTCGCCCAGCAGAACATCCGCCTGCCTTCGCTGGCGACGATTCGCGCCTTCGAATCCGCCGCCCGCCTGGGGTCGTTCGGCCGCGCGGCCGAAGAGCTCTGCATCACCGCCAGCGCCGTGGGCAAGCGCATCACGCAGCTCGAGGCCCTGCTGGGCCAGCCGCTGTTCGATCGGGGCAGCCGCGGCGTGTCCCTGACCGCCGCGGGGCACGAGTACCTGAACCAGATCGAGACCGCCCTGCACCTGCTCTCGGACGTGTCGCTGCATCACCGGGCCCAGAAGCCCCGCGACCGGATCCGCCTCGTCACCACGCCTTCCTTCGGGCATTCCGTGCTGGGGCCGCACCTGCATGAATTCGTCCACGCCCATCCCAACCTGGACATGAGCGTCGTGATGTCCATCCCCTACCTGGACATCGGGCCGTCGCAGGCGGATTTCTGGATCCGCTTCGGCCTGGGGCGCTATCCGGGCGCGGTGTCCGAGCTGCTGACCGACGACGTGGTGTTCCCCGCCTGCTCGCCGGACTACCTGCGCCGGCACGGTCCCCTGCGGCGCCCCTCGGACCTGCAGTACGGGCACCTGCTGCACAGTCCGCTGGATCCGTGGAAGCCCTGGTTCGACGCGGCCGGGCTGGACTGGGCCGAGCCCGAGGCGGGCATCAGCTTCTTCGACCTGGGGATGGCGATGGCCGCGGCCTGCGCCGGCCAGGGCGTGATGCTGACCCGCCGCAGCCTGGCGGGCCACAGCCTGCGCATGGGCCTGCTGGTCGCGCCGTTCGGCATCACGGCGGCGCCCGACTCCCACTACTACCTGTGCCGCGATGCCTCCATGCCGCTGAACGGGATCCGACTATCGTTTTCCCTATGGTTGAAGGATCTCTGCCGCCGGATCGCCGATCTTCCCTAAGCCTTCGTCTCCGACCGGAAAAATTTTCCACCCTGTCCCGATGCAATTTCCAACCGTGCTCGCGGTGGGTCGATAGACTCTTCGCCGACACCATTCATGGCCGGCGCGAGGGTGCCAGCCGCATCGACAACAGGAGACGACATGAAATTTTCCAAGACCTGCCTGGCCGCCGCTCTGGCGCTGTCGCTGGCTTCCACGGCGCAAGCGGCCGACACCATCAAGATCGGCGTGTCCGGTCCGTACACGGGTGGCTCGTCGTCCATGGGCGTCAGCATGCGCGAAGGCGTGCGCCTGGCGGCCAAGGACATCAACGCGCAGGGCGGCGTGCTGGGACGGCAGCTGGAACTGGTCGAGCGCGACGACGAGGCCAAGAACGAGCGCGGCGTGCAGATCTCCCAGGAACTGATCAACCGCGAGAACGTCGTGGCGACGGTCGGTTTCATCAATACCGGCGTGGCGCTGGCCGGCACCCGTTTCTACCAGAAGGCCGAGATCCCCGTCGTGGTCAACGTGTCCACCGGCACGGTCGTCTCGCGCCAGTTCCTGGCGCCGAAATACGAGCATAACTACGTCTTCCGCACCTCCGCGGCCGACAACATCCAGGCGCCGATGATCGCCGCCGAGGCCGTGACCAAGCGCGGCTTCAAGAAGGTCGCCATCATGGCCGACTCCACCAACTACGGCCAGCTGGGCCGCGAGGACATGGAAAAGGCCCTGGACAAGCTCGGCGTCAAGCCGGTGGCGGTCGAGAAATTCAACATCGGCGACGTCGACATGACCGCGCAACTGCTGCGCGCCAAGGAAGCCGGCGCCGAGGCGCTGCTGACCTACGGCATCGGACCGGAACTGGCCCAGCTGGCCAACGGCATGGCCAAGCTCGGCTGGAAAGTGCCGATGATCGGCAGCTGGACGCTGGCCATGGCGAACTTCATCGACACCGCCCGCGCCAACGGCGACGGCGCCCTGATGCCGCAGACCTTCATCCAGAACCCCAACACGCCCAAGCGCAAGGCCTTCATCGATGCCTACGTCCAGGCCGACCATCCCAAGAACGGCGTGATCGAATCGGCCGTCTCCGCAGCCCAGGGCTATGACTCCCTGCTGCTGCTGGCCGCCGCCATCCAGCAGGCCGGCAGCACCAAGGGCCCGGACATCCGCGCCGCCCTGGAAGACCTGCAAAAGCCGGTCGAGGGCGTCATCATGACCTACCAGCACCCCTATACGGCCGAGGACCACGAGACCATCGACGGTCCCGACATGGTGTACATGGGCGAGGTCTCCAAGGGCCGCGTGGTCTTCGCGCACCCCGAGGACGAAAAGCGCAGCGTGGCCAATTCCGGCCAGTCCGCGCAGTAATCCTGCCGGATCCGTGCATCCCCGTGGCGGCCTGACGGGGCGGGGATGCATGTCTTGTAGCGCCGTCGGCGCGGCCCTGCCACGCCGGACGGCGCGTTTCGTTGGAATCTGTCATGACGATTTTTTTGCAGCTTGCCTATAGCGGCATTGCATTGGGGATGATTTATGCCGTCATCGCCTTTGGCTACCAATTGACGTACGCCACCTCCGAGACCCTGAACTTCGGCCAGGGCGACGCCCTGATGCTGGGCGGTCTGGTGGGGCTGACCCTGGTGGGGTTCGGCATCAGCTACTGGCTGATGATCCCGCTGGTCTGCATCTTCGGGATGGTGCAGGGCGCCGTCGTCGAGCGGGTGGCGGTGCGTCCGGCCATCGAGGCGCGCTCCGAGTTCGGCTGGATCATGGCCACGATCGCGCTGGGCATCATCTTCCGCAACATGGCCGAGAACATCTGGGGGCGCGACGCCCTGCGGTTTCCCTCGCCGGTGTCCGAATCTCCGCTGACCGTGCTGGGCGCGCACATCCTGCCGATGGAATTGCTGGTGGTCGGCGGCGCGCTGCTGATCATGGGCCTCATCGAGCTTTTCAACCGCACCTCGATCTACGGCAAGGCGGTGATCGCCACGTCCGGCGACCGTGACGCCGCCGGGTTGATGGGCATCAACACCAAACTGGTCATCACGTTTTCGTATGCGCTGTCCTCGCTGACGGCGGCTTTCGCCGGGGTGCTGGTGGCGCCCCTGACCCTCACCGGCGCCTCGATGGGCGCGGTGCTGGGCCTGAAGGCCTTCGCCGTGGCCATCGTGGGCGGCCTCAACAGCGGCCTGGGCGCCATCGTCGGCGGCCTGCTGCTGGGCGTGATCGAGACCATGACGGGATTCTATCTGTCCACCGGCTACAAGGACGTCCCCGGCCTGATCCTGCTCCTGCTGGTGCTGACCGTGCGGCCCGCCGGCCTGTTCGGCAAAACCGCCATCAAAAAGGTGTGATCGATGAAAACGAAGTCGCTGCTGTCCTTTGCGGCTCTGGTCGCCGTGCTGGCGGCCGTGCCCCTGGTGGTCGGCAATCCCTATTACCTGCACCTGATCGAGACCATCCTGATCTACGCTGTCCTGCTGCTGGGCCTGGACATCGTCGTGGGCTACACCGGCCAGGTGTCGCTGGGCCATGCGGGCCTGTTCGGGATCGGCGCCTACACGGTCGGGGTGCTGATCCTGCACCTGGACCTGCCGTTCTGGCTGACCATTCCCGCCGCCATCGCCGTGACCTCGGTGTTCGGCGTGATCCTGGCGCTGCCGTCGCTGCGGGTGACCGGTCCGTACCTGGCCATGGTGACGCTGGCGTTCGGCACCATCATCCAGATCCTGATCAATGAAATGGACTTCCTCACGGCCGGGCCCCTGGGCATCAGCCTGGACAAGCCCATGATCGGCAATCACATGCTGAGCGGCCCGGAGTTCTTCTGGCTGGTGCTGGGGCTGCTGGCGCTGTCCGTGCTGTTCACCGAGCGCGTCGCGCGCTCGCATTACGGCCGCGCCTTCGAGGCGCTGCGCGACAGCCCGATCGCCTGCGACTGCATGGGGGTGTCGGTCTATCGCTACAAGGTCGTGGCCTTCGTCATCAGCGCGGGCCTGGCGGGCCTCTCGGGGGCGCTGCATGCGTATTCCGAGCAGTACATCTCGCCCAACACCTACACCTTCGAGCTGATGGTGCTGTTCCTGCTGGCCATCATCATGGGCGGGCGCAAGACGCGCTCGGGCGCCCTGCTGGGCGCGGCGATCATCGTGCTGCTGCCCAAGATGCTCGATGACGTGTCGACCTTCCGGCCGCTGGCGATCGGCCTGGCCGTGCTGGTCGTCTGCGGTTCGGCCTGGGCGGTGCGCCGCGGTCGCGCGACCTGGCGCCGCATGGCCGCCCCCATCGCCGGTTCGCTGGCGCTGGCCGGCGGCTCCCTGGTGCTGGAGCAGATGACCGACTGGCGCCTGACGATCTTCGGCCTGATGATCCTGTTCGTCGTCTACTACCTGCCCGACGGCATCGTGGGCTTCGTGCTCCATGCCTGGGGCCGCCATCGCCAGGATGCGGACGCGCCGCGCGCCTTGGCCGCGGACCTGGCCCAGGTGGGCCGCGAGCCCGATGCCTCGCACGGCGTGCTGCTGTCGGTCAACCGCGCCATCATGCAGTTCGGCGGGCTCAAGGCGCTCAACGAGGTTGACCTGGAAGTGCGCCGCGGCACCATCCATGGCCTGATCGGGCCCAACGGCTCGGGCAAGAGCACGATGATGAACGTGCTGACCGGCATCTACGTGCCGACTTCCGGCTCGGTGGTCTTCGCCGGCAAGGACCTCGCCGGCCTGACCTCGTCCGAGATCGCCGCGCGGGGCGTCGCGCGGACCTTCCAGAACGTGCAGCTGTTCGGCGAGATGACCGCGCTGGAAAACGTACTGGTCGGCCTGCACCACACCTTCAAGAGCCGCCTGGCCAGCGTCGCGCTGCGCCTGCCGCGCTGGCGCCGGGAAGAACAGGCCGCCCGCGATCGCGCCCATGCCCTGCTGGAATTCGTCGGCCTCGCGTCCCTGGCCCGCGAGGAAGCCCGCAACCTGCCCTACGGCAAGCAGCGGCTGCTGGAGATCGCCCGCGCGCTGGCGCTCGATCCCCATCTGCTGCTGCTCGACGAGCCGGCCGCCGGCCTGACCGCGCCCGACATCGAGGAGCTGCTGGCCATCATGCGCAAGATCAAGGAAAGAGGCCTCACCGTGATCCTGATCGAACACCACATGGATGTGGTGATGGGGGTCTGCGATGCGGTGTCGGTGCTGGATTTCGGCCAGAAGATCGCCGAGGGGCTGCCCCTGGACGTGCAGGCCGATCCCCGGGTGATCGAGGCCTATCTGGGCGGTGAACAGGCGGGAGCTCAGCCATGCTGAAAATCGAGAAACTGGAAGCCGGCTATGGCAAGGTCAAGGTGCTGCACGGCATCAGCCTGGAAGTCCCTGCCGGCAAGGTCGTCACGCTGATCGGGTCCAACGGGGCCGGCAAGACCACCACCATGAAGGCGGTGTCCGGGATGCTGCGGCCCTCGGCGGGCACGATCACCCTGGGCGGGCGCCAGATCCAGGGGCTGGAGTCCCACCGGATCGCCCGCCTGGGCCTGGCGCATTCCCCCGAGGGCCGGCGGGTCTTCCCGACGCTCAGCGTCACGGACAACCTGCTGCTGGGCGCCTTCCCGCGCCTGACCGGCAGCCGGTCGCGCGGCGACGTCGATCACGACCTGGGCCGGGCGCTGGAACTGTTCCCGCGCCTGAAAGAGCGCCGCACCCAGCTTGCCGGCACCCTGTCGGGCGGCGAGCAGCAGATGCTGGCCATGGCGCGTGCGGTGATGCTGAATCCCGAGGTCATCCTGCTGGACGAGCCTTCGATGGGCCTGGCGCCCATCCTGGTGGACGAGGTGTTCCGCATCATTTCGCGCCTGAAGGGCGAGGGCGTCACGATGCTGCTGGTCGAGCAGTTCGCGGCGGCCGCGCTGGCGGTCGCGGACTACGGCTACGTGCTGGAAAACGGCCGCATCGCGGTCGAGGGCCCGGCGGCGCGGCTGCGCAGCGACCCGGCGGTGGCCGCCGCCTACCTGGGCGGCCACTAGTGGGCTGTCGGGGCGCCTACACCTCGTAGTGCTTCAGCCCGTCCAGGTCCATGACCTGGACGGCGCCGTATTCGACCTTGAGCAGGCCGGCGGATTCCAGGGCCTGCAAGGCCCGGTTGGTGCGCTGGCGCGAGATGCGCGCCAGATAGCCGATTTCCTCCTGCGTGATCTCCAGGCGCGAGGAATTGCCCGGATAGAGCAGGGGATTGAACAGTTCCGCCAGGCAGCGGGCGACCCGTGCGTCCGGCGCCAGCAGGCGGTCGTGTTCGGCCTTGCCGATGAACTGCGCCACGCGCTCGTTCAGCTGGTGCAGCAGGAAGCGGTTGAAGGGAATGCTGCTGTCGAGCAGCCAGTCGAACGTATCGCCGCGCAGGCGGGCGATGACGCTGCGGCGCAGCGCGATGATGTCGTACTTGCGGGCTTCGCGCTTGAGCAGGGATCCCTCGCCGATCCAGCCGCCGGCCGGCACGCCGGTCAGCGAGGCGAGCTTGCCGTCCGCATTGCCCACCGACACCTTGATGAGGCCCTCCAGGACGCCGATCCAGGCGCCGGCCACCACGCCCTTGTGCTCGATGATGGTGCCCGCCTCGACCTGGGCCACGGTGGTGTCCCGAAGGACGCGAGCCTGCTGGGCATCGTCCAGGAGATCGAACCAGGCGGCGTGCGTCCGCAAGGACCGTGACAGATTCATGGGGAATTACCCTAGATCGTATGCGAATGTCATATGTGCGACAGTTCCGTCCGTGCGCGCCCTGTACCTTAGCCCTCATCGCCCGTCAGAGGCGTCTTATCCGGCACGGTGCGCCGCGCGTCGGCGCCGGGCCAAGGAGACATCATGGTACAGGAATCCGCCGCGGCGGTGACTTTCCCCGCCTTGCTGATGCATCACGCCCAGGTCCGCGGCTCCCGGCCCGCCATCCGTGAAAAGGACCTGGGCATCTGGCAGACCCTCAGCTGGGGCCAGGTGGCCGGCGAGGTCCGCCGTGTCGCCTCGGGCCTGGCCGACCTGGGGGTCGCCGTCGGCGAGCACGTCGCCGTGGTGGGGGAAAACCGTCCGCGCCTGTACATGGCCATGATGGCGGCGCAGTGCATCGGCGCCATCCCGGTGCCCCTGTACCAGGATGCCGTGGCGGAGGAGATGGCCTTCGTGCTGCAGGACGCCGAGGTCGGCGTCGTGGTGGTCGAGGACCAGGAACAGCTGGACAAGATGCTGGAGGTCTCGGACCGCTCCCCGGCGCTGCGGGCGCTGATCTACGACGATCCGCGCGGCCTGCGCCACTACCATGACGGCCGGCTGATGTCCTGGGATGCGCTGCTGGCGCGCGGGGACGAACGGGCCGCGCGGCAGCCGCGCGACATCGACGAGCGCATGGCTGCCATCGCCCCGGGCGACACCGCGGCGATGTTCTATACCTCGGGCACGACCGGCAAGCCCAAGGGCGTGGTGCTCAGCCACCGGGCCCTGATCGACCGGGCGCGCGCCATCGAGCGTTTCGAGGGCCTGACCGATCGCGAGGACGTGCTGGCCTACCTGCCGCCGGCCTGGATCGGCCAGAACATGTTCTCCTATACGCAGTTCCTGACCACGGGCTTTACCGTGAACCACCCGGAATCGCCCGAGACCGTGTCCCTCGACATGCGCGACATCGGTCCCACCTATTATTTCGCGCCGCCCCGCGTGCTCGAAGGCCTGCTGACCCACGTCATGATCCGCATGGAGGACGCCGGGCGATTCAAGCGCTGGCTGTTCCACCGCGCGATGGGGCTGGCGCGGCGGGTGGGCACGCACGTGCTGGACCGCGACGGCTCGGTCGGCGCCTGGGACCGCCTGAAATACGCGCTGGGCGACCTCCTGATCTACGGGCCGTTGCGCAACACGCTGGGCATGAGCCGCGTGCGCGTCGCCTATACCGCAGGCGAGGCCATCGGCCCGGACCTGTTCGTGTTCTACCGGTCCATCGGCATCAACCTGAAGCAGCTGTACGGGTCCACCGAGACCTCGGTGTTCGTGTGCGTGCAGGCCAACGGCCAGGTGCGCGACGACACGGTCGGTCCGCCCTGCGAGGGCGTGGACATCCGGGTGGCCGACAACGGCGAGATCCAGCTGCGCAGCCCCGGCCTGTTCACCGGCTACTACCGCAATCCCCAGGCGACGGCCGAATCCTATACCGAGGACGGCTGGTACCACACGGGCGACGCCGGCTACCTGGACGCGGACGGGCAGCTCAAGATCATCGACCGGGCCAAGGACGTCGGCCGCCTGTCCGACGGCAGCCTGTTCGCCCCCAAGTACATCGAGAACAAGCTGAAGTTCTTTCCCTTCATCAAAGAGGTGGTGGCCTTCGGCGCGGACCGTCCCGAGGTCTGCGCCTTCATCAACATCGACCTCGAGGCGGTCGGCAACTGGGCCGAACGCCGCGGCCTGCCCTACGCCGGCTACACCGACCTGGCGTCAAAGGACGAGGTCTACGCCCTGATCCGCGACTGCGTCGAGCAGGTCAACCGCGACCTGGCGGGGGATCCGAAGATGGCCGCCTCCCAGGTGGCGCGCTTCCTGATCCTCCACAAGGAACTGGACCCCGACGATGACGAACTCACCCGCACGCGCAAGGTCCGACGTGCCTTCATCGCCCAGAAATACGCCGTGCTGGTCGAGGCCCTGTTCGCCGGGCGCAGCCGCCAGTACATCGAGACCGAGGTCAAGTTCGAGGATGGCCGCGTCGGGCGCATCGCGGCCGACCTGCGCATCGAGCCGGCCGCGGTCGGCGCGTCCGAACCCCTGCGGAAGGTGGCCTGAATGAGCGAAACCACGATGGACGCAATCCCGGACGACGCGCTGGCGGCGGATTCGCCGCGTGCCGGCCGGATCGGCCCGGTGATCCTGGACCTGCAGCACATCTCGCTGTCTTTCGGCGGGGTCAAGGCCCTGACCGACATCTCCTTCGACGTGCGCGAGCACGAGATCCGCGCGATCATCGGCCCCAACGGCGCGGGCAAGAGCTCGATGCTCAACGTCATCAACGGCGTCTACACGCCCCAGGAAGGCCGCATCCTGCTGCAGGACCAGCAGTTCAACCGCATGAACCCCCGCCGCGCCGCGGAAATGGGCATCGCCCGCACCTTCCAGAACCTGGCGCTCTTCAAGGGCATGAGCGTGCTGGACAACATCATGACGGGGCGCAACCTGCGCATGAAGAGCGGCGTGCTGGCCCAGGCCCTGCGCCTGGGCGCGGCCGAGCGCGAGGAAATCGCCCACCGCGAGTTCGTCGAGAACATCATCGACTTCCTCGAGATCCAGGCCTGGCGCAAGACGCCGGTCGGGCGGCTGCCCTATGGCCTGCAGAAACGCGTGGACCTGGGCCGCGCGCTGGCGATGGAGCCCCGCATCCTGCTGCTGGACGAGCCGATGGCCGGCATGAACATCGAGGAAAAGCAGGACATGAGCCGCTACATCCTGGACGTCAACGACGAGTTCGGCACCACCATCGTCCTGATCGAGCACGACATGGGCGTGGTCATGGACATTTCCGACCGGGTCGTGGTGCTGGACTACGGCCGCAAGATCGGCGACGGCGCGCCGGACCAGGTGCGCGGCGACCCCGAGGTCGTCCGCGCCTATCTGGGCACCAGCCACTAGGGGAACGGCATGGCATTCTTTCTGGAAACCATGATCGGCGGCCTGATGAGCGGCATGCTGTACGCCCTGGTCGCGCTGGGCTTCGTGCTGATCTTCAAGGCCTCGGGGGTCTTCAATTTCGCGCAGGGCGCCATGGTGCTGATTGCCGCGCTGGCGATGGCGCGCCTGTCGGGCTGGATCGATGCCTGGCTGGGCGGCGATTCCCTCTGGCTGTCCAACCTGCTGGCCTTCGCGCTCAGCGCCGCCTTCATGTGGCTGATCGCCGTGCTGGTCGAGCGCTGGGTGCTGCGCCACTTGGTCAATCAAGAGGCCACGACGCTGCTCATGGCTACCATCGGCATCAGCTATTTCCTGGACGGCATCGGGCAGATCCTGTTCGGCAGCTCGGTGTATTCCATCGACGTCGGCATGCCCAAGGACCCGGTCTTCATCCTGGACACGGTCTTCGAGGGCGGGGTGCTGGTCAGCCTGGAAGACCTGACCGCGGCTGTGGTCGCGGCCGTGCTGGTGGCGGTGCTGGCGTTCTTCTTCCAGTACACCACGGTGGGGCGGGCGCTGCGGGCGGTGGCCGACGACCACCAGGCCGCGCAGTCGGTGGGCATTCCGCTGAACCGCATCTGGGTGGTGGTCTGGACGGTGGCGGGGCTGGTGGCCCTGGTCACCGGGATCGTCTGGGGCTCTAAATTCGGCGTGCAGTTCACGCTGTCCACGGCCGCGCTGCGCGCGCTGCCGGTGGTCATCCTGGGGGGACTGACCTCGGTGCCGGGCGCCATCGTGGGCGGCCTCATCATCGGCGTGGGCGAAAAACTGTCCGAGGTCTACCTGGGGCCCTTCGTGGGCGGCGGCATCGAGATCTGGTTCGCGTACGTGCTGTCGCTGGTGTTCCTGCTGTTCCGGCCGCAGGGCCTGTTCGGCGAAAAAATCATCGACCGGGTCTGACGGTCCGGATCCGGGGGAGACCACATCCATGTTCTATCGTGAAAACGGCCAGTTCAAGAGCACGTACCGGTCCGACCAGCAGATCTTCCCGATCCGCCAGGACCGCCGGTTCATGGCGCTCGTGCTGGCGGCGGCCTTCGCCGGCGTGCCGGCCGTGGCGTCGGAATATTGGCTGCAGGCCATTCTCATTCCCTTCCTGATCCTGTCGCTGGCGGCCATCGGCCTGAACGTCCTGGTGGGCTATTGCGGCCAGATCTCCATCGGCTCGGGGGCCTTCATGGCCGTGGGCGCCTATGCCGCCTGGAATTTCGGCGTGCGCCTGGACCTGCCCCTGATCTTCCAGATCCTGCTGGGGGGCGTGTTCGCCACGCTGGCCGGCGTGGTGTTCGGCGTGCCCAGCCTGCGCATCCGCGGCCTGTACCTGGCCGTGACCACGCTGGCGGCGCAGTTCTTCATGGACTGGGCCTTTCTGCGCATTCCGTATTTCACCAATTATTCGACCTCGGGCAATGTGTCCGTCCCGGCCCTGGATTTCTTCGGCCTGCCGGTGGTCACGCCGGTCCAGAAATACCTGTTCGTGCTGTGCTTCGTCGTGGTGATCGGCGTGCTGACGAAAAACCTGGTGCGCGGGGCGATCGGCCGGCAGTGGATGGCCATCCGCGACATGGACGTGGCCGCCGCCGTCATCGGCATCCGCCCGGTCTACGCCAAGCTGACCGCCTTCGCCGTCAGTTCCTTCATCATCGGCGTGGCCGGCGCCCTGTGGGCCTACATCCACCTGGGGTCCTGGGAACCCCTGGCCTTCGACCTGAATCGTTCGCTGCAGCTGCTGTTCATCATCATCATCGGCGGCCTGGGCTCGGTCATCGGCAGCTTCTTCGGGGCGGCCTTCATGGTGCTGGTGCCCGTGCTGCTGACCAACGTGCCGCACACCCTGGGACTGTCCATCCCCGTGGACGTCGCCGCCCACATCGAACACATGGTGTTCGGCTTCCTGATCGTGTTCTTTCTGATCGTGGAGCCGCACGGCCTGGCCAGGCTGTGGAGCATTGCCAAGGAGAAACTCAGGATCTGGCCGTTTCCCCACTAGGGCGCGCGGTCCGGCGCAGGCCTGGGCCTGTGCCGGCGGCGGGTCCCGGTGGCGTCGTCCCGGGATGCATCCAGCCGGATGCGTTTCATAAATAAGGTGCCATCAGCACCAGGAGGAGCTCAAGATGAAACATGCATTGACCAAGGCCACGGCGGCCGTCGTGATGACCGCCGCCGGGCTGGCGGGCGTCGCCAGCACCGCCCAGGCCGCTGAAGAGAATTTCATTCCCCTGCTGGTATATCGCACGGGGTCGTTCGCGCCGCTGGGCATCCCCTGGGCCAACGGCAAGCTGGACTACCTGAAGCTCGTCAACGAGCGTGACGGCGGGGTCAATGGCGTCAAGATCGTCTACGAGGAATGCGAAACCGCCTACTCCACGGACAAGGGCGTGGAATGCTACGAGCGCCTGAAGGACAAGTTCGGCGGCGCGACGGGATACGACACGCAATCCACCGGCATCACCTTTGCCGTGACCGACAAGGCCATGGTGGACGGCCGTTCCGTCGTGACGGTGGGCTACGGCCTGTCGCAATCGGCCGATGGCCGGGTGTTCAAATGGAACTTCCCGCTGCTGGGCAATTACTGGACCGCCTACGATTCCATCATCCAGGACATTGCGAAGAACCTGGGCGGCGTGGACAAGCTCAAGGGCAAGAAGATCGCCCTGATCTACCACGACTCGCCGTTCGGCAAGGAACCCATCCCCCTGCTGGAAGAACGCGCCAAGGACAACGGCTTCGAACTGCAGGTGTATCCCGTGGCCGCCCCCGGTGTGGAGCAGAAATCCACCTGGCTGCAGATCCGCAAGAACCGCCCCGACTTCGTCCTGCTGCAAAGCGCCGGCATCATGACGCCGACCGCCATCCGCGAGGCTCAGGCGGTGGGTTATCCGCGCGACAAGATGTACGGCATCTGGTGGGCCAGCTCGGAAACCGACGTGGCCGACCTGGGCGATACGGCCAAGGGCTATCACGGCATCACCATCCAGAACAGCGCCGAACACGGCCGCGTGCACGAGGACGTCAAGAAGTACGTCTACGACAAGGGCCAGGGCGCCGACAAGGACGGCAAGACCTTCGGGTCCATCGCCTACACGCGCGGCATGATGATTTCCATGCTGCAGGTCGAGGCCATCCGCACGGCCCAGGAGAAATTCGGCAAGGGCAAGGCGATGACGCCCGAGCAGGTGCGCTGGGGTTATGAAAACCTGAATCTGGACGAGGCCCGTCTGGAGAAACTCGGTTTCGCCAAGCTGATGCGTCCGGTCAAGACCTCGTGCGAGAACCACATGGGCACGGACTGGGCGCGGATCATCCAGTGGGACGGCAAGAAGTTCAACGTCGTGTCCGACTGGTATCAGTCCGACCCGAAATACATCAAGCCGCTGGTGCAGTCCCTGGGTGAAAAATACGCCACGGAAAAGAAACTGCCCGTGCGGGATTGTGCAGCCGAGTAAGCCGTGCCGGGGCCGGGCGCATGCCTGGCCCCCAGGAGAAGATTCATGGAAAGCCCACAGGCTGCCGAGCCCGCCGTCTTGTTGAACGTCAATGGCATCGAGGTCATCTACAACCATGTCATCCTGGTGCTGAAAGGCGTGTCCCTCAGCGTGCCCGAGGGGCGGATCGTGGCCTTGCTGGGCGCCAACGGGGCCGGCAAGACCACCACCCTGAGGGCGATCTCCAACCTGCTGCGCGGCGAGCGCGGCGAGGTCACCAAAGGCAGCATCGACTACCGGGGCGAACGCATCGAGTCGCTGTCGCCGGCGGACCTGGTGCAGCGCGGCGTGATCCAGGTCATGGAAGGCCGCCATTGCTTCGCCCACCTCAGCATCGAGGAAAACCTGCTGACGGGCGCCTATACCCGGAACCTGGGCCGGGGCGAACTGAACACCGCCCTGGACCGGGTCTACCAGTATTTCCCGCGCCTGAAGCAACGCCGCAAGAGCCAGGCGGGCTACACCTCGGGCGGCGAGCAGCAGATGGCCGCCATCGGGCGGGCGCTGATGGCCAATCCGCGCATGATCCTGCTCGACGAGCCGTCCATGGGCCTGGCGCCGCAGATCGTCGAGGAGATCTTCGAGATCGTGCGCGACCTGAACCAGCGCGAGGGCGTGAGCTTTCTGCTGGCGGAACAGAACACCAATGTCGCGCTGCGATACGCGGACTACGGCTACATCCTGGAGAACGGCCGCGTCATGATGGACGGCGCCGCCCGCGCGCTGGCGGAAAACGAGGACGTCAAGGAGTTCTACCTGGGCGTCTCCGGGGCCGGCCGCACCAGTTTCCGCGACACCAAATTCTATCGCCGGCGCAAGCGCTGGCTGGCCTGATTCACGGGAGACGGCATGCAGGCTTATTTCGACGAGCGCGAGACGCAGCCGGCGGCGCAGCGCGAGCAGGCCTTGTTCGCCCGGCTGCCGGCCGTGCTGGCGGCCGCCCGGGAACGGGCGCCCGCCATCGCCCGGCAGTTGCAGGGCGTCGATCCGGCCAGCCTGGACTCGCGCCGGGCGCTGGCCCGGGTGCCGGTGCTGCGCAAGAGCGAACTGCTGCAGATCCAGCACGCCGCGCGCATCGCGCAGCCGGCGGCCCGGGGCGAGGCCGAACGGGAGCGGATCTTCGGCGGGGTGTCCACCATCGGCTGGGGCGCGGCGCGGCGGGTGTTCGCCTCGCCCGGGCCGATCTACGAACCGGAGAGCGCCCGGGCCGACTACTGGGGCTTTGCCCGCGCCCTGAGCGCGGCGGGCGTGCGCGCCGGCGACCTGGTCCACAACTGCTTTTCCTATCACTTCACGCCGGCGGGGTCGATGATGGAAACGGCCGCGCATGCGCTGGGATGCACCGTCTTCCCCGGCGGGGTCGGACAGACCGAGCAGCAGGTGCGCGTCATGGCGGACCTCGCGCCCCAGGCCTATACCGGCACGCCGAGCTTTCTGCGCATCATCCTGGAGAAGGCCGACGAGATGGGGGTGGCGCTGCCCTCCCTGCGCCGGGCGTTGTTCTCGGGCGAGGCCTATCCGCCCTCGCTGCAGGCCTGGTTCCACGCGCGCGGCATCGAGGGATTCCAGGCGTACGGCAGCGCCGACCTGGGCATGATCGCCTTTGAGACCGAGGCGCGCGACGGCCTGGTGCTCAACGAGGACATGATCGTCGAGATCGTGCGGCCCGGCACCGATTCGCCGGTGCCCGACGGCGAGGTCGGCGAGGTCGTGGTGACGACCTTCAATCCCGATTATCCGCTGGTGCGCTTCGGCACCGGCGACCTGTCCGCCATGATGGAGGGGCCCTCGCCCTGCGGCCGCACCAACGGCCGTATCCGCGGCTGGATGGGGCGCGCGGACCAGACCACGAAGGTGCGCGGCATGTTCGTCCATCCCGAGCAGATCGCCCGGGTGCTGGAACGCCACCCCCAGGTGCGCCGGGCGCGCCTGGTGGTGTCCGGCGACATGGGACACGACGTCATGACGCTGAAGGTCGAGTCCGACGGCGGCCTGGATGCCGGGCGGGTGGCCGAGACCGTGCGGGACCAGACCAAGCTGCGGGCCGTGATCGACGTGGTGCCCGCCGGCAGTCTGCCCAACGACGGCAAGGTGATCGAGGACGTGCGCCGCTACGAATGATCCGGAGCACGGGCAGGGCGGCGCGCCGCCACGTCCGCCCGGTTCAGAGCCGTTTGCGGTAGACCAGGCTGATGCGTGCGAAGGCCGCCTGCAGTTCCGGGCTGCCCGCCTGGAAGACCACCGGCCGGCCTTTTTGCACGAAGCACACCAGTTTCTTCGAGGCCAGCAGCGGGATGAACTTGGTCGACTGGATGTCGGACCATGGGACCTCGCGGCGCATGATCCAGGACTGGCGGATGCCCCAGTCGGAGACCTCCGTCACGGAGGTCCACATGTGCCAGCTCATCCAGAGCAGGGCGGCGAAACACACCACGAGGCTGGCGATCACGGGCAGCGGCAGGGCGGCCTCGGGCGCCAGCTGCAGCACCAGGAACAGGCGCACGGCGATCACCGCCATGATGATCCAGGCGATTGCGCCGATCCAGCGCGGCCAGGCGCGCCCGCGCAGCGGCAGGGGGGCGATCTGGGCCAGCAAGGCGGCGTGTTCTTCGGGGGAGGGGCGGCCGAAAGGTGACATGGACGTTCAAGCCTTCTTCAGGGCCAGGGCCCGGCCGGCGCGGCTGGCCGTGGGCCGTCCGATCCGTTCCGAAATCCAGCTGCCGATCCCGACCACGGCATCCAGGTCCACCCCCGTGTCCAGCCCCTGGCCGTTCAGCAGGTAGAGCACGTCCTCGGTGGCGACGTTGCCGGTCGCGCCCTTGGCGTACGGGCAGCCGCCCAGGCCCGCGACGGAACTATGGAAGATCCGCACCCCGCATTCCAGGGCCGCCAGGATATTGGCCAGCGCCTGGCCGTAGGTGTCATGGAAATGGCCCGATACCTGGGTGCCGAGGTCCGCGACCTGGCCCACGGCCTGCAGCACGCGCTTGACCTGCGCGGCGGTGCCGACCCCGATGGTGTCGGCCACGTCGATCTCGTCGCAGCCCAGCCGCAGCAGGCGTTCGGCCACGTCGACGACGGCGGACACGGGGGTCTCGCCCTGGTACGGGCAGCCCAGGGAGCAGCTGATGCTGCCGCGCAACCGCAGGCCGGCCTCCCGGGCCGCCGCCGCCACGGGTTCGAAGCGCGCGATGGATTCGGCGATGGAGCAGTTGATGTTGCGCTGAGAAAAGGCCTCGCTGGCGGCGCCGAAGATCACGACCTCGTCCATGCGGGCGGCCAGGGCGCCCTCCAGCCCGCGCAGATTGGGCACGAGTGCGGAATAGATCGTGCCGGGCCGGCGCGACACGCCCGCCATGACCTCGGCGCCGTCCGCCATCTGGGGGACCCATTTGGGCGACACGAAGGACACCGCCTCGACGTTGGGAAAGCCGGCCGCCGCCAGGCGGTCGACCAGCTCGATCTTCACCGCCGTGTCGACGAACTGCTTTTCATTCTGCAGGCCGTCGCGCGGCCCGACTTCCACGATCTTGACGTGTTCGCTCATCAGGAATTCCCTTTCTGGTAAGGCCAGATCCGCCCCGAAGGACGACATGGCCAGATCATAGCGCGGACCGCCGGCGCGCGGCGGCCGGCCACGGCCGCCGCGGGGGCGGCTCAGCCGGGCAGGCGCCGGTAGCGTCCGTCGGCCTGGCGCTCTACCAGGCCGTCGATCTCCAGCAGGGTCAGCTGGCCCGTCAGGCGGTCGATCGGCCACTGCGTGCGCGCCTGCAGGGTGTCGATGTCGGCGGGCTCGTAGCCCAGTGCCCGCAGCAGCCCTTGCGCATCCGCATCGGCCGTGGCGTCCGGAGACGGCGGAGCCTCGTCCGCCGCCGGCTGTCGCGCGGCGTCATCGGCAGGCGCCAGCGCGGGCGCGGATGCGGCGCCTGACACCCCCGGCAGCGGCGCCTGGCGCAGCTCTTCGACGATGTCCTGGCCCGATTCGACCAGCTTGGCGCCCTGCCGGATCAGGGCATGGCAGCCGCGGGACAGCGGCGAATGGATGGACCCGGGAATGGCGAAAACTTCGCGACCCAGCTCGCCCGCCAGCCGGGCGGTGATCAGGGATCCGCTGCGGGCGGCGGCCTCGACCACCAGCACGCCCCGGGCCAGCGCCGCGACGATGCGGTTGCGTTGCGGGAAATGGAAGGGCAGTCCCTGGGCGCCCAGCGGAAACTCGGACAGCATCAGGCCGTGTTCGGCGATGCGGTGGGCCAGGGCGCGGTGGGCCGCCGGATAGACCCGGTCGATGCCGGTGCCCAGTACCGCCACCGTGCCGGCGCCGTCCGGCCCTGCGTCCAGCGCGCCGGCGTGGGCCGCACCGTCGATCCCGCTGGCCAGGCCGCTGACCACGCACCAGCCTCGCTGCGCCAGGTGCCGGGCGAAGTCGCGGGCGTTGCGTTCGCCTTCCGGGGTGGCGCTGCGCGCGCCGACGATGGCCAGCATCGGCCGGTCCAGCAGCTCGAGCCGTCCGTGGGCGTACAGCAGCGGCGGCGGGTCGTCGAGCGCGTAGAGCGCGCGGGGATACTGCGGGTCGGCCAGGGTCAGCAGGTGATGGCCGGGCTGCGCCAGCCACCGCAGGGCCTGGCCGATGGCGTCTTCCAGGTCGGGTCCGGGCGGCTGGCGCAGCCGCGCGGCCATGCCCGGATCCAGGTAGCGGGCCAGGCTGCCGGTCGAGGCGGCGCAGATGTCCTGGGGCATCCCGAAGACTGACAGCAGCAGGCGGATGCGGGCGCCGCCCAGCTCGGGTTCCAGGCTCAGGCGGATCCAGGCCCGCAGTTCGGTCTCATCGGCAGTGGGTAGCATGCGTGCAGTGTGCCATGACTTGCGCGCCCTCGCGTGCGCGGGCGTGGCTTAAGCATCATGGCGGGGCGTTGTCAGCCATCGACGTGCCGGCCCTGGCCGGCATCGCCGGGTTTCGGCGGGGGAAATTGCAGCCGGAAGCTGACGCCCCCGCCGTCGAGCGCCCGCGCGTCGGCTCTGCCGCCATGGAGGGTCATGATGGCGGCCACGATGGCCAGCCCGAGTCCGTTGGACTCGGTCCGTCCGCTGCGGGACCGGTCGCCCCGGTAGAAGCGACCGAACATGCGATCGAGTTCGCCCTGGGACAGCGGCTGGCCCTGGTTGTCGACCGTCACCCGGGAACCCGAGGCGTCGGCCCCGGCCCGCAGGGTGATCCGGGTGCCGGCCTGTCCATACCGGATCGCATTGACGACCAGGTTGCTGACGGCGCGTTGCCACATGACGGCGTTGGCGTGGCAGGTGCCGCTGGCGATGATCTCGAAATCCATGCCGCGTTCCTGGGCGAGGCCCTCGAAATAAGCGGCGATCTTGTGCAGTTCGGGCAGCAGCGCCAGGGGCTCGCGCTCCAGCGCGGCGGCGTCGTGGCCGGCGCGCGACAGGAACAGGATGTTCTCGATGATGCGCGCGAGCCGGGTGAGCTCTTCCAGGTTCGATTCCAGCACCTGCTCGTATTCGGGGCCGCTGCGGGGCTGGCCCAGGGCCACCTGCGTCTGTCCCATCAGGATGTTGACCGGCGTGCGCATCTCGTGCGCGAGGTCGGCGGAGAACTGCGACAGGTGCTCGTAGCCGGCCTGCAGCCGGTCCAGCATGGCGTTGCACGCCTGGGCGAACTGGCGCAGTTCCGCCGGCGCGTCGCGTTCGGGCAGGCGCTCGGCCAAGTTGGCGGGCGTGATGCGCGCCGCCCGCCCGCTCATGGCGCGCAGCGGCCTCAAGCCGCGCCGCAGGAGCATGAAGCTCGTGAGGGTGCTCAACAGCGCGGCCAGCACGATGGCGCCGATGACACGCGCCCGGTAGGCGGCCAGCATCTGCGATTCCTGCGTCATCACGTAGGCGGCCGTGATCCGGACCAGGCCGCCGTGGTCGCCGATCTCCGCCAGCGCGGCGACCCAGCGCACGCGGATGCCATCGGCGCGCACGCCGGGGCGCAGGTCGTCGACGCCGATCGCCCGCCCGATGGGCACCGGGCTCAGGGCCGGGACGGGCATCCGGTCGGGATTGACTTGGATGAACGGCTTTGCCTCGCCCAGCCGCTGGAAGATGCGGACGTCGCTTTCGTTGCCCAGCATGTCCTCGAAGAGGGCGGGGCGTTCTTCCATCTGCCGCACGTTGTAGAGGTCGTGCAGCAGGCGGCGAAAGCGGTCCACGCGGCCCACCAGGGTGTAGTCCGCCCGGGCCTCCAGCGCCTGCTTGGCCGACGAATACAGGTACAGCCCCAGCCCCGAGACGATCACGCAGGAGATCAGGGCGAAGGACAGCGTGATCCTGGCGGTCAGTGAATGCGAAGCGCGGGATTTCACGGCTGCTCCGCGAGCATGTATCCGATGCTGCGGACCGTGTGGATCAGCCGGTGCTCGAAGGGGGCGTCGATTTTCGCCCTCAATCGCTTGATGGCGACGTCCACCACGTTGGTGTCGCTGTCGAAATTCATGTCCCAGACCTCCGAGGCGATCACCGTGCGGGACAGCGCCTCGCCCTGCCGTTTGAGCAGCAGGTGCAGCAGCAGGAATTCCTTGTTGGTCAAGCTGATGGTGAGTCCGCCGCGTGTCACCTTGCGGCGCACCGGGTCGAGGCACAGGTCGGCCAGTTGGAAGACGTCGGGCTCGCGCACGGCGCTGCGCCGCAACAGCGTGCGGATGCGCAGCACCAGTTCGGTGAAGGAAAACGGCTTGACCAGGTAATCGTCCGCTCCCAGGCGCAGGCCGCGTATCCGGTCGTCGATCTGGTCGCGCGCCGTCAGGAAGATGACCGGCACGTCGCAGGCGCGGCGGACCTCCGCCAGGACCTGCCAGCCGTCCTTGCCCGGCAGCATGACGTCCAGGACGAGCAGCTCGTAGTCGTGTTCCAGCGCCATGTGCGCGCCGTCGACGCCGTTGCGGGCCAGGTCCACGTTGTACCCGGATTCCATCAGGCCCTTCCTGAGGAAATCGCCGGTCTTGGCATCGTCTTCGATGACGAGGATGGTCATGATCCGCTCCACGAGAGTAGCCAATCTTAGCAAGTCGGGGCGTGGAGTTCATGACGGGAATGTCATGAAGTTCCTGCCGGCCGCGGACCGCGCCACGGCGGATCGCTGACAAATTTGTCATCTTTTCGTCACCTTCCCGTCAGCGCAGCGGCGCTAGAGTGATGGCGTTCACCCGCCAGGAGTCCGGATCATGCCGCGTTTCAAACCTCCCTCGATACCTGCTTCCGAGATCACGCCGGAGCCCGTCTGGGAATCGCGCCGGGCGTGGATGAAACGGGCGGCGCAGGGCGCGCTGGCCGTGGGGGCCGGCGGCCTGCTGGCGGGGCGCTCGTGGGCGCAGCCGGCGCAGGGCTTGCTGGCGGGGACGCCCAATCCCCGCTATCGCGTCGATGACGCGCTTACGGCCGAAGACGACGTGAGCGGCTACAACAATTTCTATGAATTCGGCACCGGCAAATCGGATCCGATGGAATATGCGGGCCGCATGCAGACGCGGCCCTGGACCTTGCGCATCGACGGCGAGGTCGAGCAACCCATGACCTTCGACATCGACGGCCTGCTGAAGCTGGCGCCGATGGAGGAACGCGTCTACCGGCTGCGGTGCGTCGAGGCCTGGTCCATGGTGATCCCCTGGGAGGGCTATCCGCTCTCGGCCCTCCTGGGCCGGGTCAAGCCGACCAGCAAGGCGAAATATGTCCAGTTCATCTCGGCGGTGCAGCCCGACCGGATGCCCGGTCTGGGCGCGCGCATCATCAACTGGCCCTACCGCGAAGGCCTGCGGATGGACGAGGCCCTGCATCCGCTGACCCTGCTGGTGTTCGGCGTGTACGGAAAGCGCCTGCCCAACCAGAACGGCGCGCCCGTGCGGGTCGCCATTCCGTGGAAATACGGCTTCAAGTCTGGCAAGTCCATCGTCGGAATCCGGCTGCTGGAGAAGCAGCCCCTGACCAGCTGGTCGGAGATCGCGCCCAACGAGTACGGCTTTTATGCCAACGTCAATCCGACCGTGCCGCATCCCCGATGGAGCCAGGCGACGGAGCGGCGGATCGGCAGCGGGTTATTCGCGCCCCGCGTGCCGACGCTGATGTACAACGGCTACGCAGAGCAGGTGGCCGGCCTCTATGCCGGCATGGATCTGCGGGCGAATTATTGAGGGGCCGGCGGCATGGGCACGCGGACACCCGGGCGGCGCAACTGGACGGCGCGCGAGATCGGCCGGATCAAGCCGTTCGTCTTCCTCCTGGCGGCCTATCCCCTGGGCCGGTGGATCTGGCTGGCCTTCAGCGGCGGCCTGGGCGCCAATCCGCCGGAGTTCCTGATCCGGTCCACGGGGATCTGGACGCTGGTGCTGCTGCTCGCCACGCTGGCGGTCACGCCGCTGCGCCGCATGATCGGACAGCCCGCGCTCGTCCGCGTGCGGCGCATGCTGGGTCTGTACTCGTTCTTCTATGCCGCCTTGCACGTGGCCGGCTGGGCGCTTTGGGAAACCGGCCCGTCCCCCGCGCTCATGTGGGACGACGTGGTGCAGAGGACCTTCGTGATGGTGGGCGTGGGGGCGTTCCTGCCCATGTCCGCGCTGGCCCTGACTTCCACGCACGGGTGGATGCGCCGGCTCGGGCCGCTCTGGCAAAAGCTGCATCGCAGCGTCTATGCCGTCGGGGCATTGTCGGTGTGGCATTTCTGGCTGGTCCGGGCGGGGAAGAACGATTTCTTCGAGCCCTACGTCTACGGCCTGGTGCTCACGCTCCTGCTGGCTTGGCGGCTGGTCTTTTTCCTGCGCAGCCGCATGCCTGGCCCTGGCCCCGCCTCTGTTTTATGATGGAAGCTTGGCTTTTATAGAATCAGGCAATCATCATGGCTTTGCTACCCATCCTCAAATATCCGGACCCCCGGCTGCACAAGGTCGCCGCGCCGGTGCAGCAGGTGGATGACCGCATTCGCCAGCTGGTGCGCGACATGGCCGAGACCATGTATGCCGCGCCGGGCGTCGGGCTGGCGGCCACCCAGGTGGACGTCCACGAACGCGTGGTGGTGATCGACGTCTCCGAAGACGGCAATGACCTGCACGTGCTGATCAATCCCGAGATCACCTGGAAAAGCGACGAGCTGCAGGTCTACGAAGAAGGCTGCCTGTCGGTGCCCGGCATCTACGACGAGGTCGAACGCTCGGCCCGCATCCACGTGCGCGCGCTCGATACGCAGGGCCAGCCCTACGAGTTCGACGCCGAGGGCCTGCTGGCCGTCTGCGTGCAGCACGAGCTGGACCACCTGCTGGGCAAGGTCTTCGTCGAGTATCTCTCCGTCCTGAAACAGAACCGCATCCGCACGCGCCTGCGCAAGCAGCAGCGCGAGACCCAGCGCGAAGCCGCCGGGGTCTGAACGCATGCGGGTCGTTTTCGCGGGCACCCCGGAGTTCGCCCGGCAGGCCCTGCGCGCCATCCTCGACGCGGGCCACGCCGTGGCCGGCGTGATGACGCAGCCGGACCGTCCGTCCGGGCGCGGGATGAAGCTCCAGCCCAGTCCGGTGAAGCAGGCCGCGACCGAGGCCGGCATCCCCGTCCTGCAGCCGCGCAGCCTGCGGCTGGACGGCAAATATCCGGACGAGGCGCAGGCCGCGCGGTCGGCGCTGCAGTCGATGGCGCCCGAGGTCATGGTCGTGGCGGCCTATGGGCTGATCCTGCCCCAGTGGGTGCTGGACCTGCCGCGCCATGGCTGCCTGAACATCCACGCCAGCCTGCTGCCCCGCTGGCGCGGGGCGGCGCCCATCCAGCGCGCCATCGAGGCCGGCGACGACGCCAGCGGAGTCACCATCATGCAGATGGATGCCGGCCTGGATACCGGGGCGATGCTGCTGCGGGTCGAACGGCCGATCGGTCCGGCCGAGACGGCCGCCAGTCTGCATGACGGGCTGGCGCGCGATGGCGCGCGGGCCATCGTCGAGGTGCTGGCGCAACTGGATGCGGGATCGCCGCCGCAAGCCATTCCGCAGCCGCTGGATGGCATCACCTATGCCGAGAAACTGCAGAAATCCGAATCCCCGCTGGATTTTTCCCTGCCGGCGTCCGTGCTGGCGCGGCGCGTGCGCGCCTTTGATCCTTTCCCCGGCGCCACGATGGTCCTGCCGGGGTTCGAGCAGCCGGTGAAGGTCTGGGAGGCCCATGCCGTGACGTCGCCGGCAGCCTCGGGCGGCGAGGCGGACCGGCACATGCCCGGCACCGTGCTGCGCCTGGACCGCGAGGGGATCGACGTGGCCACGGCCGACGGCGTGCTGCGCGTGACCGCGCTGCAAAAGCCCGGCGGGCGGCGCCAGGCCGTGGATGTCTTCTTGCAGTCGTACCGCCCCTGAGGGCCGGGCGGGTCAGCCGCCCGAGGATTTCTTGCGTGAAGTGTCGATGCCCAGTTGCTTGAGCTTGCGGTAGAGGTGGGTGCGTTCCAGGCCGGTGCGCTCGGATACCCGCGTCATGCTGTGGTTCTCGTGCAGCAGGTGGTATTCGAAGTAGATGCGTTCGAAGGCGTCGCGGGCCTCGCGCAGCGGCTGGTCCAGGGAGATCGAGCCCAGGTGCGAGTCGTCCGCGACGGCCGGCGCGGGGGCGGCGACCGCAGGCGCGGCCGGCGTGCCGTTGGTGGCCGGCGGCTGCGTGAACACGGGATCGGGCATGACGGGCCGCTCGGTGCGGCTGCGCATGGAGGCTGGAATCACGGGGCGGGCCAGGCCGGCCGCCACGGTCTTCAGCAGTTTTTGCAGGGTGATGGGTTTTTCCAGGAAGTCGACCGCGCCGATGCGGGTGGCCTCGACAGCCGTGTCGACCGTGGCATGGCCGCTCATCATGATGACGGGCATGTTCAGCAGTCCCTGGCTGGACCATTCCTTGAGCAGGCTGACGCCGTCGATGTCGGGCATCCAGATGTCCAGCAGAACCAGATCCGGGCGTTGGCGCAGGCGGTAGTCGCGGGCTTGTGCCGCGTTTTCCGCGAGTTCGACCGTGTGGCCTTCGTCGTAGAGAATTTCGGACAGCAGTTCGCGAATGCCGATTTCGTCGTCGACCACCAGAATTCTGGCCATATCACCTCACCTGTGTGTTGTGCGTATTATCCTGTGCCTGACCCCCGGCGTCCAGCCGGGCCGGGCCGGCCGCGAGCCGCGAGAACAGGATCGAGATGCGCGCCCCGCCTTCGGAACGGTTGGAAATGTCGACCTGGGCGCCGTGCTCTTCGACGATCTTCTTGACGATGGCAAGTCCCAGGCCCGTGCCCGTCGCCTTGGTCGTCACGTAGGGTTCGAAGACGCGGTGCAGGACCTCCGGCGCGAAACCCGGCCCGTTGTCCGACACGGTCAGGCGGACGCGCGCCTGGTCCGCGGAATCCTCGGGCACGATCAGCCGGGTCTGGACGCGGATCTCGGCGGTGCCGGCGGGGGCGTGGGCCTGGGCCGCGTCGCGGGCGTTGGCCAGCAGGTTGTGGATCACCTGGCGCAGCTGCGCCGGATCGCCCTGGATCCGGGGCAGGCCGTCGGCCAGGTGCGCGTCCATGCGCGGCCCGGGACGCGCGGGCGACGGGTCCGCGCCGTCGGGGTCCCAGCCGTACAGCGTCAGGATGTCGGCCACCAGGGCGTTGAGGTCGATGTCCTGCATCTGCGCGGGCGGAGTGCGGGCGTATTCGCGGAAGTCGTCCACCATGCGCTTGAGCGAGGCCACCTGGTTGACGATGGTCTGGGTGGACCGCTGCAGCATCGCCGCGTCGTCGCCCTTCAGGCGGTCGGCAAGCTTCATGGCCAGCCGTTCGGCCGACAGCTGGATGGGCGTGAGCGGGTTCTTGATCTCGTGCGCCAGCCGGCGGGCGACCTCGCCCCAGGCGACGGTGCGGCTGGCGGAGATCACCTCGCTGATGTCGTCGAACACGACCAGGTAGCCGTCCTCGTGCCCGTCCATCACCAGGCGCGTGCCGCGCGCCAGCAGCGTGACGACGTGCTTCTTGCGTTCGTTGTCGCTTGCCTGCTGCAGCTCGATCTCGAACTGCTGCTGCCAGTAGGGGCGGGTCGATTCCACGGCATCGTGCGACGCGAAGGCCTGGCGGATCAGCTGCGCCAGCGCGAGGGCGCCGTCGACGGTCTCCAGCGGACGGCCCTGGCAGGTGCGCAGGTCCAGGCGCAGGATGGATTGCGCCCCCTGGTTGAACAGGGTCAGGCGGAAGGCGTGGTCGAAGACCAGCACCCCTGAGGACAGGTTGCTCAGCACCGATTCCAGATACAGATTGCTTTGCTCGAGCTGGCGCCGGTGCCGGTCCACCATGCGCCTGGCCTCGTCCAGCTGGCGCGTCATGGCGTTGAACGACCGGGTGAGCTGGCCCACCTCGTCGCGCGCCGGGGGCTCGGGCAGCGGGCGGTAGTCGCCCACGCCCACGGCCTGCGTGCCCGAGGCCAGCGTCAGCAGCGGGCGCACCAGCCGGCGCGATACCGCCAGCGCGACGACCACGGCGGCGAACACCGCCAGGATCAGCGCCAGCGTCAGGGTGATGCCGTACAGCTTGCGCAGGCCCAGGCGCGAGAGCGCGAGTTCCTGGTAGTCGCGAAAGCCTTGCTGGACCTGGCTGGCGTTGTGCGCGATGCGCTCGGGCACCGCCTGGATGACCTGCAGCCAGCGCGTGTCGCTGCCCAGCCCCATGGGTGTGCCCAGCCGGTCGGTGTTGGAACCCAGCGGGATCACGACGCGCAGGTGCAGGCCGGTGCTGGTGGGGCCGCTGGCCGCCGCCACGTCGGCCTCGGCGGCCGCGTAGCCCTGCGAGACGCGCAGCTGGTTCATGACGCTGTTGGGCGGCAGATCGGGCAGCAGCTGGCCGAAGGCGGATGAGGAGAACGCCACCAGGCGGCCGTTGCCCGTGAAGACCATGGCCTCGTCGATGCCGTTGCTTTCCCGCAGGGAGGTGATCAGCAGCGCGGTTTCCGGGTCGCTGGCGTTGTTCAGCCGCAGGGCCATGCTGCGCGCCCGGCCGTTGAGCTCGGACAGCTGCGCGTCCAGCGCGGCGCGCCCGAGGTTCAGGCCGGCTTCCAGGGCGCTGTCCACCCGCACGTTGAACCACGATTCGATCGAGCGCGACATGAACTGCACCGACAGGACGTAGATGATGACGCCCGGCAGAATGCCGATCAAGGTGAAGTACAGCGTGAAGCGTGCCGTCATCCGGGCGCCGAACTGGCGGCGGCGCACCTGGCGCACCAGGCGGATCGACAGCATGGCGACCCAGGACATGAGGGCGACCGCCAGCACGCCGTTGAGCAGCAGCAGCAGGTCGTACTGCTGCGCGTAGCGCGAGGCGTTGCCGGTCGACCAGACCAGCAGCCCCAGCAGCGCCACGGCGCTGACCGCGGCCACCAGCAGCGCAATGCGCAGCGCCCAGCGGATCAGTTTCGGGGCGTGTCGCCGGAAAGAGAAAAGGTGAAGTTTTTCCATGGGGTCGTCAGGGACCAGGCATTGCTGTTCAGCGCGTCGACCTGGAAGGGCCGGGCCAGGCGCGAGGTGTCCAGCCGCAGGCGCACCTGGCCCTCGTACTGGACGCCGGCGCGGAAGCGGTCGGCGGCGCCCACCGGCCAGCCGCGGATGTGGCGGACGAGGTCCAGGGCCTCGTCCAGGGTCGTGGCGGGCAGCGAGAGCTCGCCGAGAGTGACGCGCCACTGCCGGGTCAGGGCGTTGAACTGGATGCGCCAGGTCTGTTCGGTGGAGACGACCGTCTTGTCGAACCACCACCAGCGCGGCCGCACGATCTTGAGGTCGGCCGTAAAGAACAGGGGAACGCCTTTCTGGGCGGCATCGTGCAGCTCGTCGCCCAAGGTGAAGTCGATGTCCGCGTCGATCAGCAACTGGCCCTGCTGGACCACCGGGTCGATGCGCACGACCTGGCCTTCCCGCCCCTGCGCGGCTGGCAGCAGATTCAGCAGGCAGAACGTCAGGAGGGTCAGGAAACGGATCATGCGCGGGGCCGGGCGGAAGAACGGGCGATGGCGGTATTGTTGATGACCGTGCGCGCGAGCGCAAGCCGGGACGGCCGCCTCACGCCGGCTTGCGCAGCAGCGCGTAGAAAAATCCGTCTCCGCCGTCGGCGCCGCCCGGCAGGATCTGGCCCGGGGCGGGCAGCCGGTGGGCGTCGGGGTGGCGCTGCAGGAACGCCCGGACCTGGGATTCGCCTTCCTGGGGGAAGATCGAGCAGGTGGCATACAACAGATGGCCACCGGGGGCCAGCAGCGGCCACAGCGCATCCACGATGCCGGCCTGCAGCGCCGCGGTGCGCGCCACGTCCTCGGCCCGGCGCAGCCAGCGGATGTCCGGATGGCGGCGCACGACGCCCGATGCCGTGCAGGGTACGTCGGCCAGAATGGCATCGTAGGGCCGGCCGTCCCACCAGTCCGCCGGCGTGGCGGCATCGGCCCGGCGCAAGCGCACGTCGCCGGCCGCCAGCCGCAGCCGCGCCAGCGTGTCCTCGACGCGCGCCAGGCGCTGGGCGTCGCTGTCCAGCGCGGTCAGATCCAGTGCGTGGCGTTCCAGCAGGTGGGCGGTCTTGCCGCCCGGGGCCGCGCAGGCGTCCAGCACCCGCATGCCGTCGCGCAGCGGCAGCAGCTCGCCGGCGCGCTGAGCGGAGGCGTCCTGCACCGACCACCAGCCTTCGGCGAAGCCGGGCAGGTCACGCACCGGATGGGGTCGGTCCAGGACCAGGCCGGCGGCGCCGACCGGGGTGGCGCCGATGCCCGCCTGTTCCAGCCGCGTCCGCAGTTCGTCTCGGGACAGCTGGCGGACGTTGGCGCGCAGCGTCATGGGCGGCGGCTGGTCGGCCGCGCGCAGGATGTCCTGCCAGTCGTCGGGCCAGGCGGCGCGCAGGGCCTCGATCCACCAGTCCGGGTGGTTCCAGCGGGCCGAGGGCGTGTCCTGGATCCGCGCCAGCAGCGCCGGCCGCTCGCGGCCGTAGCGGCGCAGGACCGCATTGATCAGGTTCTTGGCGGGACGGGTGTGGCGGTCGGACGCTGCGGCCTGCACCATCTGGTGCACCAGCGTGTGTTCGGCATAGCGCGGCGTGCCGGCCGGCAGCTCGGCGCCCTCGGCATGGCGATGGTGGGCTTCCAGCAGGGACAGGCCCAGCAGCAGCAGCGATTCGGTGAGGCGGTCGGCGGGACGGCGGGGCACCAGCAGCGCCCGCGCGGCCTGCGCAAAGCCGAGCTGGCGCATGGCATGGAACGACAGGGCCTGCGCGGCGGGCCGCAGGTCGTGGGGCGTGTCTTCCAGCGATTCGGACAGGGACCGGCCGGCCAGCACCCCCTGCACGGCCTGAGCGGCCGCCATCAGCTGCCGGGACAGCGCGGACTCCGGCTTTGCGCGGGGGCTGGCGTCGGCGGGGCGGGTCTTCTGCGAGTGTGGTGATTCTGGCACGGTCGGTCGGATTTCTGCGGAGGGCGGGAGCGCTTTTGGGGGACTGTAGCATCAATTCATTAAAATCAAAGGTTTGCTTTTTTGCACACCGAGGAATCCATGAGCCCATCCCCCCGCGTCGGTTTCGTCAGCCTGGGCTGCCCCAAGGCCCTGGTCGATTCGGAACGCATCCTGACCCAGCTGCGCATGGACGGCTACACCATCAGCGCCGACTATGACGGCGCCGACGTCGTGGTGGTCAACACCTGCGGCTTCATCGACAGCGCCAAGGCCGAATCGCTGGACGCCATCGGCGAGGCCATCGTCGAGAACGGCAAGGTCATCGTCACCGGCTGCCTGGGCGTCGAGGCCGACATGATCCGCGACGTGCATCCCGCGGTGCTGGCCGTCACCGGACCGCAGCAGTACGAGCAGGTGGTGCGGGCCGTGCACGAGGCCGCCCCCCACCAGCGCGCCCACGATCCCTACGTGGACCTGGTCCCGCCCCAAGGCATCCGCCTGACGCCGCGCCACTATGCCTACCTGAAGATCTCCGAGGGCTGCAACCACAACTGCAGCTTCTGCATCATTCCGTCCATGCGCGGGCGCCTGGTCAGCCGCCCGGTCGGCGACGTGCTGGGCGAGGCCCGCCGGCTGGTCGACGCCGGCGTCAAGGAACTGCTGGTGATCTCACAGGACACCAGCGCCTACGGGGTGGACATCAAGTACCGCACCGGCTTCTGGAACGGCCGTCCGGTCAAGACCCGCCTGACCGAGCTGGCCCAGGCGCTGGGCGAGTTCGGCGTCTGGGTGCGCATGCACTACGTCTATCCCTATCCGCACGTGGACGAGCTCATCCCCCTGATGGCGGAGGGCCGCATCCTGCCTTACCTGGACATCCCCTTCCAGCATGCCAGTCCGCGCATCCTGCGGGCCATGAAGCGCCCGGCGTTCGAGGATCGCACCCTGGCCCGCATCCGCCAGTGGCGCGAGGCCTGTCCGGATCTGACCTTGCGCTCGACCTTCATCGTCGGCTTTCCGGGCGAGACCGAGGAAGACTTCCAGTACCTGCTGGACTGGATGAGCGAGGCGCAGCTGGACCGGGTGGGCTGCTTCCAGTATTCGCCCGTGGACGGGGCGAGGGCCAACGATCTGCCGGGGGCCGTGCCCGACGAGGTCAAGGCGGAACGCTGGGAGCGGTTCATGGCGCACCAGCAGGCGATTTCCACACAGCGCCTGGCTGCGAAGGTAGGACGGACCCTCACTGTGCTGGTGGATGAGGTGGACGAGCAGGGCGGCGCGACCGCGCGGTCCATGGCCGACGCGCCCGAGATCGACGGCACCGTGCTGCTGCGCGACGCCGCGGGCCGCAAGCCGGGCGACCTGGTGCAGGCGCGGATCGAGGACGCCGACGAATACGACCTGTACGGGGCGCCGGTCTAAGACGGCTTGCGCGGCACCACGCGCGGCGGCGGCTTGCCGGCCTCCAGGGGCTGGGCGCGCTTGAAGACCGTGACCGGCATGTCGCCGATCACGCCGCGCCGGGCCGCGGCCCGCCAGGCGTGGCCGTAGGCGACCTCGAGGCTCAGGTGGATGGTGCCGTCTGCGTGCCGGCGGCGTTCCAGCGCCCGGATCAGGCGCGCGCGCCATTCCCGGCCCGCCAGGCCCGGGCGGCGCTGAGCGTGGGGATTGCCCCCCAGCGCCCGGACGTCTTCCAGCAGTTTTTCCGCCGTCCGGTAGGTCAGGGTGATGATTTCCTGGTCCATGACCGGATCGGCGAAGCCGACCTGCAGCATCAGGTCGCCGAAATCGTGCATGTCCACGAATTCCATGGGGTGGGTATCCAGGCCGGCCTCGGCGACGGCCTCGCGCAGCTCGCGCAGCGAGCCGGGGCCCAGGCTGGAATACATGGCCAGCGCGTCGTTGCGCAGGATCCGGCGCCATTCCTGCAGCACCAGGTGCGGCTCGGCGTGCCAGTGCAGCGCCAGGTTCGACCAGACCAGGTCCAGGCTTTCGTCGGGCAGGCCGGTTTCGGCCAGGTCCGCCTGCACGAATTCGGGCTGGGGCGTGGGCTTGTTGCGCAGGCGGTGCCAGAATCCGGGCTTGCTGAGGTAGCGTTCGCGGGCGGTATCCAGCAGCGCCGCGCAGTTGTCCTGGCCGATGTAGTGCAGGTTCGGATAGCGCGCCCGCAAGGGGTCGAGGGCATGGGCGGCGCCGCAGCCCGCGTCCAGGATGTCGTGCGGATCGAGGCGGATGTAGCTGAGCCGGCGCAGCATGCGCTGCGCGATCTCGCCGAACAGGAACTGCGGCGCATCCAGCGGCGCGCGCCGGGCGAATTGCCGCGATACGGCCGCTGGATCGATGGGCAGGCGGGGAAGCTGTGACATAAGGGATCAAGTCCGGCACCGCGGCACCGGCATCCGTGATGTGATGGCGCCGGCGGTGGAAAAGGAAGGTGACATTATGCGGCATCTGACGGACTGGCGCGACTGGCGCCGCTGGGTTCCGGCCGACTGTCCGGGCTGCGGGCGCCGCCTGGCGGGGCAGGGGCTTTGCGCGGGATGCGCGGACCTGCTGGCCGGCGACCCCGGCATCCCCCGATGCGGGTTCTGCGCCCATCCGCTGGCGGCTGGGCGGTGCCCCGACTGTCCGCCTGGGCCGTCGGCCTGCGACCGGGTCATTGCCGCCTTCGACTACACGGGGCTCGGGCGGGTGCTGGTCCATGACTACAAGATCCGACGGCGTCTGTCCCTGGCCGGCCTACTGGCGGACCGGCTGGCGCAGGCGGTGCGGGGGGCGGACGGCCCGGCGCCCGGCCTGCCGGACTGGATCGTGCCCGTCCCCGCGCACCGGACGGCCCTGCGCCTGCGCGGTTTCAGCCCGCCCGCCGAACTGGCCCGCCTGCTGGCCCGCCGCCTGGGGCCGGCGTGCCGCCTGGACGGCGTGCGGCGCGTGCGCGAGGGGCCCAAGCAGGCCGTCCTGGGACGGACGCAGCGGCTGCGGGCCCAGGCCGGCGCCTATGCCTGCGACGGGGGCGTGGCGGGCGCGCGGATCGCCATCGTGGACGACGTGCTGACGACGGGGGCGACGATGCAGGCCGTGGCCGGCGCCCTGAAGACGGCGGGCGCCGCGCGGGTGGAAGGCTGGGTGCTCGCCCGGGCGCTGCGCCGCGGCCCCCCCGACGGCGCCGGCATCCCGGCCGGCGCGGGGGAGCGGCCCCCGGGGCGCCGGTGAGCCCCGGCGCCGCCCGGACGCGGCCCTACAATGGCGCTTTGCGCATCAGGCCGTCCTTCGCCGTCATGTTCCACATCGTTCTCGTCGAGCCCGAAATTCCCCCCAATACCGGCAACGTCATCCGGCTGGCCGCCAATACAGGCGCCTTCCTGCACCTGGTGCGGCCGCTGGGGTTCCAGTTGGACGATGCCCGCATGCGCCGCGCGGGACTGGATTATCACGAATGGGCGCGGATGCGCGTGCACGACAGCCTCGCGCAGGCGCTGGACGAGATCGGCGGCGATCCGGCCCGGCGCTTCGCGCTGACGACCCGGGGTTCGGCGCCCATCGGCGAGCAGGCGTTGCGGCCGGGGGACGTGTTCGTCTTCGGCCGGGAGACCGCCGGCCTGTCGGACGAACAGATGGCGTGCTTCCCGCCCGGCCAGCGCATCCGCCTGCCCATGCGTCCGCAGCAGCGCAGCCTGAACCTGTCCAATGCGGTGGCCGTGACGGTGTTCGAGGCCTGGAGGCAGGCCGGGTACGAAGGCGGCGTCTGAGCAGGCCGCCCCCGCTATTCGGGGCGGGCTTCGCGGGCCAGCAGCGCGGCCACCGCCTGGTGCGGCGACAGCCCGTGGAACAGCACCTGGCACACGGCCTCGGTGATGGGCAGCTCGATCTCGTGGCGCCGGCCGAGCGCCAGTGCGGCCCGGGCGCAGCGCACGCCCTCGGCCGTCATGCCGCTGGCCAGCACGGCATCCAGCGGCTGGCCGCTGCCCAGCGCCACCCCGACCTGGCGGTTGCGCGACAACTCGCCGGTCGCCGTCAGCACCAGGTCGCCCAGGCCGGTCAGCCCGGTGAAGGTCTCCGCCCGTCCGCCCAGCGCCACGCCCAGGCGCTGGATTTCCGCCAGCCCCCGGGTGATCAGCGCCGCGCGGGCGTTGGTGCCCAGGCGCAGGCCGTCGCTGATGCCGCAGGCGATGGCCATGACGTTTTTAAGGGCGCCGCCGACCTCGACGCCGATGATGTCCCGGGTGGTGTAGATGCGGGCCTGGCTGCCGTGGAAGGCGGCCTGCGCGGCCTGGCCGGTCTCGGCGCGGGTGCTGGCCACGGTGAGGGCCACCGGCAGGCCGCGGGCGACCTCGCGGGCGAACGAGGGGCCCGACAGCACGCCGGCCTGCAGCCAGGACGCATGCGACAGCGCCTGGCTGACGATCTGGTGCGGCCACTGCTGCGTGTCGGGGCTGATGCCCTTGCAGGTCCACAGCAGATGTACCGGGCCGGCGGGTTTTTTCGTCAGGGTCTCGGCCAGACGCCGGCAGACCTCGTCCAGGCCGGCCATGGGCACGCCCAGCACGATCAGGCGCGTGGCGGCCGCCGGCCCCTGCAGGACGTGGGTGAGGGCCGCGCCCCAATCATCGGTGGCGCGCAGCGAGGCGGGCAGCTCGATGTCGGGCAGGTAGCGCGGATTACGGTGCGTCTGCGCGATGTCTCGCGCGGTCCCCCGGTCGCGGGCCCACAGCAGCGTGTCGGCCCGGATGCTGGACAGGGCTGCAAGGGCGGTGCCCCAGCTGCCCGCGCCCAGGACGGTGAGTCGAACCATGGACATGTCGGCCTGGCGGAAAAGGGTCCGGTGCGGCTGGGGCGGCAGGCCGTCCCGGCCGCGCAAGGCGTCAGTTGCGGGCGCCCGGGGGCAGGATCAGGCCGGAGTCCTCGCCCTGGGCCTGTCCGCCCGACTGCTGGGCCAGGCGTTGCTCGTACAGGGCCTGGAAATTCATCTCGCTGAGGTGCAGGGGCGGCAGCGACGTCCGCGTGATGGCGTCGGCCACGTTGGCCCGCAAGTAGGGGTACAGCATGGTCGGGCAGACGATGCCCAGCAGCGGATCGAGCTGCTCGGCCGGGATGTTCGAGGCCTCGAAGATGCCGGCCTGGCTCAGTTCGACGAGGTACAGGACCTTGTCGCCGATGCGCGTGGTGACGGTGGCCGTGACCACGGATTCGAACACCGATTCGGCCAGCTGTTCGCCGCCCACCTGGATGGAGACCTCGACGGTGGGGGCTTCCTGCTCCAGGAAAATCGCCGGCGCGTTGGGCATTTCGAGGGACAGGTCCTTGACGTAGGTGCGTTGCAGCCCGAAGCTGGGGGACTGGCTGTTGTCGGTTTGATTGTCTTCAGACATGGGGATTTCCGTGCAAGATTGAGGGGGCGGTGTCGGGGAAGGGATCAGGCCTGCAGCAGCGGCAGCAGGCCGCCGGCGCGATCCAGCGCGGACAGGTCGTCGAAGCCGCCGATGTGGCGCTCGTCGATGTAGATCTGCGGGACGGTGCGCCGGCCCGTGCGTTCCATCATGATGGTGCGCTGGGCCGGCTCGCGGTCCACGTAGATCTTGTGGATTTCCTGGACCCCGCGTTGCTTCAGCAGCATCTCGGCGCGTGTGCAATAGGGGCACACGGAGGTGCAGTACATGGTGATATGGGCCATCGGGAAGACTCGGTCAGGATTTTTTCAAGGGCATGCCGCCTTCGGTCCAGGCGTTCAGCCCGCCATCCAGACAGGATACCCGTTGAAAGCCGTGCTTGCGCAGTTGCGTGACGGCGCGGGCGCCCTCGCGCCCCTGGGCGTCCACGACCACGATGGGCTTGTCCTGCGGCAGGGTGCCGAGGTGGGCGTCCAGCGTGTCCAGGGTGATGTTGCGGGCCTGGGGGATATGGCCGGCCTTGAACTGCTCGGCGGGCCGGATGTCGACGAACAGGCCCTGTTCGCGGTTGATCTGCTGGATGGCCTCGGCCAGGGGAATGCGCGAACTCGCGCGTCCCCGGGACAGGCTGGGCCACAGCAGCAGGGCTCCGGATGCCAGGGCGATGAGCAGGATCCAGAGGTTGTTCTGGCTGAGTAAAAAGTCCACAGCGATTCCTGTAACAGCGGTCTGAGGGAATTGTATGCCGGGGGATTATAAAATGGTCGGCAGTTTTGAACTTTGCAGGCTTGCCGACTATGCACAAACTGGTCCTCATGCGCCATGGCGAGAGCCAATGGAATCTCGAAAACCGCTTCACCGGCTGGACCGACGTGGACCTCACCGACACCGGCCGGGCGCAGGCCCGGCAGGCCGGCGAGCTGCTGCGGTCCCAGGGCTATGAATTCGACCTGGCGTTCGCCTCGGTCCTGAAGCGCGCCATCCGCACCCTCTGGATCGCGCTGGACGCCATGGACGCCATGCACACGCCCATCGGCCTGAACTGGCGGCTGAACGAGCGTCACTACGGCGCCCTGCAGGGCCTGAACAAGGCCGAGACCGCGGCGAAATACGGCGAGGCCCAGGTGCTGCAGTGGCGCCGTGCCTACGACATCGCCCCCGAACCCCTGGCCGAGGACGATCCCCGCCATCCGCGCCTCGACGCCCGCTACCGCCGCGTTCCGGCCGACCAGCTGCCCGCGACCGAATGCCTGCGGGACACGGTGGCGCGCGTGGTGCCGTTCTGGAACGATTCGATCGCGCCCGCGATCCGGTCCGGGCGCCGGGTGCTGGTGTCCGCCCACGGCAACAGCCTGCGCGCCCTGATCAAGCACCTGGACGGCATTTCCGACCAGGACATCATCGGCCTGAACATCCCCACCGGCCAGCCGCTGGTCTACGAGCTGGATGACGATCTCCGGCCCCTGCGTCACTATTACCTGGGCGACGAAGACCAGATCCGCGCCGCCATGCAGGCCGTGGCCAATCAGGGCAAGGCGCATCAGGCCTGATATGCGTCGTGTCGGCCTGGCGTTGGCGCTGTGCCTGGCCGTTGCCGCGGCCCGGGCGGAATCCTCGCTGCAATCGCGGCAGGCCCAGGCGCGCGAGGACCGCAGCGCCCTGCGCGCGCAGATCGATGCCCTGCAAAAGCGCATCGAGAAATCCGAATCCGCGCGCGAGGACACGGCCGCCGCGCTCAAGGAATCCGAACAGGCGATCTCCGACATCAGCCGCCGCCTGGCGGACCTGGAGCGCCGCCGCGAGACGCTGGCCGACACCCTGCGCCGGCTGACCGAGGCCAGGCAGCAGCAGACGGCGGAATTCGACCGCCAGCGCGCGGCCCTGGCCGAACAGCTGCGGGCCCAGTACGCCAGCGGCCTGTCTCCCTGGACGGCGCTGCTCTCGGGCCGCGATCCGCAGGACATCGGGCGCGAGCTGGCCTACCTGGCCTATGTCTCCCGCGCGCGCACCGAGGCGCTGCGCGAGCTGCAGGACACGGTCGCCCGCCTGACCGAGCTGCGCCGGCAGACCGACGCCAGCCAGGCCGAACTCGACGCCCTGCTGGCCGATACCAAGGACCAGAAAGCGGCGCTGCAGGACCGCCAGGCGGAGCGCCGTGAGGTCCTGGCGCGGATCCAGTCGCAATTGAAGGACGAGCACCAGCAGGCCAAGGGCCTCAAGGCCCGGGATGCGCGCCTGGGTTCCCTGATCCAGTCGCTGGACGTCGAGATCGCCAAGGCCGAGGCGCGCCGCCAGGCCGCCCTGAAGGCCGAGGCCGAGCGCCGCGCCCGGGAGCGCGCCGAGCAGGCCAGGCGCGAACAGCAGCGCCTGAAGGCGCAGCGCGAGGAGGCCGCGCGCCAGGCCCGCGAGGTCCGTGAACAGGCCGAGCGCCACCTACACGAGCAGAAACCCCCCGCGCGGGGCCTGTCGCCCGACGAGCAGGCCGCCGCGCCGCCTGCGCAGGACCATCCGGCGCAGGCCGCGCCCAAGGACGAGCCGGATGAGCGCTCCATGCCCGCCGAGGGCTTTGCCGGCCTGCGCAAGAACCTGCCCCGCCCGGTCGAGGGCGACGTCCAGGGGCGGTTCGGCGCGCAGCGCCCCGAGGGCGGCCTGTGGCGCGGCATCGTGTTGCGGGCGCCCGTGGGCACGCCCGTGCACGCCGTGGCGGCGGGCCGCGTCGTGTACGCCCACTGGCTGAGCGGATTCGGCAATCTCCTTATCATCGACCACGGCCGGCAGTATCTCAGCATCTACGGCTACAACCAGGCCGTCCTGAAACAGGTCGGCGACGTGGTGGCGCAGGGCGACGTGGTGGCCCGGGTGGGCGCGACGGGCGGCCAGGTCGAGCCCGGCCTGTATTTCGAGCTGCGCCACCAGGGCGCTCCGATCAATCCCCAACTATGGCTGCGGCCCTAATTTCTGTACTATGTTGGGTTTGGCGCGCCCGCTTCGCGCGATGCGCCGACCCGGTCACGGGACACTTATCCAAGAGGCGTGCATGGGCACTCGAAACAATCGATCGTTTGGCTGGATCCTGATGGGCTTTCTGGGGGGCGTGCTGCTCACCCTGGGTATCACGGCCGTCGCCCAGAAAGGCGAGCCCCTGCCGCTCAAGAGCCTGCAGCAGTTCGCCAACGTCTATGGCGCCATAAAATCCAGCTACGTCGAGCCGGTGGCCGACCAGGTGCTGATGGACGACGCCATCAAGGGCCTGTTCACCGACCTGGATCCGCATTCCGTCTACCTCGACGAGGAAGCCTACAAGCAGATGCAGGACATCACCCGGGGCGGCTTCGGCGGCCTGGGCATCGAGATCGGCACCCAGGACGGCATGCCCAAGGTCATCGCTCCGATCGAGGACACCCCGGCCGCCCGCGCCGGCATCCTGACCGGCGACGTGATCACGCACATCAACGGCGAGGCGACCAAGGGCATGTCCCTGAACGACGCCGTCAAGAAAATGCGCGGCGAGCCCGGCACGGCCATCGACCTGACGGTCGAGCGCGCCGGCAGCCCCAAGCCGCTCAAGTTCCACATCGTGCGCGAGATGATCAAGACCCGCAGCGTGCGGGGCAAGATGCTGGCGCACGACATCGCCTACGTCCGCATCAGCCAGTTCCAGGACCGCACCACGTCCGACCTCGTCAAGATGCTGGTCAGCCTGTCCCGCAAGCAGGCTCCCAAGGGCCTGGTGCTGGATCTGCGCAATGACCCGGGCGGCCTGCTGGACGGCGCCATCGGCGTGGTCTCGGCCTTCATCGAGCCGGGCAAGCTCGTGGTCTCGACCAAGGGCCGCATCCCCTCGTCCAACGAAGAATTCTATGCGCGCTCGCTCGGCGGCAGCCACGGCCTCGAGGCGGGCGAGACGCTGCCCGCCTGGACGCGCACCGTCCCCATGGTCGTGCTGGTCAACGTCGGCTCGGCCTCGGCCTCCGAGATCGTGGCGGGCGCCCTGCAGGACTACAAGCGGGCCCAGATCCTCGGCAACCGCACGTTCGGCAAGGGCTCGGTGCAGTCGGTCCTGCAGCTCGGCAAGGACACCGGCATCAAGCTGACCACGGCCCGCTACTACACGCCCAGCGGCCGCTCGATCCAGAATACCGGCGTCATGCCGGATCGCGTGGTGGACGACAGCGCGGCCGGCAATCTGTTCCGCATGCAGCGCGAGGTCGACCTGCAGCACCACCTGGTCAACCAGAGCGAAAGCCAGGGCGCCAAGGCCGACGACGAAGGCGATTTCGTCGAGGGTGAGATCAAGATGTTCGAATTCGGCGGCGCCGACGACTGGCAGCTGCAGCAGGCCCTCAATGCCCTGCACGGGCGCCCGGTGCTGAAATCCGATCCGGCCCTGGCGCGCCGGGCCAAGTCCGGCGATGAATCCGCGGCCTCGTCCGAAACCCAGCCCGCCGCTGAAAAAAAAACCCTGAAACCCACGTCGGGGGAGGCCGTTGAGCGCTACCGGGTCACGCCCGACGGCCTGATCAAGGTCCAATGACGCGCGAGCCGAACTCGCTGGACGATGCGCGCCTGATGCGGTACGCCCGGCACATCCTGCTGGATGAGCTGGGCATCGAGGGCCAGGAACGTCTGCTGGCGGCTCGCGTGCTGATCGTCGGCGCCGGGGGGCTGGGTTCGCCCGCCGCCCTCTATCTGGCCGCGGCCGGCGTCGGGCATCTGCTGCTGGTGGACGACGACGCGGTCGAGCTGAGCAACCTGCAGCGGCAGATCCTGCATACGACGGCGGGGCTGGGGCGGCCCAAGGCCGAGTCGGGACGCGACGCCCTGCTGGCGCTGAACCCCGACATCGAGGTCCGGGCGCTGGTCGAGCGGCTGGACGAGGCCCGCCTGACGGCCCTGGCCGGCGAGGTCGACCTGGTGCTGGACTGCTGCGACAACTTTGCCACCCGGCATGCCATCAACCGCGCCTGCGTGGCGCGCCGCACCCCGCTGGTCTCGGGCGCGGCCATCAAGTTTTCCGGCCAGGTCAGCGTCTATGACCTGCGCGACGATGACTCGCCGTGCTATCACTGCCTGTTTCCCGAGGCCGATGACGTCGAGGAGCTGCGCTGCGCGACGACGGGGGTGCTGGGGCCGCTTGTGGGCATGGTGGGCAGCGTGCAGGCGGCCGAGGCGATCAAGCTGATCGCCGGCATGGGAGAGCCCCTGGTGGGGCGGCTGCTGTCGGTCGATGCCCTGCGCATGCAGTGGCACACGATCCGTTTCAGGCGCGACCCGGGCTGCCCGGTATGCGCCCGGCGTGCGCCTGCAGCAGCAGGGCGCTCAGGCGGTTGACGCGCACGTCCACGTACAGGTCGCGGCCATGCTGCCGGCGCGCGAACGGCGTGCCCGGATGGTACAGGTAGACGGTGCGCAGGCCCGCCTGGCGGGCGGATTTCAGGTTGCGCAGCGTGTCTTCCACCAGGATGATGCGTCCGGCGGGTACGCCCAGACGGGCGACGATCTGACGCATCAGTCCCAGGGAAGGCTTGGGCCGGGGCAGCCCCATGGGCATCATGTGATCGATCGCCCACAGACCGTCGAATTCGTGCAGCACGCCCAGAGCCTTCAGGACGCGCCGGGCATAGTGCAGCGGGGCGTTGGTCAGCACAATGCGGGTGCCGGGCAGGGCGCGCAGGCGGGCCTTGAGGCCGTTCTCGGCATGCACCAGGGGACCGACGTCGAAATCATGGCAGCTTGCCAGGAATTGCCGCAGGTTGACGCCGTGGTGCCGGGCCAGGCCGATGGCCGTGGCCCCGTAGCGTTTCCAGTAGCGCCGGCGCAGCGCATCGGCCTGCGCGGGGGGCAAGTCCAGAGCCTGGGCTACGGCGGCGCCCATGCGCTGGTCGATCATCCCGAAGATCCCCCGGGAGGCGTCGTGCAGGGTGTTGTCCAGGTCGAACAGCCAGACCGGCGCATCCGCCGGCACGGGCCGTACCCGCCGCAGCGGGCCGGGCGGGCGTAGCGGCGTCATCAGTGCGAGCTGATCATCGTGCCGACGCCGCGGTCGGTCAGGATTTCCAGCAGCAGGCAGTGGGGGACGCGGCCATCGATGATGTGGACCGAATTGACGCCGTAGCGCGCGGCATCCAGCGCCGAGGAGATCTTCGGCAGCATGCCGCCCGACAGGGTGCCGTCCTGGAACAGGGCGTCGATGGTCTGGGCGGACAGGCTGCGCAGCAGCTGGCCGTTCTTGTCGAGCACGCCCGGGGTATTGGTCAGCATCACCAGTTTTTCCGCGCCCAGGACCTCGGCCATCTTGCCGGCCACGACGTCGGCGTTGATGTTGTAGGCCTGGCCGTCTTCGCCATAGCCGATCGACGAGATGATGGGGATGAACTGGTCGTCCTGCAGCGCCTTGACCACGGCCGGCTCGATGCGGTCGATGTCGCCCACGAAGCCGATGTCCAGCATCTGGCCGGGGTGCTCGGGGTCGGGCATGAGTTTCTTGTGGGCCTGGATCAGGCAGCCGTCCTTGCCGGTCAGGCCCACGGCCTTGCCGCCAGCCTCGTTGACCATCATGACGATGTCCTGCTGCACCTGACCGCCCAGCACCCATTCCACGACTTCCATGGTCTCGGCGTCGGTGACGCGCATGCCCTGGATGAAGGTGCCTTCCTTGCCGATGCGCTTGAGCGCACTGTTGATCTGCGGCCCGCCGCCGTGCACGACGACCGGGTTGAGGCCGACGAGCTTGAGCAGGACCACGTCGTGCGCGAAGGTGCGTTGCAGGTTCTCGTCGGTCATGGCGTTGCCGCCGTACTTGATGACGACGGTCTTGCCGTGGAAGCGCCGGATGTAGGGCAGGGCCTCGGACAGGACTTCGGCCTGCAGGGAGGCCGAGGGGGGCTGGGCGTGACCGGTATCCGCGGGTTTGTTCATGAGGCCAGGGCCTTTTCCACCGTGGCCATGAAGGCCTGTTCGTCGTAATTGCCGAGATAGCGCTTGATGATGTTGCCGCGCTTGTCGATCAGAAAGGCCGTGGGCGTCAGGCTGACGTCGCCGAAGGCCTTGGCGATCTTGCCCTGGGCGTCGATGACGACGGGGAAAGGCAGCTGGCGGGTCTCGGTGTAGTTCTTCACGTAGTTGGGCGGGTCGTACTGCATGGCGACGCCGATCGTGTCGAAGCCCCGGGACTTGAGTTCCTGGTAGTGGCGGATGGTGTCGGGCATCTGGGCGATGCAGGTGGTGCAGCTGGTGGCCCAGAACTTGACCAGCACGACCTTGCCGCGCAGTTCCTGCGTGGTGACGGTCTTGCCTTGCAGGTCGGTGAACGCGACGTTGGGCGCCGCCTGGGCGGCCCCCTGGAATTGCCAGAGCGCGGCGCCGCCGATGGCGATCGCCGCAGCCAGGCCGAGTACGAGTTTTTTCATTGCACTGGCATGGGTTGCGCGCCCCCGCTATCGCCAGCCGGCGGCGGCGATGCTGTGGCGCTGGAGGAGCTGGAATCCGTGACGGGAGCCGGCTTGCCCGGGTCGGTGACCAGGCTTTCCCGCGACACGATCTTGAACAATTTTACGACTTTGTTGACGCCCGAGATGCCCGAGACGACCTTGGCCGCCAGATCGCCCTCGGTGGCGGTGACCTTGCCCATCAGGTAGACGACGCCGCGCTCGGTCGTGACCTTGATGGTGCGAAAGGGCACGTTGTCCTTGGTCACCAGTTCGCTCTTGACCTTGGATGTGATCCAGGTATCGTTGGTGCGCACGCTGAGCGGCGTGAGGTCGCCCACGCGGATGTAGTTGTCGACCTCGTGCACCTTCTGGATGGTGCGCACGATGTCGGCGGCCTTCTGGCGGTCGGCCTCGGTGGGCACGTCGCCCACCAGCAGCACCCGGCCGGCATAGGACGTGCCGCTCACGCGCGCCGTGTCGCCGAAGGCCTTGTTCATTTCGCTGGAGACCCGCAGCTCGATGGTCTGGTCGTCGACCTGCTCGCCGGCGGTGCGGCGGTCGGTGGCCACGGCCGCCGTGGTGGCCGCGGTGCCGCCGACCACCAGCAGGCCGCAACCGGACAGGGCGGACAGGCAGGACAGGGCGAGCAGGCAGCGGGCCAGCGGGCGGGCGGCGGGGTGTCTGGAGAAGGGCATCAGAGAGGGTCTCCCAGGAGAAGCGCGTCAATGCCATCGCACAGCGCGTGCAGCAGGACGATGTGGACCTCCTGGATGCGCATGGTGCGGTCGTGGGGCACGCACAGGTGGATGTCGGTCTCGTAGAGCAGGGAATTGAGCTGGCCGCCGCCCTTGCCGGAGAGGGCGATGACCTGCATCTCGCGTTCGTGGGCGGCCTCGACGGCCCGCAGCACATTGGCGGAATTGCCGCTGGTGGAGATCGCCACCAGCACGTCGCCGGGCTGTCCCAGGGCATGGACCTGGCGCTCGAAGACGGAATTGAAGCCGTAGTCGTTGCCCACGGCGGTCATGATCGAGGTGTCGGTGTTCAGGGCGATGCCCGCCAGCGGCAGGCGGTCGCGCTCGAAGCGTCCGACCAGCTCGGCCGCGAAGTGCTGGGCATCGGCGGCCGAGCCGCCATTGCCGCAGGCGAGGATGCGGGCGTTGTTCGTCAGGGCGCCGAAGATCAGGTCCACCCCGGCCGACAAGGCCGGGGCCAGCTCGCGCGCGCTGGCCTTGAAGGTGTCGACGGCATCGTCGAAATGCGACGTCATGCGGGAGGTCATGTCCATGGCGCCGATTATCGCATGACAGCGCCCGCCGGGCGAAGCCGGACGTAACCGTTTTCACGTCCCGAAGGCGGCCCGGATCCATTCGATGCGCCGGCCGTCGAGTGCCACCACGTCGAACCGGCAGGGTGGCGGGCGCCCCTGGAAATGGACGCGGGCGATCCGGGGCAGGAAGAAGGCCGCCGCCCGCGTCAGGCGGGCCTGCTTGTCCCGGTTTACACTGGCGGCGGCGCCGCCGTGGCGCCGGCCGTTGCGCTGCCGGACCTCGACGAAGACCAGAATCGGGCCGTGCCGGGCGACCAGGTCGATCTCGCCCGCCTTGCAGCGCAGGTTGCGCGCCAGGATCCGCAGGCCGCAGCCGGCCAGATGGCGGGCGGCCCGGGTCTCGGCGGCATGGCCGCGCCGCTGGCTGGGCGATCCCCCGGCTGGGTCGGCCTGGCCGTGGGGGGCGGGGCGCGGACGGACGGCCGCGCGCCGCGCCCGGCGGCGCCGCGCCAGGTCCTGGGCCGCCTGGGCCCGGGCGTACGGGTCGATCGGCATGGCGCAGGGTCCATTCAGTCCGAGGAATACAGTATGAACGACACAATCGACCTGGAAGAAGCGGCGGCGACGTGGAAACGTCACGCCCAGCAGGTCTCGCAGCAGTCCTGGCCGCCCGCTGCCCTCTACGTGGTGGCGACGCCCATCGGCAACCTCGGGGACCTGAGCCTGCGGGCCTGGGAGGCCTTGCGCCGTTGCGACGCGATCGCCGCCGAGGACACGCGCACCAGCCGCACGCTGCTGGATGCCTGGGGAATCTCGACGCCGGTGCTGGCGGCCCACCGCCACAACGAGCAGGAGGCGGCGCAAGCCATCGTCGCGCGCCTGGCCCAGGGCGAGCGCATCGCCCTGGTTTCGGATGCCGGGGCGCCCGCCGTCAGCGACCCCGGCGCGCGGATCGTGCGCCAGGTGCGCGCCGCGGGATACCGGGTGGTGCCGCTGCCTGGCCCCAGCGCCGTGATTGCCGCGCTGATGGCCAGCGGCGCCACGGGGGACGAGGAGCCGGGATTCGCGTTCGCGGGATTCATGCCCTCCAAGGCGCAGGCGCGGCGCAAGTGGCTGGAAGGCTGGCTGGGCTGGCCCGTGCCGGTGGTGATGTTCGAGACTCCGCACCGGCTGAAGGCCGCGCTGGCCGACCTGCGCGAGCTGGCCGGTGAACGGCGCCTCGTGACCGTGGCCCGCGAACTGAGCAAGCGTTTCGAGGAGATCGAGACCCTGGCCCTGGGCGACGCGCCCGCCTGGCTCGGGCAGGATCCCCATCGCGGCCAGGGCGAATTCGTGCTGGTGCTGCATGCACCGGAATCGGCGCCGGATGCCGGAGACGCGCTGTCTGCCGAGCAGGAAAAGCTGATGCGCGCGCTGCTGGCCGAGCTCTCGGTGCGGGATGCGGCCCGCATCGGCGCGGCGGCCACCGGGGTGTCCCGGGACCGCCTGTACGCCTGGGCCTTGCGTCAGAGCCCCTGATCGAGGGCGATGACCGGGTTCAGGTCCGCCGAGGACGACAGCGCGGAGGCGGTCTGGTGCGCCTGGGCGCGGGACGGGAAGGGTCCCATGCGGACCTTGTAGAGGGGGGGCTGGTAGCTCACGGTGACCTGGCCCAGGGACCGGTCCATCTGCGCATTGACGCGCTGCGCCAGTGCCTGGGCGTTGTCGGCCGACGAGAAGGCGCCGAACTGCAGGTAGATGCCGCCGCCGGACACCGCGCCCGCGGGGGCCGAGGCCGGCGTCGAGGACACCTGCACCGGCGGCAGGGTCGCGGGTGCCGGCGCAGGCGTTGCGCTGGCCGGGGCCGGCCGCGGCTCGGCGGGCGGCGGGACCGGGCTGGCCGATGCCAGCAGCGGCGCGCCCGGATAGCGGCCCGCGCGGATGTCCGCATTGGTGATGGCCTGCACCACGACGCGTCCGCTGCCGGGGCCGATCAGGCCCAGCTTGGCGGCCGCGACGTAAGACAGGTCGATGATGCGGCCGGTGTGAAAGGGGCCCCGGTCGTTGATGCGCACGATCACCGAGCGGCCGTTGACCTCGCTGGTCACCCGCGCGTAGCTGGGGATCGGCAGCGTCGGATGCGCCGCCGTCATGGCATACATGTCGTAGGTCTCGCCGTTGGCGGTCTTTTCGCCGTGGAACTTGCGCCCGTACCAGGACGCGATGCCCTCCTGGCGGTAGGGCTGATCCTCGCCGATGGGCATGTAGCGCACGCCGAAGACCTCGTAGGGCCGGAAATTGGCCGGGGCGTGCCGTTCGATCCGCGGCACGGCATCGGGGATCGAGGCGATGTCGGCCGGGATGTGGTCGCCGGGGCCGTCGTCCTTGTAATAGCCGCCCGATCGCGAGGCGCAGCCCGCCAGGACGACCACGGCCGTGCAGGCCAGGCCGAAGGCGAGCCTGCGCAGGACGGCGGCTGCCGTCGCGGCCGGGCGCGAGGGGGCCGGCGGGGGGGAAGGGGGAAGGGCGGGGAGGCGGTACGGGCTCATGGAACGGGCTTGTGCAGCATCGGATTGCGGTGGCGCACCAGCAGGGGCGAATGGTCGGCGAAGCGCCGCGCCAGCTGCTCGGTGACGTAGACCGAGCGGTGCTGGCCGCCCGTACAGCCGATGGCGATGGTCAGGTAGTTGCGGGTGTCCTGCATGTACAGCGGCAGCCATTTGCGGATGAAGCCGGCAATGTCCTCGATCATGGCCTCGACGCTGCCGAACTGCGCCAGCCAGGCGGCGACGGGCTCGTCGCGCCCGGTCAGCGGCCGCAGCTGCGGATCGTAGTGCGGGTTGGGCAGGCAGCGCACGTCGAAGACCAGGTCGGCGTCGTGCGGCACGCCCCGCTTGTAGGCGAAGGACTCGAAGGTCAGGATCACCGAGGCGCGGTCGACCTGCACCAGGTCGCGCACCCAGCTGCGCAACTGCCCCGGGGTCAGATCAGACGTGTCGATCACGTGTTCCTGGTTGCGCAGGGGCGCCAGCAGCTCGCGTTCCCGGGCGATGCAGTCCTGCAGCGATGCGTCCCGGCCTTCCTGCCGCAGGCGGTCGGTGAGGGGGTGGCGGCGCCGGGATTCCGAATAGCGCTGCATCAGCGTATGGTCGTCGGCGTCGAGGAAGATCACGTGCAGGGCGATGCCCATGGCCCGCAGGCTGGTGAGGATGCCGGGCAGGTCGTCCAGGTCGCCTGGGGTGCGCACGTCGATGGAGACGGCCACCCGCTCGAGGCCGCTGTCCTGCGTGCTGGCGATGAATTCGTGCAGGAAACGCACCGGCAGGTTGTCGATGCAGGTATAGCCGGTGTCTTCCAGCATCCGCAGCGCGACGGACTTGCCAGAACCGGAGATGCCGGTGATGAGGACGATGTTCAGCATGCCGGGGCGCCGCCTCCGGGCGGCACGCGGGGGACCGGGGGCGCGGATGGGTTCATGGGCGTTTCTCCCGCGTGCTTTCCATGATGGCCAGGGCCTGGCGTTCGATGAATTCCCCCATGGTGTCGATGCCGCGCAGGCTGAGGATGGTGTTGCGCACGGCCGCCTCGACCAGCACGGCCAGGTTGCGGCCCGCCGCCACCTGCAGCATGACCCGGCGGATGGGAATGCCCAGGATGTCCTGGTGCTCGTCCTGCATGGGCAGGCGTTCGAAGTGGTCCGGCGTCATGCGCACCAGGTGCACGATGAGCTTGATCTTCATCTTGCGCCGCACCGAGGTCTCGCCGAAGATCGTGCGGATGTCCAGCAGGCCCAGGCCGCGGACCTCCAGCAGGTTCTGCAGCAGGGCCGGGCACTGCCCCTCGACGAAATTGGGCGCGGTGCGGGACAGCTCGACCGCGTCGTCGGCCACCAGGCCGTGGCCCCGCGAGATCAGCTCGAGCGCGAGTTCGCTCTTGCCCAGGCCGGATTCGCCGGTGATCAGCACCCCCAGCCCGAGCACGTCCATGAAGACCCCGTGCACCGTGGTCTTGGGGGCGATGCGCTTGCCCAGGTAGATGCGCAGCAGGTCGATCAGGTGGGCGGCGTCGGTCGGCGTCTTGACCAGCGGGATGCCCTGTTCCTGGCAGAAGGCCTGGAGATCCTCGGGCACGTCGTTGTCGCCCGCCAGCACGATCGCCGGGACGCCGCCGGCCACCAGGTCTTCGAGGTGATGGCGGCGCCGCTTGGCGTCCAGGCGCCGGTAGTAGGAGACTTCCTCGACCCCGAAGACCTGGATGCGGCTGGGGTGGATCAGGTTCAGGTGGCCGACCAGGTCGGCGGCCGCCTCGCGGGTGTCGGGTACCAGGCGTTCGGCGGCGGCTTCCTGGCCGGCTAGCCAGGTGAAGCTGATCTTTTCGGCGTTTTCACGAATCAGCTCTTGAATGGTCAGCATGTTCGGTGGACGGGGCTGCGGCGCCGGTCAGGATGAGTTGATGGATCTGCTGGGGGTCCTGGGACTGCGCCAGGGTCTGGCGCACCTGTGCGTCGGACAGCAGCCGGGCGATGCCGGCCAGCAGGTCCAGGTGCGTCTGCGTGGCATTTTCGGGCATCAGCAGGAAGAACAGCAGCCGCGCGGTACGCCCGTCGTTGGCGTCGAAGCGGATGGGGCTGGCCAGGCGCACGAAGGCGGCATGCGGCTCGCGCAGGTCCTTCAGGCGGCCGTGGGGGATGGCGACCTCGTGGCCCAGGGCCGTCGAACCCAGGCGCTCGCGCGCCAGCAGGCTGTGGAAGACCGACATGCGCGCGACGCCCTGATTGTTCTCGAACAGCAGGCCGGCGTGCTCGAAGGCACGTTTCTTGCTGGTGGCTGCCAGGTCCAGGACGATATTGCCGGGCGGCAGGATGCGGGAACTGAGATTCATGACGACATTATAGGTGCCGGACAGCAACATGGCCTCGAAGCGGGGGCTGCGAGGCCATGAGTCAGGACGGGCCGACGGGATGCGGCCGGTCGGGGTGCCTATTCGGCGTGGATCTCCTGGCGTTTAGGAGGTTCGTGGGCGTAGGCCTGAGCCTTGGATTTGTATTTGATCACCTGGCGGTCGACCTTGTCGACCAGCAGGTCGATGGCCGCGTACAGGTTGTCATCCGAGGCTTCGCAGTGCAGGTCCTTGCCGCGCAGGCGCATGGTGATCTCGGCCGTGTGTTTCAGCGGCTCGATGGAGAGCATGACCTGGGTATCGATGACCTGATCGAAGTGTCGCAGCACGCGCGCCGTCTTGGTGTGGACGTATTCGCGGATGGCGGGGGTGATTTCCAGATGACGACCGGTGATTGTCAGGCTCATAGTGCGGACTCCTTGCGGAAAAAACAGGGGTGGTTCCGGAGAACCGGGATCTTGGGGGGGAAGGGGCTCCTTTCTGACAGGTTGATGACAGGTTCAGTGTACCGGTTGCCGCGAAGACAGCAAGAGGGTCGAAACGGGGTAAGATAGCGGGATTGGATGGTTCTCGTTTCCCGTCCGCACGAAAAAATCGCCCCGTTGCCGGGGCGATTCGTTTTTGGGGCCGGATGCTGGCGCCGGATGCGCGCCTACATGCGGAAATTCTTGCCCAGGTACACCTGGCGCACGGCCTCGTTGTCGACGATCTCGCTGGGGTGGCCGCTGGTCAGGACGCGGCCTTCGCTGATGATGTAGGCCCGGTCGCAGATCCCCAGGGTTTCGCGCACGTTGTGATCGGTGATCAGCACGCCGATATTGCGTCCCCGCAGGAACTGCACGATGCGCTGGATCTCGATCACCGCGATCGGATCCACGCCGGCGAAGGGCTCGTCCAGCAGGATGAAGCGCGGGTGCGTGGCCAGGGCGCGGGCGATCTCGACCCGGCGGCGCTCGCCGCCCGACAGGGACAGGGCCATGTTGCGCCGGATGTGTTCGATCTGCAGTTCGTCGATCAGGGATTCCAGGCGTTCTTCGATGGCATGGGCCGACAGGCCGCGGCCCTCGGAGTCGCGCTGCAATTCCAGCACGGCGCGGATGTTCTGTTCGACGGTCAGGCGCCGGAACACGGAGGCGTCCTGCGGTAGGTAGGACAGTCCCAGGCGGGCGCGGCGGTGCATGGGGATGCCGGTGACGTCGTGGTCGTCGATGGCGATGCGGCCGGTGTCCGCCGGGATCAGGCCGACGATCATGTAGAAGCTGGTGGTCTTGCCGGCGCCGTTGGGGCCCAGCAGGCCCACCACCTCGCCGCTGTCCACCGAGAGGGAGACGTCCTGCACGACGGCGCGGCGGCCAAAGGTCTTGCCCAGGCCGACGGCCTGGAGGCTGCCGCCGCTGCGCGGCGGTTCGGAAGGGGGAGACATGGCGGACATGGGGACGGGGCTCAGGATTTGCCGGCCTTGCACTTGGCGATGGCCTGGTCGATGCGCGACTGCGGTTGCGCCAGGGACCGCACCCTGCCACCCGCCGCCGCCGAGTTCTTGCCGCCGAAGGCCTCGTAGGTGCCGGATTTTTCGTGATAGACGATGCGCGCGCCGCGCACGTTGTCGAACGTCTGCCCGCAGATCTGACGGGTGACGGTGGCCTGGCCCGTCAGCGTGATGTCGCCGGACTGGCCGACGTAGTCGGCCTGCTGGCCGGTGCCGATCAGGGTTTCGAATTTCTGCGGATTTTCCTGGCGGATGGTCACCAGGCCGCCCTTGGCGGCCGTCGCGGTGCCGAACTGGTTGCCCTGCGCGTCCTCGTGGGTCACGAGCTTGTCGGCGCGCAGGGTCATCGCCCCGCGCGTGAGCACGACGTTGCCGGTGAAGGTGCTGGTCTTGCTGACGTCGTCGTAGTGCAGGGTGTCGGACAGAATGACGGTGTCGGGTTCCGCCGCCTTGTCCTTGTCCGGCGCCGCGGGCGCCGCCAGGACGGGCAGGGCCAGACAGCAGGCCGCCGAGGCGGCGAGCAGGGCATGAGGCAGTCTTTTCATGGTTGTGTGGCCTTTTTGGGTCCGGATTTTCGGGCCGCCTGATCTTCGCCGGAGATCTTGACGTCGCTGGCGGCCTCGACCGTCAGCTGGCGGGTGCGGTTATCGTAGCGCATCCCCTGGCCGCGCATCGTGGAATGCCCGTTGATGACCAGCGCGGGGCGGTCGGTGTGGACCAGGTCCAGGTTGGGCTCGATGGTCAGCTGTTCGCTGCGCACGTCCAGCAGCTGGTGGCCGGCGTCGGGCAGGCGGCGCAGATGGGCGTCGCCGTTCAGGACGATGCGGTCGCCATGGTGGTCCAGCGTGCCGGTCCGGGCGGTGCCCACGGTGATGGGCGAATCGGGCTGATGGCTGATCGCCCGGGGCGCGGTGATGTCGTAGCTGTCGGTATCGGGGAAATGCTCCATGGCCTGGCCTTCCAGCCGGTTGATGGCGTGGCCTTGCGGGTCGGTGCGGACCATGACGAAGGCGCTGGCCCAGGAGTCGCGCTCGTGCGTCATGCGCCGGGGCGGGTCGACCTGGATGGAGCGCAGGGTGTAGTCGGACGCCCACCAGGTGCCCAGCACCAGCAGGCACAGCAGCAGCACCGCGACCAGCCCGGGCAGTCGCTCTTTCATTGGATGGCCCCGCCCAGGGCGGACAGGGAGGCCGTGAAGCAGGCGCCCAGGCGGCCCTGGGCGGCCAGGATCAGGTCGCAGCATTCGCGCACGGCGCCGCGACCGCCAGGCAGGCCCGAGACCCAGTGGGCGGCCTGGCTGACGTAGAACGGCGCGTTGGGGACGCTGGCGGCAAAGCCCACGCGCTGCAGAACGGGCATGTCGATGATGTCGTCGCCCATGTAGCCGACGGAATCCAGCGCCAGGCCGGCCTCGCGGGCCAGGTCTTCCACGGTGGTGATCTTGTCGCGCACCCCCTGCAGGGCGGGGGAGATGCCGAGCTCGGCGGCGCGGCGGGCCGTCACGGCGCTCTTGCGGCCGCTGACCCAGGCCACGCGGATGCCTTGTTCGCGCAGCAGGCGCAGCCCGTGGCCGTCCAGGGCGTTGAAGGGCTTGATGGTCTCGCCGTGCTCGCCGTACCACAGGCTGCCGTCGGTCAGGATGCCGTCCACGTCGAAGATCATCAGGCGCACGGCGCGCGCGCGCTCGCGGATCTCCGGGGCCGTGCGGGCCAGGATCTGGGCTTCGGCGGGGTGGGAGAAACCGGGCAGTTCGTTCATCAGATGACCTTAGCGGCAAGAAGATCGTGCATGTGCAAGGCTCCCAATAATAGCCCGTCGGCATCCAGCACCAGCATCTGGTTCAGCTTGTGCGCGTCCATGATGCTGGCGGCCTCGATGGCGGGGGCGGCGGCGGCGATGGCGCGGGGGTGGCGGCTCATGCCGGCCGAGACCGGCAGCGCCCGGATGTCGCCGTGCTGGCCGATCATGCGGCGCAGGTCGCCGTCCGTGAAGATGCCCACGGGGCGGTCTCCCTCGAGGACGATGGTCATGCCCATGCCCTTGGAGGACATTTCGGTCAGCGCGTCGGGAATCAGGGTGTCGGGGGACACGCGCGGCAGCGCCGGGCCGCTGCGCATGACGTCCGCCACCGAGGTCAGCAGGCGCCGTCCCAGCGCGCCGCCGGGGTGGGATCGGGCGAAGTCCTCGCGATTGAAGCCGCGGGCCTCCAGGCAGGCGACCGCGATGGCGTCGCCCAGCACCAGCGCCGCTGTCGTGCTGGCCGTCGGGGCGAGGTTCAGGGGGCAGGCTTCCTGGTCCACGGCGGCGTCCAGGGCGATGTCGGCGCTGCGCGCCAGCTCGGAATCCGGATGACCCGTCATGGCGATGATGCGCGTACCCATGCGCTTGGCCACCGAGATGATGGTGATCAGTTCTTGTGCGGATCCCGAGTAGGAGATCGCCAGCAGGATGTCCTGGCCGGTCAGCATGCCCAGGTCGCCGTGGATGGCCTCGGCCGCGTGCATGAAGAAGGCGGGGGTGCCCGTGGAGGCGAGGGTGGCGGCGATCTTGCGCGCGATGTGGCCGGATTTGCCGATGCCGGTCACGACCACGCGGCCCGGGCAGTCCAGGATCATGCGCACCGCCTGCTCGAAGCGGGCGTCCACGCGGCCCCGCAGTGCCTGCAGGGCCTGGATTTCGATGTCGAAGGTGCGGGCCGCGCTCTGGTGCAGCGCGTCCGGCGTGATCTGGGGCTCGTTGTGCATCCCTGGATTTTACTGTGCTCCGCGGACGCCGCGCTTATACTCTCTTCCCATGAGAGTCGAGGCTTATCGCCGCGATGGCGGCCGGGCGTTCGCATGGGCCTGGGTCCTGTGCCTGGCGCTGTCGCTGCGTTCGCTGGTGCCCATGGGGTACATGCCTGACCTGACCGGCGCCACGGCCGGCGGGTTGCCCTCGCTCGTCCTGTGCGCGGCATATGGGTCCGCGCCGGCCGGCCCGGTCCCGGACGGACATCCCGCGAACTACGCGGGCGCCCATCCCTGCCCGTTCTGCCTCGTGACCCAGCATGCGGGCGGCGCGCCCCTGCTGTCCAGCGCGCCCGCCATCGCGGCGATGGCCATGGACGCGATCCTGGTCCGCAGCCAGGCCGTGCGGGCCCCGCCGGCCGTGCGCCGGTGCGGGACGCCGCTGGGATCCAGGGCGCCGCCCGTCCCCCTCGTCTGACAGCCCCAGACCCGTTGATTGCGGGACCCGCGCTGGCCGGTCCCGCGCGGGCGCATCGGCGCGCGATGGCCGCCGTTTCATCCTCTCATACTGAATAAAGGTCGATTCCATGAAATTGTCTCTTCTTGCCGGCGCGAGCGCCGCCCTGCTGCTGTCCGTGTCCGCCCAGGCGCACATCACCCTGGAGGCTCCCAAAGCCGCCGTCGGCAGCTACTACATGGCCGTGCTGCGGGTGCCGCATGGCTGCCAGGGCTCGGATACCACCCGGATCCGGGTCAAGATCCCCGAGGGCGTTCTGGGGGTCAAGCCCCAGCCCAAGGCGGGGTGGACGCTCGACATCACGCAGGGCGCCTACGAGAAACCGCAGCAGTTCCACGGTGCCCAGCTGGACAAAGGCGTGCGCGAGATCAGCTGGAGCGGCGACCTGCCGGACGCCTACTACGACGAGTTCGTGTTCCGGGGTTTCCTGTCCTCGTCGCTGAAGGCCGGCGACACGCTGTATTTTCCGGTGGTGCAGGAATGCAAGCAGGGCGTCGATCGCTGGATCGATACCACCAGCGATGAGGAGTCCGAGAACGCCGCGCCCCGCGTCCGCCTGGTGGCCCCGGCCAAGGGGCAGGGCCACGGCCACAAATGATGCGGGCGCTGCTGGTCCTGGCGGGCAGCCTGCTGCTGTGGACGCAGGCCGCCTGGGGCCACGCCTCGCTGGTGTCGGCCTCGCCCGCGCCGGGCGCCGTGCTGGAGCGTCCGCCCGCCGCGATCGTGCTGCGGTTCAATGAACCCGTCGGGGTGACGGTCCTGCGGCTCTTCGGGCCGCAAGGGCAGCCGGTCCCCACCGGGCCGGTCTCGGACCGCGGCAACGAGATCCGCATCCCCTTGGCCAGCGGCGGCGGTCGCGGCACCTATCTGCTCAGCTGGCGCATCGTGTCGGCCGACGGCCATCCCGTGGGGGGGACGCTGGACTATTCGGTGGGCGCGGCCAGCGCGGCGGGCGCCGGGGTCGCGTCCCAGGCCGGCGAGCCCTCGCGCAGCCTGGCCATCTGGCTGGTCCGGTGCCTGGCTTATCTGTGCCTGTTCGCCGGCGTCGGCGCGGCGGTCTTCCGCCTCATCGACGCCGCGGACCGGCCACAGGCCTGGGCGCGTCCGCCGATCATCCTGGGACTCGCCCTGCTGCCCCTGGGGCTGGGGCTGCAGGGCCTGGACCTGCAAGATGCGCCCTGGGCCGAGCTGGCGCGGCCGGGACCGTGGCTGCAGGCCATCGGCGGCACCTACGCCATGACGCTGGGCCTGCTCGGCCTGGCGCTGCTGGCCGCCGCGGTCGCCGTCGGTGCGGCCGCCCGGCCCGTGGTCCGGGCGGCCGCACCGCTCGGCCTGCTGCTGGCGGGCGCCGCGCTGGCGGTCAGCGGACATGCCGGGACGGCCCCGCCGCGTTGGCTGTCGCGGCCGGCCGTGGTGCTGCACGTCATGACGGCCATCGCCTGGATCGGCCTGCTGATTCCCCTGGCCCGGTCCCTGCGCCGGCATCCGCCCCGGCCGGGCGGCGCCCTGGGCGCCCGGGCGACCGGCCCCCTGGCGCGGTTCTCGCGCGGGATCGCGCCGGTCGTGGCGCTGCTGGTCCTCAGCGGCGTGGTGCTGGCCTTCCTGCAGCTCGACCACCTCCATGATCTCTGGCGCACCGGCTACGGACGTGTCTTGGCGGCCAAGCTGTGCCTGGTGGCGCTGCTGTTCGCCCTGGCCGCTCATAACCGCTGGAACCTGACCCGCCCGGCGCTGGCTGGCGATGGCCCCGCCATCCGGCGCCTGCGTGGCGCCATCCGGGCGGAACTCGTGCTCGCCGTCGCGGTCCTGGCCGTCGTGTCCCTGTGGCGCTTCACGCCGCCGCCGCGCAGCCTGGATGCCCGGGCCGGCACCGGCGCCGTCCAGGCCGGCGGCGCCCTGGTGCTGGCCGACGGACGGGTACGCGCCGTGCTGGACCCCGTCGCCGGCGGCTGGGCGATCCGGCTGGCGCGGCCCGATGGCGGGCCCTTCGAGGCGCAGGGCGTGACGGTCGCGGTCAGCCGCCCCGACCTGGGCATCGAGCCGCTGCGCCGCCCCGCGCAGCGGCTGCCCGACGGCTCATGGCGCGTCTCGCTGCCCGTCCTGCCGCCCGGCCAGGGCCGCATCGAGCTGACCGTGCTGGTGGACGATTTCGACCAGATCACGCTGCAGACGGCGTCTGTCCCGGCACAGTCCGGCCACCCTCATTCGTTGGATCATCCGCACTGAGGAATCCTGAAAATCCGGCAGCGCGGCGGCCGGATTTCCAGGCTACACTGTGGCCGCCCCGCTTTCTTCGACAGGATGATGCCATGCAAACCGACCCGGCCCAGTACATCCGCGACACGATCCGCACCGTGCCCGACTGGCCGAAACCCGGCATCCAGTTCCGGGACATCACCCCGGTCCTGCAGGACCCGCGATCCTTTCGCGTGCTGATCGACCTGTTCGTCTACCGCTACATGCGCCAGCGCCTGGACCTGATTGCCGGAATCGACGCGCGCGGCTTCATCGTCGGGTCCGTCCTGGCCTACGAACTGAACCTGGGTTTCGTGCCGGTGCGCAAGCAGGGCAAGCTGCCCTTTCGCACGGTGGCGGAACAATACGCGCTGGAATACGGCAACGCCACGGTCGAGATGCACACGGATTCCGTGCGCCCGGGCCAGCGGGTGCTGCTGATCGACGACCTGATCGCCACCGGCGGCACCATGATGGCCGCCTCCCGCCTGCTGCAGCGCCTGGGCGCCAACGTGGCCGAGGCCGCCGCCATCATCGACTTGCCCGACCTGGGCGGCTCCACGGCCGTGCGCGAGTCCGGCTTGCCGGTCTACACCGTCTGCGAATTCGAGACCGGGAAAGAGGCCTGATTCCGGCCAAGCGGTCCGATCAGCATCGCCGCAGGCTTTCCGGGGCCTCCCCTGCTGCGCCGCCCGTGTGAGGCGCCGGCGGCTTCCGAAGGGAAGCCGGGGGAATTCGGCGGGCGTGTCTGAGCCGCGCAGCGGCGAGTTCGCCCGCCGCCCGGCTGGACGAGGAAGGGCCGGGCAGTCCGACCGCAGGGAGGACCGCCGAACTGGGCGGCGCAGCAGGGGAGGCCCCGGAAAGCCGTCCCAGGTCCGACACGCCGCGCCCCCGATGAACGGTCTCCCAGATCCTGCAGCCCCGACTACACCAGCACCCTTTCAATCCCGCCCGCGTTGGCCGCCTTGACGTAGTCCGGCATCCAGTTCTCGCCCAGCAGGTGCTTGGCCATCTCCACCACGATGTAGTCCGCGGATAGCCCCGTGTCCTGCTCGTAGCGCGCCAGCCCCTGCAGACAGGACGGACAGGAAGTCACCATCTTCACCTCGCCCTCGAAACCATCGGCGCGGATCGCGGCCGTGTTCTTCGCCAGTTCCTCCTGCTTGCGAAAGCGGATCTGCGTCGACACGTCGGGGCGGGACACCGCCAGGGTGCCCGATTCGCCGCAGCAGCGGTCGGTCTTGATCGCGTTGGACTCGCCCAGCAGGGACTTCACCGTCTTCATCGGGTCCTGCTGCTTCATGGGCGTGTGGCAAGGGTCGTGGTAGATGTAGCGGACCCCCTGCACCCCCGCGATGTCCACGCCTTTCTCCAGCAGGTATTCGTGGATGTCGATCAGCCGGCAGCCCGGGAAGATCTTGTCGAACTCATAGCTTTCGAGCTGGTCGTAGCAGGTGCCGCAGCTCACCACCACGGTTTTGATGTCCAGGTAGTTCAGGGTGGTCGCCATGCGGTGGAACAGCACCCGGTTGTCCGTCACCATCTGCTCGGCCTTGTCGGCCAGGCCGTTGCCGCGCTGCGGATAGCCGCAGCACAGGTAGCCCGGCGGCAGCACCGTCTGCACGCCCACGTGCCACAGCATCGCCTGGGTGGCCAGGCCCACCTGCGAGAACAGGCGCTCGGACCCGCAGCCCGGGAAATAGAACACCGCCTCGCTGTCCGGCGCGGTGACGGCCGGGTTGCGGATGATCGGGACGATGTCCGGATCCTCGATGTCCAGCAGCTTGCGCGCGGTCTGCTTGGGCAGGCCGCCCGGCATCTTCTTGTTGATGAAGTGGATCACCTGCTCGCGCACGGGCGCCTTGCCCACGGTCGCCGGCGGGTGGGCGAGCTGCTTTTTCGCCACCGGGGCCAGCAGGTCGTGGGCCAGGCGCTGGGCCTTGTAACCCACGTCGATCATGGCGGTGCGGGTGGCCTTGATGACGCGCGGATCCTTGGCGTTCAGGAAGAACATGGACGCCGCCGTGCCGGGATTGAAGGATTTCTTGCCCATGCGCCGCAGCAGGGCGCGCATGTCCATCGAGACGTTGCCGAAGTCGATGTCCACAGGACAGGGGTTGTAGCACTTGTGGCACAGCGTGCAGTGATCGCCCACGTCCTCGAATTCCTCCCAGTGCTTGAGGCTGATGCCGCGCCGGGTCTGTTCTTCGTACAGGAAGGCTTCGATCAGCAGGGAGGTGGCCAGGATCTTGTTGCGGGGCGAGTACAGCAGGTTGGCGCGCGGCACATGGGTGGCGCAGACGGGCTTGCACTTGCCGCAGCGCAGGCAATCCTTGATGGCGTGGGAGATCGAGCCGATCTCGCTGCGCTGCATGATCAGGGATTCGTGGCCCAGCAGGTTGAAGCTGGGCGTCCAGGCGCGGCTGAGGTCGGCGCCGGGCATGAGCTTGCCGGCGTTGAAGTGGTTGCCGGGGTCCACTTCGCGCTTGTAGTTCTGGAAGGGCTCCAGCTCTTCCTGGGTCAGGAACTCGTACTTGGTCAGGCCGATGCCGTGCTCGCCGGAGATGACGCCGTCCAGGTTGCGTGCGATCTGCATGATGCGCGCCACGGTGACGTTGGCCTGCTGCAGCATGCCGTAGTCGTCGGAGTTGACCGGGATGTTGGTGTGCACGTTGCCGTCGCCTGCGTGCATGTGCAGGGCCACGAAGACGCGGCTCTTGAGCACGCGGTCGTGGATGGCCTGCAGTTCGGTCAGGACGGCGGCGCAGTCCGCGCCGGGGAAGATGTGCTCCAGCCGTTCGCGGATCTCCGTCTTCCACGAGGTGCGGATGGTGTGGTCCTGCAGAAGCTGGAAGATGGTGGCTTCGGGCTGGGCCTGCAGGCGTTCGGCGACGGCGGCGGGCTCCAGGGGCACGCCCAGCTCGGCCAGCGCGTCCTGGCTGCCGGCCAGCGGCGTGTCCAGGTTGTCCAGCAGCCATTGCCAGCGGCGGCGCACGTCCTGCACCACCTGCAGGGCGTCGTGACGGCGGGCCTCCAGGATTTCCTCGCGGGTGTGCTCGGCGTCGTCCGGGTCCTCGATCTTGCCCACGGGCAGGTCGCCCTTGAGGAAGTCTTCCAGCTCGCGCGTCAGGCGCAGCTTGTTGTCGGTGGAGAGTTCGATGTTGATGCGCTCGATCTCTTCGGTGTATTCGCCCATGCGGCGCAGCGGGATGACCACGTCTTCGTTGATCTTGAAGGCGTTGGTGTGGCGCGCGATGGCGGCGGTGCGGGAGCGGTCCGCCCAGAACTTCTTGCGGGCCTCGGCGCTGACGGCCACGAAGCCTTCGCCCGAGCGGCCGTTGGCCAGGCGCACGACTTCAGAGGCGGCCTTGGCCACGGCATCCGGGTCGTCGCCGACGATGTCGCCGATCAGGACCATCTTGGGCAGGCCGCTGCGCTTGCTCTTGGTGGCGTAGCCCACGGCCCGCAGATAGCGCTCGTCCAGGTGTTCCAGGCCGGCCAGGATGGCGCCGGCGGCCCGGCCGTCGGTATCCAGGTAGTGCTTGACTTCGACGATGGACGGCACGGCGTGGCGGGCCTGGCCGAAAAATTCCATGCAGACCGTGCGCGTGTGCGTGGGCATGCGGTGCAGGATCCAGCGCGCGGCCGTGATCAGTCCGTCGCAGCCTTCTTTCTGCACGCCCGGCAGGCCGGCCAGGAACTTGTCGGTCACGTCCTTGCCCAGGCCGGCCTTGCGGAAGCGCC
>DASSTS010000048.1:0-18759 GCA_035707805.1 Castellaniella sp. | reverse complement strand
TTCCTTCAGTTAGATAAAACGGATCGAACCTGCCAGCCGGAAAAATGCAAAAGCCCGATAGCTGTTAAACTATCGGGCTTTTTTAAATCTCTGGCGGAGCGGACGGGACTCGAACCCGCGACCCCCGGCGTGACAGGCCGGTATTCTAACCAACTGAACTACCGCTCCGCAGCGGTGCCAGACCAAACTGGCGTCCCCTAGGGGATTCGAACCCCTGTACTCACCGTGAAAGGGTGATGTCCTAGGCCTCTAGACGAAGGGGACAGGACATTCATCAAAGAAGTTTGGTGGAGGTAAGCGGGATCGAACCGCTGACCTCTTGCATGCCATGCAAGCGCTCTCCCAGCTGAGCTATACCCCCAAACAAGGTCTTCGTTAACGAAGAAGCGAGATTATGCACGAATTTTTTTACGTGTGCAAGCCGCCCCGGGGTTTTGCAATCTTTTACAACTAGGCGCCCCGGCGACGCAGGCGGGCGATGCCCTCGCCGCCCCCGATCGAACCGGCGACTTGGCGGCAGATCCCTGGAATCCGCCGGAAAATCGCCGATCTTTTCCCGCCGCCGGGGTTTGTCAGCCGCGCCGGCGCCGCCTACCATCCGGGCAGTTTCCCTTTCAATTCACCTGGATCCGCCATGGACACCTGTGTTCGCCACGAAACGCTGAACCCCGCCTGGCCGGTGGCCGCCATCCTCGATCTGTTCAGCCTGCCGCTCAACGACCTGCTGTTGAAGGCGCAGACGATCCACCGCCGGCATCATCCCGCCAACGCCGTGCAGCAGTCCAGCCTGCTGTCGATCAAGACCGGCGCCTGCCCCGAGGACTGTGCCTATTGCCCGCAGTCCTCGCGCTACGAGACGGCCGTCGAAGCCGCACCGCTGATGCCGCTGCCCCAGGTGCTGGCGGCCGCGCGCCGCGCGCGCGACGCCGGCGCGCAGCGGTTCTGCATGGGCGCCGCCTGGCGCTCGCCGACGGAACGCCAGCTCGACGACGTCATCGAGCACGTGCGGGCCGTCAAGGACCTGGGCATGGAGACCTGCGTGACGCTGGGCATGCTCAAGCCCGGCCAGGCCGAACGGCTCAAGGCGGCGGGCCTGGACTACTACAACCATAATCTGGACACCTCGCCGCAATACTATGGCGAGATCATCCGCACGCGCACCTACGACGACCGGCTGCAGACGCTGCGCCGGGTCCGCGAGGCGGGCCTCAAGGTCTGCTGCGGCGGCATCGTGGGCCTGGGCGAATCCCGCGAGGTGCGGGCGGGCCTGATCGCCGCGCTGGCCAACCTGGATCCCTATCCCGAATCCGTGCCCATCAACCAGTTGGTGAAAGTCCCCGGCACGCCGCTGGCCGACGCCCCCGACCTGGATCCCCTGGAATTCGTGCGCACCATCGCGGTCACCCGGATCGCCATGCCCAAGACCGTGGTGCGCCTGTCGGCGGGACGCGAATCCATGCACGACAGCACCCAGGCGCTGTGCTTCATGGCCGGCGCCAACTCCATCTTTCACGGCGAACAACTGCTGACCACGCCCAATCCGCGCGCGGCGGCCGACGCGAGCCTGTTCGAGCGGCTGGGCCTGGTGCCCATGCCCGCGCCTTCCGATTCCCACCCTGCCTGAATCCTCCCATGCACACCCTGATCCTCAGCATCACCTTCAGCGTGATGGTGTCCGTCTTCCTGAAACTGGCCCGGCGCTGCGACGTGCGCATCGAGCAGGCCATCGCCATGAACTACGTGACGGCCTGCGTCCTGTGCCTGTGGCTGCTGCGCCCGCCGCTGGAGACGCTGGGCCGGCAGACGCCCGCCGGCTGGGCCGTACTGGTCCTGCTGGGCGTGCTGCTGCCGTCAGTCTTCCTGATCATGGCCGCGGCCGTGCGGCAGGCGGGCATCGTCCTGAGCGACACGGCGCAGCGCCTGTCCCTGATCATCCCCATCCTGGCGGCGTTCGCCGTGTTCCACGAATCCCTGTCGGGCTCCAAGGCCCTGGGCATTGCACTGGCCCTGGGCGCCCTGGCCTGCCTGCTGCGGCGGCCTGCCGCCGCAGCGGCGCAGGCCGGGGCCGCGGCGCCCGCCGGGCGCGCCGCCTGGCTGCCGCTGCTGGGCGTCTGGGCCGGCTACGGCGCCATCGACATCCTGTTCAAGCAGATGGCCCGCACCGGCGCCGGATTTACCGGCACCCTGTTGCTGAGCTTCGTGCTGGCGGCGGTGCTGCTGGGGCTGTGGCTGGCGATGCGCCGCACGGCCTGGCATGGCCGCAGCCTGGCCTCCGGCATCCTGCTGGGGGCGCTGAACTTCGGCAACATCTATTTCTACATCCGCGCCCACCAGACTTTTCCGGACAACCCGACGCTGGTGTTCGCCGCCATGAATATCGGCGTGATCTCGATCGGCACCCTGGTGGGCGCGGGCCTATTTCGCGAGCGGCTGAGTGCGGTCAACGTCGCCGGCATCGCCCTGGCCATCGGCGCCATCGTCCTGCTCTTTCCCCGCTGAGGCCGGCTCGGCCGGCGGCAGGTCCGCTTCCACCACCGGGTCGTGCGAGATGTCGCGCTCGATGTCGACCCGGGGATCCAGTACGGCCATCACGTGGGCGTTCTGCAGGGTGTCGGCCATGGGCACGAACTGGGTCGGCGCATCCGGGCTGACGTGGGTGCCCTTGACGCGCTGCTCGCGGATGAACAGCACCAGGATCGCGGAACAGGCGGACACGAAGACGAAATAGACGTCGCTGCCCCAAGTCCGCATCAGCAGCCCGGCCAGCAGCGGCCCCAGGCAGGCGCCGATGCCGTAGACCATGTACAGCAGCGCGCTCAGGCCCACCCGCCGCTCGGGGTCGACGTTGTCGTTGGCGAATGAGGTGCCCATGGGGTAGAGCGTGAACTGCACGATGCCCAGAACGACCGAGAACGCCACCAGGGCCGGATAGGGAAAGCTCAGCCATCCCCACAAGGGTATGCCCAGGCAGACCAGCACCAGGGCGCCGACGCGGATCAGGCGCACGCGGCTGGTGCGGTCCGCCAGCCAGCCCAATGGCCATTGGAAGATCAGCCCCGCCGCGAGCGAGGCGGCCAGGAACACACCCACCTGGTGATTGTCCATCCCGTGCTGCAGGCCGTAGACCGGCGCCAGGCCGTAGAAAGCGCCATTGAGCATGCCGGCGACGAACAGCACCGTCAGCGACATGGGCACGCGCGCCATGTAGTAGCGCAAGGCCAGCGGCGCGGGCACTTGCAGCGCCGGGTGCAGGCGCCGCGTCAGGGTGACCGGGATCAGGCTGAGCACGCTGCAGATGGCCACGAAGGCCAGCGGCTCGTAGTCCAGGTCCGGAAACAGGCCCAGCGCCAGCTGCCCCAGCACCGTGCCCAGGCAGGTGGCGACCATATAGAAAGCGAAAACCGTGCCCCGCGCGGCGTTTTCGGTCTGCTCGTTGAGCCAGCTTTCGATGGCGACGAACAGGCACACCATGGACACGCCCGCCACGAAGCGCAGCACCAGCCAGAACCAGAGTTCACGGATCAGGATCATCACCAGCACGGTGATGGTGGTGAGCGCCGCGCAGGCCGCATAGGCGCGGATGTGGCCCACCTGAATGATCAGGCGGTGCCCGACGCGCGCGCCCAGCACCAGACCGAGGTAGTAGGACGCGATCATGGCGCCCACCCAGACCTCGGACACGGATTGCGCGGTCAGGCTCAGGCCCAGATAGGTATTGAACAGGCCCGAGCTGAGCAGCAGGATCAGGGTTGCCAGGTACAGGGAAAAAAAGGCGCCGATCGTCTTGGCCATGGAAGAATCCGGTCAGTGCCGCAGCCTTTGCACGAGCGGCAGCCTGGATGAAATATCCGATATGATAGAACGATGAGCGAAAACGAAGTGTCTCCGAATCTGACGCATCTGGACGAGCACGGCCAGGTCCGCATGGTCGACGTCGGCGCCAAGGCGGCCACGGCCCGCACGGCGGTCGCCGAAGGCCGCGTGCGCCTCAGCCCGCACGCCTGGAAACTGCTGTCGGCGCAAGCCAACGCCAAGGGCGAGGTCCTGAACACCGCCCGCATCGCCGGCATCCTGGCGGCCAAGCGCTGCGCGGAACTGATCCCTCTGTGCCACAGCCTGCCGCTCAGCTTCGTGGGGGTCGATTTCAGCGCAGACGACGACGCCCACACCCTGACGATCCGCAGCACCTGCCGCACTAGCCACCAGACCGGGGTCGAAATGGAGGCCATGACCGCCTGCACCGTCGCCGCGCTGACCGTCTACGACATGTGCAAGGCCGCCGACAAGGGCATCGTCCTGGAACACGTCAGGCTGATCTACAAATCCGGAGGAAAAAGCGGTGAGTGGCGCAACGATTGAGGTGCTGTATTTCGCCCAGGTCGCCGAGCACCTGGGCACCCGCCAGGAAACCCAGGTCCTGGACGCCCCCGTCCAGGCCGGCGCATGGCTGGACGCGCTGGCCGCCCGCTGCCCCGCGCTGGGCCCGGCCGCCCGCCTGAAACTTGCCATCAACCAGGAACACGCGGGGCGGCAGGACCTGATCCGGCCCGGCGACGAGGTCGCGGTCTTCGAGCCCGTCACCGGCGGCTGAACGGCCGCCCCACACACCGGATTTCCGGCAGGACCCCGACATGGTCGTGATACAGACTGAACCCTTCGACGTGGCCGCGCTGATCGCCCGGCTGCAGGACCGCGGCGCGGGCCGGGCGGGCGCGCAGGTGCATTTCCTCGGCACGGTCCGCGACTACAGCCCCGAGGCCGGATCGCGCAGCCTGTTCCTGGACCACTACCCCGGCATGTGCGAACGCGAGATCCAGTCGCTGTGCGACCGCGCGATGCAGCGCTGGGACATCCTCGACACGCTGGTGGTCCACCGCGTCGGCGAACTGCCGCTGAGCGATCCCATCGTGTTCGTCGGCGTGGCCAGCGCCCACCGGGGCGAGGCCTTCCGCGCCTGCGAATACATCATCGACACCCTCAAGACCCGCGCCCCCTTCTGGAAACGCGAGACCCTGGCGGACGGCCAGGCGTTCTGGGTCCGGCAGCAACATGCCGACGCGCAGAAAACCGAACAATGGGACATCGATCCCGACCAAGACCATGAAAGCTGATCCGACATTGCCCCCCGTCAGCCTGCGCTGCGCCGTGCTGACCATCTCCAGCCGGCGCCAGGCCGCCGAGGACACCAGCGGAGACTACCTCTGCGGGGCGCTCCAGGAAACCGGACACGTCCTGCACGCCCGCGAACTCTGTTCCGACGACCGCTACCGGATCCGCAAGGTGCTCAGCGACTGGATCGCCGACCCCGAGGTACAGGTCATCCTGTGCAACGGGGGCACCGGCTTCACGCACCGGAAATCCACCATTGCCGCCGTCTCCCCTCTGCTGGACCAGGTCATTCCCGGTTTCGGCGAATTGTTCCGCCATCTGTCCTGGCAGGACATCGGCGCCTCGGCCCTGCAGTCCGACGCCCTCGGCGGCCTGGCCAACGACACCCTGGTGTTCTGCCTGCCGGGCTCCACCGGCGCGTGCCGCCTGGCCTGGGAAAAAGTCCTGCAGCCGCAGTTCGACAGCCGCCAGCGGCCCTGCAATTTCGCCAGCGCCTACCGCGGCGGCGAGCAGGCGTGACCATGCTGGATTTCGACAGCGCGCAAGCCCGGCTGGCCGAGCGCACCCGCCGGCCCGACACCCCCGAGACCCTGCCCCTGTCCGAGCTGACGGGCCGGGTGCTGGCCGGCGACGTCGTCGCCGCGCTGGACCTGCCGCCCGCGGACAACAGCGCCATGGACGGCTATGCGGTCCGCGCGACGGACCTGGACGCCCTGCCGGTCACCCTGCCGGTGCAGCAGCGGTGCTTCGCGGGCCAGGCGCCCGAGCCGCTGGGCGCCGGCCAGGCGATCCGCCTGTTCACCGGCAGCGTGATCCCCGCCGGGGCCGACACCGTGATCATGCAGGAGGACTGCGACGAGGACGAGGCCGGCGTCACCTTCAAGACGCCGGTCCGGGCCGGGCAGCACATCCGCCACCGGGGCGAGGACATGCGCCGGGGCGTCCGGATCCTGGCGCAAGGCGAGCTGCTGGGCGCCGGCCAGATCGCCGCCCTGGCCGCCCAGGGCATCGCGCACGCCGCCGTCCACCCCAGGCTGCGAGTCGGGATCCTGACGACCGGAGACGAGCTGGCGCCGCCCGGCCAGCCCCTGCCGCCCGCGGCGGTCTACAACTCCAACGCGCCCATGCTGGCCAGCCTGTGCCAGGGCCTGGGCGTCGCACCCGCCCTGCTGCGGCACGCCCGCGACGAGGCGGCCGCCATCGAGGCCGCGCTGGACGAACTTGCGGACCAGTGCGATCTCGTGCTCAGCGTCGGCGGGGCCTCCGTCGGCGAAAAAGACCTGGTCAAGCCCGCCATCGAAGCCCTGGGCGGCAGCCTGGATCTCTGGCGGGTACGCATGAAGCCCGGCAAGCCGGTGGCGCTGGCCGAACTCAAGAACCGCCCGATGGTCTGCCTGCCCGGCAATCCGGTGTCCGCGTTCGTGGTGTTCGCGCTGCTGGTCAGCCCCTTGATCCGTCGCCTGCAGGGCCGCAGCCGGGTGTTCCCGCCGGTGCGCCGCGGCATCCTGCAGACGGGCCGCCCCCTGGGCGGGGATCGCGACGACTTCCTCCGCGTCCAGGCCACGCCCCAGGCGGCCGGCCTGCCGCTGCTGGTCCCGCACGCCCAGCAGAGTTCGGGTGCGCTGAGCAGCCTGGGCTGGGCCGACGCACTGGCCCGGATCCCCGCGGGCTCGCGCCTGGAATCGGGCGCGGAAATCGACTGGTACGCGCTGGGCGACTGGCTGGCCTAAGCGCGCCTTCCGCCCGCGCCCGGCGCGGCGCCGGGCAGTCCGGGCCCGGCCGCAGGCGCGGATGCCCAGCGCAGCCAGTCCTCGGGCGTATTCAGGTTCACCAGGCAGTCCGTCCCGGGAAAATCGACCGCGCGCGCCTCGCAGGCGCGCAGCCACGCCTGCACCTGCCGCTGTCCCGAGCGCAGGAAATCCTCCAGGCCGGGCAACATCCCCCGATGGACCACCAGACACAGGGGATGCGGGCCGTCCGCCGTCCGGGCATATGCCGGCCGGGACGGCGTGGCCGCCGCGCGCAACTGCGCCAGCAGCCCGTCGGGCCATCGCACCACGTCGACCGGCAGGATGAAGAGCCACGGCGACTGCGCCTGCCGCAGGCCGGCCAGGACGCCGGCCAGGGGGCCGCAATCGTGCAGGCCGGGCGGGTCGGCCACCACGTTCCCATGCCGGGCATAGTCGTCGGGGTGCCGGTTGGCGCTGATGTGGATCCGTTCGATGCCCTGCCCGCGCAGATACCGGGCCACCTGCTCGACCAGCGGCCTGCCCTGCCATTCGCGCAGCCCTTTGTCGGCGTCCAGGGCGTCGGGCGTGCGCATGCGCCTCGACTGGCCGCCCGCCAGGATCAGGCCGTCGACCGGATCCATCGCCGGCGGAGCATCGCTAGCCACCGATGTAGCTCATTTCGATCTTGTGGTCGCGGTGGGCCTGCCCGCGCAGTTCGGAATACCGGTCGCCGCGGGCCAGCCAGACGCCGGCCAGGCGGTCGCGCAAGGCCCGGTCGTCGGCGCCGGAACGCAGCAGCGCCCGCAGGTCGTGGCCCTGTTCGGCGAACAGGCAGGTGAACAGCCGCCCCTCGGGCGACAGCCGCAAGCGCGTACAGTCGCCGCAGAAAGGCTGCGAGACGCTGGTGATGAGGCCGATCTCGCCGGCGCCGTCCGCGTAGGCCCAGCGGCTGGCGACCTCGCCGCGATACTGGGCCTGGGCCGGGACGAGGGGATATTCCTGGCCGATCAGCTGGACGATCTCCGCCCCGGTGACGACCTCGTCCATGCGCCAGCCATTGGTGTTGCCGACGTCCATGTACTCGATGAAGCGCAGCACGTGCCCCGACCCGCGAAAATGGCGCGCCATGGGCAGGATCTGCGCGTCGTTCATGCCCCGGCGCACGACCATGTTGATCTTGACCGGCGCCAGTCCGGCGCGGGCGGCCGCCTCGATGCCCGACAGGATGGTGGCCACCGGGACGCCGCTGTCGCTCATGCGCTCGAACAGGGCGTCGTCCAGCGCATCCAGGCTGACCGTCACCCGCGTCAGGCCGGCCTCGGCCAGGGCGGCCGCCTTGCGGGCCAGCAGGGTGCCGTTGGTGGTGAGGGTGAGGTCGGGCCGCTGCCCGTCGGGCGTGCGCAGCCCGGCCAGCATCGCCACCAGGACCTCGATCTGCTTGCGCAGCAGGGGCTCGCCGCCTGTCAGGCGGATCTTGCGCACCCCCTGGGACACGGCCACGGCCGCCACCCGGGTGATTTCCTCGAAGGTGAGCAGCGCGCTGTGCGGCAGGAATGCATGGTCCGCCCCGAAGACCTCGCGCGGCATGCAATAGGTGCAGCGGAAGTTGCAGCGGTCGGTCACCGAGATGCGCAGGTCACGCAAGGGGCGGCCGGCCGTGTCGCGCACGGCATCGCCCGGCGCCAGTTCGGGCGCCGGGCGCGGGGAGTCTTCAGGGCGGTGGAAGATGACGCGGCTCATGGAATGCGGACGCCGCGTTCAGTCGTTTTCCTTCACGCGATAGACCAGGGTGGCGACCTTTGCCAGGCCCAGGACCTTGACCGTGACGCTGCCCAGCAGCAGCCGCGACAGGCCGCTGCGGCCATGGCTGCCGATGAAGATCAGGTCGCAGTCTTCTTCCTTGGCGGCATGGACGATGCCATCGGCCACGTTGAAGTTCGACACGGCCTTGCCGGTAGCCTTGACGCCGGCGGTGGCGGCGCGGTCCAGCACTTGCTGCAGGTATTTTTGCGCCTGCTCGGCGGCCGTGCGGTCGTAGTCCTCGTCGGTGATGGCGTAGGCTGCCGCCATGCCGTCGAAGCCGACCGTGGCGGCAAAAGGTTGGGTGACATGCAGCGCCACGACCTCGGCGCCGATGGTGCGCGCGAAGCAGACGCCCTTGTTGGCGGCCTGGGCGGAGAGGTTGGAGCCGTCCGTGGGGATCAGGATTTTCTTGAACATGCGCGGATCATCCAAAAAGCTGAACAGGAGCCTTCAGCATACCTGCTGCACCGGCGAAAAAACAGTCGGGATCAGCCCTGGGATTGACCTGGAGCAGTTTCCTGTGCCGCCTGGAACAGTTTCGTGCAGCGCCCGCCCGAACGGCAGAAGGCCAGCACCGGGCCAGGCAGCTCTTTCAGCAGACCGGCGAAGTCGGCCACATCGGCCGCCGTGATCGATCCGCTGACCACCGGCTGGTAGCGCGCCTGCAGGCCGGCTTCCCGGGCGGCCCGCAGCACGTCCTCGGACAGGGGCTGATCCGCCCCGCCCTCGCCGTCGGGACGGTTGATGATGACCGACTTGAAGCCGGCCTCGGCCAGCGCCTGCATGTCGGCGGGACGCAACTGGCCGGCCACGGCGAAATCGGGGGCCAGGGTTTGATAGGACACGCTCATGGGGACTCCTTGCGGGGCTCGGCCCCCGCGATCGTCAGGTGGTGGTCCGCCAGCCAGCGCGCCATCCGCGCGCTGGACAGGACCTCGTATTCGGCCTGGCGCTGGGACGACAGCGGATCGCGCGGATCGGCCCCCCGGGCCGGGTGGCACATCAGCACGTCGCCGTCCAGCCCCTGGGCCAGCCAGCGCGACATCCAGGCCTCGTAGGCCGGGACGCCGCCCTTGAAATCATACACGCCCAGGAACCCGCGGTTCTGCCGGTAGCCGGCCGCCCGCGCCCGGCGCCGCAGCCCGGCGGCCCCCAGGCTGGCGATCACCCCCGCCTTGAAGCGCAGCCGCCCCGGCAGACCCGCCATGCGCGGCCGTCCGGTGTCGCGGATCCAGAGGCCCGATCCGGCCCGCTCTGCCAGCGCGTCCAGCAGCGCATCGCGCACCCCGGGCAGCTGGTGCACGTGCTGGTGGCCGTCGACGTAGTCCGGCCAGCGCCCCGTGAGCTCGCGGAAACGGTCCAGCTGCCGCCGGATGCCGTCGCGCACCGCGTCCGCCGGCAGGCGGCGCAGGTAGGCGGCCTGGATCAGGGCGCGCAACGGCAGGCACAGGCCCGGCTGGCCAAAGGATTCGGTGAAGTTCAGGTGCAAGCCGACCTGCAGCGGCGTCTCGAGCAGGGCGGACACGCCGCTGGCCGCCGTGGGGCCGTCGACCAGCAGGCTGGTCGCCGACAGGCGCGCCGCGGCCGCCAGCCCGAGGATGCCGGCATCGACGGATGCGCTCATTCCGAAATCGTCGGCACACACTACAATGCGGCGGTATCCGGGGGCGCGGTCCGCCGCGCCGGCGGGCGGATCGGATTCATCGAGTCGGCTCATCAGGTTCCCGGTCAGATACGCGAAGGCGAATGCTCAAAAAACTCATTACCCAGATCGGCTGGTTCGTCATTGTAGGCTGCGCCGCCGCCGCCACGCACTGGGGCGTGGCCGTGGGCTGCGTCGCGGGGGCGGGACTGGCGCCCCTGGCGGCCAATGTCGTCGGCTGGCTGGTGGCGTTCGGTGTGTCGTTCGCCGGCCACTACCGCCTGACCTTCCGCCACCACCACGCGCCGCTGCTGCAGGCGGCGGTGCGGTTCTTCCTGGTGTCCGCACTGGGCTTTGCCGTCAACGAGGCGACCTACGCCGTCCTGCTGCGCGCGACCGCGATCCGCTACGACGTGCTGCTGGCCGGCGTGCTGATCGGCATCGCCGGCATGACCTTCATTCTGGGGCGCTACTGGGCGTTTCGCCACAGCCGCTGAGCGTCTCGCCCGCGCCGATGCGCCACAGGCCCATCTTGCGCGTCTGCGCGACGGGATCCCGTCCCGCCAGGGCCGGCAGGCGGTCCGCCTCGTCCAGCCAGGCCATCAGCCACGTCGTCGGGTGGTCGGGAGCGCACAGGGCCTCGTGCAGGCGCTGCGGCAGCCACAGCCGGTCCCGGCCGCCATCCGGCACGAACAGGGCGGCGTCCGCCAGCTCGCGGCGCCAGTCGTCGCCCTTCATCAGGCCAGGATCGTCCCAGTTGGTCACCACCACCACGGGCTTGCGCCAGCCGGCATACATCGGCACGTCGTAGGCGAACTGGTTGAACATCACCAGCCGGTCGCCCGGACCGGCGGATTGCGCAATCACCCGGGCCAGCGGTTTGGAACTGCGCTGTGGGAAGACCAGCAGCGACACCACCGCCAGCAGACAGATGGCGATCGCGATCAGGGCATGGCGCACGAGGCTGCGCGTCACCCCTGGCGCGGTTTCCTCCTGGCTCTGCTCGAAGGTCTCCTGGATGAACCAGGCCAGCGGCGGCAGCACGGCGATCACGTAGCCCACCAGCTTGGAGGCGGGGATCGAGAAGAACACCAGCACAACGGCCAGCCAGGACAGCATCAGGCCGCGCAGGACGCGGCGGTCCACCTGCTCGGGGCGGCCCGACGGCGGCACGAAGTCCGCATGCAGCGGGCCATGCAGGTGCAGCCAGCGCCACAGCTGCACCGACCAGGGCAGGGTCAGGCCCAACACCACCGGCACGTAGAACCAGAACGGATGCGGGTTGTTGAAGCCGGTCTCGAGAAAGCGCTGGAAATGCTGGTAAACGATGTAGTAGTCGAAAAACCCCGGATGGCGGGCCTGCATCGCGGCCATCCAGGGCACGATCAGCGCCACGAACAGCAGCATCCCGGGCCACCACAGCAGACGGCCCATCGCGCGAAAGCGCCGCCGCCCCAGCAGCCAGAAGAACAGCACCCCGCCCGGCAGCACGACGCCGATCAGCCCCTTGGCCAGGAACCCCGCCGCCGCCAGCCCGTACATGAGCAGCACGGCGCCCCGGTCGGAACGCTGCTGCTCGTGGCGGAACACCGCATCGGCGCCCGCCATGACGGTCAGGCTGATCAGGGCGGCGACCAGCATGTCCAGGTTGGCGTAATGCGCCGCCCCGAACAGGAAGGGCTGGACGGCCAGGATCAGCGCCGCGCGGCGCGCCGCCGACACCCGCGCATAGCGGCGCAGGAACAGATAGAAGACCGTGACCAGCCCGGTGGCCGCCAGCACCGACACCAGCCGCCCCGCCCAGGCGTTGTCGCCGAACACCGCCAGGGAGCCGGCCGTCAGCCAATAGAACAGGGGCGGCTTGTGGAAGAACGGCATGCCGTCCAGGCGCGGGGTCAGGTAGTCGCCCGAGACCAGCATGTGCCAGGCCACGCCGACATAGCGGCCCTCGTCGGGCAGCAGCAGCGGATACGCCCAGGTCGTGGCGGCCAGCCAGGCGAAGACGCACAGCGCGATCCAGCCGGCGCCGCGCGATTGCAAGGCCCGCCAGGCGGATTCGCCGGCATCGACCAGCCGGCTGCCGGCGGCGCGGATTCCCAGGACGTCCATCAGCGCGCCTCCCCGGGATCGCCGCTCGCGGCGGCGCCATCCGCCGCCCCGCCGTCCGCCGGACGGCCGCGTCCGCTGTCCGAGTCCCGGTCGCCGCCCAGCCGCTCGCGCAGCAGGTAGACGGGCCGGCCCTTGACCTCGGTGAAGATACGGGCGATGTATTCGCCGACCACGCCCAGGGACATCAGATTCACCCCCGAGAAGAACAGGACCACGGTGATGAGCGTGGCCCAGCCGCGCACCGCATCGCCATACAGCAAGTGCGTGACGATGATCAGCAGCCCGTAGAGAAAGGCCACCAGGGACAGGCAGGCGCCCGCCAGACTGAGCAGGCGCAGGGGCCAGGTGGTGAAGGCCGTCAGGCCGTCCACGGCGAAACGCAGCAGTTTCAGCGGGCGGAAGCGGCTGACGCCGTGCAGGCGCTGCGGCGGCACGTAGGGCATGGCCTCGGCCTCGAAGCCCACCCAGGCGAAAAGCCCCTTCATAAAGCGGTCGCGCTCGGGCAGTTGCAGCAGCGCGTCCACCACCACCCGGTCCATCAGCCGGAAATCGCCGGCATTGGGCGGCACCGTGCGGCCGTCGGAAGTGCGCATCAGCGCGTAGAACAGACGCGAGCCGATGCGCTTGAACGGGCTCTCGTCCTGGCGGGTTGCGCGCACGGCATAGACCATCTGAACGCCCTCGCGCCAGCGGGCCAGCATGGCGCAGATCATCTGCGGCGGATGCTGCATATCGGCATCCAGACAGACGACGACGTTGCCCCGCGCGGCTTCGAGGCCGGCGGTCAGGGCGGCCTCCTTGCCGAAATTGCGCGACAGGCGCAAGTAGACGATCTCGGGATGCAGGCCGCACCAGTGGCGCAGAAGATCGGGCGTGCCGTCCGTGCTGCCGTCGTCGACGACGAGGATCTCCAGCGCATCCACCTGGGGTTGCAGGGTCGCCAGCAGTTCCGGCAGCAGGATGCCCAGATTGGTGTGCTCGTTCAGGCAGGGCACGACGCAGGACAGGAAGACAGGCTCGGACATGGCGAAGGTCAATGACAATGGGCGATCCGGGCGGTTCCCCGGCAAGGTGTTGATGATAACTGAAGGGCCGGCTCCGGGCGATCTCCGCGGGGCTTTGCGCGCCGTCATGAAGATACTTATAATAGGAACCTTTAATTCAATGGATCGCGAGACCCGCATGGACGAACCCACGGTCTGCACGGAAGACGAGATCGTCACCCTGGTCCACCATTTTTACCGCCGGGTGCGGCAGGATGGAGTCCTCGGGCCGATCTTCGACGCACACATCGACGACTGGGACGAGCACCTGGAACGCATGGTGCGGTTCTGGTCCTCGCTGCTGCGCCGCAGCGGCACCTACAGCGGCACGCCCATGCCGCGCCACGTAGCCCTGCCGGATCTGCAAGGCCCCATGTTCATCCGCTGGCTGGACCTGTTTCGCGAGACGCTGACCGAATTCGACAATCCCGCCTTCGCGGCCCAGGCAGAGGACTTCGCCCGGCGCATCGCCCGCAGCCTCTGGTACGGCTATCAGATCAGCCACCACCCCGACCAACCCGTGACGGAGTTCGACGCCCATGTCTCGCCTGCTGAACGTTGAGGAAACCCCGGCCGCGCCCGCGCCGCACCGCCCTTCCATGGCGGCCTTCCTCGCCCTGGGCTTCCGTCCCTTGTACATCGCGGGGGCGGCCTGGGCGGTGATTTCCATCGCCCTGTGGATCTTCGCCCCGCAGCTGCTGGGCGAGCCGCTGTCGATGGTGGCCTGGCACGCGCACGAAATGCTGTGGGGCTTCATCATCACCATCGCGGTCGGCTTCCTGCTGACGGCCAGCGCCACCTGGACCGGCTTCAACCCCCTGCAGGGCCGGCCGCTGGCGGCGCTGTGCGCGCTCTGGTGCGTCGCCCGCGTCGGCTTCCTGCTGGGCGGGCGCACGGGTTTCTGGATCGCCACGGCCGCCGAGCTGCTGTTCTTCCTGGGTGCGGCCCTGGCGCTGGCCCGGGTCATGTTCAAGGGCCGCAGCCGGCGCAACTACGGCCTGCCGCTCCTGATCCTGCTGCTGGGCGTCGCCGACCTGCTGTACCTGCTGGCGGCCCTGCGGGGCGACTACGCCCTGCTGATGGAACGCTTCGACCTGGGCCTCATCGGCATGGCGGTGATCGCCCTGCTGATCGCGCGCCGCGTGATTCCGTTCTTTGCCACGCGCATGGTGCAGGGCCTGCAGATCCCCATGCTGACGCGCTCGGGCCAGGCGCAGATGGTCTTCAGCGCGGCGGCGCTGGCCGCCGGGGTCCTGGTGCAGGCCACCGGCACGCCCATGGCGCCCGGCAGCGGCCCGCACGCGCTGCCGCTCGTCATGGCGGCCTGCCTGCTCGTCACCGGCCTGATCAGCCTCGGGCAGTTGGTCTGCTGGAAACCCCGCGCCGTGCTGCACAAGCCCATGCTGTGGATCCTGTACCTGGGCTATGCCTTCATCGGCCTGGGTCTGCTGCTGGCCGCCTGGCAGTTCAGCAACCTGTTCGATCCGGCCCTGCTGCGCGGCGTGCTGGCCCGCAGCGCGACCCACGTCCACGTGATCGGGCTGGCCGGATTCTGCATCCTGATCATCGGCATGCTCACCCGCACAGCCCTGGGCCACCTGGGGCGCCCGCTGGCGCTGGATCGCAGCATGCTGGCCGGCCACTGGCTGATGGTGGCCGCCGCGCTGCTGCGGCTGGCCGCGCTGTGGCCCTCGTCGGTCAGCCTGCACCTGCTGCACCTGGCCGCGCTGGCCTGGATCCTGTCGCTGGGGCTGTACCTGTGGCGCTTCGTGCCGATGCTGATCCGCCCGCGCCCCGACCGGCCCGCGCCGGCCGCCGCGCCCGCCCGGCCCGCCGCGCAGCCGGCCCCGGGCCGCTGAACCGGGCCGCCGACCATGCGCCTGACCAACATGAGCGACTACGCGGTCCGGCTGCTGATGTATCTCAGCAGCCACCGCGACCGTCTTTGCACGATCTCCGAGATCGCCCGGTTCTACGGCATTTCCGAACCGCACCTGATGAAGATCACGCACCGGCTGGGCCAGCGCGGCTGGATCCGCACGGTGCGCGGCAAGAACGGCGGGATGGAACTCGCGCACGAACCGGCGGACATTTCCCTGGGCGCCCTGATCCGGGACATGGAAAACGACCTGTCCCTGGTCGAATGCATGGGCGCCGGCAACCAGTGCATCCTGTCGGGCCGCTGCGGCCTGAAGCCGGTCATCGCCGGGGCCCTGCAAGCCTTCATGGACTATCTGGACGCCCGCACGCTGGCGGACGTGCTGCCGCCCCCGCCGGCGCAGCTGCCCCCGGCCTCCGGGGCCGGCGACGCGCCCGCCGCCCCGGAGCCGCGCATCAGGCTGAAAGCCTGAACCCCCTGCCGGGCTTTCTTCCAGGCCGGGCAGCCGCTTACTGCACCAGCGGCGAATCCGATCCCTGCATGGGGATGCCCTCGATGCGGGCGCCACCCACCAATTGCTGCAGGTACTGATGCACCGCCCGGCGATAGCTGGATTCCTCCATCCACGCGGCCAGGCGCTCGCGCACCTCGGCAAAGGGCAGGAGGCGGCCTTCGACCTTGCGGCCGGTGCGCACGATGTGGAAACCGAAGCGCGTTTCCACCAGCTCGCCCGCCAGCGTGTCGGCGGGCATGGCGAACACGGCCTTCTCGAATTCGGGCACCATCTCGCCACGTGTCAGTTCGCCCAGGGCGCCGCCCTGCGCCCCGGAGGGGCAGTTGGACAGCTCCCGCGCGTACTGGGCGAAATGGCCGGCGCCCTTGCGGTGCAGTTCGGCCAGGTGCAGGTTGGCGCGCGACCGCAGTTTCTGCACGTCCAGGGCCGAGGTCGCCTGGAACAGGATGTGCCAGACCTCCACCAGGTCGCCCTCGCGGAACTCGTCGGGATGCTGCTGGTAATAGCGCAGGCAGCTGGCCTCGTCGGCCCGCGGCGTGCGCACGTCCTCGGCCAGCACCGCCGCCATCAGGGCCTCATCGCCGTCGGCATTCAGGCCCAGCTCGGCGCCGCGCTGGCGCACGAGCTCGCGCAACACCAGCTCCTGGCCGGCGGCCAGGCGCGGATTGGATTCCTGCCCGTGATTCGGAACCTCGGCCAGGATGTCGGATTCCGTGATGGTGACGTCGTTGACGGTGATCATGGGGATTCCTCAGCGGCGCGGCCGCACCAGTTGCCAGGGGCGCGCCAGGTAGGTGACCGAGGCGAAGCCCGACCAGACGTGCACCAGCCGCGTGAACGGAAAGATGACGAAGAGCGTCATTCCCAGCACCATGTGCAGGCGGTAGACGGCCGGCACGCCTTCCATCGCCCCCACCGCGCCGGAGCGGAACGTCACGATGCGCTGGGCCCAGTCGCCCAGCTGCACCATCACCGCGCCGTCGGTGTGGTGCACCGAGGTGAACAGGGTCGCCAGCCCGAACGCCAGCACCAGCAGGATCCACAGCAGCGTCACCCAGTCGGCGACGCCGGAATTGTGCATCAGGCGGATCTCGGACCAGCGGCGGTGGATCAGCAGGACCAGGCCGATCAGGCAGATCACCCCCAGGACCGCCCCCACCACGATGGCCATCCATTGCTTGGCGTGCGTGCTGACGCCGAAGGCGTGATAGACGGCGGGCGGGGTCAGCAAGCCCACGAGATGGGTGAAGAACAGCGAGATGATGCCGATGTGGAACAGGTTGCTGCCCCAGCGCAGCGAACCCCGGCGCAGCAACTGGCTGGAGTCGCTTTTCCAGGTGTACTGCTCGCGCTCGAAGCGCACTAGGCTGCCCAGCAGGAACACCGTCAGGGCGATATAGGGGTACACCCCGAAAAAGAACAGATCGAGCGTGTCTTTCATGATGATCTCCTCAGTGCCGGGTTCCGTCGGGGCGGCCGGCCCGTGAACGCGGCGGGTGAAAAACGAGCGGCTGGGCATCGCCGCCGGGCCGGCGCATCAGCAGCGGCTCGGTACCGTCGGCCTGCGGGCCGAAGGTGATCATGGTTTCCTCCATCTCGCCTTCGGGCGGATCCGGCAGGACCTCGGGCTGCACGTCCGTCATGGCGCGCAACTGGGCGAACACGCAGGCATAGGGGCTGCCGGATTCGCCCAGCTTGTCGCCCAGCCGGGACAGCACGTGGATGGCGTCGCCCAACAGGTCCTGCGCCGCCGCGGGCGGAATCTGGCCGAGGAATTCCAGGAACAGCGGGACGTAGTCCGGCAATTCCGAGGTGGCGGGCTCCAGGCCGTGCTTCAGGTATTCCTGCTGCAGATCCACCATGGCCTGGCCGCGGTCGCGGGATTCGCCGTGGACGTGCTCGAACAGATGCAGGGAATGGGCCGCGCGCCGGTCGAAGGTCGCCACATAGGCCTCCTGCAGCTCGATCAGGTCGTCGAAGGCGCGCAGGTGCGCAAAGACAGGCTCCAGGCGCTGGCGGACCGGCGCGGGCAGCGCGTCGGACAGTTCGGGCAGCGCATCCAGCCAGTCCTGCTCGGGATAGCCGAGCAGGACCGAGAGCACGGAAAACACGGGAATGTCGCGGGGGGTGAGGGTCTGGGTCATCGCGCGTCCTCAGGCGGTGCGGGCCGGATCGAGGAAGACCACGCTCGGCTTGCGCTTGTTGCGCGGCTTGCCGAACAGCGAACCCTCGGAACTGCCGCCCGAGCAGCCGTTGCCGAAGGTGAAGCCGCAGGAGCCGCGCAGGTCGTAGGCGTCCTCGACCGCCTCGCGGTGCGTCGTCGGGATGACGAAGCGGTCCTCGTAGTTGGCGATCGCCATGATCCGGTACATCTCCTCCACCTGCTCCAGGCTGAGGCCGACTGCCTTCAGGACATCGGCATCCATCCGGCCCTCGACGCTGCGCACCCGCATATGCATGCGCATCGCCATCATCCGCTGCAGGGCCAGAGTGACCGGCGCCTCCGCCCCGGCGGTCAGCAGGTTGGCGAGGTAGCGGACGGGGATGCGCAGCGCGCTGACATCCGGCAGCCCGTTCTCATCCCAGCCGATATGCCCGGCCTGGTGCGCGCTCTGCACCGGAGAGAGCGGCGGCACGTACCAGACCATCGGCAGGGTGCGGTATTCCGGGTGCAGCGGGAAGGCAATGCCCCATTCGATCGCCATCTTGTAGACGGGCGAATGCTTCGCCGCCTCCAGCCACAGATCCGGCACGCCGTCTGCCCGCGCCTGGGCCTGCACCGCCGGGTCGTTCGGGTCCAGGAAGATGTCGAGCTGCGAGCGGTAGAGGTGCTGGTCATTCTCGACGCTCGCTGCTTCCTCGATCCGGTCGGCGTCATAGAGCATCACGCCGAGATAGCGGATGCGGCCGACGCAGGTCTCGGAGCAGAC
>DASSTS010000047.1:0-8422 GCA_035707805.1 Castellaniella sp. | reverse complement strand
GAGATGCCGGCGGGTTCCCAGGGATCGATGTCCATGCAGCGGACCTCGACGTACTGGATGCCGCGCTGGCGCAGGATGGTGTTGGGACGTTCGCAGCGCCCGGCGGTCTGCTTGGGCCGGATGTTGGCGTAGTACTCGTTCTCGATCTGGAGGATGTTGGTGTTCAGCTGGATGCGCTGCCCGTCGCGGTGGGTGCCGATGGCCTCGTAGTCGGGCCACGGCGTGGTGACGGCGGCGTGGATCCGCGCGGTGAAGGTATCCAGGTCGTTGTAGCAGAGGTGCAGTTCCGACTGGGTCGGATTCTTGTAGCCCAGGTCGCTCATGCGCAGGCTGGTCGCCCAGGGCAGGCAATAGGTGTCCGGGCTCAGGCGCGTCAGCTGGGATTCGAGGCCGGCGTGCTGGAGAAAGCTGCGCGAGACGGCCGGCGAAGCGCCAAACAGGTACATGAGCAGCCAGGAATGGCGCATGAAGTTGCGGATCAGCCCCATGTAGCCGGCGTTGCGGCGGTCCTTGGGCGAGGCGCCGGCCGCCAGCAGGTCCCAGGCGTTCTCCGGCAGCGAAAAGTTGTAATGCACCCCCGCGATGCACTGCATGATCTTGCCGTAGCGCCAGGCCAGGCCTTGGCGATACACGTGCTTGAGCATGCCGGTGTTGGATGCGCCGTACCAGGCGACGGGGATGTCGGCCTCGGCCGGGAGGTGCGCCGGCATGGACTGGTTCCAGATGGCTTCGCCCGGATTGCGCAGCGCGACGAAGGCATGGATGTCGGTCAGCTCGCCGATCAAGGCCTCCGGCGAGGCCAGGGGGCTGGTGACGAGCTCCAGCAGCGACTCGGAATAGTCCGTGGTGATGTGCGGATTGGTCAGCGCGGCGCCCAGCGAGGCCGGATGCGGGGTGAGCGCCAGGTTTCCGGCCGAGTCGACCCGCAGGCCTTCTTTCTCGATGCCGCGCCGGATTGCGCGCGGGATCTCGGGGTGCGCAGCCAGCAGGCTGAGCCGGTCGGAGGCCAGGGTCATGATAAACGGTACCGGGTTGGTCTTGATGGACGGATTTTAGCTGACCTCGTCCCCCCGCCCGGCACAGTTTCAGCCGGTCCTGTCGAGATTCAGGAGGTTGCGGTGCAGCGCCTGCGCGATCGCCGCCTGGCGCGAGCGGACGCCCAGCTTGTCGCAGAGGTTGGTGATGTGGAAATTGGCGGTGCGTTCGGTGATGCCCAGGATGCGGCCCATTTCCCAGCTGGTCTTGCCTTGCGATGCCCAGTACAGGCATTCCTGTTCGCGAGCGGTCAGTTTTGTCATGTTGTCCCCCGTACGTCTTTCTTATCGCTTACTGCGTACATACGTGAGAGAATGTATCATAAAGTGAGTAATCCCATCCCCTTTCGCGATGTTTTTGTCCGGTTTTCCGGCCGGCGGGGCGCCGCTGCGGGGCCATCGTCCAGACGGGGGGGTGCTAGAATAATTGGAGACTTGGCGCCGATTTGCCTGATCCGCTTGCGGGCGCCCCATAAATCCAGCTAAAGAGGTCCCGATGACCGCTATTGCCTTGTCCCCTGATGCCGCCCCGGCGCACGCCGCCGCCGGCCCCGCCCGTCCGCCCGTGCCGCCCGGCAGCGTGGGCTACGTCTCTCCCCGGTTCCTGTCCTTCGACGAACCGCTGACTCTCGCCAGCGGCCAGGTGCTGCCGTCCTATACCCTGGCGGTGGAGACCTACGGCCGATTGAACGACCGGCGCAGCAACGTGGTGCTGGTCTGCCATGCGCTGAACGCCTCCCACCACGTGGCCGGCATGGACGCCGAGCATCCCGACCAGGTCGGCTGGTGGGACAACATGGTGGGCCCCGGCAAGGCCGTGGATACCGACCGGTTCTTCGTCATCGGCATCAACAACCTGGGCTCGTGCTTCGGCTCGACCGGGCCGACCACGGTCAATCCCGACACCGGACGGCCGTGGGGGGCTTCCTTCCCCTTGCTGACGGTGGAGGACTGGGTGCACGCCCAGGCGCGGGTGGCGGACCATTTCGGCATCGAGCGGTTCGCCGCCGTGATGGGCGGATCGCTGGGCGGCATGCAGGCGCTCAGTTGGGCGATCACCTGTCCCGAACGGGTGGGCGACTGCGTCGTCGTGGCCAGCACGGCGCGCCTGACGGCCCAGAACATCGCGTTCAACGAGGTCGCCCGCCGCGCCATTCTGACCGACCCGGATTTCCGCGGCGGGGACTACGGCGAACAGGGCGTCGTGCCGACCAACGGCCTGTCGGTGGCGCGCATGGTGGGCCACATCACCTACCAGTCCGACGAGGTCATGGCCTCCAAGTTCGGGCGCGCGCAGCGCGCGCCGGGGCCGACGGGTGACTACCGCTACAACTACGACGTCGAGTTCGAGGTGGAATCCTATCTGCGCCACCAGGGCGAGAAATTCTCCCGCTATTTCGATGCCAATACCTACCTGCTGCTGACCCGCGCGCTGGATTATTTCGATCCGGCGCGCGCCCACGGCGGTGATCTGGCCCGCGCGCTGTCGCCGGCGCAGGCGCGCTTTCTGCTGGTGTCCTTTTCCACGGACTGGCGCTTCGCCCCGGAACATTCCCGCGAGATCGTCCGCGCGCTGCTGAAGAACCAGCGCGAGGTCACCTACGCCGAGATTGACGCGCCGCACGGACACGATGCGTTCCTGCTGGGCGACGTCCGCTATCACGCCATCGTCCAGGGCTACTACGACCAGATCGCCCGCCGCCTGGACCTGGGCGAGCGGCGACAGACCACGGGGGTGCTGGCATGAAACCGGCCGAGGCCCTGGCCGATATGGCCCCGCCCGCGCCGGCCGGCGCGCCGGGGCTGCCATCCGATGCGCCGCCGCGCATCGACCTGCTGCGGATCGCCTCGTGGATCACGCCTGGCAGCCGTGTGCTGGATCTCGGATGCGCCGACGGCCATCTGCTTGCCTACCTGCAGCAGACGCGCCAGGTCACCGGCGCGGGCGTCGAGATCGACGATCAGCGGGTGATCGGCGCGGTGCGGCGGGGCGTGCGCGTCATTCAGCAGAACCTCGAAGAAGGCCTGGCGCTGTTCGACGACCAGCAGTTCGACACGGTGGTGCTGTCCCAGACGCTGCAGTCCATGCACCATACCGAACACATTCTGCACGAGATGGCGCGGGTCGCCCGCTACGGCATCGTGTCCTTCCCGAATTTCGGCTACTGGCCGCACGGCTGGTCGATCCTCAAGGGCCGCATGCCCGTCAACGACCAGATGCCCTACCAGTGGTACGACACGCCCAACATCCACTTGTGCACGCTGCGGGATTTCCAGTTGCTGGCGGCGCAGCTGGGCCTGCGGATCACGCACCTGGCGACCTTCCGCGGCGAGACCGAGATCCATTGGCTGCGCGGCTGGCGCAGCACGCTGGCGGTGTACCGGTTCGAGTCGCCGCTGGGCAGGCAGGGATGACGGCAGGCTGGCGCATCTACGGCCGCCGGCGCGTCGCCCCGCTGCTGGTGCTGGGCTTTGCCAGCGGCTTGCCGCTGGCTCTGACCTCCGGCACCCTCCAGGCCTGGGCCACGGTCGAGCAGGTGTCCCTGCAAAGCATCGGTTTCCTGACCCTCGCGGGGACCGCCTATACCTTGAAATTCCTCTGGGCCCCCCTGGTGGACCGCTACGCGCCGCCCTGGCTGGGCCGGCGGCGCGGCTGGGTGTTCCTCACGCAATGGCTGCTGGCGGCCTCCATCGCCGCCATGGGATTCTTCAATCCCGGCTCGCAACTGCAGGCCCTGGCGCTGCTGGCCGTGTGGGTGGCCTTCCTGTCCGCCACGCAGGACATCGCTTTCGACGCCTACAGCACGGACGTCCTGGGCCACGAGGAACGGGCCGCCGGCGCCGCCCTGAAGGTCATGGGCTATCGCCTGGCCATGGTGGTGTCGGGCGGCCTGGCCCTGATCCTGGCCGACCAGTGGCTGGGCTGGGGACGCACCTACGTGCTGATGGGGGGGCTGATGGCGGTGTCGTCCCTGGCGACGCTGTGGGCGCCCGAGCCCCAGCAGGCGGCGCAGCCGCCCCGGGACCTGCAGCAGGCGGTCGTCGCGCCGCTGCGGGAATTCTTCGGCCGGCCGGGCGCCTGGGCGGTCCTGCTGCTGATCGTGCTCTACAAGCTGGGGGACGCCTTCGCGGGTGCGCTCTCCACCACCTTCCTGATCCGCGGGGCGGGCTTCGACGTCACCGAGGTGGGCATGGTCAACAAGGTCTTCGGCCTGGTGGCGACCATCATCGGCGCCCTGGCGGGCGGCGGCCTGATGGCCCGGCTGGGCCTGTACCGCGCCTTGATGGCCTTCGGCCTGCTGCAGGCGGTGTCCAACCTGGGCTACTGGATGCTGGCGGTGACGCCGCCGCACCTCTATTCCATGGCGGCCGTGGTCGCCGTGGAGAACCTGTGCGGCGGGCTGGGCACCGCGGCCTTCGTCGCCCTCTTGATGGCCTTGTGCCGCCAGCGATTCTCGGCGACGCAGTTCGCGTTGTTGTCGGCCCTGTCGGCGGTGGGCCGGACCTATCTGGCCGGACCGCTCACGCCGGTGTTCGTCGAGCACCTGGGCTGGCCGTCGTTCTTCGTCATGACGGTCGCCATCGCGCTGCCGGGCCTGGCGCTGCTGTGGTGGATGCGCGGCCTCATCGGCCGCCTGGACGAGGATCCCGCTCTCTGATGGATGTCCGTTCGCGAACATCCGCTTGGGGTTTGTCGCCAGATTGATCCTGGCGATTGGTGTCTAATCGGCTTGCTCTGAAAATCTCAAGACCCCGCATCCAGCGGGCGCCCTTCCATGCTCTCCAAATTACGCCTGCTCTTCGACCGTTTCACCCTGATCCTGATCGCCGTGGTGGCGGCAGCCACCCTGCTGCCCGCGCATGGACAGGGGGCGGTGTTCTTCGAGCGGCTGACGGCGGCCGCCATCGCGCTGCTGTTCTTCCTGCACGGCGCCAAGCTGTCGCGTCAGGCCATCATCGCCGGCGCCACGCACTGGCGCCTGCACGGCGTGATCTTCATCTGGACCTTCGTGATCTTTCCCCTGCTGGGGTGGGCGCTGCGGCCGGTGCTGGTGCCGCTGCTGGGAGAACCCCTGTACGTGGGCGTGCTGTACCTGTGCGTCCTGCCCGGGACCGTGCAGTCGGCCATCGCGTTCACCTCGATCGCGCGGGGCAACGTGCCCGCCGCGGTCTGCGCGGCATCGGCATCCAGCATCGTCGGCATCGTCATCACCCCCTTGCTGCTGCAGTGGCTGCTGAAGACCGACACCTCGGCCCTGGACAGCCATTCGCTGCTGCAGTCCATCCTGCGGATCGGCGAACAGATCTTCCTGCCTTTCGTGGCGGGGCACCTGATGCGGCCCGTGATCGGCCGCTGGATGGACCGCCACCGCAGGCTCGTCACCAACGTCGACCAGAGCTCCATCCTGCTGGTGGTGTACACGGCGTTCAGCGAGTCCGTCGTCGCCGGGCTCTGGCATCAGGTCGATCCGCAATCGCTGGTGCTGCTGGTGGTGGTCTGCTGCCTGCTGCTGGCCGTCGTGCTGGTGCTCAATACCTGGTCCACCCGCAAGCTGGGCTTCCAGCGGGCCGACGAGATCACCATCGTGTTCTGCGGCTCGAAAAAGAGCATGGCGACGGGCGTGCCCATGGCGGGCGTGCTGTTCAGCGCCAGCGCCATCGGCCCGGTGCTGCTGCCCCTGATGATCTTTCACCAGATCCAGTTGATGGTCTGCGCGGTGCTGGCCCAGGACTATCAGCGCCGTGACGATCTGGCGCATCCGCGCGTGACCGCCCCCTGAATGCAATAAACCCCGCCGGAGCGGGGTTTCAGTCTTGGCCGTCGCGGCCCCGGCAGGGGCCGCAACACGCGGGATCAGGCCGTGGTGTGCAGCAGGGTGCCGACCGTGCCGCCGTTGGCGAGCTGGGGCACGCTGGGCACCGAGTTCACCAGGCTGAGAATGGTGTTGGATTGACCGTCCAGGACTTTGCGCAGCAGCACATTCTGCTTTTCCTGCATCATGGACCAGTTTTGCAGGCCGGACGCGGCGGCAACGGCGCTTTCGACGGAATCGGACATCAGGGTCTCCTGGTTGGGACTGCTGGGTTCAGTATGTGACTTCTGAAAGATTGTACTGCAGTTCATGCAACTTTGGCATGTTCATTCCAGCGCGGTCTCATAGTCGATGGTCAGCGGCGCGTGATCGCTGAATCGCTGGTCCTTGTAGACGGCGGCCCGGCGCGCCCGCGCGGCGATGCCGGGCGTGGCGATGTGATAGTCGATGCGCCACCCGACGTTCTTGGCCCAGGCCTGGCCCCGGTTGCTCCACCAGGTATAGGCCTCGCCGCCGGTGTCGGGGTGCAGGCTGCGGTAGACGTCGATCCAGCCGCGCTGCTCGAACAACTGCGTCATCCAGGCGCGTTCCTCGGGCAGGAAGCCGCTGTTCTTCAGGTTGCCCTTCCAGTTCTTCAGGTCGATCTCGCGGTGGGCGATGTTCCAGTCGCCGCAGATCACGAATTCCCGGCCGGTCTCGCGGTGTTCGCGCATCAGGCCGTCCAGCCAGCCTTCGTAGTGGTCGAGGAACCGGTATTTGGCGGTCTGGCGCTCGTCGCCGCTGGATCCGGAGGGCAGGTAGGCGCTGACGACGCTCAGCGCCGGCCAGTCGGCCCGCACGATGCGTCCTTCGGCGTCGAATTCGGGGCATTCCATGCCGATGGTGACGGCCTCGGCGGGGCGGCGCAGGTACAGTCCCACCCCGCTGTAGCCTTTTTTCTGGGCGTGGTGAAAATGGCCCGCGTAGCAGTCGGGGTGGCGCAGGTCGTCGGTCAGGTCCGTGTCCTGGATCTTGATTTCCTGCAGGCAGACGATGTCGGGTTGCTGTTCCTGCAGCCATCCGGCCAGGCCCTTGCGGAAGGCCGAGCGGATGCCATTGACGTTCAGTGTGGTGATGCGCAGCATTGGATTCTCCGGGATGTCAGTCGGCAAAGCGGAAACTGGAGATCGTCAGCCCGCCGAGGGCGTCGGATTCATGGTGGAAGCAGTGGCCGGTGTTCTCGCCGGCTGCGCCGGCGGCGACGAACAGCGGCACCAGGTGGTCTTCCATGGGGTGGGCGAGCCGGGCCGCCGGGGCGTCTTCCCACCGGCGCAGCCGGGCCAGGCGCTCGGCCGCGGGCGTGCCCGCCAGCGTGTCCTGCAGCCAGGCGTCGAACAGGGCAGAGGGCTCGCGCCCAGCCGGGTTGAACGCGCGCAGGTTGTGATAGCTGAGACCGCTGCCGATGATCAGGATGTTCTCGTCGCGCAAGGGCTGCAGGGCCGCGCCCAGGGCATGATGCCAGCCGGGGTCGAATCCCGCCTCGATGGAGAGCTGGACCATGGGGATCTGCGCCTTGGGGTACATGACGTAGGCGGGCACGAAGGCGCCGTGATCGTAGCCGCGCCGGGTGTCCTCGGCGACGGGGATCCCCTGGGCGGTCAGCAGCGCCTGCGTCCGCGCCGCCAGGCGCGGCGAACCGGGCGCCGTGTAGTGGATCTCGTAGGTGTCGGCCGGAAAACCGTGGTAGTCGTAGACCATGCCGGGCTGCGGATGGCCGCTGACCCTGACCTGGCCGCGCGTGATCCAGTGGGCCGAGACCATCAGGATGGCCCGGGGCGCCTGGGGCAGCGTGGCCGGGATGCCCTGCAGGGCGGCGGTCAGCGCGGCATAGGTGGTCTTGGCTTGCGGCATCCACGGCCAGGGGCCGCCGCCGTGGGAAATGAAGTAGACAGGTTGACGCATGATCGGGGGATGGTGGTGAGGAAGCTCGAATCCAGATCATAGGCGGACTGGGCCTGAAATGCATGGCGGGCGGTGGCGGCGGCCTCGAATGTCCGATAATGTGGCCTTTCCCGATTACGAGATTTCCGTCATGACCGGTTCCCATGCCCAAGCCTTCGTCCGTTTCGCCCTGGAGCAAGGCGTGCTGCGCTTTGGCGAGTTCGAGACCAAGTCCGGCCGCCTGAGCCCGTATTTCTTCAACGCCGGCCTGTTCAATGACGGGGCGAGCGTCGGCCGCCTGGGGCGGTTCTACGCGCGGGCGCTGCTGGATGCCGGCGTGCCGTTCGACATGTTGTTCGGTCCGGCCTACAAGGGGATTCCGCTGGCCACGACCACGGCCATCGCCCTGGCCGGCGAGCCGGCCGCCGGGGGGCGCGAGGCGCCTTTTGCGTTCAATCGCAAGGAGGCCAAGGACCACGGCGAGGGCGGGGTGCTGGTGGGGGCGCCGCTGCGGGGCCGGGTGGTGATCATCGACGATGTGATCACGGCGGGGACGTCGGTGCGCGAGTCGGTGGCGCTGATCCGCGCGGCGGGCGCGCAGCCGGCGGCGGTGCTGATCGCGCTGGACCGCATGGAGCGCGCGGGGGCGGATGG
>DASSTS010000046.1:0-3488 GCA_035707805.1 Castellaniella sp. | reverse complement strand
CCCATGTCCGTCATCCTGCTGATCCTGCCCGACTTCCTGCTGATCGCCCTGGGCTGGCTGCTGCTGCACCGCTTCGGCTTCGACCGCGCCTTTTTCACGCAAGCGGAAAAGCTGGTGTATTTCGTGCTCTTCCCGGCGCTGCTGTTCCATTCGATCACGCGGGCGCCGATGGCGCTGGGCAGCGCCACGGTGCTGCTGGCGGCGACCATGGGCGTCATGCTGGGCGGCATCGCGCTGGCCTGGCTGGGCCGGCTGGCGCTGCGCCCCGATCCGGCCGCGCACGCGGCGACGGCGCAGTGCGCGTTCCGCTTCAACAGTTACCTGGCGCTGTCGCTGGCGGCCGGGCTGGGCTGGGCCGATGCGCAGGCAACGATGGCGGTGATCCTGGGGTTCGCGGTGCCCATCAGCAATGTGGGCGCGGTGCACGCCCTGGCCAGCCGCAACGGCGGGCGGGCACTCAGGGAAATGGCGGGCAATCCCTTCATCCTGGCGACGCTGGCCGCGCTGACCTGCAATTTCCTTCAGGTGCCGATCCCGCACGTGGCCGAAGTCGCCCTGGGGCGGCTGGGATCCTGCGCCATCGCGGTGGGCCTGCTGTGCGTGGGCGCCACGCTGTCGCTGCAGGGCGGGCGCCAGCACGCGCCGCTGATGGCCTGGATGATCGCCGCGAAACTGATCCTGCTGCCGGTCTGGACGCTGACGCTGACGGCCATGATGGGGCTGCCGGTGCAAGAGCGCCTGGTGCTGCTGCTGTTTTCGGCCGTGCCGACCTCATCGGCGGCGCACGTGCTGGCCGCCCGCATGGGCGGCGACGGGCGCCTGGTGGCCGTCACGATGTCGCTGGGCACCTTGCTGTCGGCCGCGACGCTGCCGGTGTGGCTGTGGGTGGCGGGGTAAGGGGGACTCACGCCCACGGATCGAACACCGCCACCCCCGTGCGCCGGAAATCCGCCACGTTGCGCGTGACGATGGTCATGCCGTGGACTAGGCCGGTGGCCGCAATCAGGGCATCGCGTTCCGATGCCGGATCCGGAACATGCAGCATGGCGCAACACCGCGCCACCGCGGCATCAATCGGCAGAATGCGATCCGCGAATTCCCGCATCACATGCTGGTCCAGCCAAGTCCGCAGGACGGATCCCTGACCGGCATCCCGGCGTTCCAGCAAAAGAACACCCATTTCCAGTTCCATGACGGTCACCGCCGACAGATAGAGTGCCGTTGCGTCGACGGACCCGGCCCAGGCAGCGACCTTGGGATCGGCCTTGCCCGCCCGCACCTTGCGCAGTTCGGAGACGACGTTGGTATCCAGCACGAACATCAGGACAAGTCCGCGGCCCGGCTGCCCAAGCGGATCTTGGGCGGATTGAAATCAATGTCCTCGGCGCCCGGCAGCGCCAAGGCATCGGCAATATTGCGCCGCTGGCCGGTCAGTTTCTGGTAGTCGTGGATGCTGAGCAGCACATGGGCGGGCTTGCCCCGGTCCGTGATGAAGACGGGGCCTGTGTTGGCGGCCCGCTTGGCGCGGCCGATGTCCTGATTCAGCTCGCGGCTGGATAAAGTCGTGATCGTCATCGCGGCCTCCGGTCTCCATACAATGTAGTCATGTTACTACATTGTGCTCTATAACCGCTTGCGCCGACCAGCCCGCGACGAGCGGCATACAATGCGCCACGGACCGGAACGCCTGAAGATCATGACATTTCCCCTGCCCCCTCTCGAATGGGCCTTGCCCGACGAGGACGCGACCGTGGCCCTGGCGCAACGCCTGGCGGCGCTGGTGTGCGGCCGCGAACCGGGCTCTCCGACCTCAGCCGGGGGCCGAATTCACCTACGGGGAGAGCTGGGCGCGGGCAAAACCAGCCTCGCGCGGGCGCTGCTGCGGGCCGGCGGGGTGACCGGCCGGATCAAGAGCCCCAGCTACGCGCTGCTTGAAAGCTATAACGTTTCTAACTTATACTTCTATCACTTTGATTTCTATAGATTTAGCGATGCGCATGAATGGCGGGACGCGGGGTTTGGCGAACTGCTCGACGAACACGCGGTTGTCCTGATCGAATGGCCCGAGCAGGCCGGCACCCGTCTTCCCCCTCCGGATCTGGACATTTTCCTGGAATATGCCGGAACCGGCCGGCGCGCATGGCTGAGCGCCTGCAGCGAAAAAGGACAGCTATGGCTGACGCACCTGAATCCGTCGCGCCGATGACCCCCGCCCCCAGCCCTTTGCGGCGCCGACTGATCGCCGGCGGCTGCACGCTGCTGGCGCTACCGGTGATTCCCCGCCTGGCGCATGCCGCGACCATCCTGGCCGTGCGCACCTGGCCGGCGGACGAATACACCCGGGTCACGCTGGAAATGGACACCGAGCTGAAGGCCGAGCATTTCACGCTCGACAACCCGCATCGGCTGGTGGTGGACATCGAGGGCCTGCATCTGGACGCGGGCATCAACCGCCTGGTGTCCCAGATCAAGCCCAACGACCCCTACATCAGCAGCGTGCGCGTGGGCCAGAACCGGCCCAGCGTGGTGCGCCTGGTCTTCGACCTGAAGCAGGACGTCGCCCCGCAGGTCTTCACGCTGAAGCCCATCGGCGAATACAAGTACCGCCTGGTGCTGGACCTGTACCCCAAGGTCGCGCAGGATCCCCTGATGGCCCTGCTGAAGGACGCCCAGAACGACCCCTTGGCGGGCATCCTGGAAAGCCTGGCCCAGAACAGCCCCAGCGAAGCCCCGGTGCCTTCGGTCAAAGGCCAGGAGCTGCCGCCTCCGGCCGCGCCGCCGGTCGCTGTCTCGCCCAAACCGTCGCCCGGCCGGCGCCTGGACCGTCCCATCCTGATCGCCCTGGATCCGGGGCATGGCGGCGAGGACCCCGGCGCCACCGGCCGGCGCGGCACCCACGAAAAGGACATCGTGCTGCAGATCGCGCACCGGCTGAAAAAGCTGATCGACGCCCAGCCCAACATGCGGGCCTACCTGACGCGCGACCGCGATTATTTCGTGCCGCTGAACGTTCGGGTGCAAAAGGCGCGCCGGGTCAAGGCGGACCTGTTCATTTCCATTCACGCCGATGCGTGGATCAAACCCTCGGCCCGCGGCTCGTCGGTCTGGGCCCTGTCCGAGCATGGCGCGACCAGCTCGGCGGCGCGCTGGCTGGCGAAAAAGGAAAACGATGCCGACCTGATCGGCGGGGTCAATCTGGGCGCGCATAACGCGCAGGTCGCCAAGGTGCTGCTGGACCTGTCCACCGGCGCGCAGATCAGCGATTCGATCAAGGTCGGTACGCGCGTGCTGGAGGAAATCGGCAAGATCAACCGCCTGCACAAGAACCGCATCGAGCGGGCCGGGTTCGCGGTACTGAAGGCGCCCGACATCCCGTCCATCCTGGTCGAGACGGCGTTCATCAGCAACCCCGAAGAGGAATCGCTGCTGCGCACCCCGGCTCATCAGCAGAAGATCGCGATGGCGATGCTCAGCGGCGTGCAGGACTA
>DASSTS010000045.1:0-24141 GCA_035707805.1 Castellaniella sp. | reverse complement strand
CCGGCCGCGCCGGAAAAAGTCGTCAGCCCCGCGCCGCAGCGCCCCCGGCGCGAGGCCAAGCCGGCCGAGCCCGCCGCCGCCCGCCCCGCCCTGCGCGCGCCCGGCAAGCCGGCGCCCGCCACGGCGGACACCGAGGAATGGGCCGAATTCTAGCGGCCGGCCCCGCGCCGTCCCGGCGCGCGGGCCGCTAGGCGGCCTTCTGTTCCCCGGCGCGCTGGCCCAGATGGGCCAGCGCCTCTTCCACCTGGTCAATCAGCACCAGGCACAGGTCGCCCGGCTGCAGCGCATCCAGGGCGCTGTCGATGGCCAGGAATTCGCCATGAATTTCCCGCACCTCGCGGGCGCGGCGGGCGCCCGCCAGGCCCTCGCGCAGCAGCGCCAGCACCTCGCCGTCGGCGCGGCCGCGCTGGCACTGGTCCTGGTAGAGGATCACCGAATCGAACACCTCGCCCAGGATCCGGGTCTGGTGGCGGATGTCCTCGTCGCGGCGGTCGCCCGCCCCGCTGACCACCACCGTGCGCCGCTGCGCCGGCAGGGTCTCCACGGCCTGGGCCAGGGCCAGGATCGCATCGGGATTGTGGCCGTAGTCCGCAATCACCATGGCGCCCCGGTAGTCGAACACGTTGAATCGGCCCGGCACCGTGGCGGCGTCGTTGACGAAGGTCGCCAGCCCCGCCTGGATCTGGATCCAGTCCACGCCCATCGCCCAGGCGGCGGCGGCAGCGGCCATGGCGTTCTCCACCTGGAAGGCCAGGGTGCCGCCGCGCGTCAGCGGCACCGCGGCCAGCTGGATCCGCGTCTCGGTGCCGCCTTCGGAAAACACCAGGTCGCCCTGGTCCACGAACACCACCCGGCCGCCCTGGGCGCGATGGGTCTCGATCAAGGGATGACGCGCGTCGCGGGCGAAATAGGTCACGCGCCCGGGGCAGACGGCCGCCATCGCGGCCACGATCGGGTCCTGGGCGTTCAACACCGCCATGCCGGTGGGCGCGACGTTCTCCACGATCACGCGCTTGACCGCGGCCAGGCCTTCCACCGTGTGGATGTAGTTCAGGCCCAGATGGTCGCCGATGCCGATGTTGGTGACCACCGCCACGTCGCAGCGGTCGAATCCCAGGCCCTCGCGCAGGATGCCACCCCGGGCCGTCTCGAAGACTGCCACGTCCACATCCGGATGCAGCAGCACGTTGCGGGCGCTGCGCGGGCCGCTGCAGTCGCCTGAATCGATGCGCCGGGCGCCCACGTACACGCCGTCGGAATTGGTCATGCCGACACAGACGCCGGGCCGCGCGCACAGATGCGCCAGCAGGCGCACCGTGGTGGTCTTCCCGTTGGTCCCGGTCACCGCGGCCACCGGGATGCGGCCGTCCTCGCCCGGGGCGTACAGGGTGTCGACCATCGCCGCGCCCACGTCGCGCCCCGTGCCGTAGGACGGCGTCAGGTGCATGCGCAGGCCCGGCGCGGCATTGACCTCGACGATGCAGCCGGTCTCCGGCGTCAGCGGCCGGTACACATCCTGCGCCACCAGGTCGATGCCGCACACGTCCAGCCCCACCATGCGCGCGGCCATCACGGCGCTGGCGGCCAGTTCCGGATGCACCTGGTCGGTCACATCCGTGGCCGATCCGCCAGTGCTGAGGTTGGCGTTGTTGCGCAGGACCACGCAGACGCCCTGCGCGGGCACGGAATCTGCCCGGTAGCCCTGGCTGGCCAGGGTATTGAGCGCCGTTTCATCAAGGCAGATCCGGGTCAGCGACGTGCCGTGCCCCTCGCCGCGCAGCGGGTCCTGGTTGATCAGGTCCACCAGCTGCTCGATGCTGCGCGCGCCGTCGCCCACCACCTGAGGCGGATCGCGCCGCGCCGCCGCGACCAGGCGGTCGCCCACCACCAGCAGGCGGAAATCGTGGCCGGGAAAATAGCGTTCGACGATCACGCTGGAGCCGTACTCGCGCGCGACGGCGTAGGCCGCCAGCACCTGCTCACGCCCCTGGACGTTGCAGGCCACGCCCCGGCCCTGGTTGCCGTCCACGGGCTTGACCACCACCGGCCCGGCGATCTCCTGGGCGGCCAGCCAGGCGTCCTCGGCGTCGGACACCACGCGCCCGCGCGGCACGGACACGCCCGCCGAGGCGAGCAGGGACTTGGTCAGCGCCTTGTCCTGGGCGATGGCCTCACCGATCGCGCTGCTGGCGTCGGTCTCCGCCGCCTGGATGCGGCGCTGGCGCCGGCCCCAGCCGAACTGCACCATGCTGCCCTCGGTCAGGCGGCGATAGGGGATGCCGCGGCGCACGGCCGCCTGCACGATGGAACCCGTGCTGGGCCCCAGGCGCACGTCCTCGTTCAAGGCCCGCAGCCGCGCCAGGGCCCCGGGCGCGTCGAACGGCTCGTCCCGCAGGGCCGCCAGGCACAGGTCCCACGCCAGATCGAGGGCCAGCCGGCCGACGGATTCCTCGGCATATTCGATGACCACCTGGCAGATGCCGGGCTCAGGGGTGTCCGCGGCCCGGCAGAAGGCCACCACGCAGCCGGCCTGCGCCTGCAGGCTCAGCGCCGCCGCGGCCAGCGCATGCGCCAGCGGATGATCGGCCATGCGCCCCGCGGGCCGCTGCAAGTCCAGTTCCGGAAAACGGACGCGCAGCCGCGTCTCGAACGCCTCCAGGTCCCCGATTGCGTCGTCGTCTCCCCCGGATACCACCGCCTCGACCGCCGTCTGCCGGCACCACACGTTGGGCCCGCGCAGGGCCCGGATTCGGGACACTTCCATGATGAGAGGATTCCTAGAGGAAAGGACCGGCCCGGCCGCCATGGCCGGGCCGCGCAAGAATTCAGGCAGCCGGCGCCAGCGCCCCCGGGACGCCCTGGCGGGCGACCCAGGTCCGCAGGCCCACCCGGACCGGCTCGACGTCCAGGCCCAGCGCCCAGACCGCGCCCAGCGCCGCCAGCACGCCTGGCAGATCCCCGGCCAGCGCGGCCAGGGCCGGATCCGACAAGTCCGCCACGGCAATCTCCACGCCGTTCTCGGCCAGCACGAGGCTGCCGTCGCGGGGAAACACCGCGCGCCCGCCCGCCGCCAGATGCGCGGCCAGGGCCTCGCCCTGCGGCTGCAGGCCGAACAGCACGACACCGCCGTCGCACAGGGACGCCAGGCCGGCGGCCAGCGGATCGTCGGCATTCAGGACGGCGGTGCCGCCCGGCAGGACCACGTCGACCTGCGTGCGGAAGATGCGCTGCAGGTGTTCCGGCGTCTCCATGTGGAATTCGGGCCAGGTGACGGCCGGATCGATGCCGGTGACCACGCCCACCTGGCAGCGGTCGTAGGCGAGGCCCTCGCCCAGGATCGCCCGGCCGCCGTTTTCCAGCACGGCGTAGTCCACCGAGCGGTTGAGCAGCACCCGCCGCGCGGCCTCCCAGTGGGCGGCGTCCTGCGCGCTGACCTGCTGGTTGCCGATGAACAGGCCTTCGGCCGAGGCATGGCCCACGGTGCGGCCGGTCAGCTGCAGCAGGTGCGCGACCAGGCGCACCACCGCCGTGGCCCCGGCGCTGCCCGTGACGCCCACCACCGGGATGCGGCCGTCTTCCCCGTCCGGGAACAGATCGTCGATGATGGCCCGGCCCACCGGGCGCGGCTGGCCCATGGCCGGTTTCAGGTGCATGAGCAGCCCGGGGCCGGCATTGACCTCGACGACGGCGCCGCCCTGCTCTTCCAGCGGACGGGAGATGTCGCGCGCCACCAGGTCGATGCCGGCGATGTCCAGGCCCACCACGCGGGCGGCCAGCGACACCTGCCCGGCCACATCCGGGTGGACGGCGTCGGTGACGTCGATGGACACGTTGCCGCTGCGCTGGATCATCACGGCGCGGCCGCGTTCGGGCACGGAATCGCCGTCCAGGCCCTGGCGGTCCAGCTCCAGCCGCGCGGCGGAATCCAGCCGCACGACGTTCAGGGGATGGTCCTCGTCGCGGCCGCGGCGGGGATCGGAATTCAGCTGGGACTCGATCAGTTCCTGCACGGTCGATGCCCCGTCGCCCACCACCATGGCGGCCTCGCCCCGGGCGGCGGCGACGACGCGCCCGCCGACCACCAGCAGGCGGTGCTCGTCGCCCTCGATGAAGCGCTCGACCATGACCCCGCTGCCCTCGTCCACCGCCACGGCATAGGCCGCCTCGATCTGCGCCCGGGTCGTCAGGCAGGTGAAGACGCCGCGCCCGTGGTTGCCGTCGGACGGCTTGACCACCACCGGCAGGCCGATCTCCTGGGCGGCTTCCCAGGCCTCGGCGACGTCGGCCACCAGGCGCCCCTCGGGCGCGGGCACGCCGCAGGCGCGCAGCAGCTGGCGGGTCAGTTCCTTGTCGCGGGAGATGTTCTCGGCGATCGCGCTGGTGCGGCTGGTCTCGGCCGTCCAGATGCGGCGCTGCCGGGCGCCGTAGCCCAGCTGCAGCAGGTTGGCGTCGCTCAGCCGGATGGCGGGGATGTCGCGGTCGTCGGCCGCGTCCACGATGCAGGCCGTGCTGGGGCCCAGGCCCAGCGATTCCGCCAAGTCTTTCAGGCGGTCCACCGTGCCGGCCACGTCGAACGGCCGGTCCTCGATGGCGGCCATCACCAGGTCGCGCGCCGCGTAGAGGGATTCGCGCGCCAGGGTCTCGTACCAGGCGCGCACGATGACCTTGTAGACGCCGCGCAGCGAGGTCTCCCGCGCCCTGCCCAGGCCGCCGGGCATGCCGGCCAGGCTCTGCAGTTCCAGCGTGACGTGTTCGAGAATGTGCGCCGGCCAGGTGCCCTCGCGCACGCGGCGCAGAAAGCCGCCGCGCTCGCCGATGCTGCAGCGGTGCTCGACCAGCGTGGGCAGCCAGGCGGTCAGGCGTTCGTAGAAACCGGGAATGAGATTCGAGGGCCAGTCTTCCAGATCGTGGATGTCCACGAGCGCCTCGATGACGGGCCGGTACGCCCAGATGTTCGGCCCCCGCAGATAAACCATATTGAGAAACTCAATATTCTTGTTTTCCATGATCGGACCATGTCGGAAAGGGCGGTCGGGGCGAGGACCAAAAAGCCGCCACTGCGTCAGTGCAGCGGCGGCAGACAATATTAATCTCGGCCCTGTTGCGCAGCACAGAAAAAGAGTTGAAAATTGTGACGCCGCCGCAACAGTGCCTCCGCGCCGCGCATCGGCACCGGTCAACTCTTCCGCCGTCCCGATCGCCTCCTCAACGTCCATCCATGCTGGGTTCCCCTAACGATTCCGTGGCGGCCGACGCGTGCCCGGCGCCCGCGTGCCCGCCCGACCTGCCCGCCGCCTGGCGCGCCCCCCTGGCCGGCCAGCTGGCCCCGGGCGAGCGCATCCTGGACTGGCTGGCGCTGAACCTGGACGGCCAGTTGCGCTATGACGACAGCCTGGTCGTCCTGACCGACCGCCGCTGGCTGCTGTGCGCGGCCGACGCGCAATCCTGCCGGTCCTGGCCGCTGCGCGCGGACATGACGCTCAAGCTGCAGGACCATGCCGGCGTGGGCAGCCTCGAGCTGCTGGACGCCCATGCGCGCCTCGCCCGCTGGCGCTACACCCTCGACCGGCACCCCCAGGCCCTGCGGCTGGCGGCCCGGCACGAGGCCCTGCAGCAGCCCGACGGCGCGCCGCCCGCCGACGCGGCGGCCACGCCCGGCGACACCGGGGCCGCGCCCCGCGCCAGTTCGCTGCTGCGCCTGTGGCGTTTCGCCCGGCCCTACCGCCGCCAACTGGGGCTGGGCCTGGTCCTGACGCTGGTATCGACGGCCGCGTCCCTGGTGCCGCCCTACCTCACCATGCCGCTGATGGACGACGTGCTGATCCCCTACCAGAACGGCGAACCCGTCCACTGGAACCTGGTCGCCTGGTACCTGGGCGGGCTGCTGGCCTCGTCGCTGGTCGCCTGGGGCCTGGGCTGGGGGCGCAGCGCCATCCTCGCCTGGGTCAGCGAGCGCATCGGCGCCGACCTGCGCACCACCACCTACCAGCACCTGCAGCAGCTCTCGCTGCAATATTTCGGCGGCAAGCGCACGGGCGACCTGATGGCCCGCATCGGGTCCGAGTCCGACCGCATCTGCCTGTTCCTGTCGCTGCACCTGCTGGACTTCCTCACCGACGTGCTGATGATCGTGATGACGGCGGCCATCCTGCTGTCCATCGATCCGTGGCTGGCGCTGGCCACGCTGGCGCCCCTGCCCCTCATCCTGTGGATGATCCACTGGGTGCGCGACCGGCTGCGCCATGGGTTCGAGAAGGCCGACCGCGTCTGGTCGGAGATCACCAACGTGCTGGCCGACACCATCCCCGGCATCCGCGTGGTCAAGGCCTTCGCCCAGGAAAAACGCGAGGTCGCGCGCTTTCGCGAGGCCAACAACCGCAACCTGGTCATCAACGACCGCGTCAACGCGCTGTGGTCGCTGTTCACCCCCACGGTGACCCTGCTGACCGAGCTGGGCCTGCTGGTGGTCTGGGTCTTCGGCATCTGGCTGGTCTCGCACGAGGCCATCACCGTGGGCGTGCTGACCGCCTTCCTGGCCTACATCAGCCGGTTCTACGTGCGCCTGGATTCCATGAGCCGCATCGTGTCCGTCACCCAGCGCGCCGCGGCTGGCGCCAAGCGCATCTTCGACATCCTGGACCACGTCTCCAGCGTCCCCGAGCCGGCCGACCCCCGCTCCATGGACGGGATCCGGGGCCGCATCGAACTCAGCCGCGTAGGCTTTCGCTATGGCAACCGCAGCGTCATCCAGGACCTGAGCCTGGACATCGCCCCGGGCGAGATGGTGGGGCTGGTCGGCCACAGCGGCTCGGGCAAGAGCACGCTGGTCAACCTGATCTGCCGGTTCTACGACGTGTCGCAGGGGGCGATCCGCCTGGACGGCGTGGACATCCGCCAGTACGCCATCGGCGACTACCGCCGCCACATCGGCCTGGTGCTGCAGGAACCCTTCCTCTTCTACGGCAGCGTGGCCGAGAACATCGCCTACGGGCGGCCCGACGCCAGCCGCGCCGACATCATCGCCGCCGCGCGCGCCGCCCACGCCCACGAATTCATCCTGCGCCTGCCGCATGGCTACGACTCGCTGGTGGGCGAGCGCGGCCAGGCGCTGTCGGGGGGCGAGCGCCAGCGGATCTCCATCGCGCGGGCCATCCTGATCGATCCGCCCATCCTGATCCTGGACGAGGCGACCTCGTCGGTGGACACCGCCACCGAGAACGAGATCCAGAAAGCCCTGGACAACCTGGTCCGGGGCCGCACCACGATCTCCATCGCGCACCGCCTCAGCACGCTGCGCGAGGCCGACCGCCTGGTCGTCATGGACAGCGGCCGGATCGTGGAGATCGGCCGCCACGACGAGCTGCTGGCCCGCGGCGGGGCCTATGCCCGGCTGTACCAGGCGCAGCTGCAGGGCGCCCTCCCCGCCAGCTCGGTCCAGGCCGCGGATGAGGAAGAGGATGACGATGACGCCTGAATTCACGCTGGCCCGCGACACATTCGGGCGCCTGCTGCTGTCGCGCCCCGGCGCGCAGGACTGCCTCGTCACGCCCGTGCGCAGCTTTCCGATCAGCGCCCCGGACGAAGGCATTTCCCTGGTCGATGCGCAGGCCCAGGAACAAGCCTGGATCGAGCGCCTGGAGGCGCTGCCCGACAGCGTACGCCATCTGATCGCGGAAGACCTGGCGCAACGCGACTTCAAGCCCGAGATCCTGCGCATCCGCCGGGCGTCCACCTGGGCCACGCCCAGCCGCTGGGACATCGACACCGACCGCGGCCCCGCCATCCTGACGCTGAAGAGCGAGGACGACATCCGCCGCCTGTCGGCCACCACCCTGCTGATCGCCGACGCCTGCGGCGTACATTTCCTGGTGCGCGACCTGGGGGCGCTGGACCGCGCCAGCCGGAAGATCCTGGACCGGTTTTTGTAGTCTCAGGTCAAAAATTTTGCATGGATCATCGGTTTATTTTCGATTATCCCTACAAAATCAGACAGTCCTACACGGTCAACGCGTAGGTCTCCGGCCGCACGCAGCGCACCGCCTCGCGCGAGGCGTCGATGCAGCCGCCCTGCTCATAGACGCCGGCCGGGTCGCGCAGGCGCATCATGCGTTCCAGCACCCGCCGCGTGGCCAGCGGATCGGCCAGGGTCTGGGCGGCGCGCGCCTCGACGATGGATTCGTCGATCCAGGGGGCGTACCGGGCGCCGGGCGCCGCCTCCGGCCCGCCGGGCACGGACGCCCCGGCAGGGACATCCGTGCGCAGGCCGTCGCGCCAATGGTGGATCTCCACGCACTTGGTCGTCAGCGTGTAGGGCTGGTCCGGCTTCCAGAAATTCGTGAAACGTCCCTGTCCCAGGTAGAACACCCAGGAACCCTCGTAGCCCTCCACGCAGGCCGAGGGCTCGTCGGGGTTGCGGAACCACAGCCGGTCGCCCGGCACGTAATAGCGGAACGGCAGCGGCGCCTGCAAGGAGCCGTATTCGTGCAGGAAGGCATCGTGGAACGGCCCCGACTGGATGGCCTTGACCTGCCACTGGGCCTGCAAGGCGGCCAGCGCCGCCGGGTGGCTGATCTGCAGTTCGCGCGCGATCGCCAGCAGCAGCACGTACTCGGTCGCCCGATAGCAGGAAAAGGAATACAGGCGCCCGGAGACGTCCGGCCACAGCGTCCGTTCCAGCGACGGGATCAGCGCATGGCCCGGCAGCAGGATGAATCCCGTTTCCTCCGACCAGCGCCAGCAGTCGGGGCGCTCGGCGTGTTCGGTGTCGAAGGCCAGCACCGTGCGCCGCCCCGCCTGCACGATGAAACGCCGCAGGCGCACGGCGGACTGCCATTCGTCGAGACTGGGAAAATCGAAGGCCAGCGGCGACATCAGCATCGCCGCCAGGATCTCGGCATCCAGGTCGCGGCCGGTGTCGTCGGGCGACAGGCCCAGCGCGGCCGCCAGGCCGGCGGTGTCCAGGGCGCGCGACAAGTCGTCGGCATCCGCCGCTGCGGCGGGCGGAATCAGCCGGAACCGCCGGCCCTCCGGGCCACCTGCGTCGGCATCCTGCGCCACCCGGCCGTCCAGGCCGTGTTCCGACAGCCAGGCATCGCAGCGCGCCTGGTGTTCAGGAGTCCAGGCGCCCAGGACGCGGACGCCGGCGATGCCCGGGCTGGACGCGGCCATGGGGGCAGCCGCTGGCGCGGCCGGGGCAGTCGGAATTGTCATCGGCATGATCCCACCTGGCGGGAAAAATCCAGTGGACGATTCTACTGCCGGACGGCGGCCGGACAGCCATATTGCCCTGGAAAAACAACAAGCGTGATAAAGCTGTCCCGGCGCCTCTCGATCATCCCGCCAACCCCTCATAAGATGGGCAATGGGCTGAAACTAAATTGTAGATACAAAAAAATATTACTCAACCCGTATCTCCAACTACACTATGGACATCGAGTTCGATCTGCGGCGAGAGATCCGTTTGTATGAGCAAGAAATCCATCGATCCTGAACCGCTGGACCGCGACAATCCCGAATGGACCAGGGACGACGTGCGCTCCGCCGCACGGCTGGACGAGTTGCCTCCGTCCCTGCAACGCAAGCTTCGGGGACAGCGCGGTCCTCAGAAAGCGCCCCGCAAGATCCAGACGGCGGTGCGCTATGACGCCGACATCCTTGATGCCTTCAAGGCGGGCGGCCCCGGCTGGCAAACGAGAATGAACGACGCGCTGCGGGAATGGCTGCATGGGCGCGAGAAAGCATGAAGCCCCCGGCTGTCACCGGGATCCCCGTCCCATGCACATCCTGACCCACGGCCTGCTGTCCTTCGTCCTGCTGCTGGCCCTGGCCTGGGGCCTGACCGCCCTGTGGATCCAGGCGCCGGGCGGCGCGTGGCTGCGGCTGGTGTGGATGGCGCTGTGGGCGGCCAGCGTGCTGGCCTGCCTGGCGTCACTGTGGACCCAGCACCGCTACGCCATACCGGCCCGCTGGCTGCTGGCCGTGTCGGCGACGATCCTGGCGTCCTGGTGGAACAGCCTGGCGCCGTCCAACCAGCGGGACTGGGCCGACGACGTGGCCCGCAACCTCAGCGGCCGCGTCCAGGGCTCCGTGGTCACGCTGCACAACATCCGCAATTTCGACTGGCGCAGCCGCACCGACTACACCGTACGCTGGCAGGACGGCAGCTACAACCTGGACGCGCTGCAATCCGTGGACATGGTCCTGTCCTACTGGATGGGTCCCGCCATCGCCCACACGCTGGTGTCCTTCGGCTTCGCCGACGGGCGCCACCTGACCTTCTCCGTCGAGATCCGCAAGGAACGCGACGAATCCTTTTCCGTCGTCGGCGGGTTCTTCAAGCAGTTCGAGCGCAGCATCGTCGCCGCCGAGGAACGCGACATCCTCTACGTGCGCGCCGGGCCGCGCGGCGAGCGGGTCTTCCTGTATCCCGTGCGCATGCCGCGCCCGGCCATGCGCGAGCTGTTCCTGGCCTACGTGGACAGCGCCAACCGGCTGGCGCGCGCGCCGCGGTTCTACAACACCGTGACGGCCAACTGCACGACCCTGGTCTACGACATGGTGCGCCCCATCGTCCCCGGCCTGCCCATGGACATCCGCCTGATCCTGTCGGGTTACCTGCCCGAATACCTGTACCGCCACGGCGGCCTGGACACCAGCCAGCCGCTGGAGACCCTGCGCGCCGGGGCCGACATCAGCGAGCGCGCCGCCCGGGCCGGGCCGTCGGCCGATTTTTCCCGGCGCATCCGCCAGCCCTGATTCCGGCGCCCGGACGAACACCGCCGGCCGCCCGGATGGTGCAACGCGGCACCCGATTGGTGCAGGAATCCACGCGGTGCGCGGCGCTTCCGCCGGGCGCCGCACCTGTCGAAAAGTTGGCACACGGTTTGCTTTGACCCTGGATGAACACCTTTCATCGACAGGGAGAGCACCATGTACGACGACACCATCGACGGCTTCGTGAAAGCCGCCAACGCCAAGATCGCCCTGCTGCGCCGGGCCCCTTTCGGATTCTTCGTGGGCTGCATGCTGGCGGGCGCCTACATCGGCCTGGGCATCATCCTGATCCTCAGCCTGGGCGCGCACACGCCGGCGGAATTCCGCCCCCTCGTCATGGGCGCCGCCTTTGGCATCGCGCTGATCCTCGTCGTCATCGCGGGCGGCGAGCTGTTCACCGGCCACACGATGGTCATGGCGCTGCGCCGCTACCGCGGCCAGGGCGGCTGGGCCGACACCGCCTTCCTGCTGGCCATGAGCTGGGTCGGCAACCTGTGCGGCGCCGCAGTGCTGGCGGGGCTCTTCGTCATGGGCGGGGGCGGCGGGCTGCTGGACGACCCGCACGGCCTGCTCATGACCGCCGCCGCGCACAAGATGAACGGCGAGGCGGCCAGCCTGTTCGCCCGCGCCGTGCTGTGCAACTGGCTGGTCTGCCTGGCGGTCTGGATGTCGGCCCGCGTGTCTTCCGACAGCGCCCGCTGCATCGTCATCGCCTGGTGCCTGATGGCCTTCGTCGCCAGCGGCTACGAGCACAGCGTCGCCAACATGACCCTCCTGCTGCTGGCCCTGGCCGGCCATCATCCCGACACCGTCAGCCTGGGCGGCATGGCCTGGAACCTGGCCTGGGTGACGCTGGGCAACATCGCGGGCGGCGGCATCTTCGTCGCGGGCGCCTACCGGGCGGCATCGCCGGGCCGGGGCGCGACCGCCACGCCCGCGACCGCGCCCATCCCCAGCGCCGGCGCGGACGCGCTGGAATCCGGCGCCCTGCCGTCCCTGGACGCGCCCGCCGCGCGCCCCTGAGCGCACCCGCCCCCCGGTCCACCTGGAGCACCCCATGAAACCCAACGACCTCCCCGCCAGCGCCGCGCCCCGCCTGATCGTCATCGGCCACGGCATGGTCGGCCACCGCCTGCTGGAAGAGCTGGCGCGCGAAACGCACGGCTACGCGATCACCGTGTTCTGCGGCGAGCCGCGGCTGGCCTACGACCGCGTCAAGCTCAGCCAATGCTTCGACGGCGCCGACGCGCAGGACCTGGCGCTGGCCGGCGACGATTTCTTCCACGAACACGGCATCACGGTGCTGCGCGACACGCGGGCCGCCTGGATCGACCGCAGCCAGCGCCTCGTCCACACCGCGGACGGCCAGTCCCATCCTTACGACAAGCTGGTCATCGCCACGGGCTCCAACCCCTTCATCCCGCCCATCGAAGGCACCGACCAGCCCGGCTGTCTGCCCTACCGCACCCTGGAGGACGTGGACGCCATCCGCGCGCACGCGGCCGGCAGCCGGCGCGGCGTGGTCATCGGCGGCGGCCTGCTGGGGCTGGAGGCCGCCCGTGCGCTGCACGGCCTGAAGCTCGACACGCACGTCGTCGAGTTTTCCCCCCACCTGATGGCCGCCCAGCTGGACGAATCCGGCGGGCGCCTGCTGCGCGGCAAGATCGAGGCGATGGGCATCCACGTCCACACCTCGAAGATGACCTCGTCCATCGGCGCCGGCCTGCGCTCGCGCTACCGCCTGCGATTCTCGGACGGGGATTTCCTGGAAACCGACATGGTGGTGTTTTCCGCCGGCATCCGGCCCTGCGATCGTCTGGCGCACAATTGCGGCCTGGTGATCGGCGAGCGCGGCGGCATCGTGATCGACGAACACTGCCGCAGTTCCGACCCCGCCGTCTACGCCATCGGCGAGGTCGCCAGCTGGCAGGGCGGGACCTTCGGTCTGGTGGCGCCGGGCTACGACATGGCGCGGGTCTGCGCCGCGCACCTGCTGGGCCGGGACACGCCGGTGTTCCAGGGCTTCCAGCCCAGCACCAAGCTCAAGCTGCTGGGCGTGGAGGTCGGCTCCATCGGAGACGCCCTGGGCCGCGCGCCCGGCAGCGTCAGCTGCGTGTTCGAGGACACGCTGGCCGGCGTCTACCGCAAACTGGTCATGGACCCCAAGGGCAAGCGCCTGCGCGGCGCCGTGCTGGTCGGCGACACCGGACCATTCGGTCTGCTGGACCAGATCTTCAGCAACGGCCTGGATCTGCCCGCGCAGCCCGCCGCCCTGATCGCCCCGCAGGCCGGCGCCGCGCCGGCGCTGGGCGTGGACGCCTTGCCCGACACGGCGCAGATCTGCTCCTGCAACCAGGTCAGCAAAGGCGCCCTGTGCGCCGCCGTCGCCGAGGGCTGCACGAGCCTGGGGGACCTGAAGGCACGCACCCGCGCGGGCACCACCTGCGGCGGCTGCGTGCCGCTGGTCAAGCAGGTGCTGGACAGCGAACTGCAGCGCCGGGGCATCGCCGTGGACCGCAGCCTGTGCGAGCATTTCCCCCACAGCCGCCAGGAGCTCTACCACCTGATCCGCGTCAATGGCATCCGCGATTTCAAGACCCTGATCGCCCGCCACGGCACCGGGCGCGGCTGCGACATCTGCAAACCCACGGCCGCGTCCATCTTCGCCTCGTGCTGGAACGAATACGTGCTGGCGCCCCGGCACGCGCCCCTGCAGGACAGCAACGACGCCTACCTGGGCAACCTGCAAAAAGACGGCACCTATTCCGTGGTGCCGCGCATCCCCGGCGGCGAGATCACGCCCGACAAGCTGATCGTCATCGGCGAGGTCGCCCGCAAATACGATCTGTACACCAAGATCACCGGCGGCCAGCGCATCGACCTGTTCGGCGCGCGGCTGGAACAGCTGCCGGCCATCTGGCGGGAACTGGTCGATGCCGGCTTCGAATCCGGCCACGCCTACGGCAAGGCCCTGCGCACCGCCAAGTCCTGCGTGGGCAGCACCTGGTGCCGCTACGGCGTACAGGACTCGGTGGGCATGGCCATCCGCCTGGAACAGCGCTACCGCGGCCTGCGCGCGCCGCACAAGATCAAGATGGCCGCCTCGGGCTGCACGCGCGAATGCGCCGAGGCCCAGAGCAAGGACGTGGGCGTGATCGCCACGGAAAAGGGCTGGAACCTGTACGTCTGCGGCAACGGCGGCATGCGCCCGCGCCACGCCGAACTGCTGGCCTCGGACCTGGATGACGAGACCCTGATCCGCACCATCGACCGATTTCTGATGCTCTACGTCCGCACGGCCGACAAGCTGCAGCGCACCGCCGCGTGGCGCGAAAGCCTGGAAGGCGGCCTGGACTACCTGAAGGACGTGATCGTGCGCGACAGCCTGGGCATGGGCGCGGAGCTGGAAGCCCAGATGCAGGCCCTGGTGGACGCCTACGAATGCGAGTGGGCCGCCACCCTGAAGGACGAACAGGCCCTGCGCCGGTTCCGCCCGCTGGTCAACAGCGACGTCCCCGACGAACACATCATCCACGTGCGCGAACGCGGCCAACCGCGCCCGGCGACCGTCCGCGAACGCGAAGCCCTGGCCGCCGCGCCGGCCGACTGAAGGAGCCCGCCATGAAACCCTCGACCCACCGCCGCGCCAAAGGCGCCGCCGAACCCCCGGCCCCGATTGGCGCGCCACGCACCGGCACGGCACGCCCAGGCGCGGCCCCCGGCCCCGACTGGGAACCCGTCTGCCGCCTGGACGACCTGCCTGTCGAGACCGGCATCGCCGCCCGCGCCCATGGCGAGCAAGTGGCCATCTTCCGGACGGAGGCCGGCCTGTTCGCCCTGGGCCACGTCGATCCCTTTTGTGGCGCGGCCGTGCTGGCGCGCGGCATCGTCGGCGAACTGCGCGGCCACCCGGTCGTCGCCTCGCCCATGTACAAGCAGCATTTCCGCCTGGACACCGGCCAGTGCCTGGAAGACGACACGGTGAGCGTGCGCCGCTGGGCGGTGCGCGTGGACCCCGACGGCACCGTCAGCATCGGCCGCCCCGAAACCCCCCATGCCCCCGAGGCCTGCCATGCATCCGAAACCGCCGTCTGAATCCCCAGCCGCCCCGGCCGCGCCACGTCCCGCCCGGACGGAAAGCCCCTTGCCAGACGCCGCTCCGGCGCCCGGCCACGTCTGGCTGGTGGGCGCCGGCCCCGGCGACCCGGACCTGATCACCCTGCGCGGCCTGCGCGCCCTGCAGGCCGCCGACGTGGTGTTCCACGACAGCCTGGCCGCCCCTGAGCTGCTGGACCACTGCCGCCCCGGCGCCCTCCGGATTCCCGTGGGCAAGCGGGCGGGGCGGCACAGCGTCCCCCAGGAAGACATCCACATCCTGCTGGCGGCGCACGCCCGCGCCGGCCTCGCCGTCGTGCGCCTGAAAGGGGGCGATCCCTTCATCTTCGGGCGCGGCGGCGAGGAAATGGAGTCCCTGCGCGCCCAGGGCATCCCGGTGACGGTGGTGCCCGGTGTCACCGCCGCCTCGGGGTGCGCGGCGGCCACCGGCATTCCCCTGACGCACCGCGACCTGGCGGCCGGCGTCTGCCTGATGACCGCCCACCGCCAGGACGGCGCCCACGATCTGGACTGGACATCCCTGGCGGCGGACCGCCAGCGCACCCTGGTGTTCTACATGGGGTTGTCCCAGGCCGGCCACGTCGGCACGGAACTGCTGCTGCACGGCCTGCCCGGGGCCACGCCGGCCGCGCTCGTTTCCCAGGGCGCCACCCCGCGCCAGAGGGCCGTGCGCTGCACGCTGGCCGGGCTGGCCCGGGCCGCCCGCCGCCCCGAACTGGAATCGCCCTGCCTGATCGTGATCGGCGACGTCGTCGCCCTGGCCGATCCGGCACTCGTGCCTTGGGCGGAAGAGCAGGCCGGACTCGCGGCTGCCCCCGGCGCAGGCCATCACGCCGGGCGGCACGCCAACCACCTGGCCGCCAGCCTACCGGCGCCTGCGGCATGAAGGCCCTGTATCCCCTGTTCGCCGACCTGGACGGTCGCGCGGTCCTGGTCGTGGGCGGCGGCGCCGTGGCCGAGCGCAAGGTGCGCGCCCTGCTGACCTGCGGCGCCCAGGTGCGGGTCGGCGCGCCGCGCCTGACCCGCGCGCTGCGGGCCTGGGCCGAGACGGGCCGCCTCGCGCATCTGGCTGGTCCGTTCCAGGACGCCTGGCTGGCCGGCGCCTGGCTGGTCGTCGCGGCCACCGACGACCGCGCGCTCAACGCCCGCGTCAAGGCCGCCGCCGACGCCCGCCGCATCCTCGCCAACGTCGTCGACGACCCGGCGCTGTCGTCCTTCCAGGTGCCGGCCGTCGTCGACCGCGCCCCGCTGACGATCGCGGTCTCGACCGCGGGGGCCGCGCCGGTCCTGGCGCGCCGCCTGCGCGAACGCATGGAGGCCCTGTTCGACCCCGCGCTGGGGGCTCTGGTCCAGATGGCCGGCGACCACCGCGCCGCCATCCGCGCCGCCTACCCCGAACCGGGCGCCCGTCGCGGCTTCTACGACTGGCTGCACGACGGTCCCGTCCTCGCGCAATTGCGCGCGGGCGACGCCGACGGCGCCAGACTGGCCCTGCGCGCCCGCCTGGACGGCGCGAGCGCCGAGCCGCCACCCGAACACCGCCTGCACTGGATCCGCCCCTGCCCGGACGACCCAGGCCGCCTGACCCTGAATGAACTGCGTCTTCTGAACGAGACCGACGTGCTGGCGCACGACGCGGGCGTGAATGAAGCCGTGCTGTCCCTGGCCCGGCGCGATGCCGACCGGCGCCTGCTGGACGTCTATGAGGGGGAAAGCGCCCAGGCGCTGGAGAATCGGGCACGGACGCTGTGCGCGGGGTATGGCCGCGCCGTTGTGCTCAGTCGTCTTCCAGCAAGTCCACACACGCCAGGGGGGACTCTCGGCTGACCAATGCTATGGCTAGATTAGCTCTGGCGACCAATTCTCTCGGTCGGCGATGCTGTACGTAGTGCCCGTGCGTAATACGATCCATTCCGGCACCCGCCAGCTTGGCCGCGGTTCGCAGACTGGCCGTCAACGCCACACTGTCGAGGCGCGCACCATGCAGGATCAGATTGCGCTGACGGTACAGCCGGTGGAACGATTCTCCGATGGCTTCCCGAATCGTCAGCAGTTCAGGACCAGGATCTCGAAACAATTTTGTCAGCCTGTCGACGGCCGCCTGATCGCTGATACGCGGCATCTGTGGAAGGCGCTGGTCAATCATCATGCTGGCCAAAATGTGGCAGCGTTCGCGATTTGTCGATGCCTCCGCCAGATCGGCACAGTGGTCCGGATGATGCTGCTGAGCGCGATAGGACAACGCGGTGAGTTCGGCCCGAGGGAAAGAACATGTCACCAGGGCGGCCAAGTTGTCTGCGGCCGAGGCCCGGTCGTGGGGATCGGCCAACAGGCCCTCGATGGCCGCCCAACCGCCGGCAATCGCAGCAGGGGGCGAACTTTCTTCCAGATGGGCCATCAACTCGAGCGCCGCATCCACGCTATTGCTTGCGTCGGAAGAGAACACTCGGTCGCCCCGCAGCAACTCCTTCACGCTGACCCCACGCCGCGCCCCCTCCATGGGCTCAGGAGCGTCACTACCGCGAACCCACAGCATGGGGATACGTTTCAAAGGCTTTCCAGTGGCAATCAGGGTCCTGGAGGCGAAACGGTCTGCTTCGTTTCGAGCTGCCTGCGCCGCGCCCATGGCGTCCCTGGCATGGACCTTGAGAATCGTTGCCGCGGGAGATCGAACGCCCGCGGTATCAAAACCATGTTGCTGCAACCATCCCGTGACAGCCGCACCGCTCAACCAGGATCCCGAAACGGCGTTAGGTCGCGCAGGAGCCGTGGCAAATGCGAGCAGGACTTCGAACTCGCGCACGGGGCTCGATGCCACCTCTCGCTGCAATGCATCACATAGCTGTGGCAAAGAAGGAGACGATGCGCCATCAAGCCAGGTTTTAATGAATCCGTGCAGGTACTTCGCCGAAAAGCCCGCATCGAGCAGATGTGCTGCGATGCCACGAGCAAAGTGCTCTACCGTGAATCGACCCGCGTCAACCGCCCTACCCGTCCTTTCGACATAGTCGAGGGCAACACGCTCAGAGAGCTCACGGATGCCGAAATGGGCAACCCCATCAGGCCTCGGGACCTGGCTGATCTGCCTCTGAAAGAATTGCTTTTCCGCGTCCGTAAAGGCGGGGTCTCTGCCGACACGCCGCTGAAGCGAAGCCCCCATCCGCTTGACGGCGACTTCGCTCAGGTGGCCTTGCCGCATCGCCGTACACGCCTCGTACAACTCTTCCATCGCCAGCACGACACCGATCCCCCATAGGGACCGATACCAAGGCGTCCGCTCGGATAGAAACTCGAGAAGCCTCACCACTGCAAGTCTTTCGACAGGATTGACAAAGTCGTGCATGTCCCCTAGCATGACTTATCGGCCATTGATGTTGGCCCCCCGGCTAAGCGGGGCACGACCCAAACGGAAGCAGCTTTTACCAGCCCAATCCAATTGGCTCACGCCCCCTCCTTTTAAAAGGCCCTGCGCACGCAGGGCCTTTTATTTTTCACGCCACATCTTCGCGTCACAAAACCGGATTCAAAACAGCGTGGCAGCTCCCGTTATCGACGCCCTGCCAATATCATCACACCTATCCGAAGAAACGCTCAAGCTGTCAGATCAGAACCTTGACATCCCTGACATCTATTCCGGAAGACGTGGCGCTGCACTGCTGGGCGACGGCCACGCTTGCCCATGACAGGGTGACGCCAACGAACCTCGCGCGTTGAAGGCGTAGCGCTCATCCCGCCAGCAGGCGCCGCACCCAGGCACCATGGCGGCTAATGGCGCCGGTCAGATCCGTTTCGCTGGCCAACTGGAACGCGGAAAACTCGAAACCCGGCGCCACGATGCAGCCCGCCAGCACGAAATCGTCGGGATCCGGCAACTCTGCCGCGAACCAGCAGCCCGCCGGCGCGACCGCCTGGTACGCCGCGCCAGGATGGCGCAGCGGATCGCCCAGGCGATGCGTCAGCAGAGCACCATCGGGCAGCAGGACATGCAAGTTCAGCAGGCCACCCGCGTGGAAACACCACACCTCGTCGGCATCGATGCGATGCCAGGCCGAATGGGCGCCTTGCGCCAGCAGGTAATAGATCGAGGTCCCGGCGCTGCGCTGGCCTCCCCCGAAGGGCACCTGGATGCCGGACCGGAAGACCTCGCGATAATGGCCGCCCTCTGGATGCGGCTGCAGGCCCAACGCGGCGACCAGGGCGCGCCAGTCGCCATTCCCGGCCCAGGGCGCGCCGACCCCGGCCGACCGGGCATCAGACACGCCCGCCCAGCGCCTTGTCGATTTTCTTGTCGGTGTTGTACTGGCTGAGCGCATAGACTGCCCAGATCGTGGCCGGGATCCAGCCAATCAGCGTCAGTTGCAGGATCAGGCAGATGATCCCCGAGAAGGGGCGGCCGATGGTGAAGAACGCCAGCCAGGGCAGCAGCAAAGCAATGATGAGGCGCATGTCGCAAGATCCAGTGGTTGGAAGATGGAACGGATATTCTACCGGGAGAGGTGCTTCAGGCGCTGAGGTCTGGACTCAATTCTGGAAGACTTGATCCAGGGTCTCAGCATCCAGAATATTGAGCGACCAGGCCCGCAGCTGCGCAGACTGCGCCGCCTGGATGCGCTGGACAATGTCCTCCGGCACCGGGCCGAAGCGCTGTTGCAACAAATGCAAGAGGAGATCAGCCTGACCTTCCTGACGTCCTTCCTGACGTCCCTCTTGCCTGCCTTCCTGACGGCCTTCCTTGCGGCCCTCCCTCAGCCATTGGCGTGCCCACAGACCGGGCTTTTCAGCGATCATCATATCCAGTTCCTGTAGTGTCTTGACCGGCGGCAGAACCTCTGTCGGCGGGGCGCTGCGCTGTGCCATGTGCTGCAGCCAGACCGTCAGACTGCGGTTCAGTTCCTCGTGGCCGGGCTGTTGCCGAACCACCTCAGTCAAAGTGTGCAACAAAGCGCGCCATTGCTCAATATCCCGGCTGCGCTGCAGCCGGAACAGCAGGGTCGCCAAGTTGCGCTGCGGCAAGCCGGCCGCCTGCAGCAATTCGGCCTCGTGCACCAGCAGGTAGCGCATCTGCGGCTGGTACGGCTGCAAATCTGCGGGGATGTCGCCCAGCAGGCCCCCGAAGTCCAAGGGCGCCCGCCAACGGCGCCTGCCGCTGTACAGCACCACCGGCAGTACCGGCGGCAGCGGCACGCGAATCAGCTTGCTGTTCAACAGCGTCTGGTAGCTCAATCCGGTGTAGCTGACCAAACGCAGCGCCATCACGTCATCGGGCCGGCTTTGCAGCTCGAGCAGCAGCAGGATGCACAGGCCCTGGGGCGGCACCTGTTCCAGTGGCCCTGCTTTTCCGCAGATTCCCGTGCCGGGCGTCGGCGCCCCTTCCGCAGCGCCATGAGACAATGTTTTCCGAGGAATCAGCCAAACACAGTCCCCAGTGCGCTGCCGCAGCTGATCACTGACATGACCCGCGGGCACTGGCCGCATGCGATCCCAGTCCAGAGACGCCATCAGACCACGGCTCAGCACGCAAGCCAGCAGGTCGCGCAGCAATTCCTTGTGTTGAAACAGGCGGCGATAAGCCGTGTCCATCTCGCCCATGGCGACTCCATCCAGACTGGAATGGCGCCATGGTGGCGGACCCGGGCCAGATTCAACAGTCGATTTCCGGCGGCTTGATCAGCTTTGTCACTGCGGGGAAATGCGACGCCTGCCCGACCCGCTATTGGAACCGGACCGCAGACCTGGAATTCGGATCCCCGTCCGTCGACAGCCGCACCATCCCAGGGTCTTGCGCAGACGACGATTGCCAGGGCAGGTCCCGCACCGCATAGTCGAAGACCCGCCAGCGCACATCGGACATGCCGGCCAGCACCTCGCGGCTTGCGCGCGGCGCCGCAGCCGGCACGCTGTAGTCGCGCGGCCAGCCCATCGACGCCGTCTCGGCGGTCCACCGCCGCACCGCCCCGGGGTCGGCCAATACCGCCTGCGGCACAGTCAATGTCACGGCAATACCTTGCGCCTGCAAGGCCTTGCAGCTGTCCGGCAGGACCGCGCCCGGCTCCGCCGCCAGCTGCACCAGCCAGCCGGCGGCGGCCGCCGGCATCGCCGCCCCCGCGCCGGCCCCCGCTGCGCCCCGCATGCCCGGCAAAGCCCGCAAGGCGTCCACGCGGCGGCAGGCAAGGTCCGCCGGCAGGACGCGCCCATCCAGCCACAGGGACAGGCCGCGCCCCGCCGCCAGCCGCGCGACAGCCTGCTGGATCCAGGGCGGCTCGGACGATACCGGGGCGGCGGCGTCGCCTGCCAGCCGCAGGGACAGGCAATCGGCGACCAGGCTGCCGCGCAAGGCCTTGCCCCAGGTATCCGCATCGCCGTAGCACAGGGCGGGGCGTCCGGCCTGCCCGTGCTTGCCGCGCCGGTTCAGCCAGATCCGCGTCGCCCAATCCGTGCCGTCGCGCACACGCGCACCGCCCGCTTCCTGCGCCGGCTGCCGCGCGGACTCCGCAGGCGCCCCCGCGGCCGGCCGCACATAATCGATGCGCGAGCCCAAGCGCCGCACGACCACCGGCCCCAGCGCCCCGCCCTCGTCCAGGCCGATCCCCGCATAGGCATTGGCGTCGTTTTCCAGCCTTGCGTCCAGCAGGCGCAAGACCGTCGCGGGGACTTGCGCCAGCGTCGCCGTGCGGCCCTCGCGGGCGGCCTGCCGGAACTCATCGAAACCCAGGGGCGCCACGCTGCGGGCCGCCGCGTTGAAATACATCAGGAACGGCACCCGCATCATCTCGTGGTGGAAACGCGAGGAGTCATGGCCCACATTGGTATAGGGCGATTCGCCATGATCGGAGAAATACAAAAGGACGGTGGGCACCGCGGACGCGCGCACCTGTCCCAGCACCCAGGTCAGGCTGGTATCAACATAGCGCATCGCGCTGTCGTAGCCCTCGGCGTTGTCCGCCATCAGGCGCGGGTCGTCCAGGCCCGCGCCGAACATATCCCGCAATGACGCACCCGCCAGAAAATCATCCACAACAGGCCTGGCCGACGGCGGGATATTGCCCAGGTAGTTGCCGTGCCCCGCATAGGAATGCAGGAACACCACCGAAGGCGCCGGCATATCCATCACCTGCTGGCGCTGCATGGCCTGCTGGAAAAACTCCAGATCCGGGCGCGCCTCGATCTGGGACCCGATGTTGCCCAGCACGGCGTTGTCCCGGGAATACAGCGCGCGGTCCACATGCTTGAAAATGATGGGCCCGGCCAAGTTGTACGTCCCCGTGGCCGTCTGGTTGCTAAGCAGCACCGTGGGGACTTGCATGTGGTTCAGCACATCCACCAGAGAAATGCGCCGCTGTTCGTCGATGGGCAAGTAGGATTCTGCCTGACTGACGCCAAAGCTGAGCGCCTGCAGCAGACTGGGCGAGGTCATGACCTGCGTCGACACCACATCGCGAAACACCAGCAGGCCCGGATCCGTGCGGGCCAAACCTTGCACGCCCGGCGTGGTCGGCCTGGGGTAGCCGTACAAGGACCAGTTCATCAAGGTCGTGGATTCGCCGATATAGACGACGACCCGCAGCGGCCGGCGATCCAGCCGCTGCACCCGCAGCTCGGCCCGCGGATACTGGAAATTGCGCCGCACCCCGTCAAAAACCTGCGAGTTCGACTTGAAGTGGCTGTAGGCGCCCGCACCCATGATACCCAAGGGCAGCAGCACCAGCAGCAGCGCGACCCCGCGCAACGCCCGCGCCGAACCCCGCCTCAAACGCCGCAGCGCCAGCACTGCCAGGGCGGCGACCGCCAGCGCCATGCCCACCGTCTCGAGATACTGGTTCCAGGCCAAAGGTTGCAACGCGGAGGCCACGGTCTTGAGAAAGAATCCGGCCTCCCGCCAGGCGAAATCCTGCGCCTCGCTGAAAGAATCCGATCCCATGCCGTCCAGCCAATGACGGATGGATTTCAGGTACAGGCTGGTCCACGCGCCCGCCGCCACGCACACCAAGGCCAGCCAACGCCGGCGCCCAGACCACAACCAGCAAGCTGCAACAAAGAAACCCGCGAGAAACAAGGCGCGCATGACCATCCGGCAATGGGGAAAAGACCGGAATTGTAGCCTTCGGTTTCAATTTGATTCAAGCCGCCGCGTATTGACTCAGCGGAACCTGCCCAGGTCAGGCTGATAATGGCCGCCCTCTGGATGCGGCTGCAGGCCCAGGGTGGCCAGGGCACGCCAGTCGCAATCACGTTTCGCGACATAACGTTCCTTCGCGCGCTATTCCACTGCTCGCCTGCGCTAGAGGATGACTTAAATATATGACATCAAGTCAATATTGTCATATTATCAAGACATGGATGCCATCCTACTTCTATCGCGCCTGGGCGACCAGATTCGCCAGCAGCGCAAACATCGCGGCCTGACCCAGGCTGCGCTGGCACAACGCGCCGGTCTGACTCGCCAGAAGCTCATCGAGATCGAGCATGGGGTGGACAGCGTCGGCGCCGGCTACTACGCCCGCGTGATAGCCGCGCTGGGGTCGGAACTGCACGTCGTGCCCGCCCGCATGCCTACCCTGGAAGAACTGAAGGACATCTTTCCATGAACACAGTCACCGTGGGCACCCCTCAAGGGCATAGCGGCGCCCTCACGGATCTCGGCGCGGGACAGTGTTCCTTCCGATACGCATCAAACGCGCCAGAACGCGCAGCCATATGTCTGTCCATGCCTGTCCGCTACGCAGACTACCCCCATGCGGGTCTGCATCCCATTTTCCAGATGAACATGCCTGAAGGCTTCGTGCTGGAAGCCCTGCGCAACCGGCTCGCGAAAGCCAGTCAGCTCAACCCGATGCTGCTGCTGGCGATGACCGGACGCAACGAGCCCATCGGCAGGTTGCGCATCGATATGGCCGGTATGCCGCCAGCCCCCGACATGCCCGGCGAACGCCTGGCGGACCTGATCGCCTGGGACGGGACGGAAGATTTGTTCGACGAACTGCTGAACAAATACCTCCTGCGATCCGGCATTTCGGGGGTACAGCCCAAGATTCTGGTCCCGGAATCACCGGTGGACCGCCAGACGTCCATCACCCGCGAACTGATCGTCAAATCCGGCGGACACCAGTGGCCCCGTAGGGTCCCCCGTCAAGTAGACAACGGCTGATAGAGATTCGGAGCAAGGGTTAGCCGGGGCATAAACTGCACCGGCGGGATGTCGCCCAGTGATTCATGTGGGCGGTATTCGTTGTACTCAATCAGCCACTGCGCGGT
>DASSTS010000044.1:0-70477 GCA_035707805.1 Castellaniella sp. | reverse complement strand
GCGTATTCGTCGAGATCGACGCCGGTGATCGCCGACGGATCCCGCATCTTCGCCTTGAACAGCCAGCCGAGATACGCGCGCTCGCGGCCCTGCACCAGCAGCTCGGGCAGATCGGCAAGCCGATTGAAGCCGAAGTGCCAGGTGCGGATGTTGGCTTCCTCGGAAACATGGCCGCCGGAAGGCGGAGGCGTGATGCCGGGCAATGCCGCATCGTAGAGGGCCAGTCGCCCGATATCGCCCGGCCAGTCGGCGGCCCACGCATAGGCGATCCATGCCCCCACGTCATGGCCGGCGACATCCAGCGGACCCTCGACGCCCAGCCCCAGCGCCGCGGAAAAACCATGGAGGTCCTGCGCCACCGTCGCCAGGTCGTAGCCGCCCGCGGGCTTGTCGGAATCGCCCAGCCCGCGCGGATCGACCGCAATGACCCGGCGCCCCGCGGCCGCCAGCGCCGGCATGACGCGGCGCCAGGCGTACCAGCTTTGCGGCCAGCCCGGAACCAACAGGACGGGCTTGCCCGAGCCGCCCTCGACGTAATGCAGTTTCACGTGACCGATCTGCGCATGACGATGGTGAAACATCGTCCAGAACGTGGTGGGGTCGCACCCTGGCCGTTCATTGAAGGCAGTAACGGAAGCCGGACTGGAGGTATTCCTGGGCGCCGGAGACACTTGAGATATGGACATGACGGAACTCGATATAAATAGGAAATTAATGTTCTCTAATTAAGCAAAAAAATTTCATGCGAGAGCCTGCATCGCTTGCATCACGATGGCGTCGACCTCGCTTTTCCGGGCGCCGCGCTTGCCCAGCACGCGCAGGCCTTCCACCACGCAAAGCAGGTAGCGCGCCGACGCCCGGGAATCGAGCCGGTCCGGCAAGGAGCCGTCCCGGATGCCCTGCTCTATAAAATCGGCGAACAAGCGCTCGAGCCGGGACAGGGACTGACGGAACCTGAGCGCCAGCGGCTCGTCGAACGTATCGATGTCGCTCAGCCCTCCGACGATCAGGCAACCCTGCCGGCCCTCGACATCATGCGAGACCTCGGCATAGCTACGCAGCACGGCCAGGACCTTCTCGCGCCCGGTGCGCGCGCCGGCCAGCCAGCCCGCGAGCGCAGCATCGCGCGATGCCATGTAGCGGTCGAGGACTGCGCCGAAGATCGCGCGCTTGTCCTTGAACGCCTTGTACAGGCTGCCGGAGGTCAAACCCATGGCGGCACGCAGATCGGCGATGGAGGTGGCGTTATATCCACGCTCGCGGAATACCCGCAGCGCGGCGTCCAGCGCCTCGTCCATGTTGAACTCGCGCGGGCGGCCCACGCTGCGCGCCGCCGGGAGCTTGGAATGTGCGTCCATGACGGCATTATAGGAAACATTCATTTCCTAAATCAAGCAGCGAACGGCCGACTTAATGAGGATGTAAGAATCAAGGGTGGAATCCGCTTTTCACGGAATGCCATTTCGACATCAGCTGGCGCGCCCGACAGGAATCGAACCTGTATCAGAAGCTTCGGAAACTCCTATTCTATCCATTGAACTACAGGCGCTGGGGATGTCCGGCCTGGCGGCCGAAGCGGCCGCTCATCATTGCGATGCGCGGGCTCGACATTGTAGCGGGTTTATCCTATCCCTGCAGTGTCGTGGGCCTGTCGCTATAATCGAAGGTTGAGGCCTGCAATACAGACTGTCGGGCGACACGACACCGGCGGCGGGCCAATGGCCGCATTCCAATATCCCAGGAACCCATCATGAGTCTCCCAGAACACGCCGAACACGGACATGGTCACGAAAGTGCCATCAAGACACCAAAACAGTTGCTGATCACGGTCGTCCTGGCCTTCCTGATCCCGATCTCGGTCATCATTCTGCTGGTCAACCTGGTGGGCTCCTCGATTCGCACCGGCTACGGCTCGGACAGCCAGACCGAAGAATCGATCGCCAAGCGCATCCAGCCCGTGGCCGGATTCAAGCTGGTCGACGCCAATGCGCCCAAGGTCTTCAAGACCGGCGAACAGGTCTTCCAGTCCACCTGTTCGGCCTGTCACGGCACCGGCGTGGCCGGCGCCCCGAAATTCGGCAGCAAGGAGGCCTGGGCTCCGTTCATCAAGCAAGGCTTTGACGACCTGGTCAAGAACGCCATCCACGGCATCGGCGCAATGCCTCCCAAGGGCGGCAATTCGTCCCTGGACGACTTCGAGGTCGCCCGCGCGGTGGCCTACATGACCAACCATTCCGGCGCCGACTTCCCCGAGCCCAAGGCCCCCGAAGGCAATGGCGCCGCTGCGCCGGCCGCCGCGGCTGCCGCCCCGGCTCCCGCCGCCGCCCCGGCTCCCACGGCCGCTCCGGCTGCCCAGCCCCAGGCAGCGCAACCCGCCGCCAAGGCAGAGGCCAAGCCCGCCGAGCCCAAGGCGGAACCCAAGGCCGAGGCCGCCCATGCGTCGGCCGGCAACGAGGTCGGTGAAAAGCTCTACAAGTCCGTCTGCATCACCTGCCACTCGGTGGGCGTGGCCGGCGCGCCGAAATTCGGCGACAAGGCTGCCTGGGAACCGTTCATCAAGACCGGCCTGGACACGATGCTGAAGAAAGCGATCTCCGGCGTGGGCGCCATGCCGCCGCGAGGCGGCTCGCAAGCCACCGACGAAGAACTCAAGGCCGCCATCCAGTACATGGTGGACGCGGCGAAATAATCAGCCCGCCCTGACCTTTCCGCCCCTCGCGCCGTTGGCCCGAGGGGTTTTTATTTCAGGTTTCAAACAAAGACGGAGTCGCGCCGGAGTCACTCAAATCGATTGGCCGCCGGAGACTTCGATGCGCTGGCCGTTGACCCAGCGATTGTCCGGGCCCAGCAGGCTGGCGATCATCGGGCCAATGTCATCGGGCACGCCTACGCGGCCGAGCGCAGTCATGTCTGCAAAGGCCCTGTTGTAGTCGGGAATGTCGCGTACGGCGCCCCCCAGGAAGTCGGTTTCGATCGCACCAGGGGCTACGGCATTGACGGTGATGCCGCGAAGGCCCAGCTCCTTGGCCATGTACACGGTGAGCGTTTCGACCGCGCCCTTGGCGGCCGAATAGGCGGAGAAGCCCGGGAAGGACACACGCGTCAAGCCCGACGAGAAATTGACGATGCTCCCGCCATCGGCCAGCACGGGCAGCAACGATTGGGTCAGGAAGAACACACCTTTGACGTGCACGTCGAAGAGCGCGTCGAACTGGGCTTCCGTGGTGGCGGCAAAATCCGCCATCTCGCCATGTCCGGCATTGTTGATGAGGTGGTCGAACGTATCGCGGCCCCAGGTGTCCTTCAGAACCGAGCGCACAACGGCCACGAAGCCGGGGAATGAGGATACCTTGCCCGTATCCAGCCGCAGTGCGACTGCCCTGCGGCCGAGCGCCTGGATATCGCCCACCACGGCATCCGCAGCCTCTTTGCCGCTGCGGTAGGTGACGATCACGTCGCCGCCATGGCGGGCAATGCTCAGGGCAGTGTTACGGCCCAGACCTCGGCTGGCGCCTGTGACAAGAGAAACGGTTGTCATGAAACATCTCCTTGATCGGTGAGATGTGATCTTAGAAAGGACCGGCGCTTACAGGTTGCCCGATTATTCTAAATTCTTGCCTGATTATCTTTTACTTCCGCCGCACACACAGTAATGGCACTATTATGTCAAGACCATTTGCTCGCACAGGGTTGCCTGAAAATATGATGACGCTTGGCCGCGCTGATGACGGAAGCACCACGGGGAGCTACATGGCCGAACATCGCGCGGTGACCGAGGCTTTGCTGCGGGCGACCCGGTCATATGCTGGCGCACACCTCGGCGATGGAGGCGTCGCCGCCACGCCCATTGATGGGATCTTCATCCTGTCTGAAACCGCACCATCGCCCTTGCATTACTCCATCACCAAACCTCTGATCGCACTGGTGCTGCAAGGCGCCAAGCGCGTGACCATGGGCTGCCACAGTTTCGAGTTCGGCGCGGGCGAATCCTTGCTGATCACGATGGATGTACCGACAATGAGCCAGGTCACCACAGCCAGCGCAGCCACCCCTTACTACTCGCTGGTCATGGAATTGGACGCCGCGGTAATCACCGAGCTGGTCGGCAAAATGGGGGGGCTGGCGGCGACGCCGGATCTGCCTGTGCGGGTGGGCCAGACCGAGACTGAAGTCGCAGAAGCTGCCTTGCGCCTGTTGAAGCTGCTCAGCAGGCCGCATGCGCTGGCCCTGCTGGGCACCCAGTTGGTGCGCGAGCTGCATTATTGGTTGCTGTCCGGACGTCACGGCGGCGCTATGCGCACCCTGGGGATCAGCGACAGCCATACCCGCCGGATCGCCCGGGCCGTTGAAATTCTCCGGACCAGATACGCCGAGCCTTTGCGCATCAAGACCCTTGCCGATGCGGCAGGCATGAGCCTGTCGGTGTTTCACACGCATTTCCGCAACATCACCACGCTCACCCCCCTGCAATTCCAGAAGCAGTTGCGCTTGCTCGAGGCACGGCGCCGCTTGCTGGCCGATGGGGCCGCAATCAGCGCCGCCGCGCACGGCGTTGGCTATGAAAGCGTGCCGCAGTTCACCCGTGAATATTCGCGGATGTTCGGCCAGCCGCCAGCACGTAGTATCCGTGGGATGCGCGAGCGGGCGGCATGACCCATCCCTCCAAGCGGCATGCGAGGGGAGCATCATGGAATACCCGAATGATTCAAACGATCGTTTGAATTAGAATGGGCAGGTTATTCTGCGGAGACCCACTCATGCCCCATCCCCTAGCCGCATCGCTGCACCAGACTATGGCGCTGCCCGTCATGGCTGCCCCGATGTTCATCGTGTCCAATCCGGAGCTGGTCATCGCCCAATGCGCCAGCGGCATCATCGGATCCATGCCGGCGCTGAACGCCCGGCCGCAGGAAACCCTGGACGTCTGGCTGACGCAGATCGAGGACAGCCTGGCCGCGTTGCGCGCCGCGCACCCCGACCGCCCGATCCCGCCGTACGCCATCAACCACATCATCCACCAGTCCAACGACCGCCTGCAGGCGGACCTGGAAACCTGCGCCCGGCATCGGGTGCCCCTGATCATCACCAGCCTGCGGGCCCCGGGGCAGGTGGTGGACGCCGTGCACGGCTGGGGCGGCAAGGTCTTCCACGATGTGACGACGCTGCGCCATGCGCAAAAGGCCATCGAGGCGGGCGTGGACGGCCTGATCCTGGTGTGCGCGGGGGCGGGGGGCCATGCGGGCGCCCTGTCGCCGTTCGCCCTGCTGGGCGAAGTCCGCAAGATCTTCGACGGCCCGATCTGCCTGTCGGGCGCCATCAGCCGGGGACAGGACGTGCTGGCCGCGCGCGCCATGGGCGCCGATTTCGCCTACGTCGGCACGCGCTTCATTGCCAGCGCCGAGGCCAACGCCCAGCCCGAGTACAAGCAGATGATCGTCGATACCACGGCGGCCGACATCGTCTACACGCCCTATTTCACCGGCATTCCCGGCAACTACCTGAAGCCGTGCGTACGCAACATCGGCCTGGACCCCGACCACCTGCCGGCCGCGCAAGGCACGAACTTCGGCAGCGACAGCAAGAAAGCCTGGCGCGACATCTGGGGCGCCGGACAGGGCGTGGGCAACATCGACAGCGTGCAGCCGACCGCCGACATCGTCGCCCGCCTGCGCGAGGAATATCAGCAAGCCGTCCGGACCCTGCAGGACGGCTTCGTCACGGAGACATGCGCATGATCCGCATCGAAAGCCACGGACCCCTCCTGGAAGTCACGATCGACCGTCCCGAGCGCCGCAATGCCCTCACGGACGCCATGTACCGCGAGATCGACCGCGCGCTGCGGACGGCGGACGCCGATCCCGGCTGCGCTGCCGTCGTCCTGCACGGCGCGGGCGGCCATTTCACGGCCGGCAACGACCTGGCCGAATTCCAGATGCCGCAGGACTACCGCGAGGTCGGTTCCATCGCCTTCCTGCACACCCTGGCCGACGTGGACGTGCCCGTCATCGCGGCCGTGCAGGGCCAGGCGGTGGGGGTGGGCGTGACCCTGCTTGCGCATTGCGATTTCGTCTATGCCGACCGCAGCGCGGTGTTTCGCCTGCCCTTCGTCCCGCTGGGCCTGTGTCCCGAAGGCGCGTCCAGCTACCTGCTGCCGCGACTGGCCGGGGCGCGCCGGGCGGCGCGCTGGCTGCTGCAGGCGCAGCCCTTCGATGCGCAGGAGGCATTGGCCGGCCAGCTGATCGACAGCATCGAGAACGACCCGCTGGCCGCCGCGCGCGCCTGCGGCCAGGCCCTGGCGGCCCAGCCCGTCGCCGCGCTGCGCGCGAGCAAGCGGCTGCTGCGCGCGCCGGATCGCGAGTCGGTGCATCGCGTGCTCGACGCCGAGGCGGCGGTCTTCTTCGAGCGCCTGAAGTCGCCCGAGGCCCAGGCGGCGTTCCAGAAGTTCTTCGCCCGCAAGGGCTGAGCCGGCCCGCGCGGATCCGCGCATCGCCGCGGGGCGCGCCGCACCGGGAACCCGACACAGCCGTCCGTCCGGCGCCACAGCCTTTTCGTCCGGCCGTGTCGGGGTTTCCACCACACTTTTCCCCGGAAATCGCCCCTAAGTGGAAGATTAGGGTTTACCCCTATCTTTATCCTAGGGTTTACCCTATACTGACCTTGTTGAAAATCTGAAGCTTCTGAAACAGGAGTCAGTCATGAACTACGCTCACGCCCCCAATCTGATGTCCGACGCGCTGGAACGCGCCTACGCCCATACGATTCTGAACGAATCGCAACCCCTGTCCCTGATGAAGGGCCTGCGCGCCGTGGGCCGCGCCTTGAACCGCGGGGCCAAGGCTGTCGGCCGCGGGGTGGTGGCCGCCCTGAATGCCCAGGCCGAAGCGCGCGCACGCAACATGCTGTACAACCGCGCGCACTGGTAATCCAGTCCGGCTCGCGCCCGAAGGGCGCTGGCACGCGAAGCCGCATCGTCCGGGACGATGCGGCTTTTTTATCGCCTGAGCAGGTTCTTCAGGCTGCTGAGCGCCCGGTCCGGATCCATTTCCGAACCCGCCGCCGGCTGGTCTGGCTGGGTCTGCAGGCCCATCTCGGCAATGAAGCGCGAAGGCTCGCAGGGGACGTCCTCGCGGCCCCGACGGCGCTTGCGGCACCAGCTGATCTGCAGCGTCCGCTGCGCCCGCGTGATCCCCACGTACATCAGCCGGCGTTCTTCCTGGATGCGCCGCACCCGGGCCGCCATGGCCGCCTCGCTGACGTCGCCCTCGTCGTCGCCGCCGCGGTGCGGCAGCAGGCCTTCCTCCACGCCGATCAGGTAGACGTGCGGGAACTCCAGCCCCTTGGACGCATGCAGGGTCGACAGTTTCACGGCATCGGGCTCCTCGTCGTCGGAGCGTTCGAGCATGGTGACCAGCGCCACGTGCTGGACCAGTTCCAGCAGGGTCAGGTCGTCCTCGTCGGCCTTGCGCTTGAGCCACTCCAGCAGCTCGATCACATTGGTCCAGCGGGTCTGGGCCTGGCGCTCGTCGAGGGTGTCGTACAGATGGCGCTCGTAATTCATGGCGGCCAGCAGATCGTCCAGGACGCGGGCGGCATCGTCGCCCCGCAGGCCGTCGATGCCCACGGCGGCGCCGTCCAGCCCCGCCGGCGCGGGCGACGGTCCGGCGGCGGGCGGATCGGGATCGAAGGCCAGCAGGTCGCCCTGGACGGCGGCGCCCGGCAAGGGCGGCACCGCGCCGCCGCGCCGGTCCGCCCGCGCCTGAAAGTGCCGGATCAGATGCGTGAAGGACAGCACGGCCTCGCGCTGGCGGGCGGTCGGCAGCAGCGCCTCGGTCGCCTCCGAGGCCACGGCGAACAGGGAAACGCCCTGACGGGCCGCCTCGGCGCCCAGCGCCTGCAGGGTGCCCTGCCCGATGCCGCGCCGCGGCGTCGTCGCGGCGCGGATGAAGGCGGGATCTTCGTCCTCGTTGGCGATCAGGCGCAGCCAGGCCAGCACGTCGCGGATCTCGGCCTTGTCGAAAAAACTCTGTCCGCCAGAAACCGTGTAGGGGATGCGCAGCGTGCGCAAGGCCTGCTCCATGATCCGCGCCTGGTGGTTGCCCCGGTACAGGACGGCAAAATCCTTCCACTGCGCCTGGCGCTCGAACCGGGCGGCCGACAGGCGCATGGCGATGGATTCGGCCTCGATCAGGTCGGTGTCCATGGGCGTGACGCCGATGGGATCGCCCATTCCCAGATCCGACCACAAGGTCTTGTCGAAGGTCTTGGGATTGTGGCCGATCACCTGGTTGGCCGCCTGCAGGATGCGCTGCACCGAACGGTAGTTCTGTTCCAGCTTGATGAGCCGCAGCCTCGGGTAGTCGCGTTCCAGCTGCGCCAGGTTCTCGACCGTGGCGCCGCGCCAGGCATAGATGGCCTGGTCGTCGTCGCCCACCGCGGTGAACATGGCCCGGTCGCCGCACAAGAGGCGCACCAACTGGTACTGGCAGGCATTGGTGTCCTGGTATTCATCCACCAGCAGGTACTGCACCCGGGCCTGCCAGCGCTGGCACACGGTTTCGTCGTCCTGCAGCAGCTTGGCCGGCAACCGGATCAGGTCGTCGAAATCGACGGACTGGTAGGCCCGCAGGGTGGCCTCGTAGCTGCGGTAGACGCGCACGGCCTCGGCCTCGTCGGGGCCCATGGCCACCCGGGCGGCCGCGTCCGGATCCAGCTGCGCATTCTTCCACAGGGAAATCGTCTGCTGGACGGCGCGCAGGCGGGCGCGGTCGGTCGTCGCCAGCAGTTCCTGGATGATGCCCTGGGCGTCCGTGGCGTCCAGGATGGAAAAGCCGCGCTTCAGGCCCAGGGCGGCGTATTCCTCACGCAGGAATCGCAGGCCCAGGGAATGGAAGGTCCCCACCGTCAGGCCGCGCAGCAGCCGGGCCTCGACCAGCGTGCGCACCCGCTCGTTCATCTCCCGCGCCGCCTTGTTGGTGAAGGTCAGGGCCACCACGTGGCGCGCCTGATAGCCGCATTCCCGCAGCAGATAGGCCATTTTCCGGGTGATCACGCGCGTCTTGCCGCTGCCCGCCCCCGCGAGCACCAGGCAGGGGCCGTCCAGGTAGTGCACGGCCTGGCGCTGGCTCTCGTTCAGGTCCATGCTCAGATCTCCTGCGGGTCGATCTCGATGCCCCAGCGCACCGGCCGGCCGGTGGCCAGCGACTCGACCTGCGGCATCAGCGCCTGCAGCAGGCGATGCAGGGCGCCCCGCCCGGGGGACTCGATCAAGAGCTGGGCGCGCTCGATGCGCGCCACCCGGACGATGCGCAGCGGCACCGCGTCGTACAGCCGCACCCCGGCGGATTGCGGCAGGCCCTCGGCCTCGTGGCGGACCGCCTGCAGGAATTCGAGCGCGTCGGCCAGCCGCGTGGCCTGGGCCGTCAGCAGGGCCTGGCTGGAAAACGGCGGCAGGCCCAGGTCTTCGCGCTCGGCCATTACAGACTCGGCGAAACGCGCGTAGTCGTGCCGCTGCAGGGCCTGATAGACCAGCTGGTCCGGGTAGTCGGTCTGGACGATGACCTGAGCGCCGCCCGCGCGCCGCCCGGCTCGCCCAGCGACCTGCATCAGTTGGGCGAACAGGCGCTCCGGCGCCCTGAAATCCTGGGCGAAGAGCATGGCGTCCGCATTCAGCACCCCCACCAGCCCCAGGCGCGCGAAATCATGGCCCTTGGCCACCATCTGGGTGCCCACCAGGATGTCCGCCTGCCCTTCGTGCACCTGGGCGAACAGCGCCTCGGCGCTGCCCTTGAGCCGCGTCGCGTCCGCGTCGATGCGCACGATCCGCGCCGGGGGGAAATGCCCGGCGAGGAATTCCTCGACCCGCTGCGTGCCCCGCCCCATCGGCTGCAGATCCTGGTCGCCGCAATCGGGGCACGCGCGGGGCACCGGTTGCGCATCGCCGCAGTGGTGGCATTGCAGGACGGCGCGCCTGCCGGACAGGCGATGCAGCACGGTATGCGCCGTGCAGCGGCGACACTGGCTCACCCAGCCGCAGGACTGGCACCGCAGCACCGGGGCATAGCCGCGCCGGTTGAGGAACACCAGGCTCTGCTCGCCCTGTTCCAGGCGCGCGGCGAGCGCCTGCAGCAACTGGGGGGTGAAGCCCTGTTCCAGCTGCGCGCGGCGGGTGTCCACCAGGCGGATGTCGGGCAGGGCCTGCGCCTGGGCGCGCTCGGGCAGGCTGACCAACCGGTAATCCCCGCGCTGCGCACGGCGCCAGCTTTCCAGGGACGGTGTCGCCGAGCCCAGGATCACCGGAATCTGCAGGTCGTGCCCGCGCCAGACCGCCAGGTCGCGGGCGGAATAGCGCAATCCATCCTGCTGCTTGTAGGACGGGTCGTGTTCCTCGTCCACCACGATCAGGCCCAGGCGCGGCAGCGGCGTCATCAGCGCGAGGCGGGTCCCCAGCAGCAGATCCGCCTCGCCCCGCGCGGCGCGCAGCCAGGCCCGCAGGCGCTCGCCGTCCGCCAGGCGGCTGTGCAGGACCGCCAGTTGGGCGGGGTCCCGGCACAATCGGGCGCGGACGCTGTGCTCGAGCTGCGGGGTCAGGTTGATCTCGGGCACCAGGATCATGACCTGCCGCCCCTGGGCCAGCACCTGGGCGGCCAGGCGCAGGTAGAGTTCGGTCTTGCCGCTGCCCGTCACGCCATGCAGCAAGGCCACGCCCCGCCCCTGCGCCAGCAGCCCGGTCAGGCTTTCCAGGGCCGCCTGCTGGCCGGCATTGAGGTCGGGGGACGCCGCCCCCGCGTCCTCGGCCATCGAGGCGCCGCGGGGCGCCAAGGGTCGCCGGTCGGCCCGGCGCACGGGCCCGCCGGCCGCGCGGGCGCCCGTATAGGCGGCCGCTTTGCGCAAGGGAGGCGGCAGCACGGGCAGCAGGACCTCGCCCAGTGGGCGGTGATAGTATTGCGCCGCAAAATCCGCCAGCCGCAACCAGTCCTGCGGCATGGGAGGCAGGTCGTCCAGGACGGCCTCGATCGGACGCACGCGCTCGGCCGCGACGGCCGGGCGCTCGCGGGTCTCCCAGACCATGCCGACCATGGCCCGGCGACCGAACACCACCCGGACCCGGACCCCGGGCGCCACCGGCGCATCATGGGAATAGTCGAACAGGCCGGGCAAGGGCACATCCAGCGCCACCGCCAGGTAGACCCGGGGGGCCGGCGCCGGATCGGCCGCTGGCGGGGAGTCGGATCGTTCAAGCATCGGCTAGCTCGCCCCAGGCCTGTGGATAACTTTGTGGAGAAAGGGGGAACAGATTCATGGATACCAGTTCCCCCAACGCGTCAAGACCTGTCAAAACACCAGTATTTTTTAAATTCCGTATATAAAACAACGGATTGGGCAGGATACCGAGATTTGTTCCCGGATCCTCGGTATTAACCCCGATGCTGCCAAAATTGTGCATAAGCACAAAAGTCAAGTCCCGCCTCTGGCCGCGCCTGCGCCGCCCGGCGCTTATGCATGGTAGGCGCGGCTGGCGGAATGGACCTCGTCGACCAGGGACACGACGGCTTCCGGCGGCGTGAACTGGGAGATTCCGTGGCCGAGATTGAAGACGTGGCCGCCGGCCCCCACCGGACCGAAATCCGCCAGCACCCGGCGCGTTTCGGCCCGGATGGCGGCGTCGCCGCCAAACAGCGCCATCGGATCCAGGTTGCCCTGCAAGGCAACGCGATCGGCCACGGCCCGCCGCGCGGCGCCCAGGCTGGCAGTCCAGTCCAGGCCGACGGCGTCGCAGCCGATGGCCGCGATGTCTACGATCCATTGGCCGCCGCCCTTGGTGAAGACGATCACCGGGACGCGGCGGCCCTCGTGCTCGCGGACCAGGCCGTCCAGCACCTGGCGGGTGTAGCGCAGCGAGAATTCCTGGAACATGCCGTCGGCCAGCACGCCGCCCCAGCTGTCGAACACCATGACGGCCTGGGCGCCGGCCCGGATCTGGGCGTTCAGGTACGCCTGGACCGCCTGCGCGTTGACGTCCAGGATGCGATGCAGCAGATCGGGACGCTGGTACAGCAGGGTCTTGATCTGCCGGTAGTCGCTGCTGCCCTGCCCCTCGACCATGTAACAGGCCAGGGTCCAGGGACTGCCGGAAAAGCCGATCAGCGGCACCGAGCCGTCGAGCTCGCGGCGGACCAGGGACACCGCATCGAAGACATACCGCAGCCGGTCCATGTCGGGCGCGCGCAAGGCGGCAATGGCGGACTCGTCGCGCAAGGGGCGCTCGAAGCGCGGCCCTTCGCCGGTGACGAATTGCAGTCCCAGGCCCATCGCATCGGGCACCGTCAGGATGTCGGAAAACAGGATGGCCGCGTCCAGGTCGAAGCGGCGCAGCGGCTGCAGGGTGACCTCACAGGCGTATTCGGGATTCTGCGCCAGTCCCAGGAAGGAACCGGCCTCGGCCCGGGTCTGGTTGTATTCCGGCAGATAGCGGCCTGCCTGGCGCATCATCCAGATCGGGGTGTAGGGCACGGGCTGGCGCAGCAGCGCGCGCAGAAACACATCATTTTTCAGCTGAGTCACGTCAGGTTTCCTGTGGGCGGGGTCGCGTGATCCACGCGATAGCGGCTCGATGAGAGGGCAATCCTGGATTTTACCCGGCCCGGGCGAGCTCGGCCCCCTCGATGTCCGTCCGGTACGGCGCGGGGTCGATGTCGTGCTTGCGCATCAGCGCCCAGAACGCCCGGCGGTGCTTCTGGGCCATGCGGGCCGCCAGCGTGACGTTGCCGCCGTGCCGACCCAGCGCCGCGCGGATGTAGGCGCGCTCGAAGCGGGCGACGACCTGGCTCTTGGCCTCGCGGAACGATTCGCGGGACGTGGCCCGCTGCATGGCCAGGGCCACCGCGTAGGCTTCGAGTTCTTCGCCAGAGCGGTCCAGGATCGTGTCACACAGATCGGCCTCGGTCGGTCCGTCCGCCGCCGGCGGCATGCCGCCGCGGATGGCGCCGCCATAATCTGGACCGGGCTCGGCCACGCCCACCCGGGCGAGGCGGCCCAGCGCGCTTTCCACTCGCGCCCGGAGTTCCTCGGGACAGAACGGCGGGCGCACGAAGTCGGATACTCCCAGGCCGATCAGGTCGTGCACCGCCTGGGCGCGCAGGCCCACGGCATAGACCAGCAGCACCGCGGGCAGCCGGCCGGCCCGGGCGGCCAATGCGGTCCGCCAGGCCGGCAGCGACGCCTCGTCGGCATACAGCAGGCCGGCATCGTAGCGGCCGCGGGTCAACGCGGGATCGTCGAGCAGCGCATCGGCCGCCGTCCGGTCGCGGCGCAGGGCGTGCAGGTGCAGCCGGCCGCCCAGATGGGCGCCGCTCAAGGCGGCGACCCAGTCGTCCGGCGCCAGGGTCAACAAGGCGCAATCCAGTCGTTCTCGCATGGCAGGTCTCCTGTGGAGCGTTGGGGCCGCCCCCGCGGCGGCTCTCTTCCGGCCGCCTCCGCGTGGCGGGCCCGACCGGGAAGGCACAGGATAGGAAACTCCCACGGCCTCGAAAAGTCGCAAAACTACTTTGGGGTTAACCCTGAGTTTTCGGCCTGGAAAAGGGTTTTTAGGAATTCATCCCGAGATTCAGGAAATTTTCAGGAATTTTCACTGAAACCCTGGTGTTAGCATGGCGCGATTCCAAAACCAGGAGAGGAGACGGCGTTGGAAGCCCTCAATACATTCGTCAATCAGATCAATGCTTTGGTCTGGGGCCCCCCCATGCTGGTGCTGATTCTCGGCACCGGCTTTTTCCTGATGATCCTGCTGCGGTTCATGCCCTTGCGGCGGATCGGCACCGGCTTTGCCATGATCTGGCAAGGTCGCCGCCGCGGTGATGCCGCCACCGGGGAAATCAGCCCCTTCGAGGCGCTGATGACCTGCCTGGCGGCCACCGTCGGCACCGGCAACATCGCCGGCGTCGCCACGGCCATCGCGGTCGGCGGCCCGGGCGCCCTGTTCTGGATGTGGTGCACGGCGCTGGTCGGCATGGCGACCAAATACTGCGAGGTGGTCGTCGCCGTCCATTTCCGGGAAAAGGACGAGCGCGGCGAACACGCCGGCGGCCCCATGTACGCGATCAAGAACGGCCTGGGCCGCAAGTGGCTGTGGCTGGGCTTTGCCTTCGCTGTCTTCGGCGGTTTCGCCGGATTCGGCATCGGCAACATGGTGCAGGTCAACAGCATGGCGCAGGCCCTGGAATCCACCTTCGCCATTCCGGCCTGGATCACGGGCGTGGTGACGATGGTCCTGATCGGCCTGGTGATCCTGGGCGGCATCAAGCGCATCGGCGCGGTCGCCGCCTCGCTGGTGCCGTTCATGTGCGTGGCCTACGTGCTGGCCGGCCTGGTGGTCCTGGTGGTCAACGCCGACCGCATCCCGGGCGCGCTGGACCTGATCTTCACCCACGCCTTCTCGCCGGTTGCGGCGACCGGGGGCTTCGCCGGCGCCGCCGTCATGGCCGCCATCCGCTATGGCGTGGCCCGCGGCATCTTCTCGAACGAAGCCGGCCTGGGCTCGGCCGGGATCGCCCAGGCAGCCGGCACCACCAGCAATGCGGTGGAGTCCGGCCTGATCGGCATGATGGGCACGTTCATCGACACCATCATCATCTGCAGCATCACCGGCCTGGCGATTGTCTGCTCGGGCGTCTGGAGCAGCGGCGAAAGCGGCGCGGCGCTGTCGGCCAGCGCCTTCGAGGCGTCCATGCCCGGCATCGGCGGCATCATCCTGACCATCGCCCTGGTCATCTTCGCCTTCACCACCATCCTGGGCTGGAGCTACTACGGCGAAAAATGCTGGGAATTCCTGCTGGGCGCGAAATCCACCCTGCCCTACCGCATCGTCTGGGTAGTCGCCATCCCGTTCGGCGCCATCTCCCAGCTGGATTTCGCCTGGCTGCTGGCCGATACCCTGAACGGCCTGATGGCGCTGCCCAACCTGGCATCGCTGATTCTGCTCAGCCCGGTGATCCTCAGGCTGACGCGCGAATATTTCCGGGATCGCGCGACCGCCGGCGAACTGAGCCCCCAGGCAAAGTAAGCCTCCACCGCCCGGCATCCCGCCGGGCACGCACGACACGACGGCCGCCACGCGCGGCCGTTGCCTTATCCCCGCAGCTGTCCGATCCAGTGCCGGGTGGACGCATCATGGCCGGCCTGGGCCTCACCCGCCTGCGGGCCGCCGCCATCGGGCGTCAGCGCGGCGGCGATGCCGCGCGCCAGGACCTTGCCGTATTCGACCCCCCATTGATCGAAGGGATTGACGCCCCAGATCACGGCCTGCGTGAAGACGCGGTGCTCATATAGCGCCAGCAGCGCGCCCAGCGAATACGGTGACAGGCGCGGCAAGGCAATCAGGTGGTTGGGACGGCCGCCCGGATGCACCCGGTGGGGCGCCAGCCGCCGGGCCTGCTGCGGGCTCATGCCCTCGGCCAGACATTCGTCCGTCGCCTGCGCCAGGGTCTTGCCGCGCATCAGCGCCTCGCGCTGCGCCAGGCAGTTGGCCAGCAGCTGGCGATGGTGCGCCGCCCAGTGATGGTCCGCCTGGCAGCACAGGACGAAGTCCACGGGCGCACCATCGCTGCCCTGGTGCATCCACTGGAAGAAGGTATGCTGCGCATCGGTGCCGGGCATGCCCCAGACGGCCGGCCCGGTCGGCACGCCGACGGGGCGGCCGTCCTGGTCCACCGACTTGCCCAGGGACTCCATGTCCAGCTGCTGGACGTAGGGCACCAGGTTCGCCAGGCGGGAATCATACGGGGCGATGTTCAGGGAACCCTGGCCCAGGATGCTGCGGTTGACGATGCCGGCCAGCGCCATGCGCACCGGCGCATTGGCGGCGGCCGGCGCCTGGGCGAAATGGGTGTCCATGGCGGCCGCGCCCATGCGCAGGCCCGCCAGCACGTCCGTCCCCACCGACAGGGCCGTGGTCAGGCTGACCGCGGACCAGATGGAAAAACGGCCGCCCACCCAGTCCCACAGCTCGAAGATATGCGAATCGCGGATTCCCCATGCGCGGGCTCGTTCCGGGCGCGCGGTCACCGCGGCCAGATGGTCCGCCGGATCCAGGCCCGCGGCCTGCAGCCATTCCCGGGCGCGGGCGCCGTTCTCCAGGGTCTCCGAGGTGGTGAAGGACTTGGAGACCAGCACCACCAGCGTATCGTGGGGATCCAGCCCCGACAGGCCGCCCTCGATGGCGTGGCCGTCGATATTGGCGACGAAACGCACGTCGCGCCAGGTGCCGGCATAGCCGAAGGCCGACACCGCCAGGCGCACGCCCCAGTCCGAGCCGCCGATGCCGACGTGGACGATGTGGCGCCAGCGGCGCTCGGCGTCCGCCCGGCGCACCCAGGCGTCCATGCGCTCGCGCTCGGCGAGCACCTCGGGGGGCGCCGTCGGCGAACGCAGCACCGTGTGCCAGGCGGCGCGGTCCTCGGTGACGTTGACCGCCTCGCCATCCAGCAGGCGGCGGCGCTGCTCGTCGAATCCCCGCGCGGCCAGCAGCGCCTCGCCGGCAGCCAGCAGCGCGGGCGAATGCCGCTGCCCGCTGGAATCCAGCACCAGCCCGGGCGCTTCGATCAGGTCCAGCCCGTCGGCGCGCGGCGCGCAGGTCTGGGCCGCCACGACGAACCGTTTCCATTCGGACAGTTCGGTCAGCACGGGCGGCAGGACGGGATCGGAAGCGGCGGGGTTCAGGGACATGGCGGGTTGCGATCATTCCGGAAACGTTGGGCCAGTATATGCCGCAGCCGCCCCGTCGCGCCGGCCCGGCGGCAACAGAAAAAGGAAGGCCCCCGGCTCTCGCCGGGGGCCCGGATGCCGCGGGGCGGCCCGATCCGCCGTCAGCAGCGCTCGTAGATGCCTGCCGCGCCCATGCCGGTACCGACACACATGGTCACCATGCCGTACTGCAGATTGTGGCGGCGCAATGCGTGAATGGTGGTCGCCGAACGGATCGCGCCGGTGGCGCCCAGGGGATGGCCCAAGGCGATGGCGCCGCCCATGGGGTTGACGACCTCCTCGTTCAGGCCCAGGTCGCGGATCACGGCCAGGGACTGGGCGGCAAAGGCCTCGTTCAGCTCGATCCAGCCCATCTGGTCCAGCGTCAGGCCGGCCTTCTTCAGGGCGGCGGGGATGGCTTCCTTGGGGCCGATGCCCATGATGTCGGGCGGCACGCCGCGCACGGCAAAGGACACGAAACGCGCCAGGGGCGTCAGATTGTGTTCTTTCAGCGCCCGTTCGGACACCACCAGCAGGGCGCCCGCGCCGTCGGAAGTCTGCGAGCTGTTGCCCGCGGTGACGCTGCCCTTGGCGGCGAACACCGGACGCAGGCGCGCCAGGGCCTCCAGGCTGGTGTCGGCGCGCGGGCCTTCGTCCAGCGTCACGATGCGGCGGGTCTCGCGCACTTCGCCCGTGGAGAGGTCCGGGACGCGGCGCACGATTTCCACCGGCAGCATCTCGTCGTCGAACTCGCCCGACTGCTGGGCGGCGAGCGCGCGCTGGTGCGAGCGCAGGGCAAAGGCGTCCTGGTCGGCCCGGGACACGTCCCAGCGTTCGGCGACCTGTTCGGCCGTCGCGCCCATACCGTAGGCGATGCCGATGTTGTCCTCGTTCAGGTACACGTCCGGGCTGAAGGACGTGTTGATGCCCATGGTGGGCACCAGGCTCATGGATTCCGTGCCGCAGGCCAGCATGACGTCGGCCTCGCCCACGCGGATGCGGTCCGCGGCCATGGCCACGGCCGTCAGCCCGGAGGCGCAGAAGCGGTTGACCGTGACCCCGCCGACGGACTGGGGCAGCCCGGCCAGCAGCACGCCGACGCGCGCGACGTTCAGGCCCTGGGGACCCTCGGGAATGGCGCAACCCACGATGGCGTCCTCGATGGCGGCCGGGTCCAGGTTCGGCGCCTGGGCCAGGACGCCCTGGATGGCCTTGGCCAGCAGCTCGTCGGGCCGGGTGTGGGAATACATGCCGCGCGGGGCCTTGCCGATGGGCGTGCGCTTCGCGGCGACGATATAGGCTTGTTGCAGAGCAGTCATCGAAGGTCTCCTTAATTGCGGACAGGCTTGCCGGTTTGCAGGAGACCGGCAATGCGCTCCTGGGTCTTGGGGTTGGCGAGCAAGCCCAGGAAGGCCTCGCGCTCGAGTTTCAGCATCCAGGCTTCGTCCACCAGACTGCCCGGATCGACGTCGCCGCCGCAGATGGCATGGGCCACCTGCTCGGCGATGTGGAAGTCGTAGTCGCTGATGTAGCCGCCCACGTGCATGTTGACCAGCTGGGCCTTCAGCGTGGCGATGGCGTCGCGACCGGCCACCGGGAAACGGGCCGCCAGCGGCGGGCGATAGCCCTGCTCGGCCAGGTTCGCGGCCTCGCGCACCGCCACGTACAGCAGCTCGTAGCGGTTCATGACGACGGGATCGGACTCGCGCAGGTAGCCGATCTCGCGGGCTTCCAGGGCCGACTTGGACACGCGGGCGGTGGCCACGGCCAGGACGAAATTCTTGACGTAGGCCAGCAGCGGCGCGTCCGGGGCGGACTGAGCCTGGATCTCCGCCGCGCGGCGGGCGCTGTACGTGATGCCGCCGGCGCCCGGCACCAGGCCGATGCCGACTTCCACCAGGCCGATGTAGGTCTCCAGGTGGGCGACGCGACGCGCGCAATGCACGGACAGCTCGCAGCCGCCGCCCAGGGCCAGACCGGCCACGGCGGCGACCACCGGCACCTGGGCATAGCGCAGGCGCAGGACCATGTCCTGCATTTCCTTCTGGATGGGCTCGACGGCCTTGACGCCGCCGGTCATGAAGGCCGGCAGCATCGCTTTCAGGTCGGCGCCGGCCGAGAACGGATCCTCGAGCTGGCCGATGACCAGGGCCTTGTAGCCTTGTTCCGCCAAGTCCACCGCGTGGACCACGCCGCGCACCACGTCGGGGCTGAGCGTATGCATCTTGGTCTTGAAGGACGTGATGAGGACGTCCTGGGGATGCGGCGCGGGCAGCGTCCAGCACAGCACCGCGTCGTTCTCATAGACCACGTTGGGCGAGAGGGACGGCCCTTCGCCCACCAGGCGCGGCGCGCCGATCTGGCGCTGGTAGACCGGCAGCGCGCTGCGCGGCACATAGGTGTTCCTGGCCGGACTGAAGGATCCCTGCGGCGTATGCACGGCCTGCTGGTCCCACACCGGTCCGCTGGTGGCCCAGGCGGGCAGCGGCGCGGACGACAGGGTCTTGCCGGCCGCAATGTCCTCGTTGATCCAGCCGGCGACCCGCTGCCAGCCGGCGGCCTGCCAGATCTCGAACGGGCCGAAGCTGTGGCCGAAGCCCCACTTCATGGCCTGGTCCAGCTCGCGTGCGCTGTCGGCGATGTCGGCCAGGTGCACGGCGCTGTAGTGGAAGGTGTCCCGCAGCACGGCCCACAGGAACTGCGCCTGGGGATGGTCGGAATCGTGCAGGGCCTGCAGGCGGGCGGCCGGGTCGCTTTCCTTCAGGATGTCCTTGACCTCGTCGTCGGCCTTTTCACCCGACGGCACGTATTCGCCCGCCTTGGGATCCAGGCGCAGGATCTGCTTGCCTTCCTTCTTGAAGAAGCCGGCCTTGGTCTTCTGGCCCAGGGCGCCCTTCTCGATCAGGCCGGCGAGCACCGGCGGCACGGCGAAATGCGCGTGGAAGGGATCGTCGGGCAACTGGTCCTTCATCGTGTCGATGACGTGCACCAGGGTATCCAGGCCCACTACGTCCGCCGTCCGGTAGGTGCCGGATTTCGCGCGGCCCAGGCGGGTGCCGGTCAGGTCGTCGACGAGTTCATAGGGCAGGTCGAAGGCCTGGGTGTGATGGAAGACGGACAGGATGCCGAACACCCCGATCCGGTTGCCGATGAAGTTCGGCGTATCCTTGGCGCGGACCACGCCCTTGCCCAGTTGCGACACCAGGAAGGTCTCCAGCTGGTCCAGCAGGGCGGGTTCGGTGGCGGCCGTGGGGATGAGTTCCACCAGCGGCATGTAGCGGGGCGGATTGAAGAAGTGCACCCCGCAGAAACGATGGCGCAGGCTCTCGGGCAGCGCCCCGGACAGGGACGTGATCGACAGGCCCGAGGTGTTGCTGGCCACGATGGCATGGGGGTTCAGCGCCGGGGCGAGCTTGTGGTAGAGGTCGCGCTTCCAGTCCAGGCGCTCGGCGATGGCCTCGATGACCACGTCGCAATCGGCCAGCAGCCCCAGGTCTTCGTCGTAGTTGGCCGGCGTGATCAGGTCGGCCAAGCGGTCCACGCCCAGGGGCGCGGGGTTCAGCTTCTTCAATTGTGCAATGGCTCGCTGCACGATCGCGTTCTTGCCGCCCTGGCCGTCGTCCTTGGCCAGATCGAACAGCACCACCGGCACGCCGGCATTGACGCAGTGGGCGGCGATCTGCGCGCCCATGACCCCGGCGCCGCACACCGCCACACGGCGGATGAACAGGGGGGCGGACTGACTGGTTTGCATGATATGGTGTCCTCTCGCAATGATGGAAGGTCCCGGATGGGTGGCTTCCCGGCGTGTCGGCCCCTGCAGCGGATCGCTCCAGGGAATTCTCTGATCCCTTGCCGAAAGCCGATTTCCTGATTGTCGCTGATTTGCGGCCATAATTCAAACGATCGTTTGAATTATGGCCCGGACAGCGGGCGTTTCCCGAGGCCGCACAGACGGCGGATGCGGCGGGGCGGATGTCCCTATAATCCAGGGACGCATCACACCGGCCTGCCTCCAGGCCTTCATTATGGCCCGTCTCCCCCGCCTGTACGCCCCCCGCATCCCGCAACTGGTGCAGGCGCGCTTCGCCCACCCGCTGGCGCCGGCCAATGCGCCCGCGCCCGGCCCGATGCTGGACCGGATCGGCGCCTGGCTGGCGGAGGAATGCGCCGCATTTTCCGGGCCTGCCCCGGCGCCCGCGACCGCCCTGCATGCGTGGCTCATTCTGCCCGACCGCATCACCCTGCTGGCAACCCCTGGCGATCCCCAGGCGCTGCCACGCCTGATGCAAGGCCTGGGCCGGCGGATGGGATCCGGGCTGATGCGCACCCGGGTGTACGCCGGCCGCTACCGCAATGCGCTGCTGGAGCCCGGACGCTGGGTGCTGCCGGCCATGGCATGGCTGGAGATGCTGCCCGTCGCGACCGGGCACGTGGGCACCGCCACGCAATGGCCGTGGTCCTCGGCGGCGGAGCATGCTGGCCTGTCGGCCGCCGGCGGAGACCGCGCCCGAAACGGCGCGGACAGCCTGCTGCGGGACCATCCGGACTACTGGCGCGAGGGCGACACGCCATTCGCCCGCCAGGCAGCCTGGCGCAAGCGCCTGGCCGCGGGGCTGGACGAAGACCAGGCCCGGAAGATCGAGGCGGCCCTGCAGGGACAATGGGCCTTGGGCGAGAAGATCTTCCTTGCCCATCTGGGAAGGCTGGCGTCGCGACGCGTCAGCCCGGCGCCGCGCGGGCGGCCGAAAAAGCCGACGCCCCGGGCGTAATCATCATCAGCGCGGCAAGGCCAGGTGCACCTTGATCGCGTCTTCGACCGCCAGCACATCCGATTTGCTCAGGCTGCCCAGTTGCTCCTTCAGCCGCGCCTTGTCCGCCGCCATGATCTGGTCCGCCATGGCTTTGCCGGGTCGCCCGTTCAGAGTGACCAATGCCTCGCCGGGATATTGGCGCGCCACGTTGCTGGTCAAGGGCACGACGACCACCCGAACCAGATGTCGATTGGCGGCATCATTGCTGACGATCACGGCGGGCCTCGTCTTGCGGATTTCGCTTCCTACTGCGGGATCGAACTCCACCCACCAGACCTCACCGCGGCGCATGAGAGCCTTTTGATTCGGGTGCCGGTGTCGGATCGTCCGCCAGGTCTCCCGCCAGACCGTTGCACCATTCCCGCGCTTCGTGCTCGCGGCGCTCATCCGCTGCCATGTCCTGGTAGCCTTTGTCCAGTGATTCGCCCAGGACATGAGGCCGGAGCAGGTCTTCGATGAATTGACTCATATGGCGTCTCCCTACGGTCCGATACAGGCCGTCATAGACCTCTTCATCCAGCGTGATGGTCATCCGCTTATGCATGATGGGTGCCCGTGATACGTTATACGCATAACGTATCACGATGTTCGTAAGAGGTCTATCCGACCGTCGGAACTATACCGGTCGTGATCGGGCATGTCCCTGTCAGACAGGATGTTTTTCCGACGGCAAAAATCCCGCGCCTCCGGGGTAGAGGGCGCGGGACCGAAGAGCCCCCAGCGGCGTAAGGATCAGAACGAGCTGGTCACTTCCAGGAAGAAGGCGCGGCCGGGCTGGTTGTAGGTGTAGGCGCCGGCGCCCTGGATTTCATTCACCTTCCCGAGATTGACCCCGATCGCGTTGCCGCGGCGGAAGATGCGCTTGTCGAACACATTGTCCACGCCCGCCGTCACCCGCAGGTGCTTGTTCACCTTGTACTGCGTGCTCAGGCCGAACACCGCATACGGCGGGATCTTGTCCGTGGCGCTGCCGGTGAGCGGCTGGCCGTAATAGTCGTACTTCGGTCCTTCCTGTTCGCCGTAAATGGTTGCCTTGGCGCGCAGGGACCAGGCCGGCGTCACCGTCCAGTCCAGGGTGCTGTTGACCGTGTATTCAGGAATGGTGGACAGGTGCTCGCCGGTCTCCTTGTTCTTCGACTCGATCATGTAGGTGAAGTTCGTGGACCACAACCAGTCCTGGGCGAAGGGCCAGGTCAGATTGCCCTCCAGCCCCTGGACGATGGCGCGCGGGATATTTTCCCACTGGTAGACGTTATAGGGCTTGCCCCCGGCGACGAAAGAGTCGACCGGTACGTGTCCCGCTTCGATCTTGTCTCGATAATCATTATGGAAGTAAGTCAGACTGGCACCCAGACCGCCAGGGCTGCGAAACTCGATCCCCAGCTCTTTGTTGATGCTGGTTTCCGCCTTGAGATCGGAATTCCCCAACAGATAGCAGCCGGTCGTGCCGCCCGGCGGATTGCCCCAGCAGCCATTGCCGGCGCTATACAACAGGTAGCCGGAATTGCTTTGATAAAGGTTGGCCGCCTTGTAGGCTCGGGCGATACCGGCCTTGACCGTCCATTGCTCGTCGACCATATAGGACAGGTTCAGCGACGGGCTCCAGTTGTTGCCCTGGAGGCTGTGATGATCGAACCGCAGTCCCGGTGTCACCGCCCAACGGTCGCCGATGTATAGATTGTCCTCGGCGAACACAGAATAAATGCTGGCATGCGTCTTGGGCACGTAGACAAACGGGACCTGCGGCATGGAGCCGCCCGGCTTGTTACGAGACGTCAGATCAGAGGAAAAGTCTTCCAGGTCCTGACGCACCCACTCCAACCCGACCGTTCCCATCTGGTCTATGCCGCCCCAATTCAAACGGCGATTCAGTTCCGAATGCGCCGTCAGCGTACGCAGATTGATATCGCCGTAGCCTCCGACACCGGTGGTCGCATCGGGGTCATTGAAGATGCCTTCCGTCCCTCCGGCCAGCCCTTCCAAGAGGCGGGTATTGCGCGTCTGCTCATACTGCAGGTAACTCAGGGTATGGGTGTCGGCATTCCAATCGCCATTGTGAGTGATGGAATAGGCCTGGCGGTAGATCCGGTTGGTCTCGCTGCCCAACTGGGACTTGACCGTGTCATTGGTGTTCGTGTTCTGGGTATCGCCAACGTAGATGTTTCCCTCGCGCCCATAGCTGGCCTCGAAGTCGATCTTGTGGCCGGCGGCCGGCTTCCAGCTCAGCACGCCATTGATATCGCGATTCTTGAAGCCTTCGCGACCTGCCGGGAACGTCCCGGCGACCGACGGGTGGGTTCCTCGCGCCGACTGATGTCCCTCATTGATATCCCAGGCATCCCCCTGGAAATTCGCCGCGCTGCCGGTCAGGCGGAAATCCAGGCTGTCCGAGATCGGGCCCGCCAGGTTGAAGGTCGTGCGGGCGGTCGAGCCCTCGTCGCTGTGCTCGGGGGAATTGGCGTACACCGACACCGAGCCGCTCAGCTTGTCAGGGGCGGGCTTGGTGATGATGTTCACCACGCCGCCGGCCGCGCCGTTGCCGTAGCGGGCGGCGGCCGGGCCGCGCAGGACCTCGATGCGCTCGATCGCCTCCGGGGGCACCCAGTTGGTGTCGCCACGTGTGTCGCGCTCGCCGCGCCAGCCGAATCGCACCGAGCCGCGCGAGGACACGGGTTTGCCGTCGATCAGGATCAGGGTGTTCTCCGGGCCCATGCCGCGGATGTCGATCTGGCGGTTGTTGCCACGCTGGCCGCTGGAGGAATTGCCGGTGAGGTTCACGCCCGGCATGGTGCGGATGATCTCCGACACGTCGTTAGCGGGGGGCGATTTCTGGATGTCGGCCGCCGTGATGGTCGAGGCGCCCGGCGTCTGCTTCAGTTCCTGTTCCGCCTTGACGACGACGCGGTCGAGTTGGGCGACGCCGTCGGAGGACTGGGCGCCGGCCGGGGCGGCCAGCCCCAGCGCCACGAGAAGGCCGATGTGCGGCAGGGCCCGGCCCTGGGCCTTGGAGAGGGTCATGTGTCTTCCTTGCTGTGCAACTGTGTGAACCGGTAAAAATTCTTGCGAATATAAACGATAACGGTTCTCGTTATCAAACAGGAAGACTCAGCCGAGTTCGATCCGCACGACGCTTTCCAGACCGTCGGCGCGATAGGCGGGATGCTTGTCGTCATGCGGCCCCTTGATCGTCGCGAACAGCGTCCGGCCGTCGGCCGACAGGGCCAGGCTGTTCGGATGGGCCGGCAGATCGTAGCGGGGCCTTTACGGCGCAGGCTGCGCCGTCGATCACCGTGATGGCGCCAGTTTCCGGGTCCGGAGGCGGTCAGCCCTCTGCGTCGAGCAGCCAGCGCCAGCCCGGCATCAGCGCATCCAGCGGCGCCGTCCGGTGGCTGCGGCCCGCCAGCACGGCGCTGCGCCAGCGCAGGCCGGGACAAGCGGCGAATTCCGCCGCCAGCGCATGCATCCCGTCCACCATGCCGCGGGCGCGGCGCATGGCCAGTCGGCGTTCGCGCTCTTCGGGCGTCGCATCCGCATCGTCCGGCCCCAGGCCCTGCTCGTGCCCGCCCACCGTCAGGCTGACGCCCAATGCCGGCAGGCCCCGGATGCACAAGCAGTTCCGGCGGCGGCGCAGCAGGCGCCCGGCATAGCCGCCGCCCCACCAGACCGAAGGGCTGGACAGCACGTAGCCGTCGAAGGCGCCGGGCCGATGGGTCATGACATACAGGGCGAACAAGGCGCCCAGGGAATGCCCGCACAGCGCCTGGCGCCGCGCATCCAGGCGATGGGCGGCGGCGACGTGGCCGCGCACCAGGTCCAGGACGCGCAGCCAGCGCGCGGCATCGCCGTCCGCGCCGGGCGGCGGCGCCGGGCGCGACGGCAGGCGCGGCGTATAGTCCCATACACGGTGCGCCGGATCATCCGGCCCCAGGCCGACCAGCAGGCCCGGCAGCCCGCCGGGATCGGCACGCATTGCATCGAACTGCCGCAGATCCAGCACATAGGCCACCGGCCAGCCCGCGGCGGGCATCAAGCCCGGCGGCACGGCGATCCGCACGGAACAGGCCCTGCCCTCGACAGGCAGGTCGAAAGCAAGGTCGGAGTCGGAGATCGGCTGAGGCACGGACATGGCGGTTCGGGACGGAAACAGGCATCATCCACTATACTTTCTCCAACGTAAACAGTTCTCATTCTTTTCAGGCTTCAAGCACGCGGGCCCGCATGCCGGGCCTGTGGCTTTCCCGGCATGGACTCAACCCTGACGACTCCCGCTCCCGCCCTGCTGGACTACCGGCGCATGCTGCGCCGCCGCTGGCTGCTGGTCGCCCTGCTGGGCGTCGTCATCCTGGCGTCCATCCTGGCGGACTTCATGCTCGGCCCCTCGGGGCTGGGATGGGCCGAACTGGGTCACGCGCTGCTGCATCCCGCCCAGTCGGACCCGACGACCCGCGTGATCGTCTGGGACATCCGCCTGCCCTACGCGCTGATGGCGGTGGCCGTGGGCCTGGCCCTGGGCCTGGCGGGCGGCGAGATGCAGACCATCCTGAACAACCCCCTGGCCAGCCCCTTCACGCTGGGCATCTCGTCGGCCGCGGCATTCGGCGCGTCGCTGGCGATCGTGCTGGACATCTCGCTGCCGGGCGTGCCGCAGTCCTGGATGATCCCGGCCAACGCCTTCGCCTTCGCGCTGGTGTCGTCCCTGCTGCTGGACGCGGTGGCGCGCTGGGGCGCCATGAGCACCGCCGGACTCGTGCTGTTCGGCATCGCCCTGGTGTTTTCCTTCAACGCCGCGGTGTCCCTGGTGCAGTTCGTGGCCAGCGCCGAGGCGCTGCAGGGGCTGGTGTTCTGGACCATGGGCAGCCTGGCCCGCTCGTCCTGGGCGAAGGTCGGCATCCTGCTCGCCGTCTTTGCCGCCCTGCTGCCGCTGTCGCTGCGCGACACGTGGAAACTGACGGCCCTGCGCCTGGGCGAGGACCGCGCGGCCAGCTTCGGCATCGACGTGCCGCGCCTGCGGCTGACCGCGCTGGTGCGCATCAGCGTGCTGGCGGCGCTGGCCGTCGCCTTCGTCGGCACCATCGGCTTTGTCGGCCTCATCGCCCCGCACATCGCGCGGCGGCTGTTCGGCGAGGATCACCGCTTCTACCTGCCGGGCAGCGCGCTCGTGGGCGGCACCATCCTGTCGCTGGCCTCGATCGCCTCGAAGAACATCGTGCCCGGCATCATCATTCCCGTGGGGATCGTGACCTCGCTGGTGGGCGTGCCGTTTTTCCTGGCGGTGGTGCTGCGCCGCCAAATGAAATAAGCCATGCTGCAGATCCATGACCTGTCGGTCGCCTACGGCCGCCGCCCCATCATCCGCCACCTGTCGGCGGGGCCGCTGCAGCCGGGCCGCGTGGTGTCGCTGCTGGGCCCCAACGGCAGCGGCAAGTCCACGCTGCTCAAGGCCCTGGCGGGGCTGCTGAAGACGGCCGGCGGCCAGGTGATGCTGGACGGCCAGGACCTGACGCGCCTGTCCTTCGAACGGCGGGCGCAAAGCGTGGTGTACCTGCCGCAGTCCCTGCCCGCCGCGGTGCACCTGCGCGTATTCGAATCTGTCATGGTGGCGGCGCGCGCCTCGGACCTGGACCCGGCCGCCCAGGCGGCCAGTCCGCAGCGCATCCTGGACGTGCTCGGCCGCCTGGGCATCGAACACCTGGCCATGCACTACCTGGACCAGCTCTCGGGCGGCCAGAAACAACTGGTGGGCCTGGCCCAGGCGCTGATCCGCAAGCCGCGGCTGCTGCTGCTGGACGAACCCCTGTCGGCCCTGGACCTGAATTTCCAGTGCCATGTCATGGACCTGCTGGCGCAGGAGACCCGCGAGCACGGTCTGACCACCCTGATCGTGCTGCATGACCTCAATATCGCGCTGCAGCGCAGCGACGAGGCGCTGCTGATCCGCGACGGCGAACTGGCCGGCCACGGCACGCCGCGCGAGGTCATCACCCCCGACTCGCTGGCCGAGGTCTACCAGGTCTCGGCGCGCGTGGAAACCTGCTCGCGCGGTCTGTCCCACATCCTGATCGACGGCCTGCGCGCGCCGGCATCCTGATCCCAACCCGTTTTCCGACGCCCATGAGCCACCCCGAGACCTCCCGCCTTCTGCGCCATGCCCTGCGGCTGCTGGCGTCCTGCCTGACGATGCTGGCGCTGCTGGCCGGCGGACCGGCCGCCGCCGCGCCCATCCAGGTCACCGACGTGCTGGGCCACCAGGTGACGCTGCCGGGGCCGGCGCACCGGGTGGTGCTGGCGCAGGCGCGTCATTTCCAGGTGCTTTCCCTGCTGACGCCGGACCCGGCGGCCATCCTGGCGGGCTGGTCCGATGAATTCAAGACCTCGTTCGCGCCGGACTACCAGGCCGCCCTGCGCCGCTTCCCCGGCTTGGCGCGCGTCCCCGTCGTGGGCCGCCACACGGCGGATTCGTTCTCGGTGGAAAGCACGCTGGCGCTGCGCCCCGACCTGGTGGTCATGACCGCATCCTTCGCCGGCCTCGCCCCGGGCCAGGCGGCCGGCGACTCGCCGCTCATCGGACGCCTGGAGGCGGCGGGCATTCCCGTGATCGTCATCGATTTCTTCATGCGGCCCATGGAAAACACCATCCCCAGCCTGCGCGCCCTGGGCCGCGCCATCGGCCACGAGGCGCAGACCGAGGCCTTCATCCGATTCTATGCGCAGCACATGCGCGACGTCGCCCAGCGCCTGGCCGGCCTGCCCGAGGACCAGCGGCCGGCCGTCTTCATCCATGCGCACGCGGGCAGCACCGACTGCTGCAATTCACCGGGCGTGGGCACCTTCAACGAAATGGTGCGCTACGCGGGCGGCCACAACATCGGCGCCGACGTGCTGAAAAGCGCAACCGGGAAGCTGAATTTCGAATACATCAACTCGCGCGAGCCCCAGGTCTACGTGGCCACCGGAACCGGCTCGCGCGCCGCCAAGGGGCTGGCCATCGGCGCCGGCGTGTCCGAGGCCCAGGCCCGCGCGAGCCTGCAGCGCCTGATCGAGGCCAATCGCCTGGACGCCCTGCCGGCCGTGCGCTCCGGCAACAGCCACGGCATCTGGCACGCCTTCAACGACTCGCCGCTGCACGTGGTCTTCATCGAGGCGCTCGCCCGCTGGATCCATCCGGACCGCTTCGCCGACACGGACCCGGCCCAGACGCTGCGCGAGATCAACACGCAATTCCTGGCCGTCCCGCTGGAAGGCACCTACCTGGTCGACCTGCGGCCCCGGCCATGAGCCTGCGGGAAACCGTTCTGGACGGCGGCGGCGATCCGCACGGGCGGCGCCGGCTGCGCCTGCGCGTGCCGGAGTCCGCGCCGCCGGACGGGGGCTGGCCGCTGCTGGTCCTGCTGGACGGCGACTGGGTATGGCCCCTGCCGCCGTCCAGCGGACTGGATGCCTGCGCCATCCTGGTCCCCTCGCACGGGCCGCAAGGGTCGGACGGACCGCAGGCCCTCGCGCGGCGCGCCCTGGACTACACGCCGCCGGCGCCGGACGGCGGCCGCTGGCCCGACCCACGCATGCCCGGCTGGCAGTGCGGCGGCGCCGACGCCTTTCTGGACGAACTGCTGGGCCCGATGCTGGACTGGGCCGGGCACCAGGCGGCCCTGGACCGCGCCCGCCTGAGCCTGTACGGCCATTCCTATGGCGGCCTCTGCGCGCTCCATGCCTTGGCGCGGCGGCCGGCGGCATTCGCCCAGGTGATCTGCGCCAGCCCGTCCCTGTGGTGGCACGAGGGCCTGGCCGCCGCCCGGCTCGATGCGCTGCGCGACGCCCCGCCGCCCCGGCCGGTGCGGCTGACGCTGATGGCGGGCACCGAGGAACGCTGGCATCCGCGGCCCCAGACCGCCGCGCCCCGCACGGGCGAAGACGGCACTGCGACGCTGCCGGCGCTGCGGGCCCTGGCCCGCCGGCTGGCCGGCATCCCGCGCCTGGCGTGCCGGCTGGAGCTGCTGGACGGCATCGGCCACGGCCAGGCCCTGCCCGCGTCGGCGCAACGCGCTGTGGCGCTGGCGGCCCAGTAAGCCGCGGCCATGGACGCCACCCACGTCGTCGCGTTGCGCGGCCTGCCCGATCCGGCGCAGGCCGCTCAGTTGCGCCGGCTGCTGCCGGATGCCGAATGGCAATGGATCACGCGCCTGCGCCAGTCCGGGGACCGCCTGCGCAGCCTGACGGCGCGCGCCCTGGTGCGCCAGATGCTGGCGCACCGTCTTGGCGTGCCGCCGGCGGACATCGCCCTGGCGGCGGGCCCGCGCGGCAAGCCCGCCCTGGCCGACCCGGCCGGCTGGCATTTCAACCTAGCCCACAGCGGCGACCACGTCCTGGCGGCCGTCGGCGTCCAGGCGCTGGGGGTGGACGTGGAAACCTGCCCCCAGCGGGTGGACGCCGCGCTGTTCCGATTCGCGACAGGCCGGGATCCGGACGGGGCCGCTCCCGCCGGCCCACAGGACGGCGGCCGCGACGGCGCCGTGCCGCCGCAGCGGGACACCCAGACGTTCTGCGCCGAATGGGTCTGCCGCGAGGCCGTCCTGAAGGCCTGCGGTCTGGGCCTGTCCGTCGAGCCGGGCTGCCTGCGCCTGCAGTCCGCCGGCGAGGGCTGGCTGCGCGTCTCGGGCCTGCCCGCGGCCGAGGGCCTGCACGTCCGCCTCTTGTGGCAGTCGCCGGCGGACTGCGCCGCCCTGTGCCTGCCCGCGCCCGGTCCGGCTTGGCGCCTGACGCGGCTGGACCTGTCCGCCTGGCTGGAGTCAGCGGGGCTGCCCGGCTGACTCCAGCCCGCCTCCCGGCCGGACCGCCGCCCCGGGCCTGCGCCTGGGCTTGGGCTTGGGCCGCCGGGCGCCGCGACTGGATTTGAAGATTCAAAAGTCTATAATCATTCTCATTATCATGAGCATCACAATTATGTCGTCCGTCTTTCCGACCCAGACCTGGCCGAAATCCTTCGCCGACCATTACCGGGCACAGGGCTATTGGCGCAACGAGACCTTCGGCGCCTGGCTGCGCGAGCGCGCCGACGCGCATCCCGACCGTATCGCGGTGGTCGGCGGCAGCCAACGCTGGAGCTACGGCGAACTGGACCGGCGCGCGTCCGCCCTGGCGGCGGGCTTCCTGCGATCCGGCCTGCGGCGCGGCGACCGCGTGCTGGTGCATCTGCCGAACATCCCGGACTTCATCGGCGTGGTGCTGGGGCTGTTTCGCGCCGGACTGATTCCCGTCTACGCCCTGCCGGCCCACCGCATCACCGAGATCGAGCATTTCGCCCGGGGGTCCGGCGCGCGCGCCTATGTCGCCGCCGCGGCCCATGCCGGCTTCGACTACCGCGCGCTCGCCCAAGAGCTGCGCAGCCGCTGCCCGGCCGTCGAACAGATCTGGATTGCCGGCGAGCCAGGGGAATTCGCGGCCCTGGAGCCGCTGTATGCCGCCGACGGATCGGACGTCCCCGCGACCGCGTCGCAGGGCTCGGACGTGGCCTTCCTGCAGATTTCCGGCGGCAGCACGGGGCTGTCGAAACTGATCCCGCGCACGCACGACGACTACATCTACACCCTGCGCGAATCGGCCCGCATCTGCGGCCTGGGCCCGGACTCGGTCTTTCTGGGCGCGCTTCCCATCGCGCACAATTTCCCCATGAGCTCGCCCGGATTCCTGGGCACGCTCTACGCGGGCGGATGCGTGGTGCTCTGCCCCTCGCCCGACCCGGAATCCGCGTTCGCCCTGATCGGGCGCGAACGCGTCACCGTCACCAGCCTGGTGCCGCCGCTGCTGCTGCAATGGCTGGACCTGGCGCCGGCCACGGCGCACGACCTGGGCAGCCTGCGCACCATCCAGGTGGGCGGCGCCAAGCTGTCGGCCGAGGTCGCCCGCCGCGTCCGCCCCGTGCTGGGCGCCACGCTGCAGCAGGTCTTCGGCATGGCCGAGGGCCTGGTCAACTACACCCGGCTGGACGATCCCGAAGACCGGATCCTCAACACCCAGGGCCGCCCCATCAGCCCGGACGACGAGATCCTGATCCTGGACGACGAGGGCCGGCCGGTCGCCCCCGGCGAGGTGGGACACCTGCTGACGCGCGGGCCCTACACCATCCGCGCCTACCACGACAATCCCTCGGCCAACGCGCGTTCGTTCACCGAAGACGGCTATTACCGGACCGGCGACATGGTGCGCATGACGCCCGATGGCTATCTGGAGGTCCGCGGGCGGGCGGGCGACCACATCAACCGGGCGGGCGAGAAGATCTCGGCCGAGGAGATCGAGGACCACCTGCTGTCCCACCCGCAGGTCTTCGACGCCGCGGTCGTCTCGGTGCCCGACGAGTTCCTGGGTGAGCGCAGTTGCGCCTTCATCATCCCCAGGGGCGAACGCACGCGCCCGGCCGAGCTGAAGAAATGGATCCGCGCGCGCGGCATTGCGGACTTCAAGGTCCCGGATCAGATCGTGTTCGTCGACCATTTCGCCTCGACCGCCGCCCTGAAGATCAGCCGCAAGGCGCTGCGCGCCGAACTGCGCGCGCAATTGCTCGCCCAGGAGGCGGCCCTGGAGGAATCCGGTCCGTCGCCGGCCCGCTCCTGAAGATTCCCTTGCAACCTTCCGTCCGTTCCTGCCATGACCGCACTTACCCTGGAGCGCATGCGCGCCGACATCGCCCGCATGCTGCATGAATCCCCTGACGACATCCTCGACGACGACAACCTGATGGACCTGGGCCTGGATTCCATGCGGCTCATGAAACTGGCCTCGCAATGGCGCGAGGCGGGCGCGAGGATCGAATTCGCCGATCTGGCGGCCGAGGCCACCTTGGCGCAATGGTGGTCCCTCGTCCGGGACGCAGCGGGCGCCGCCGGCAGCCGGACCGATGCCTGAACCCATGAAGACGGACGGGTCCGACGCGGCGTCGCAGGCGGCATCCGGCGCGCCGGGCTGGGCGCCGCTGACCGAAGCCCAGGAAGGCCTGTGGTACGCCCAGCGCCTGGATCCGGGCAATCCCATTTTCAACCCGGCGCACTGCACGACGCTGCGCAGCCCGCTGGACGTGCCGCGCTTCGCCAGGGCCGTGGACCGGACCCTGGCCGAGGCCGAGGCCCTGTCCCTGCGCTTCGAGGAGCACGCGCAGGGGCCGGTGCAGCGCCTGGACCCCGGCCGCGTCCCGCGCCTGGAGGTCCGCGACCTGCGCGCACAAGGCCAGGCCGGGGCGCATGAGCGGGCCCTCGAATGGATCCGGCGTGATCTGGCGCGTCCCGTCGATCCCCTGCGCGACCCGCTGTCGGCCCAGATCCTCTTTCTGTGCGGCCCCGCCCTGACCCTGTGGTACCAGCGCGTCCACCACCTGGCCGCGGACGGCTACGGCATGGCCCTGATCGAGGGCCGCGCCATCCGCCTGTACGATGCCCTGGGCAGGGGCGAGCCCGACCGCGATCCGCCGCTGGCCCCGCTGGCGCCGGTCTGGGCCGAGGACCAGGCCTGGCGGGCCGGCGAGGCCCGCGTCCGGGCTCGCGAATTCTGGCTCGCGCACTGCCAAGGCCGCGTCCCGGCCGCCAGTCTCGCGCCCCGCACCGCGCTCAGCGCGGCGGCCTGCTTGCGCCAGGAACGGGACGCTCCCCAATCCCTGATCCAGGCCCTGCGCGCCCTGGAACAGTCCACCGAGGTGGCCTGGCCGGACATCCTGACGGCCCTGGGCGCCGCCTACGTGGCGCGCCACCTGGGCGCGGCCGCCTGCGTGACGGGGGTGCCCGCCATGGGCCGGCTGGGCAGCCGCAGCGCCCGCGCCGTCGCCACCGTGATGAACGTGGTGCCCTGGGCCTGGGAATTCGACGAAAACACGGCGCTGCCCGCGCTGCTGGCCGATGCCGCCCGCGCGCTGCGCGGCCTGCGCCGCCACAGCCGCTACCGCGCGGAATCCCTGCGCCGCGACCTGGCGCTGCCCGGCGGCCTGCCGCGCCTGCACGGCCCGATCCTGAACGTCCTGCCCTTCGACGCCCCCTATGCGGCAGCGGGGCTGGACGCCGCCCAGGCGGTCCTGTGCACCGGTCCGGTCGAGGACCTGACCTTCAGCTTCCGCGCCGCGCCGGACGCCGGCGGCCTGCGCATCGAAATCGAGGCCAACCCGACGCTGTACCTCGAAAGCCAGGTCCAGGCGCACCTGGAGCGCCTGACCGCGTTCCTGGAAAACGCGCTGCGCGCGTCGCGCCTGGCCGACGTGCCGACCCTCACCCCCGAGGAACACGAGCGCTGGGCACTGGCGCCCAACCGCACGGACCATCCGCTGCCCGAAGGCACGCTCTGGTCGCGCATCCTGGCCCGCCTGCGCGCCGATCCGGCCTGCGTCGGCCTGGAGGACGCCGGCGGCGGCGCCCGGGCCTGGACCTACGCCGAGATCGATGCCTGGACAGCCGCCGCCAGCCGCCGCCTGCGCGCTGCGGGCGCCCGCCCCGGCGCCCGCGTGGCCGTGGCGCTGCCGCGCTCGGCCGAACGCGTGCTGTGCATGCTGGCGATCCTGCGCAGCGGCGCCGCCTACCTGCCCCTGGATCCGGACCAGCCGCCCGCCCGCCTGCGCCGGATCCTGGACGACGCGCAGGTCTGCGCCCTGATCGGGCCGGCGCCGCTGTGCGACGGCCTCGCCACGCAGCCGCTGTCCCTCGCGGAAATTGCTGCCGCGCTGGACGGCTCCGACGACGGGACGGCGCCCGCAGCCGGCCCGGAAGACCCGGCCTACGTCATCTACACCTCCGGCTCGACCGGTGCGCCCAAGGGCGTCATCGTGTCCCATGCGGCCATCGTCAACCGCCTGGAATGGATGCGCGAGCACTACGCCATCGGCCCGCAGGACCGCGTCCTGCAGAAAACTCCGGCCACGTTCGACGTATCGGTCTGGGAGCTCTTCCTGCCTTTCCTGAGCGGCGCCCGGCTGGTGGTGGCGCCGCCCGGCGCGCACCGCGATCCCGCCTGGCTCTGCAAGCTGATCCGCACGCATGCGATCAGCGTGCTGCATTTCGTGCCTTCGATGCTCGCCGCCATCCTGGAGGAACCCGCGTCCCGCGGTCTGCACGCGCGGCTGGTGTTCTGCAGCGGCGAGGCCCTGCCGGCGGCGCTGCGCGACCGGTTCCACGACAGGATCCGGGCCGAACTTCACAACCTGTACGGGCCCACCGAGGCCGCCGTAGACGTGTCGTTCTGGGCCGCCGGGCCAGACGACGACAGCCAGCCGGTCCCCATCGGCCGGCCGGTCTGGAACACCCAGCTCCATGTGCTGGATGCCCTGCTGCGCCCCGTGCCGCCTGGCGTGCCCGGCCAGCTCTACCTGGGCGGGCGCCAGCTCGCCATCGGCTACCTGGGGCGGCCGGACCTGACGGCCGAACGCTTCATTCCCGCCCCCCCGGGCCTGCCGGAAGGACGCCTGTACGCCAGCGGCGACCTGGCCGCGCGCCGCGAGGACGGCGCCATCGTCTATCTCGGCCGCCTGGACCACCAGGTCAAGCTGCGCGGCCAGCGTATCGAACTGGGCGAAATCGAGGCGGTTCTCACGGCCCGTGCCGACATCGCGCAGGCCGCCGTGCTGGCCCGCGAAGACCAGCCGGGCCGCACCCTGCTCGCGGCCTACCTGGTGGCCGAAGCCGGCGGCCCGGCGCCCGACCCGCGGGCGCTGGCCGCCGACGCGGCGGCGCAGCTGCCCGGCTACATGGTGCCGGCGGCCTGGGTGTTCCTGGACAAGCTGCCGGTCACGGCCAACGGCAAACTCGACCGCAAGGCCCTGCCCGCGCCCGGCCCCGCGCACCGGGAGATCGGCAGTGCGCCGCGCACGGCGACCGAGCAATTGGTGGCGCGGGCCTTTCGCACCGTCCTGGGCCTGTCAGCCACACCCAGCCTCGAAGACGATTTCTTCGCCCTGGGCGGCCATTCGCTGCTGGCCGCGCGCCTGGCGCTGAAGCTGCGGGAAACGCACGAGGCGTCGCTGGGCACCGTGTTCCAGCATCCGACGGTGATGCGCCTGGCCGCCCACCTCGATGCCCAGGCCTTTCATCCGGAACTGGCGGCGCAGGCGGGATTCGGCCCAGTGGTGACGCTGCGCGAGGCCGATGGCCGGCCGGCGCTGTTCTGCATCCACCCCGCCGGCGGCCTGTCCTGGTGCTACGGCGCGCTGGCCAGGGCACTGCCCACGCCGCGCACCGTCCATGGCATCCAGGCGCCCGCCCTGGCCCTGGACGGCCGCGCGCCGGCCGCCAGCCTGGCGGAGATGGCGCGCGGCTATGCCGACCTGCTGCAATCGATGCAGGCCCGCGGCCCCTATCACCTGGCCGGATGGTCGGTCGGCGGCATCCTGGCCCAGGCGGTCGCCGCCGAGCTGCAGGCGCGGGGCCATGCCGTCGGCGCGGTCGCGCTGCTGGACGCCTACCCCTGCGAGGCCTGGCGGGGCCGCCCCGAGCCGGCGCCCGAAGACCTGTACAAGGCGCTGCTGCATATCGCCGGCGCCGACCCCCATGCCCTGCCGGCCGAACGCCTGAACCGGTCCGGGGTCCTGGCCTTCCTGGCGGCCACGGGCCACCCGCTGGCCGAGCTGTCCCCGGACAGGCTGGACGCCGTCTTCGACACGGTCGCCCGTACCAACCGCCTGGTGCGCGGCCACTGTCACGCCCGCTATGCCGGCACGGTGCTGCACTTCCAGGCCGCGCTGGAACCCGACGCAGCCGGCCTGGATCCGCACGCCTGGCGTCCCCACGTCGGCGCCTTGGCGGTCCACCCTGTGGCCGCCACCCATGCCGCGCTGCCGGGCGCCGAGGCCGTCGGCCGCATCGCCCCCGTGCTGGACGCCGGGATGGTCGCGGCCGACCCGGCGCCTCCCGCCGTCGGGATCCGCCCTATTGATCTGCCACTGAAAGAGGAAACCGCATGACACCGAACCCGATCTCGCGCAGCCGACTGGGCCGCGCCGCCACGCTGCTGCTGGCCGGCGCATTCCTGGGCCTGGCGGCCGGCTGCGCCGCCACCGGGCCGGCGGCCGCGCCGGATGCCGAGGCTCCCGCCGCGCCCGTCTGGACCTTCCAGGCGCAGGCCATCGACCTGGTGCCCGGCGTCTACCAGGGCGCCTACAGCGCGCGCACCCGGCGCCTGTACGTCGCCAGCGCCGTGGGCCGCCCGCCGGTGCGCGAATCCCGGGTGGTGAAATTCGATCCCGCCACGCTGCGCATCGACGCCGCAATCACGCCCGCCCTCCAGGCCGGCCGCCAGGACGGACAGGTGCAGGCGGCCTACGGCATCGCCGTGGATGACGCCCAGGGGCGGGTCTGGACCACCAACACCCGCAGCGGCTCGGTGTCCGTCTACCGCCAGTCGGACCTCGCCCTGGTCAAGCAGTTCCCCGACAACGCGACGCCGCACGCCCGCGACGTGCTGATCGACGCCGGCCACGGCCGGGCCTACGTGTCCTCGCCCGCGGCCAACGTGATCCACGTCTTCGACAGCGCCACGCTGCAGCCCCTGCCCGGCATTCCCCTGTCCGGCGCGGGCGAGGCGCCCAAGCCCATGAGCCTGGCCCTGGACGCCGCGCATCAGCGCCTGTACGCCGTCAGCCTGAACACGGCGGAAGTCTTCGCCATCGACACCGCATCCAGCCGCCAGGTGGCGCGCTACGCGGTCCCAGGGGCGCAAGGCGCCTCGGGCATCGCCGTGGACGGCGCCGCGCAGCGCCTCTACGTCACCGCGCAGAAATCCGGGGACCTGAACATCCTGGACGCGCGTGACGGCCGCGTCCTGAGGCGCGTGACCACCGGCCCGGGCGCCCTGAACGTGGCATTCGACCCCGTCAAGGGCCTGGTCTACGTCGCCAACCGGATCTCGGGCACGATCACCGTCCTGGATGCGGACGGCGCCATCCAGGCGCAGATCGCCACCGGCTCGGCGCCCAACCACGTTACCGTGGACCCGCAGGGCACGGCCTGGGCGCTGATCAAGAAGAGCAAGAACGATCTGCGCGGCGACCGTCTGGTCCGCATCGAGGCCCGCCGCTGATCATGGACATGCCCGTCATGATGCCTCCCGGGCAATCCGGACAGCCTCGGGAACCTGGCCGGGCCGCCACGGCGGGGCCGGCGCAGACGCGCTGGTCCGACTTCGCGCCCGGGGACTGCCTGTTCGCCTCGCCGGACGAAGTCCTGCACGGCAGCGGCTGCCTGCTGAGCGCGGACCCGCTCGATCACATCCAGGCCTGCGCGGCCGACCTGCTCGCGCGGGCGCAGGCCGGGGCCGCCCAGTCGGGCGGGCCCGATGCGTCGCCACCCGTGCTGTTCGGTCTGCTGCCCTACGATTCCACGCGGCCCGCCCGGCTGCTCGTGCCGGGGCGGTTGCGCCGCATGCAGGCGCCGGCCGCCTTGCCGGCCCCCCAGGCGGCGGGCATCCTCAGGCGCCGCGAGCATCCCTCGGGGGACGAGTACGAGCAGGGGGTGCGCGACGCCCTGGCGCTGCTGGACGCCGATCCGGCCCTGCGCAAGCTGGTCCTCGCCCGCACGCTGGAACTCCAGCTGGACCGGGGCGCGGACCTGGCCACGATACTGGGCCGCCTCTGGCACGGAAACCCGCACGGCTACACCTACGCCATGCCGTTGGCCGGCGCGGGGGAATACTTCATCGGCGCCAGCCCCGAGCTGCTGGTGCGCCGCCGAGGCCGACAGGTGTTCATCCACCCGCTGGCGGGAACCGCCGCGCGCCTGCCCGACGCGGCCGGCGACGCGCGCGAGGCGCAGGCCCTGCTGGATTCCCCCAAGGACCGCCTGGAACATGCCGTCGTCGTCGAGGCCATCGAGACGGCGCTGCGGCCGCTGTGCCGCACCCTGGACATTCCGGCCCGTCCCAGCCTGACGTCCACCGCCCGCCTGTGGCACCTGGGCACGCCCATCACCGGCGAGCTGAAGGATCCTTCCCATGGCGTCCTGGATCTGGCCATCGCGCTGCACCCCACGCCCGCCGTCTGCGGCCTGCCGACCGCGGACGCCCGCCGCGCCATCGCCCGCATCGAACCGTTCGAGCGCGGCTTTTTCGCGGGCGCGGTCGGCTGGTGCGACGCCAGCGGCGACGGCGTCTGGTCCGTCGCCATCCGCTGCGCCCACGTCGCCGGCCCGCGCCTGACGCTGTCGGCCGGCGCCGGCATCGTTCCAGGATCGGTTCCCGCCCAGGAACGCATCGAGACCGGCAACAAACTGCGCACCCTGCTGGATGCGCTGGGCCTGGAGTCCACCCCATGAGCATTCCCTCGCTGGCGTCCTACCCGATGCCCCGCGCCCACGCCGACAACCGCGTCGACTGGCGCCCCGACCGCCGCCGCGCCGCGCTGCTGATCCACGATATGCAGGAATACTTCCTCGGCAAGTACGACGTCGCGCAATCCCCCATTCCCGAACTGGTGGACGCCATCGTCCGGCTGCGCGAGCGCTGCGACGAGCTGGACATTCCCGTGTTCTACACCGCCCAGCCGCCGGTGCAGCCGCCGGCCGACCGTGCCCTGCTGAACGATTTCTGGGGCCCCGGCCTGACCGCGCCCGGCGAGCAGGCCGGCGCCGGCATCGTCCCGGCCCTGGCGCCGCGCCCGCGCGACGTCGTGCTGACGAAATGGCGCTACAGCGCGTTCCAGCGCTCGGACCTGCGCGCGCGACTGGAGCGCCTCGGCCGCGACCAGTTGATCATCACCGGCGTGTATGCGCACATCGGCTGCCTGGCGACCGCGCTCGAGGCCTTCATGCTGGACATCCAGGCCTTCCTGGCAATCGACGCCTGCGCCGACTTCAGCCCTCAGGACCACGACATGGCGGTCCGGCACGTGGCGCGCCGCTGCGGCGTGAGCCTGACGGCCGACCAGATCCTCGACGCCCTGTCCCAAGACGCCCTCGACTCCGCAACCCGGGAGATCCCCGCATGAGCACGCAGCCCGACACCCCCCGCAGCCAGGCCGACGCCCAGGCGGAATTCGCCGGCCGCCACGTCTTCGTCACGGGCGCAGCCAGCGGCATCGGCGCCGCCGTGGCCCGCCGGCTGCTCGCGCAAGGTGCGCGGGTGTCCGCGACCGACCTGGACGAGGCCGGCTTGCAGCGGCTGGCCGAGACGGCAGACCGCCTGCCGGCACAGGGTTCGTCGCCCCGGCTGTGGACCAGCCGCCTGGACGTACGCGATGCCGCCCAGGTCGAACGCGCGGTCGCCGGGTCGGAAGCCGCCCTTGGTCCCCTGGACGGACTGGCCAGCGTTGCCGGCGTCCTGGAAATGGGCGACGTCGTCGACCTGGACGACGCGCAATGGGCGCGCTGCTTCGACGTCAACGCCACGGGGGTCTTCCACGTCTGCCGCGCCATGGCCCGCCGTCTGCGCGAACGCCGCGCCGGCGCGATCGTCACCGTCAGTTCCAACGCCGCCGCCACGCCGCGCGCCGGCATGGCAGCCTATGCCGCGTCCAAGGCGGCCGTCACGCAGTTCAGCCGCTGCCTGGGCCTGGAGCTGGCGCCTTGCGGCATCCGCGTGAACATCGTCTCGCCGGGGTCCACGGACACCGCGATGCAGCAGGCCATGTGGGCGCGGGGCAGTTCCCGCGCGGCCGTCATCCAGGGCGATCCCGCCCGCTGGCGGCTTGGCATCCCGCTGGACAAGATCGCCGCGCCGGAGGAAATCGCCGACGCCGTGCTGTTCCTGCTGTCGGACCGCGCCAGCCACATCACCCTGCATGACCTGCGCGTCGACGGGGGCGCCACCCTGGACCAGGGTTGATACCGCCACAACCCCGCTGATTTTTTCAATGCCCTCAATCAGGGTTTCCCCTGGGTTCCAGCCGTCCCGAAAAGACGGCTTTATTTCAGTTTTTCATTAGAATGGATATGTCCCTGTTTTTCTAGCAAAAAAGCAACGCCATTGATAAATGGGGACACATCAAGAGAAAACCTATTGTCCTCAAGGGCTTGTCAGCGTAATTTTCTGCTTTCGTCCAGCGCGGACGAGGCCTGTCCCAGGCCCTGTGGCGCGACGCACCGACGCGGCGCCTAAGTACACCCTTGCGAGTCCTGCCATGACCCACCCAGTTTCCTGTCCTCCCGGCCTGCCGGCCGCCCAGGGTCTATACCGTCCCGAATTCGAGCACGACGCCTGCGGCGTGGGTTTCGTGGCCCACATCGAGGGCCACAAGAGCCATTCCGTGATCCAGCAGGCCCTGAAGATCCTGGAAAACCTGGATCACCGGGGCGCGGTGGGGGCCGACGAGCTGATGGGCGACGGCGCCGGCATCCTGATCCAGATCCCGGACCAGCTGTACCGCGAGGAAATGGCCGCCCAGGGCGTCATCCTGCCCCCGCCCGACGACTACGGCGTGGCCATGGTCTTCCTGCCCAAGGAAACCGCGTCGCGCCTGGCGTGCGAGCGCGAGCTGGAACGCGCCGTGCGCGACGAAGGCCAGGTGGTGCTGGGCTGGCGGGACGTGCCCATCGACCACGAGATGGAGATGTCGCCGACGGTGCGCGCCTGCGAGCCCGTGATCCGCCAGCTGTTCATCGGCCGCGGCCCCGACATCATGGTGCCCGACGCGCTGGAGCGCAAACTCTACGTCATCCGCAAGACCGCCAGCCACGCCATCCAGCGCATGCAACTGGCCCACGGCCAGGAATACTTCGTGCCTTCGATCTCGGTGCGCACCGTGGTCTACAAGGGCCTGCTGCTGGCCAGCCAGGTGGGCGTCTACTATCGCGACCTGGCCGACACCCGCGCCCTCTCGGCCCTGGCGCTGGTGCACCAGCGATTCTCCACCAACACCTTCCCGGCCTGGCCGCTGGCCCACCCCTACCGCATGATCGCCCACAATGGCGAGATCAACACGGTCAAGGGCAACTTCAACTGGCTGCGGGCGCGCGAGGGCGTGATGACCTCCGCGGTGCTGGGCGAGGACCTGAGCAAGCTCTACCCCATCGTCTACGAGGGGCAGTCGGACACCGCCACCTTCGACAACTGCCTGGAACTGCTGGTCATGTCGGGCTATTCCCTGGCCCACGCGATGATGATCATGATCCCCGAGGCCTGGGAACAGCACGCCGACATGGACGAATCGCGGCGCGCCTTCTACGAATACCACGCCGCCATGATGGAGCCCTGGGACGGCCCGGCCGCGGTGGCCTTCACAGACGGGCGCCAGATCGGCGCCACGCTGGACCGCAACGGCCTGCGCCCCGCCCGCTACCTGATCACCGACGACAAGATGGTCATCCTGGCCTCCGAGGCCGGCACGCTGCCCATCCCGGAACACCGCATCGTCAAGAAATGGCGCTTGCAGCCGGGCAAGATGCTGCTCATCGACCTGCAGCAGGGCCGCATCATCGAAGACGAGGAAATCAAGTCGCAGCTGGCCAACGCCCACCCCTATCCCCAGTGGATCCAGCGCCTGCGCATGAAGCTCGACGACCTGCCGGCGCTCAAGGCCGACGACCTGCCCGAGCCGGCCGCCAGCCTGCTCGACCGCCAGCAGGCCTTCGGCTGGACGCAGGAGGATTTCAAGTTCATCCTCGAGCCCATGGCCGCCACCGGCCAGGAGGCCATCGGCTCCATGGGCAACGACGCGCCCCTGACCGTCCTGTCGGACCGGCCCAAGCCCTTCTACAACTACTTCCGGCAGATGTTCGCCCAGGTGACCAACCCGCCGATCGACCCGATCCGCGAACAACTGGTCATGTCGCTGGTGTCCTTCATCGGCCCCAAGCCCAACCTGCTGGACATCAACAACGTCAATCCGCCGCTGCGGCTGGAAATCAGCCAGCCAGTCCTGGACCAGGCCGCCATGGCGCAGTTGCGCCACATCAGCCGCCAGACCAACGACAAGTTCCGCTGCTGCGAGCTGGACATCACCTATCCGGTCGCCTGGGGCCGCGAGGGCATCGAGGCCTGCCTGGCGTCGCTGTGCGCGACCGCGGCCGACGCGGTGCGCAGCGGCGACAACATCCTGCTGCTGAGCGACCGCAAGGTGGACGCCGAGCACGTTGCCATCCCCGCGCTGCTGGCCACCTCCGCCATCCACCAGCACCTGATCCGCGCGGGCCTGCGCACCAAGACCGGCCTGATCGTGGAGACCGGCTCGGCGCGCGAGACCCATCATTTCGCCCTGCTGGCCGGCTATGGGGCCGAGGCCGTGCATCCCTGGCTGGCGCTGGAGTCCCTGGCCGGCATGGAAAAGGACATCCCCCACGCCACCGAGCACTACATCAAGGCGATCGGCAAGGGGCTCAAAAAGGTCATGTCCAAGATGGGCATCTCGACCTACATGTCCTACACCGGCGCGCAGATCTTCGAGGCGGTCGGCCTGCACGGCAGCCTGGTGAAGAAATACTTCACGGGCACGCCCAGCAACATCGAGGGCATCGACATCTTCCAGGTGGCGGAGGAAGCCCTGCGCACGCACCAGGCCGCCTTCGGCGCCAGCCCGGTCCTGGCCGACCGCCTGGACGAGGGCGGCGACTACGCCTTCCGCATCCGCGGCGAACAGCACCTGTGGACGCCGGACTCCATCGCCAAGCTGCAGCACGCCACGCGCGCCAACAACTATTCCACCTTCAAGGAATACGCGCAGCTCATCAACGACCAGTCGCGCCGCCACATGACGCTGCGCGGCCTGTTCGAATTCCGCGTCGATCCGGCGCAGGCCATCCCCCTGTCCGAAGTCGAGCCGGCCAAGGAAATCGTCAAGCGATTCGCGACCGGCGCCATGTCGCTGGGCTCGATCTCGACCGAGGCCCACACGACGCTGGCGGTCGCCATGAACCGAATCGGCGGCAAGTCCAACACCGGCGAAGGCGGCGAGGACGCGCTGCGCTACCGCGCCGAGATGCGCGCCGGCAAGCCGACCGTGCGCAAGGGCGACACCGTGGCCTCGGTGCTGGGCAAGGACCGCATCGTCGCCGACATCCCCCTGGCCGCGGGCGATTCCCTGCGCTCGCGCATCAAGCAGGTGGCGTCGGGGCGCTTCGGCGTCACTGCGGAATACCTGTGCAGCGCCGACCAGATCCAGATCAAGATGGCTCAGGGCGCCAAGCCCGGCGAGGGCGGCCAGCTGCCCGGCCACAAGGTCACGGACTACATCGCCCAGCTGCGCTATTCCGTGCCCGGCGTGGGCCTGATCTCGCCCCCGCCGCACCACGACATCTACTCCATCGAGGATCTGGCCCAGCTCATCCACGACCTGAAGAACGTCAATGAACGCGCCTCCATTTCCGTGAAGCTGGTGGCGGAAGTCGGGGTGGGCACCGTGGCCACGGGCGTGGCCAAGGCCAAGGCCGACCACGTCGTCATCGCCGGGCACGACGGCGGCACGGGCGCATCGCCCGTGTCCTCGATCAAGCACGCCGGCATTCCTTGGGAGATCGGCCTGGCCGAGACCCAGCAGACCCTGGTGCTGAACCGCCTGCGCAGCCGCATCCGCGTCCAGGCCGACGGCCAGATGAAGACCGGACGCGACGTGGCCATCGCCGCCATGCTGGGCGCCGACGAGTTCGGCTTCGCCACCGCCCCGCTGATCGTCGAGGGCTGCGTGATGATGCGCAAATGCCACCTGAACACCTGCCCCACCGGCGTGGCGACCCAGGACCCGGTGTTGCGCAAGAAATTCAACGGCAAGCCCGAATACGTCGTGAACTACTTCTTCTTCGTCGCCGAGGAAGTGCGCGAGATCATGGCGCAGCTGGGCATCCGGACCTTCGACGAGCTGATCGGCCGCGCCGACCTGCTGGACACCCGCAAGGGCGTCAGCCACTGGAAGGCGCACGGCTTGGATTTCAGCCGCATCTTCCACCAGGTGCGCACCGACGATCCCGTGCACCACACCGACGTCCAGGATCACGGCCTAGCCCACGCCCTGGACCACCAGCTGATCGAACGCAGCCGGGCCGCTCTGGAACGCGGCGAAAAGGTCTCCTTCATCACGCCGGTGCGCAACCGCAACCGCACCATCGGCGCCATGCTGTCGGGCGAGGTCGCCCGCCGCTACGGCCACGACGGCCTGCCCGACGACACCATCCACATCCAGTGCAACGGCGCCGCAGGCCAGAGCTTCGGCGCCTTCCTGGCGCACGGCGTGACGCTGGACCTGGTGGGCGAGGCCAACGACTACGTCGGCAAGGGGCTGTCGGGCGGACGCCTGATCGTGCGCTCTCCCAACGACTTCCGGGGCTTCGGGCCCGACCACATCATTGCCGGCAACACGGTGCTGTACGGCGCCACCGGGGGCGAAGCCTACTTCAACGGCGTGGCCGGCGAACGCTTCGCGGTGCGCAATTCGGGCGCGGTGGCCGTGGTCGAGGGCACCGGCGACCATGGCTGCGAATACATGACCGGCGGCACCGTGGTGGTGCTGGGCGAGACCGGGCGCAACTTCGCCGCCGGGATGTCGGGCGGCGTGGCCTACGTCTGGGATCCGGAACACGTCTTCGCGCGCCGCTGCAACACCGACATGGTGCAGCTCGATCCCATGAGCACCCACGAGGCCCAGATGCAGGCGGGCGACGTGCAGTACTGGCATCACCAGAACCGCGACAGCGAACGCGAGACCGACGAGACCATCGTGCGCCGGCTGGTGGAGAATCACTTCCGCCAGACGGGCAGCTTCCGCGCCCGGGAAATCCTGGACGACTGGAGCCAGGCCCGACGCGCCTTCGTCAAAGTCACCCCGACCGAATACCGCCGCGCCCTGGGCGAACTGTGGCAAGCCGCCCAGTCCCGGGATCTGGCTGCCTGAAGGAATACCGCATCATGGGAAAAATCACTGGTTTCATGGAATTCGACCGGGTCAAGCCGGCCTACGAGGCGCCGGAATCCCGTCTGCGCCACTGGAAGGAGTTCGTCTCCCCCCTGAACGACGAGGAAGCCCGCGTGCAGGGCGCTCGCTGCATGGACTGCGGCGTGCCCTTCTGCACCCACGCCTGCCCGGTCAACAACATCATTCCCGACTGGAATGACCTGGTCTACCGCCAGGACTGGAAGCGCGCCCTGGACACGCTGCTGTCGACCAACAATTTCCCGGAGTTCACCGGACGCATCTGCCCCGCGCCCTGCGAGGCGGCCTGTACGCTGAACCTGAACGACACGGCGGTCGGCATCAAGTCCATCGAGCACACCATCATCGAGCGCGGCTGGCAGGAAGGCTGGGTGGTGCCCCAGCCGCCGGCCCGCAAGACCGGCAAGCGGGTCGCCATCGTGGGCTCGGGCCCCGCCGGCCTGGCCTGCGCCCAGCAGCTGGCCCGCGTCGGCCACACCGTGTCGGTCTACGAGAAGAGCAACCGCATCGGCGGGCTGCTGCGCTACGGGATCCCCGACTTCAAGCTGGAGAAATCCCACATCGACCGGCGCCTGGCGCAACTGGAAGCCGAAGGCGTGGAATTCTTCCCCTCCACCTACATCGGCCGTCCCGAGGATGCCGAGGACGGTCTGACCGTCATCACCCCGGACGAGCTGCTGGCGCACCACGACGCGGTCGTGCTGGCCGGCGGCTGCGAACAGCCGCGCGACCTGCCCGTGGCCGGCCGCGAGCTGCGCGGCGTCCATTTCGCCATGGACTTCCTGCGCCAGCAGAACAAGACCAACCACGGCGACCGCATCGCCAAGCCCATCAACGCCAAAGGCAAGCACGTCGTGGTGATCGGCGGCGGCGACACCGGCTCGGACTGCGTGGGCACCAGCAACCGCCAGGGCGCGGCCTCGGTCACGCAGTTCGAACTGATGTTCCGCCCGCCCGAGGAAGAAAACAAACTGCTGACCTGGCCCTACTGGCCGCTCAAGCTGCGCACGTCCTCCTCCCACGAGGAAGGCTGCCAGCGCGACTGGGCCGTCGGCACGCAAGCCTTCGAGGGCAAGGGCGGCAAGGTCGAGAAGCTCGTCGCCACGCGCCTGGAATGGCTCAAGGACAAGGCGACCGGCCAGATGAAGATGCGCGAGGTCAAGGATTCGCGCTTCGAGATCCAGGCCGACCTGGTGCTGCTGGCCATGGGTTTCGTCTCGCCGGTGCGTTCGGTGCTGGACGCCTTCGGCATCGAGCTGGACGTGCGGGGCAATGCGCGGGCCACGACCGACGACTACTGCAGCACGCGGCCGAAGGTCTTCGCCGCCGGCGACATGCGGCGCGGCCAGTCCCTGGTGGTCTGGGCGATCCGCGAAGGCCGGCAGTGCGCCCGCTCGGTGGACGAGTACCTGATGGGATCCTCGGTGCTGCCGCGCTGAACAGGTACAATCATGCCCATGGAAAGAGGCCAGTCCCCATCGGCATGACCACCACCCCCACCCCTCTCGTCACCTTCGCCGGCGTCTCGCTGGGATACGGCGAATTCACGGTGCTGCGCGACATCGACCTGCAGGTGATGCCGGGCCAGGTCGTGGCCATGATGGGCGGATCCGGATCCGGCAAGACCACGCTGCTGCGGGCCATCACCGGCCAGCTGCCCCCGCGGGCCGGCCGGATCACGGTGTTCGGCCGCGACATGGACGGCCTTCAGGGCGAGCCCCTGCGGGAAATCCGCCAGCGCATGGGCGTGCTGTTCCAGGGCGGGGCGCTGTTCACCGACCTCGATGTCTTCGAGAACGTCGCCTTTCCGCTGCGCGAGCACACCTGCATTTCCGAACAGCAAATCCTCGAGCGCGTGCTCGACAAGCTGCAGGCCGTCGGCCTGCGCCACGCGGCGCACCTGCGCATCTCGGAGATCTCCGGCGGCATGGCGCGGCGCGTGGCCCTGGCGCGCGCCATCGTGCTGGAACCCGAACTCATCCTCTACGACGAGCCCTTCGCCGGCCTGGATCCGATTTCCCTGGGCATCACCGCCCAATTGATCCGCACCATGACCGACCAGCTCGGCTGCGCTTCCGTCCTGATCACCCACGATGTGGCGGAATCCTTCGCCATCGTCGACCAGGTCTACCTGATCGGCCAGGGACGGCTCATGGCCCACGGCACGCCCGCCGAGCTCTCCGCCGCCCAGGACGACTACCTGCAGCAGTTCCTGCAGGGCCGTCCGGATGGCCCCATCGGCTTTCACTATCCGCTGACGCCGGCCTTCGAACGCTGGCTGGCGGCACGCCGGGGGACGGCATGAACGCGCTGTCAAACCATATCGCCGGCCTGGGCCGCGGCTTCGTGTCCACGGTCCGGGGCCTGGGGGCCTTCGCCCGCCTGTTCGCCGCGATCCTGGCGCGCAGCGCCGTCCTCTGGCGCCGCCCGCGCCTGACCGCGCAACAAGTCCACTTCATCGGCAACCACTCCCTGCTCATCATCGGCGTATCGGGGCTCTTCGTGGGCTTCGTGCTGGGCCTGCAGGGCTACTACACGCTCAACCGCTACGGCTCCGAAGAAGCCCTCGGCCTGCTGGTGGCCCTGTCGCTCACCCGCGAGCTCGGCCCCGTCGTCACCGCGCTGCTGTTCGCCGGCCGGGCGGGCACCTCGCTCACGGCGGAAATCGGCCTGATGAAGGCCGGCGAACAGCTGTCGGCCATGGAGGTCATGGCCGTGGATCCGGTGCGCCGGGTGCTGGCGCCGCGCTTCTGGGGCGGCGTGATCGCCATGCCGGTGCTGGCGGCGTTCTTTTCAATGGTCGGCATCCTGGGCGGCTGGTTCGTCGGGGTCGTGCTGATCGGCATCGACCCGGGGGCGTTCTGGTCCCAGATGCAGGGCGGGGTGGACGTCGTCGACGACGTGCTCAACGGCGTGATCAAGAGCCTGGTGTTCGGCGTGATCGTCACCCTGATCGCGCTGTACCAGGGCTGGACCTCGCTGCCCACGCCGGAAGGCGTCTCGCGCGCCACCACGCGCACGGTGGTCAGCGGCGCGCTGGCCGTTCTGGGGCTCGACTTTCTGCTGACGGCGCTGATGTTCGCGCACTAAGGATTTTCTTCATGACACGCGAAAAAACCGATTTCTGGGTAGGGCTGTTCATCCTGCTGGGCCTGGTCGCCCTGGTGTTCCTGGCGCTGCGGGCGGGCAACATGAGTTCGTTCTCCTTTGCGCCCACCTACCGGGTGCAGGCCTATTTCGACAACGTCGGCGGCCTCAAGGTCCGGGCGCCCGTGAAAAGCAGCGGCGTCGTCGTCGGCCGCGTGGCCTCGATCGGCTTCGACAACCAGCGATTCCAGGCTACGGTGACGCTGGACTTGGAAAAACAGTACGCCTTCCCCACCGACACCTCGGCCTCCATCCTGACCTCGGGCCTGCTGGGCGAACAGTACATCGGCCTGACCCCGGGCGGCGAGGACAAGAACCTCGCCGACGGGGGCGTCATCGAATTCACACAATCCGCCGTCGTGCTCGAGGACCTGATCAGCAAGTTCCTGTACAACTCCGCCGAGAAAGAGGGCTCGGCCGCCGCACCCGCACCGGCACCCGCACCAGCACCCGGCGCCGCGCCGGCCCCGGCGGCGGCGCACTGAAGGCCGCGCGGGCCGGCCGTCCAGGGGCCGTCCCTCAGGCCAGTAAGGTTACAATGCGCAGCATGTCCGGCCCGGCCGCCCGTCCGTCCACCCGTCCGTCAATCTATCCATGACTTCGACCGCCCCCCAAACCGCTCCCGTCCGCCGCAGCCGCACGGCGCGCGCCGTGCTGGCCCTGGCCGCCGCGACGCTGATGGCCGGCTGCGCCCAGGTGCCGCATCCGTCCCCCAACGATCCCTGGGAATCCTACAACCGCGGCATGTACACCTTCAACGACGCGGTGGACCGCGCGGTGCTCAAGCCCATCGCCACGGGCTATGAAAAGGTCACGCCGCGGCCCGTGCGCACCTGTGTGCACAACGTCTTCAGCAACCTGGGCGACGTCTGGTCGGCCATCAACAGCCTGCTGCAGGGGCGCGGGCGCGACTTCGTCGACACCTTCGGCCGGGTGTTGTTCAACACCACCGCCGGCCTGGGCGGCTGCATCGACGTCGCCTCGATGCACGGCGCCCGCAAGATCCCCAACGACTTCGGGATGACGCTGGGCGTCTGGGGCTTCGGCCAGGGGCCGTATTTCGTGCTGCCCTTCCTGGGCCCCAGCACGGTGCGCGACGGCGTGGGCACCGCCGTCACCCTGACGGCGCCGGTGACGCCCACCGCCGCGGTCTTCGCCATCGACAACGTGCCGGTCCGCAATTCGATCCTGGGCCTGTACATCGTCGACACCCGCGCCAATCTGCTGGAGGCCGACCGGCTGGTGGACCAGATCGCCCTGGACAAATACAGTTTCATCCGTGACGCCTATCTGCAGCGCCGCAAGGCTATGCTGGACAGCCGGACGCACGGCGAGCGGGCCAGCACCGAGGATGCGCTGGAACAAAAGCCGGGCGCCCCTGGCGCCGACAGCCTCCCGGTGTACGAAGACCCGGAAGCCGAACCCACCCACTGAACTCTGTCGGACCGGACGTCCGGGACTCCCAGCCGCAAGGCCGGGTGACCGGGCCGCTCCGACCCTCTCTGGAGCCCTCATGACGATGTCCTTCCTTCTGTCGAACCTGCGCCGGGCGACCCGCGCCGGCCTGCTGGGCCTGGCGCTGGCGCTGTGCGCCGCCCCGGCGGCGCACGCCGAACATGCCGTGGATCCCAAGGCGGCCCCCGACGTATTCCTGGGCGCGGTCGCCAACAACATGCTCGATGCCGTCAAGGCCGATCCCCTCGCGCTCAAGGGCGACGTCAGCCACATCACCGCGCTGGTGCGCCAATACGCGCTGCCCTATGTGGACATGAACAAGACCACCCGCCTGGCCGCCGGCCGCTACTGGCGCCAGGCCTCGGCCCAGCAGCAGGCCGAGCTGGTCAAGGCCTTCACCGGCACCCTGATCCGCACCTACAGCGGCGCGTTCACCCGCGTCACGCCCGCCACCACCATCACGCTGCTGCCCTTCCGCGGCGACGCACAGGGCGACGACGCGGTCGTGCGCACCTCCGTGTCCCAGCCCAACAGCTCGCCCATCGGCGTCGACTACCGCCTGGAAAAGACCGAGGCGGGCTGGAAGGTCTACGACCTGAACGTCGAAGGCATCTGGCTGATCCAGAACTACCGCAACCAGTTCGCCCAGGAAATCGGCCGCAGCGGCGTCGACGGCCTGATCAAGGCGCTGAACGCGAAAAGCGGGCAATAAGCACGCCGCGCGCCCGCTGCCGGCCGCTGGCCAGGCCGGCCCCGCCCCTTACCGATCCCCGCTTATAATGGCTGATGGCGCCCACTTCGGGGCGCCATTGTCTGCCCATGCCTGCTCTCGACCTGCAACACGTCTCCAAGATCTACGCCCCCGCCCGACCGTCCCTGCGCGACCGGCTCTCCGGGCGCCCCGCGCCTGCGGGATTCCGGGCGCTGCACGATGTCAGCCTGACCATCGAACATGGTGAATTCTTCGGCCTGCTGGGCCCCAACGGCGCCGGCAAGACGACCCTGATCTCCATTCTCGCCGGCCTGGCGCGCGCCACCACAGGCAGCGCGCGGGTCTGCGACTACGACGTGGTGGCCGATTTCCGCCGCGCCCGCCAGTCCCTGGGCGTGGTGCCGCAGGAAATCGTCTACGACCCCTTCTTCACGGTGCGCGAGACCCTGCGCCTGCAATCAGGCTATTTCGGCCTGCGACACAACGACGACTGGATCGACGAGGTCCTGGACAACCTGGGCCTGCTGGACAAGGCGGAAACCAATATGCGGGCCCTGTCGGGCGGCATGAAGCGCCGGGTGCTGGTCGCCCAGGCCCTGGTCCACCGCCCGCCCGTCATCATCCTGGACGAGCCCACCGCCGGCGTGGACGTGGACCTGCGCCGGACGCTGTGGGACTTCATCACGCGCCTCAACCAGGCCGGCCACACCATCCTGCTGACCACCCACTACCTGGAAGAGGCCGAGGCCCTGTGCGGACGGGTCGCCATGCTCAAGTCGGGCCACGTCGTGGCGCTGGACACCACCCAGGCCCTGATGGCCCGCTTCGGCGGCGCCGACCTGGAAGACGCCTTCGTGCACATCATGCACGACGACTCCCTCCTCGAGGCCGAACTATGATCCGCCCGCTTTCCCAGGCACGGCCCGCCATGGGCTCCGGCTTTCCGACGCTGCTGCACAAGGAACTGATGCGCTTCTGGAAGGTCGGCCTGCAGACCATCGCCGCCCCGGTCGTCACGGCCCTGCTGTACTTGCTGATCTTCTCTCACGTGCTCGAAGACCGCGTCCAGGTCTACGGCAGCCTGCCCTACACGGCCTTCCTGATCCCCGGCCTGATGATGATGAGCATGCTGCAAAACAGCTTCGCCAATCCGTCCTCGTCTCTGATCCAGAGCCGCATCACCGGCAACCTGATCTTCGTGCTGCTGCCGCCTTTCTCCCACCGGCAGATCTTCGCCGCGTACCTGGTGGCGGCCGTCGCCCGCGGCCTGGCGGTCGGCGCCTGCATCTGGGCCGTGGCGCTGCTCTTCGTGCGCCTGCCGATCTCCGAACCCCTGTGGCTGCTGGCCTTCGCCGTGCTGTCTTGCTGGATCCTGGGCACGCTGGGCCTGATCGCCGGCCTGTGGTCCGAGAAATTCGACCAGCTCGCCGCCTTCCAGAACTTCCTCATCGTCCCGGCCACCTTCCTGTCGGGCGTGTTCTATTCGATCCACAGCCTGCCGCCCTTCTGGCAGGCCGTATCCAGCTGGAATCCCGTCTTCTACATGATCGACGGCTTCCGCTACGGCTTCTTCGCCGTCTCGGACGTGTCCCCCTGGCACGGGCTGGCCGTGGTCCTGGCCGTCGCCCTCGCCCTCAGCCTCTTCGCCCTGCGCCTGCTGGCGCGAGGCTACAAATTACGGAGTTAAGCCATGCAGCCGACCCCCGAACTCGTCCGCCAGTACATCGCCGACCACCTGGACTGCGAACACCTCGAAGTCTACGGCGACGGCGCCCATTTCGAGGCGCTGATCGTCAGCAAGGCCTTCGAGGGGCAGAACACCCTCGCCCGCCACCGCACGGTCTACCAGGCGCTGGGCGACCGCATGCGGGCGGAAATCCACGCCCTGTCGATGCGCAACCTCACACCCGCCGAATACGCCGCCGCCAAAGACAATGGATAAGCTGCTCATCCAGGGCGGCCGCCCCCTGCATGGCGAAGTCACGATCTCCGGGGCCAAGAACGCGGCGCTGCCCATCCTCTGCGCCGCACTGCTGACCGACGAGCCGCTGACGCTGGACAACATCCCCGCCCTGCGGGACATCGGCACGACGCTGACCCTGCTGGAACGCATGGGCGTGCGCACCGAGCGCCCGGGGACCGAGCAGGTCGTCCTGCACGCCGACCGGATCCACAGCCAGGAGGCCCCCTACGAGCTGGTCAAGACCATGAGGGCCTCGATCCTGGTGCTGGGGCCGCTGGTCGCGCGCTTCGGCCGCGCCCGGGTCAGCCTGCCCGGCGGCTGCGCCATCGGGCAGCGCCCCGTGGACCAGCACATCAAGGGCCTGGCCGCCATGGGCGCGCGCATCCACATCGACCACGGCTTCGTCGTGGCCGAGGCGCAGCGCCTGAAGGGCGCCAGCATCCTGACCGACATGGTCACGGTCACCGGCACCGAGAACCTGATGATGGCTGCCGCCCTGGCCGAGGGCCGCACCGTCCTGGAAAACGCCGCCTGCGAGCCCGAGGTCGTCGACCTGGCCCGCGTCCTGATCGCCATGGGCGCGCACATCGAGGGCCACGGCACGGACCGCATCGTCATCGAGGGCGTGGAACGCCTGCACGGGGCGCGCCACAGCGTCGTGCCCGACCGCATCGAGGCCGGCACCTTCCTGTGCGCGGTGGCGGCCACCGGCGGCGACATCACCCTGCGCCGCGCTGCCCCCGACACCCTGGGCGCCGTGCTCGACAAGCTGCGCGACGCCGGACTGGAGATCACCACCGGCCCCGACTGGATCCGCGCCCGCATGGCCGGCCGGCCCCGCGCCACGGGGTTCCGCACCAGCGAATATCCCGGTTTCCCGACCGACATGCAGGCGCAGCTGATGGCGCTGAACACCCTGGCGGAAGGCACCGCGGTCATCACGGAAAACATCTTCGAGAACCGCTTCATGCACGTGCAGGAACTCTGCCGCATGGGCGCCGACATCGAGATCGATGGCCACACCGCCGTCGTCCAGGGCCATGCGCAGCTGCTGGGCGCCACCGTCATGGCCACCGATCTGCGGGCCTCGGCCAGCCTCGTCATCGCCGGCCTCGCGGCCCAGGGCCGCACGACCGTCGAGCGCATCTATCACCTGGACCGCGGCTACGAGCACATGGAGCGCAAGCTGCAGGCTCTGGGCGCCGACATCCAACGCATCCAATAGGCAGACGACACATGGCACAACCCCCGCTGACCCTGGCCTTGTCCAAAGGGCGCATCTTCGAAGAAACCCTGCCGCTGCTGGCCGCCGCCGGCGTGGGCGTGCCCGAAAATCCCGAGACCTCGCGCAAGCTGATCCTGCCGACCGACTCCGACGCGCTGCGCATCATCATCGTGCGCGCCTCGGACGTGCCCACCTACGTGCAGTACGGCGCGGCGGATTTCGGCATCGCGGGCAAGGACGTGCTGCACGAGCACATGGCCCAGCATCCCGGCGGCCTGTACCAGCCCATCGACCTGAACATCGCCCGCTGCCGCCTGTGCGTGGCCGCCCCGGAAGGCTTCGACTACCAGACCGCGGTGCGCCAGGGCTCGCGCCTGCGCATCGCCACCAAATACGTGCGGGCGGCGCGCGAGCACTTCGCCGCCAAGGGCGTGCACGTGGACATCATCAAGCTCTACGGCTCCATGGAACTCGCCCCCCTGGTGGGGCTGGCCGACGCCATCGTCGACCTGGTGTCCTCGGGCGGCACGCTGCGCGCCAACCGCCTGGTCGAGGTCGAGGAAATCCGCCAGATCTCCTCGCGCCTGATCGTCAACCAAGCGGCGCTGAAGATGCACGGCCCGCGCCTGCAGCCCTTCCTGGACGCCTTCGCGCAAGCCTCCACGCACATGGCCTGAGCCCGTCCGGTAAGATAGACCTTTATACGCACTCGTTTCCGTCATGTCCCTGATCAAGCGCCTGGATACCCGATCCGCCGATTTCGATGCGGCCCTGACCCGCCTGCTGGCCTACGACGCCTCGCAGGACGAAACCATCGAATCCACGGTGCGCGACATCCTGCACGACGTCCAGACGCGCGGCGACGCGGCGGTGCTGGACTACACCGCCCGCTTCGACCACGTCCGGGCCGGCACGATGGACGAGCTCGAGATCCCTCGCCGCGACTGGCTCGCCGCACTGGACGGCCTGCCGCCCGACCAGCGCGCGGCGCTGGAATCCGCCGCCGACCGCGTCCGCCGCTACCACGAACACCAGCGCAGCGAGACCTGGACCTACACCGAGGCCGACGGCACGATGCTGGGCCAGCAGATCACGCCGCTGGACCGCGTCGGCCTCTACGTACCGGGCGGCAAGGCCGCCTATCCCTCGTCGGTGCTGATGAACGCCATCCCGGCCAAGGTCGCCGGCGTGCCGGAACTCATCATGGTGACGCCCACTCCCGGCGGCGTCCGCAATCCCATCGTGCTGGCCGCCGCCGCGGTCGGCGGCGCCGACCGGGTCTTCGCCATGGGCGGCGCCCAGGCCGTCGGCGCCCTGGCCTACGGCACCCAGACTCTGCCCGCCGTGGACAAGATCGTCGGCCCCGGAAACGCCTACGTCGCCGCCGCCAAGCGGCGCGTGTTCGGCACGGTGGGCATCGACATGATCGCCGGGCCGTCCGAGATCCTGATCCTGGCCGACGGCAGCACGCCCGCCGAATGGCTGGCCATCGATCTGTTCTCCCAGGCAGAGCACGACGAGATGGCCCAGGCCATCCTGCTGTGCCCCGACCCCGCCTACCTGGACGCCGTGCAGGCCGCCATCGAGCGCCTGCTGCCGGCCCAGCCGCGCGCCGACATCCTGCGAGTCAGCCTGGCCAACCGCGGGGCGTTGATCCGCACGGAAAGCCTGGAACAGGCCTGCGAGCTGGTCAACCGCATCGCGCCCGAGCACCTCGAGGTCTCCACCCGCGATCCGCAGGCCCTGCTGCCGCTGATCCGCCATGCGGGCGCGATCTTCCTGGGGGCCTACAGTTCGGAATCCCTGGGCGACTATTGCGCCGGGCCGAACCACGTGCTGCCCACCGCGCGCACGGCCCGCTTTTCCTCGCCGCTGGGCGTGTATGATTTCCAGAAGCGCAGCAGCCTGATCCAGGTCTCCCGGGCAGGCGCCCAGGTGCTGGGCCGCATCGCCGCCACCCTGGCCACCGGCGAAGGCCTGCATGCCCACGCGGCCAGCGCCACGCTGCGCCTGGACACCCCGGCCTGAGGCCGCACCACCGCTACTTCCGGTCTCGCGACCGCCACCGCACAGGATCCTGCCCCCGCCATGCGCACCGCCACGATCGAACGCAACACCCAGGAAACCCGCATCCGCGTCACGCTGAACCTGGACGGCACTGGTTCCCGCACGCTCAATACCGGCGTGCCGTTCCTCGACCACATGCTGGACCAGATCGCCCGCCACGGCCTGTTCGACCTGGACATCCACTGCGACGGCGACACTCATATCGACGATCACCACAGCGTCGAGGACGTGGGCATCACCCTGGGCCAGGCGTTCGCGGCCGCCGCCGGCAACAAGGCGGGCCTGCGCCGCTACGGCCACGCCTACGTGCCCTTGGACGAGGCGCTGTCGCGCGTGGTGGTGGACCTCTCCGGCCGTCCCGGCCTGTTCTACCGCGTGGACTACACGCGCGCGCGCATCGGCGCCTTCGACGTGGACCTCGCCCGCGAATTCTTCCAGGGCTTCGTCAATCACGCCCTTGCGACCGTGCACATCGACAACCTGCGCGGCGAGAACGCCCACCACCAGTGCGAGACCATCTTCAAGGCCTTCGGCCGGGCGCTGCGCATGGCCACCGAAGTCGACCTCCGGGCCGGCGGCGCGATCCCCTCGACCAAGGGCTCTCTCTGACCGGCGACGGACGGCCGCCTTTCTCCATCGCACCTCCTTACTCAGGACCCGCATCGTGACTCGCATCGCCATCGTCGACTACGGCATGGGCAATTTCCACTCGGTCGCCCGCGCCCTGCAGGCCGCGGCTCCCGACCACGACATCGGCATCGCGCGCAGCCCGGCCGAGATCCTGGCGGCCGACCGCGTCGTCTTTCCCGGACAGGGCGCCATGCCCGACTGCATGCACACGCTGGAAACGTCGGGCCTGCGCGACGCCGTCCTGCGGGCCGCCCGCGAGAAACCGCTGCTTGGGGTGTGCGTGGGCGAGCAGATGCTGTTCGAGGGCAGCGACGAGGGTGATACCCCCGGCCTGGGCCTGTTCCCGGGCCGCGTCCGGCGCTTCCAGGGGCCGGCCTTCCAGCGGCCCGCCGACGACGAGAGCCCCGCCGTGCGCCTCAAGGTTCCGCACATGGGCTGGAACGCGGTCAGCCGGACCGGCCCCCATCCCCTCTGGGAAGGCATCGGGCAGGACACGCCGTTCTACTTCGTCCACAGCTACTACGCCGAGCCGGCCGACGACGCGCTCACGGCGGCCACCAGCCGCTACGGGCACGCTTTCTGCTGCGCCGTTGCGGCCGACAATATTTTTGCCGTACAGTTTCACCCAGAAAAGAGCGCCGCACCCGGCTTGCAGATGTATCGCAACTTCACCCGCTGGCAGCCCTGACTCAGGTCCGGGTTTCCCCTTCTTCCTGCACTGACACGACGACCATGCTTCTGATCCCCGCCATCGACCTCAAAGACGGCCGCTGCGTGCGCCTGCGCCAAGGCGACCTGGCCGATGCCACCGTCTTTTCCGAAGATCCCGCCGCCATGGCGAGCCAGTGGGCCCAACAGGGCGCGCGCCGCCTGCACCTGGTGGATCTGAACGGCGCCGTCGCCGGCAAGCCGCGCAACCGCGCCGCCATCGAGGCGATCGTCGACGCCATCGACGAGGAAATCCCCATCCAGATCGGCGGCGGCATCCGCGACCTGGACACCGTGGAATACTACCTGGACAACGGCATCTCCTACGTGATCATCGGCACCGCGGCGGTCAAGGATCCGGGCTTCCTCAGCGACGCCTGCTCCGCCTTTCCGGGCCACATCATCGTCGGGCTCGACGCCCGCGACGGCAAGGTCGCCACCGACGGCTGGTCCAAGCTCACCCGCCACGACGTCATCGACCTGGCCCGCAAGTTCGAGGACTACGGCTGCGAATCCATCATCTACACCGACATCGGCCGCGACGGCATGCTGAGCGGCGTCAACGTCGAGGCCACCGTGCGTCTGGCGCAGCAGGTCCGCATCCCGGTCATCGCCTCCGGCGGCGTGGCCTCGCTGGACGACATCCGCGCCCTGTGCGCCGTGGCCGACCAGGGCGTCGATGGCGCCATCCTGGGCCGCAGCCTCTACGAGGGCACGCTGGAATTCGCAGCCGCCCAAAGCCTGGCCGATTCGCTGTGCGGGGTCGAGGACGCGGCGGCCGACGGCGCCCTGTCCGGGCCCACGGAATGAACGCCGCCATGCCCCGTGCCGCCCTTCCTCCCGACGACGGTGGCGCCGCCGTCCAGGATCCGGTCTCGGGCCTGTGCTGCCGCATCATCCCGTGCCTGGACGTCAATGCCGGGCGCGTGGTCAAGGGCGTCAACTTCGTCAACCTGGCCGATGCCGGCGATCCGGTGGAAATCGCCCGCCGCTACGACGAGCAGGGCGCCGACGAACTGACCTTCCTGGACATCACCGCCACGTCCGACGAGCGCGACCTGATCCTGCCCATCATCGAATCCGTCGCGCGCCAGGTCTTCATTCCCCTGACCGTCGGCGGCGGCGTGCGCCAGGTGGCCGACGTGCAGCGCCTGCTGGACGCCGGCGCCGACAAGGTCTCCATCAACAGCGCCGCCGTCGCGCGGCCCGAACTGGTCGCCGAGGCCGCCCGCCACCACGGCTCGCAATGCATCGTCGTGGCGATCGACGCGCGCCGCGTGTCCGCGCCCGGCCAGGCGCCCCGCTGGGAGGTCTTCACCCATGGCGGGCGCCGCAGCGCCGGGCTGGACGCCGTGCAATGGGCGCGCCGCATGGCCGATCTGGGCGCCGGCGAGCTCCTCTTGACCAGCATGGACCGCGACGGCACGAAATCCGGCTTCGACCTCGAGCTGACCCGCGCGGTCTCCGACGCAGTCCCCGTCCCGGTGATCGCATCCGGCGGCGTCGGCACGCTGCAGCACCTGGCCGACGGCGTCACCCTGGGCCATGCCAGCGCGGTGCTGGCGGCCAGCATCTTCCATTTCGGCCAACACACCCTGGCCGAGGCCAAGGACTTCCTGGCCGGCCAGGGCATTCCGGTGCGACGAGCATGACATCCAGCGATCTTCCCGCCGGCGGGCCCGCCTGGCTTGCGGCCCTGCGCTTTGACGAGCAGGGCCTGATTCCCGCCATCGCCCAGGACGCCGACAGCGGCGCGGTGCTGATGATGGCGTGGATGAACGCCGAATCCATCCAGGAGACTGTCCGCACCGGGCAGGCCGTGTATTTCTCCCGGTCCCGCCAGCGCCTGTGGCGCAAAGGCGAGGAATCCGGACACGTCCAGCGGGTCCATGACATCCGTCTGGACTGCGACGGCGACGTGGTGCTGCTCAAGGTCACCCAGCTCGGCGGCATCGCCTGCCACACCGGCCGGGCGCACTGCTTCTTCCGCAGCCTGGACGCGCAGGACGGCGCCTGGGTCATCCGGGATCCGGTCCTGAAGGACCCGCATTCCATCTACAAGACCCCGCACGCCTAGCGTGCGCCAGGACGCCGCCCCCGGCGTCCCGCCATCGACGGCCACCCGACATGACTTCCGCTGACACTGCCTCATCCTCCAACACCGACCTGCTGGCGCGCCTGGCCGACACCCTGGCCACCCGCCGGCCCGACCGCGGCGGCGACCCGGCGACGTCCTACACCGCCAAGCTCCTGGCCCGCGGGCCGGACGCCTTCCTGAAAAAGATCGGGGAAGAAGCCACCGAGCTCGTCATGGCGGCCAAGGACGGCACGCCCGACCGCATCGTGGCCGAAACCGCGGACCTGTGGTTCCACTGCCTGGTCGCCCTGACCCATTTCGGCCTGCGGCCCGAGGACGTGCTGGCCGAGCTCGCCCGCCGCGAAGGCCTGTCCGGCCTGGCCGAAAAGGCCGCCCGCCCCAAGGAATGAGGCCCTGTCCTAGGACATACCCTCACGCAGCGGCATTCACCGGCCTGATCAGCACAATGCCAGGAAAATTGTGGCAACATACGAGGTTGAGCGGGTCGATGTCCGGCCCCATCCGCGTAGAACCTCATGAGTCACGATTGCCTGTTCTGTAAAATCGCCCGGCACGAGATCCCAGCCCGCATCGTGCACGAAGACGACGAATTTCTCGCGTTCCACGACATCAATCCGGCCGCGCCGGTGCACCTGCTGCTGATCCCCCGGCACCACATCGCCTCGATGGCCGACATCGGGCCGGGCGACAGCGAATGGCTGGCGCGCATGCTGCAGCTGGCGCCGCGACTGGCGGCCGAGAACGGCTGCAATCCGATGCCGGCGGGCGGCTTCAGGCTGGTGGCCAATACCGGCATTGAAGGCGGTCAGGAAATCGATCACCTGCACTTTCACATCCTGGGCGGCGCACGCCCCTGGTCAAAACGCGCGGCACCGGCCGCCTAAGGAGTCCCTCATGGGTAGTTTCAGCATCTGGCACTGGCTGATCGTTCTGGTCATCGTCGCCTTGATTTTCGGTACCAAAAAACTGCGCAACGTCGGCGAGGACCTCGGCGGGGCCGTCAAGGGCTTCAAGAAAGGCATGAAGGACGCCCAGCAGGATGCCGACAAGCCGGCCGTCACCCAGCAAGTCGAGGATTCCAACACGGTGGACGTCCAGGCGCGCGAAAAGACCGACGCCTGATCCCGCATCCCGGACCGTAAACACCATGTTCGATGTCAGCTTCAGCGAACTGATGCTGATCGGCGTGATCGCGCTGATCGTCATCGGTCCGGAACGCCTGCCCAAGGTCGCCCGCACGGTCGGGCACCTGCTCGGCCGCGCCCAGCGCTATGTGAACGAGGTCAAGTCCGACATCCAGAAGGAAATCGACCTGAAGGAAATCGGCGACATCAAGCACCAGATGGAAGACGCCGCCCGCTCGGTGCAGACTTCCATGACCTCATCGGTCGACGAACTCAAGACCGCCGTGGCGCAGCCCGCCCAGGCGCTCGAGAATTCCCTGGACGACGCCCGCAAGGCGCTCGACGTGAAGAAAGAGAAAGATGACTGACGCCTCCGACGCGTCCTCCCAGGACACCTTCATCTCGCACCTGATGGAACTGCGCAGCCGTCTGCTGCGCGCCGTCGTGGCCGTGCTGGGCATCTTCGTGGTGCTGTTCCTCTATCCCGGCCCCTCGGCCATCTACGACATCCTGGCCCAGCCCATGCTGGCGTCCCTGCCGGAAGGCACGCGCATGATCGCCACCGGGGTCATCACGCCCTTCATGGTGCCGATCAAGGTCACGCTGCTGGCCGCCTTCGTGCTGTCGCTGCCTTTCGTGCTATACCAGGCATGGGCCTTCGTCGCGCCCGGCCTGTACCGGCACGAGCAGCGCCTGGCCCTGCCGCTGATCATTTCCAGCACCTTCCTGTTCCTGCTGGGGATGGCGTTCTGCTATTTCGTGGTGTTCCACACCGTCTTCCGGTTCATCGCCCACTTCGCGCCCCATTCCATCACGCCGGCGCCGGACATCGAGGCCTACGTCAACTTCGTGCTGACGATGTTCATCGCCTTCGGCGTGACCTTCGAGGTGCCGGTCGCGGTCGTCCTGCTGGTCAAGACCGGCATGGTCACCGTCAAGAAATTGCGCGAAATCCGCGGCTACGTGGTCGTGGGCGCCTTCGTCCTGGCGGCGGTGGTCACGCCCCCCGACGTGCTCAGCCAGATCCTGCTGGCCGCGCCGCTGTGCCTGCTGTACGAGATCGGCATCCTGGCGGGCGCCGCCATCGAGAAAAACAAGACGCAGTCCGAAGAGGACCCCGCCGAGACGGCCGATGCCCTGGCCCGGCAGGGCGACTCGTCGCCGGACGAGTAACCGGACGCCGACGGACGGGCCTCCGGCTCGTCTCGCAGCGCGCGGCCCGAGCCGCCGCCATGACCGCCGCCTTCCATGATGACACCCCTTACGGGGCGGACAAGACCTGCCGCTGGACGGCCAGGAAGGCATCGGCCTTCTTGAAACCGACGACGCGAGCGTCGGGCAGCGCCTTGCCCCGCCGGTCGAAGAACAGGATCCCCGGCGGGCCGAACAGATCGAATCTCGCCAGCAGCGCCCGGTCCTCGTCGGTCATCCGCGTGACGTCCGCCTGCAGCAGGCGCATCCGGCCCATGGCCTCGGCGACCCGCGCGTCGCTGAACGTGAATTTCTCCATTTCCAGGCACGACACGCACCAGTCGGCATAGAAATCCAGCATGACCGGACGGTCCGTCGTCGCCAGCTGCGCATCCAGTTCCGCCACGGACCGGATCGGCGTGAAGCGCGCCCGAATGGCCTGGGTGTCGCCCGCAGCATCCGCGTCTGGCGCGCCGCTCGCGGCGAACGGCGCCAGGGGCCGCAGCATGTCGCGCCCGCCCGCCAGCAGGCCGGCGCCCTGGGCCAGCCCCCACAGAGCCAGCATCAGGGCCGCCGCGCGCAGCAACAGCCGCAGGGCGCCGGCCGGCGCGGCCGCGCTCGCACCGCCGCCCCACAGCATCAGGGCGGCCCAGAACGCCAGCAGGACCCAGCCCGCGACCGCCAGGGACGCGGCCAGCAACGGCTGCGCCATCCACCAGGCAGTCGCCAGCAGCAGCAGCCCGAAACCCGCCTTGAGCGGATTCATCCAGGCGCCCGCGCGCGGCAGCAGCGCCCCGGCGCCCGCCCCCACGGCCAGCAGCAGCACGCCCTCGCCCCAGGCCATGGCGAACAGGGCTCCGCCGCCGACGGCAAGGTCGCCCGTCTGTGAGATGAACAGCAGCACGCCCGCCAGGGGCGCGGCGATGCAGGGCCCGACGATCAGCGCCGACAGCATGCCCATCAGCAGCACCCCGCCCGCGCGCCCGCCCGGCAGCCGCTGCTGCCACGCCTGCAGGCGCGACTGCAGGCCGACTGGCGCCTGCAGCGTGAAAACATCCAGCATGGCCAGGGCGAACAAGGCCAGCAACACCGCAAAGGTCCCCAGCACCCAGGGCGATTGCAGCCAGGCGGCCAGGCCCGCGCCCAGCAGCCCCGCCGCCACCCCCAGGGCGGTATAGACCAACGACATGCCGAGGACGTAGACAGCGGCCAGGGCCAGGCCCCGGCCGCGCCCGATCTCCGCCGGCGTCTTGCCGGCGATGATGGCCAGCAGGATCGGCACCATGGGCAGCACGCAGGGCGTGAGCGACAGCAGTATCCCCAGCAGGAAACTCAAGCCCAGGATCTGCCATAGGGGCGCCTGGTGCAGCCATGCCGCCATGCCGGTGTCGCCCAGGTCCAGCAGGCCGGACCCGGCCGCATCGCCCATCGGGCCCGCAGGCACGGCACCGGCCTGCCCGGTGGCTCCGGACGGCCCGGCAGCCGCCGCCGAGGCAGCACCGACGCCGGCCGCCGGCCCTTCAATCGCGGCTTCGTCCTGCGGCGGCGGCACCCGGTCCCGGACCTGGGCGCCCTGGGCGGCGTAGCCGCTGCCCTGAGCCAGCAGTGTGAACTGCTGGCTCATCGGCGGATAGCACAATCCGGCGTCCGCGCACCCCTGCCCGGTCACCGTCACCTGCAGCGGCCCGGAGGCGCCCGCCTGCAGCGGCACGCGCAAGGTGACGCCCCGGTGATAGACCTCCATGTCCTGGCCGAAGGTCGGATCGTATTTCACCTGTCCCTTGGGCAGGTGCGGCGGCGCGGTCCACAACGGTTTGCGCGTCTCGGCCTCGGGCGGCGTCAGCGTCGAGCGCCGGAACAGCAGCAGCCGGCGCTGCGCGTCCTCGATCCGGACCTCGAAGCGTTCCTGGTACATGTAGTAGCCCGGCGCGATCCGGTAGTGCACGTCCAGGGTCAGGGGATCGGCCATGGCGACCGTGCCGGCAAAGGCCGTCGCCGGATCCAGGAAATCGTCCTCCGCGCGGGCCGAGCCGAGGACGCCGAGGGACAGGACGCCCAGCAACAGCGCAAACAGGATTTTCTTCATACGGACTTCTCGTTCATCGGTCGCCGCGTCATCCGCGGGCGGCCTGGGGACCGGCGGGCGGGACCACGACGCTGTCCCGGACCCAGTCCAGATAGGGGATGCTGCCCGCGGCCACGCCGAGGACCAGGAACTCGGGCACCTCGTAGGGGTGCAGATCGCAGTAGCGCCGGTACAGGGCAGGCAGCGCCGCCGCAGTGGTCTTCAGCGTCAGGGGGACTTCCTCCCCGCCCTCGAGATTGCCCTGCCACAGGTACATGGACGTCATGGCCGCGCCTACCTGCGCGCAGGCCGCCAGGGATTCCTCGACCAGCACGTGTGCCAGGCGCTTGGCCAGCAGCGCGTCCGGGACGGTCCCCAGCACGACCACGGCATCCCCGGGCGCGCCATCCTGCCGCTGCAAACCCGGCAAGGCATCGCCAGGCCCGGGTTCGTTCGGCCCGGGCGCCGCCCCAGCAAGATCAGACATGGTAAATCCGTATGGACAAAACTCTTTGATTCTACATGGAAAAAGGGCCTGAGGCGGCAATGCCTCAGGCCCTGGAAGACCGGGGATCGGGATCCGGCGCGATGCCGGACCCTGATGACGGGCTTATTCCGCGGCGGCTTCCACCTCCGGGCGGTCCACCAGCTCCATGTAGGCCATGGGGGCGTTGTCGCCCTGGCGAAAGCCCATCTTCAGCACGCGGGTGTAGCCGCCGTTGCGGGCCGCGAAGCGCGGTCCGATGTCATTGAAGAGCTTGGTCACGGCGTCGCGGTCGCGCAGGCGGGCAAAGGCCAGGCGGCGATTGGCCAGCGTGGGGTTCTTGCCCAGCGTGATCAGCGGCTCGACGACGCGGCGCAGTTCTTTGGCCTTGGGCAGCGTGGTCTTGATGGCTTCGTGGGTCAGCAGAGACACGGCCATGTTGCGGAACATGGCGAGACGGTGGCTGCTGGTGCGGTTGAGTTTGCGAAGGCCGGAACGATGGCGCATGATGATTTCCTATATTGAATCTGAAACCCGGATCTTCTATCGCCAGGGGCGCGGTCCGGATGGGTCGTTATGCCTGCCCCGGACTGAGGCAGGCGCGGGATTTTAGCATGGGTGCGAATGGACACCGCCCATGCCGCGAACGATCAGGGACGCTCGAGGCCGACGGGCGGCCAGTTCTCGAGCTTCATCCCCAGCGTCAGGCCGCGTGCGGCCAGGACTTCCTTGATCTCGTTGAGCGACTTGCGGCCCAGGTTGGGGGTCTTCAGCAGCTCGTTCTCGGTGCGCTGGATCAGGTCGCCGATGTAGTAGATGTTCTCGGCCTTCAGGCAGTTGGCCGAACGCACGGTGAGTTCCAGGTCGTCGACCGGGCGCAGCAGCACCGGATCGATCGGCGCAGACTGGCCGCCCACCGGCACGCTGGTCGTCAGCTGGCCGGCGTCCTTGTCGGCCAGCGACACGAACACCGCGACCTGGTCCATCAGGATGCGGGCCGACTGGCGCACGGCTTCCTCGGGGCTGATGACCCCGTTGGTCAGCACATCCAGCACCAGCTTGTCCAGGTCGGTGCGCTGCTCGACGCGGGCGCTCTCAACGGCGTAGCTGACACGGCGCACGGGGCTGAAGGACGCGTCCAGGACGATCTGGCCGATGGTGGCCGAACGGTCGTCCACCAGCGCGCGCACATTGCCGGGCACGTAGCCGCGGCCCTGCTCGACCTTGACCTGCATTTCCAGGCGGCCGTCGTCGGTCAGCGTGGCGATCAGGTGATCCGGGTTGACGATCTCCACGTCGTGCGGCAGATCGATGTCGCGGGCGCGGACTTCGCCGGGACCCTGCTTGTTCAGCTGCAGCGTGACTTCTTCGCGATTGTGCAGCTTAAAGACCACGCCCTTCAGGTTCAGCAGGATGTCGACGACGTCCTCGCGCACCCCGGCGACCGTGGAGTACTCGTGCACGACACCGCTGATCTGCACCTCGGTCGGCGCGTAGCCGGTCATCGAGGACAGCAGGATGCGGCGCAGCGCGTTGCCCAGCGTGTGGCCGTAGCCGCGCTCGAAGGGCTCCATGATGACCTTGGCGTGATTGGCGCCCAGGGACTCCACCGTGATGGTGCGGGGCTTGAGAAAACCTTGTGCTGACATGACTGTTCCTTTTCAATACCCTCGGCTCGTTACACCGATAAGGCTGACGGAAATGAAGGACCGGCGGTCGAGCCGGAACATGAGCGCAGCCCACCCCGGGCAGAACCTGGGTATGGGCTGTGCGGCGGCCCCGGACGCAACGCCCGGGACCCGCTCGGCGGCGCGAGGCCGCCGGAATCGATTAGCGGGAATACAGTTCCACGACCATGGATTCGTTGACGTCGTGGGCGACGTCGGCGCGGTCCGGAGCCTGCTTGAACACGCCCGAGAGCTTGCCGGCATCGACCTCGACCCACTGGGGCAGGCCGTTGCCGCTGGCCAGTTCCAGGGATTCCTTGATGCGGATCTGGTTCTTGGCCTTTTCACGCACGGTCACCACGTCGCCGGCCTTGACCAGCATCGAGGCGATGTCGGCGGTATGGCCGTTGAGCTCGATGGCGCGGTGGTTGACCAGCTGGCGCGCTTCGGCGCGCGTCGAGCCGAAGCCCATGCGGTACACGACGTTGTCCAGGCGGGATTCCAGCAGCTGGATCAGGGTCTCGCCGGTGTTGCCGCGGCGGCGCTCGGCCTCTTCGAAGTAGCGGCGGAACTGCTTTTCCAGCACGCCGTACATGCGCTTGAGTTTCTGCTTTTCACGCAGCTGCAGACCGAAGTCGGAAGTGCGGGAACCCGAAGTGCGGCCATGCTGGCCGGGCTTGGATTCCAGCTTGCACTTGGAATCCAGCGAGCGGCGGGCGCTCTTCAGGAACAGGTCGGTGCCCTCGCGACGCGAGAGCTTGCATTTGGGTCCAGTGTAACGAGCCAAGATGTTCCCCTTAGATGCGACGGCGCTTGGGCGGGCGGCAGCCGTTGTGCGGCACCGGCGTGATGTCGGAAATGCTGGAGATCTTGATCCCCAGGGCATTCAGCGCGCGCACGGACGATTCGCGGCCGGGGCCGGGGCCCTTGATGCGGACTTCCAGCGTCTTGATGCCGTATTCCTGGGCCACGCGGCCGGCGGATTCAGCGGCGACCTGGGCGGCAAACGGGGTCGACTTGCGCGAACCCTTGAAGCCGGCGCCGCCGGACGTCGCCCACGACAGGGCATTGCCCTGGCGATCGGTGATCGTGATGATGGTGTTGTTGAAGGACGCGTGGACGTGGGCAATCCCGTCCGACACGTTCTTCTTGACTTTCTTGCGGACGCGCGCGGCGCCGGCTTGTGCTTTGGCCATGTTGATTCCTCGTTATTTCTTCAGGGACGCGGCGGCGCGACGCGGGCCCTTGCGGGTGCGGGCGTTCGTGCGGGTGCGTTGACCGCGCACCGGCAGGCCACGCTTGTGGCGCATGCCACGATACGTGCCCAGGTCGATCAGACGCTTGATCGAGAGCTGCACTTCGCGACGCAGGTCGCCTTCGACGGTGAAGGCGTGAACCTGCTCGCGGATCTTTTCCAGTTCAGCGTCGCTCAGATCCTTGATCTTCTTGGAATACTCGATACCGGTCGCTTCGCAAATCTTGCGGGCACGAGCGCGTCCGATACCGAAAATCGCGGTCAAGCCGATCTCGGCGTGTTGGTGCGGCGGAATATTGATGCCAGCAATACGGGCCATGACTGTTCCTCGTGAAATCCGTGATGCCCGGCCTTAGCCTTGGCGTTGCTTGTGACGCGGGTCGGTGCAGATGACTCGCACCACGCCGTGACGTTTGATGATTTTGCAGTTGCGGCAGATCCGCTTTACCGATGCCATTACCTTCATGGGATTCTCCTGGTTTTTGACCGGCCGCCTATTTGGAGCGGAAAACTATCCTGGCGCGCGACAGGTCATAGGGCGTGAGCTCCACTGTGACCTTGTCGCCCGGAAGGATCCGGATATAGTGCATACGCATCTTGCCCGAAATGTGGCCCAACACCATGTGGCCGTTTTCCAGCTTGACACGAAACGTTGCGTTGGGAAGGTTCTCGATGACCTCCCCTTGCATCTGGATGACGTCGTCCTTGGACATGATCAATTAGCGCATGGGAAGACTCGCGCCCTTGAAGTTGGCCTTCCGGAGGAGCGAATCATACTGTTGGGACATCATGTAGGCCTGGGCCTGGGCCATGAAATCCATGGCGACGACAACAATGATCAGCAGCGATGTTCCGCCGAAATAGAACGGCACGTTCCAGCGCATCTGCATCAATTCGGGCAGCAGGCAAACCAGCGTGACATAGATGGCCCCGGACAGCGTCAGCCGCATGAGGATCTTGTCGATGTAGCGGGCCGTCTGCTCGCCGGGACGGATCCCGGGGACGAAGGCGCCGCTCTTTTTCAGGTTGTCCGCCGTCTCGCGGCTGTTGAACACCAACGCCGTGTAGAAGAAGCAGAAGAAAATGATCAGGCCGGAATACAGCGTCACGTACAGCGGCTGGCGCGGCGACAGGGCAGCCGCCAGATCGCCCAGCCAGCGCATGTTCGGATTGCTGGAGAACCAGCTGGTCACGGTGGCCGGCAGCAGGATGATGGACGACGCGAAGATCGGCGGAATCACCCCGGACATGTTCAGCTTCAGCGGCAGGTGCGAAGACTGCCCGCCGTAGAGCTTGTTGCCGACCTGGCGCTTGGCGTAGTTCACCGTGATGCGGCGCTGGCCGCGTTCGACGTAGACCACGAAATACGTGACCGCCACCACCAGGGCCAGGATGAACAGCGCCGACAGCACCGACATGGCATCCGTGCGCACCAGATCCAGCATGCCGCCCAGCGCGCCGGGCAGGCCGGCCACGATCCCGGCGAAAATCAGCAGGGAAATGCCGTTGCCCAGGCCGCGCTCGGTGATCTGCTCGCCCAGCCACATCAGGAACATCGAACCGGTCACCAGCGTCACGATGGTCGTGAAGCGGAACAGCAGACCCGGATCGATGACCAGACCCGGCTGCGACTCGAGCGCGACGGAGATCCCGACCGCCTGGAACAGCGCCAGGAACACCGTGCCGTAGCGCGTGTACTGGGTGATCTTGCGCTGCCCAGACTGGCCTTCTTTCTTGATGGCCTCCAGGGCGGGCACGACCACGGCCAGCAGCTGCATGATGATCGCCGCCGAAATGTACGGCATGATCCCCAGCGCAAGCACCGAGAAACGCTCCAGGGCGCCGCCGGAGAACATGTTGAACAGGCCCAGGATTCCGCCCTGGTTCTGCTGGAACAGGTCGGCCAGCGCATCCGGATTGATGCCCGGCACGGGGATGTGCGTCCCCATGCGATAGACGATCAGGGCCAGCACGAGGAACAGGATGCGGCGCTTGAGGTCGCCGTATCCTGCGCTGGGCTTATGTGCCTGAGCTTTCGCCACTGCCGCCCCTTAAGCCAGCGTACCGCCAGCCGCTTCGATCGCGGCGCGTGCGCCGGCCGTCGCGTTGATGCCCTTCAGGGCAAGCTTGCGGCTGATTTCGCCGGTCTTGATGACCTTGGCGTAGCGCACCATGTCGCCCACCAAGCCTGCGGCCTTCAGCACCTGCAGGTCGATCTCGTCGACGGGCAGGGCCTGCAGGTCGGACAGGCGGATCTCGGCATACAGGTGACGGCCCAGCGGCGTGAAGCCGCGCTTGGGCAGGCGACGCTGCAGCGGCATCTGGCCGCCTTCGAAGCCGACCTTATGGAAGCCGCCGGCACGGGACTTCTGGCCTTTGTGGCCGCGGCCAGCCGTCTTGCCCAGGCCGGAACCGATGCCACGGCCCACGCGGCGGCGCGGACGCTTGGCGCCTTCGGCGGGAGCGAGCGTATTCAGTTGAGTTTCAGACATCTGAATTCCTTTGTTCAGGCTTCCGAGACGGTGACCAGATAATCCACCTTGCGGATCATCCCACGCACCTCGGGAGTATCGATCAGGACGCGGCTGCTGTTGACCTTGCCCAGACCCAGGCCGCGCACGGTGGCGCGGTGGGACTTGTGAGTGCCGATCACGGAGCGCACGAGCGTGACTTTGATTTGCTTCTGTGCCATGTCTTACCCCAGGATTTCTTCGACGGACTTGCCGCGCTTGGCAGCGATTTCCGCCGGGGTGGAGCAGGCGCGCAGGCCGTTGAGCGTGGCGCGCACCATGTTGTAGGGGTTGCTCGAGCCGAGGCTCTTGGCCACGACGTTGCGCACACCCATGACTTCGAAGATCGCGCGCATCGGGCCGCCGGCGATCACGCCGGTACCTTCGGCCGCCGGCGAGATCAGGACGGTCGAGGCGCCGTGCTTGCCGACCACGGTGTGGTGCAGCGTGCCGTTCTTCAGCGCGACCTTGAGCAGGCCGCGACGGGCCTGTTCCATGGCCTTCTGGACGGCGACCGGCACTTCGCGGGCCTTGCCCTTGCCCATGCCGATGCGGCCGTCGCCGTCGCCAACCACGGTCAGCGCTGCGAAGCTCATGGTGCGACCACCCTTGACGACCTTGCTGACGCGGTTGACCGCGATCATCTTTTCGCGCATGCCGTCGTCGCGTTCCTGCTCGGCGGCGTGCTTGCCTTGTGCTTTAGCCATGTGATTCCCTTAGAACTTCAAGCCGGCTTCACGCGCGGCTTCGGCCAGCGCCTTGACGCGGCCATGGTAACGGAAGCCCGAACGGTCGAAGGCGACGAGTTCGATGCCGGCAGCC
>DASSTS010000043.1:0-28614 GCA_035707805.1 Castellaniella sp. | reverse complement strand
CCCAGACGAAGCTGTAGTTGAAGACGTAGCGCGCCACGACCTGGGCGAACGTCACCACCGTCATGGCCGCCAGCAGGAAGGCGATCAGGCCTTCCTCGACGTGTTCCAGCCAGTTTTTCAACATGGTGGGGAACTCCTTGGATCAAGATGTGAAACGGCCGCTGGGAAGCGGCCGTACCGGGACAACAGGTGCCTGCCTCGCCCTTACGAGGGCTGGTTCGAGGCCTGGGCCGCGTCGATCAGGTCCTTGCCGATGCCGTCCTGGAATTTTTCCCAGACCGGGTGCATGGCGGCGCGCCAGGCGGCGATGTCTTCCTTGGACAGGGTCTGGATCTTGGCCTTGCCGGCGTCGGCGATGCGCTTGCGGTCGCGCTCGTTGATGTCCGCGGCCAGCTGGTTGGCGTGCTCGGTCGCGCCGGCCATGGCCTTCTTCAGCCCTTCACGCACGTCGGCGGGCAGGCCGTCCCACCAGCCGGAATTGGTGATGACCATGTAGTCCAGCGCGCCGTGGTTGGTGACGGCGATGGTCTTCTGGACCTCGTGGAATTTTTGCGAGTAGATGTTGGACCAGGGGTTTTCCGCGCCGTCCACCACACCGGTCTGCAGAGCCTGGTAGACCTCGGAGAAGGCGAGTTTTTGCGGATTGGCGCCCAGCTGGCGGAACTGGGCCTCGAGCACGTCGGAGGCCTGGATGCGGAACTTCAGGCCCTTGACGTCCTCGGGACGGGTGAGCTTGTCCTTGTTGGTGGACATCTGCTTCAGGCCGTTGTGCCAGTAGGCCAGGCCCTGGATGCCCTTGGATTTCATCGAATCCAGCAGGCTCTGGCCGGCGGGGCTGGCCTGGAAGCGGTCCAGGGCCGCCATGTCGTCGAACAGGAAGGGCAGGTCGAAGATCTGGACTTTCTTGGTGTAGCGGTCGAATTTCGCCAGGGACGGGGCGATGATCTGGACGTCGCCCAGCAGCAGGGCCTCCATTTCCTTGCCGTCGCCAAACAGCTGCGAGTTCGGGAAGACCTGGACCTCGACCTTGCCCGGCAGGGCGGCCTCGGCCAGTTCCTTGAATTTCAGGGCGCCCTGGCCCTTGGGCGTGGATTCGGCCACCACATGGCTGAACTTGATGACGATGGGCGCCGCGTTCGCGGTCATGGCGGCGAGGCCCAGGGTCAGGGATAGGCCCAGCGAAGCGGCGAGACGGGTGGTCGGGAATTTCATGAGGGGGGATCTCCGGATAGCGGTGCGCCGGCAAGAGGCCGGCGCGGCTGACAGGCGGCTGACTGAACAGCGGCTGAACGGGCGGAGTGTAGTGAAAATGCCAAGGATTGGCGATTGGTGGAAACCACTATCCACTAGGGCGCGGCGGCGGCGATGCGCAATTGTTCCAGAGCCTGGTCGTCCAGCAGCCGCTCGGCCATGGGCAGCAGTTCCTCGTCGGCGCAACGCAGGTACGCCCGGTAGTCCTCGATCCAGGCCGCCAGGGCCGCCGGGTCGGCGTCGTGCCCGCCCAGCGCGGCGCGGATGCCCGGCCAGCGCCGTCCCAGCGAGGTGTCCTGTTCGGCCAGGCCCTGTGTCATGCCTTTCAGGCAGACGGCGTCCGAGCCGGCCATGGATTCGATCAGGGCGGGGCACAGCGTCCCGGTCAGGAGGCGGCGCTGCGCGGGCGCGGGGCCGTCGAACCATGCGGCGGCGTCCGCGTCGGGCGCGCCGGCGGCCAGGTCCTGCAGCCGGGCGCGGGTGAGGGCGTGTCCCTGCAGCAGGATCGCGATCGGATCCGGGGCGGGGTGGTCGGACATGGCGGGCGCTCCTGGGCAAGGGGATTTCATCGTAGCGCATTTGCAGCGGGCCGCTGCAGCTGGCGCGGCAGAGGGTGCCGGCTTTATATAACTTATAGAAATTAAAAAATCATCAATTTATCGTTGTTTTGCATTAAGCGAAATCGTTAAAGTTTCGAGTGTCTATTCAATCATCAGTCATATAGGTCCGGCGGCGTCCCGTCGGGCGGACCGGGAAATCACGATGAATCTGTCCTTCAGGCAAGTCGAGAAGCAGTTCGGCGATTTGCGGGTGGTCGAGAGCTTCGACCGCGACATCGCGCCCGGCGAACTGGTGGCCCTGGTCGGGCCCTCGGGCTGCGGCAAATCGACCTTGCTGCACCTGGCCGCGGGCCTGGAAAAGCCCAGCGCCGGCCAGGTGCTGGCCGACGGCAAGGTGATCCGCCGTCCGGATCCCAGCCGCATGCTGATGTTCCAGGAAAACGCGCTCTACCCCTGGCTGACCCTGTCGCAGAACGTCGCCATGGCGCTGGAGCTGCAAAAGGTGTCCCGCGCCCAGGCCCGCGAGCAGGCGGCCGTCTGGCTGGACAAGGTCCGCCTCAAGGGATTCGAGGATTATTTCCCGCACCAGGTCTCGGGCGGCATGCGCCAGCGCTGCGCCCTGGCGCGCGCCTTCATCACGCATCCGGAGGTCCTGCTGCTGGACGAGCCGTTCGGCGCGCTGGACGCGCTGACCCGCATGACGCTGCAGGACGCCTTGCGCACCCTGATCCGCGAGACCCGGCCCACCGTGCTGCTGGTCACGCACGACGTGGACGAGGCCCTGTTCCTGGCCGACCGCATCCTGGTCTTCAGTGCGCGGCCCTCGCGCCTGCTCAAGGAATTCCACCTGTCGGAAGGCGACAAGACCCACGACCTGTCGAACTTCGCCGACATGCGCCGCGAGATCCTGGGCCTGCTGGGCATCACCACCGATTCCGACTCATCTTCCCAATCCATCCCCGAGGAAATCGCAGCATGAAACTCAGTCGCGTATTGATTCCGGCGCTCGCCGCCCTGACGCTGGCCAGCCAGGCCTTCGCCGCCGAGCCCTTCAAGGTCGGCTACATCCGCGTCATGGACGACGCGCAGGCGATCACGGCCTACGAGGGCAAGTTCTACGCCAAGCAGGGGCTGGACGTCCAGCTGGTGGAATTCAAGTCCGGCACCGACCTGATCAAGGCCATCGTCGGCGGCCAGCTCGACACCGGCGTGCTGGGCTTCACGAACGCGGCCTCCTGGTCCTCGCGCGGCGCCGACCTGAAGGTCGTGGCCGGCGCCCAGCGCGGCTACCATGCCCTGGTGGTGCGCGACGATTCGGGCATCAAGAGCGTCGCCGACCTGAAGGGCCACACCCTGGCCTCGCAAAAGGAAGGCAGCACAGCCGACACCGTGCTGCGCGGCGTGGTCCTGAAGGACGCCGGCGTGCAGCCCAGCGAGGTCTCGATCCTGGGCGTGAGCCCGCAGGTGGCCGTGCAGTCCCTGGTGGGCAAGCGCGTGGACGCGGCTTTCCTGTTCGAGCCCCAGGCCAGCATCGCGCAGCTGATCGCGCCGGTGAAGCAGATCTACGAGATCGGCGAGGTCTGGCCCTTCCCCTGCATGGTGACCATCACCTCGGGCAAGACGCTGAAGGACAAGAAGGATCTGGTCTGGAAATCGCTGGACGCGCAGCGCGACGCGATCGAGCTGCTGCAGAACAAGCCCGACGAGGCCGCCAAGCTGATCGCCAGCTACTTCATCGCCGAGCCGACCCTCAAGACCCTGCACGACGGCGAGGTGCCGCGTGAACAGGTCATCAGCAAGGCCATCCAGACCCAGACCTTCAGCCCGGCCCTGACCGCCAAGGACCTGAGCCGCATGCAGGAGGTGGCCGACATCATGCAGGCCCAGGGCGCCCTCAAGACGCGGGACGGCAAGCCCTACGAGGTCAAGTCCATCGTCGACCTGGACTGGCAGCACAGCCGCAATCTGTAATCCCGATGGGTGCGATAATCGCACCCATTCCATTTTTTTCCTGATGGCCGGGCTCGTCCGGCCATGTTCTTGAGCATGAGCAAAAAAAGACGCGTTTCTCCCGCGGCCCGCAAGCTGGCGATGGCGGTGGCGGTGGCCGCCATCCTGCTGATCTGGCAATGCGCCGCCTGGACCCTGCCGGATTTCCTGATGCCGGGGGTCCCCGTGGTGCTGGGACGCGTCTGGCAGGACCTGCAGACGGCCGAGTTCCGCGCGATCCTGGCGGGCAGCATGGGGCGCCTGGGCGTGGGATACGGCTTTGCGCTGCTGTTCGGCATCGGCTTCGGCCTGGCGGGCGGCCTGCTGCTGTTCTTCCGCGAGGTGCTGAAATCCGCCATCATCGTGCTGCAGTCGATTCCGTCGATCGCCTGGGTGCCGCTGTTCCTGATCCTGATGGGCTTCGGCAACGTGCCCATCATCGTCGTGATCGCGCTGGCGGCCTTCTTCCCGGCAGCCCTGTCGGTGATGAACGCGACCGAGAGCGTGATGCAGACGCACGTCTCGGCCGCGCGGGTGATGGGCGCCAGCCCTTGGGACATGCTGCGCCGCGTCTACCTGCCGGCCGTGATGCCGGAACTGATCACCGGCGCCCAGCTGGCGTTCGGCAATGCCTGGCGGGCCCTGATCTCGGCGGAAATGCTGATCGGCTTCGGCCAGGGCCTGGGGCGTTCGCTGGCCTATGCCGGCGAGACGGCCGACATGGTCGGCGTCATGGCCAACATCCTGACGATCGCCATCCTCGCCACGCTGATCGACCAGGTATTCCTGGAAAACATCAAGCGTCGGGTGCTGAGATACCAATATGTCTGACGGGAAAACATCGCGCGGCCGCCGGCTGCGCCGGACCGTGGCGGGCGGCGGCCTGAGCCTGCTGGCGGGCCTGTGGCCCCTGCTGGCGGGCGCCGCGCCGGGCACGCAGCCCGCCGGCGGCTGGCGCCTGGGCGTGGCCGAGGTGCCGGCCGCGCCGGTGCCCGGCGCCAAGCCGCGCACGCCGGTGCGCATCGAGGTGCTGGCCGCCGCGGCGGTGGACAGCGGCGCGCCGGTGCGGGCCGTGGCCCTGGATCAGGCGGTGGAACAATTGCGCGGGGGCGAGCTGGATGCGTGGATCGGCGTCGTGCCGGACGATGCGGCCGTGCCCGAGGACGTGCGGCGCAGCACCCTGGACTGGTCCGCCAGCCCCTTGGCGATCCTGCGCACCGACACCGACATCCATGAATGGCCGGCCCTGGCGGGGCGCACCGTGTGCCTCAGCGCGGACGGGCGCTACGTGGGAGAGCTGAGCGCCCGCTTTGCCGCGATCGAGCAGGTGTACCCCTCGGCGACCGATGCGCTGCTGGCCCTGCGGACCGGGCAGTGCGATGCCGCCGTCGAGGACGAGGGCTTTCTGCGCGAACTGCTGAAATATCCCGAATGGCGGAAATTCTCGGCCCAGCTGGCGCCGTACCGGACCGGGGTGCTGACGCAATTGCGCCGCCCGGACCTGCCCGACGCCGGCCGCCAGGCCCTGCAAAAGGCGCTTGCGCCCGCCAGCCTGCGCCGCCGGGCGGCGGAACAGGCCAAGGCCATTGCCTTCGAGGTCTATCTGGATCAGACGGTCCCGGACTGCCACTAGAGTGCGGTTGAGAGGCGTCCGGATTGACCGGACGGCACACCAGGCGTCAGGGAACCGGGGGCCGGGGATGCCCGGCCGGCCGCCGTGTCAGCGGCGGCGACGGGGGGCCGAGCTGGTCGCGCCGGGTGCGCGGTTCAGGTGACGGAAGGTGATGCGGCCCTTGCTGAGGTCGTAAGGCGACATCTCCAGCGTGACCTGGTCGCCCGCGAGGATGCGGATGTGGTGCTTGCGCATCTTGCCGCCGGTGTAGGCAATGACGGGATGCCCATTGTCCAGCGTGACGCGAAAGCGGGAATCCGGCAGCACTTCGGTGACGGATCCATGCATTTCGAGCAGTTCTTCTTTGGCCATAGATTGTGGGCTCCCGTAAAGTATTCAATGCATCAGCGGACAGACACGGCGGCGGCTGCGCCGCACACTGCGGCGGCGACGGGATCGGTGGGGCGATCAGACACCAGACAGGGGCCGGTGGCCCCAGAGAGGCGGCAGGCGCCGGCATCCCGGACCCGCCAAGGCAGCCGGCGCGCCGGCAAGATACTGAAAACCGCTGATGAAGCAGCCTGTCATGTTAAGGCTTGAAGCGGTATTATGTCAAGAATCATCGCGCCGGTTAGAATCCCCGCAGATGAAGCAGGCGGATGACGGATGAATGACAGATTGAGCCCTGGTACGGTGGTGTTGCTGCTGGTTCCCCCCCTGTTGTGGGCGGGCAACGCCGTGGTCGGCCGCATGGTGGCGGACCTGATACCCCCGCTGACGCTCAATTTCTTCCGCTGGACGCTGGCGCTGCTGATCCTGCTGCCGCTGGGCTATCGCGTGCTGCAGCGCGGCAGCGCCGTGTGGCGCAACTGGCCGCGCTACGCGGTGCTGGGGCTGCTGGGCGTGGGCCTGTACAACTCCCTGCAGTATCTGGCCCTGCATACCTCGACGCCGGTTAACGTGACGCTGGTCGCCGCCAGCATGCCGGTGTGGATGCTGATCGTGGGCCGCGTCTTTCACGGGGTGGCGATCCGCTCGGCCCAGGTGCTGGGGTCGCTGCTGTCCCTGGCGGGCGTGGCGATGGTGCTGTCGCATGGCGAGCTGGCCCAGTTGTGGGCCCTGCGTTTCGTGGCGGGCGACCTGCTGATGGTGCTGGCGACCATCATCTGGGCGTTCTACAGCTGGCAACTGACGCGCGTGCCCGCCGATGCGCCGGTCCGCGCCCACTGGGCGGGCTTTCTGCTGGGGCAGGTGCTGTACGGCGCCGCCTGGTCCGGGCTCTTCGCCGCGCTGGAATGGCAGCTGACGGACTGGCGCATCGACTGGGGCTGGCCGCTGGCGCTGGCCGTGGTCTACGTGGCGGTCGGGCCGGCGGTCATCGCCTTTCGCTGCTGGGGGGCCGGCGTGCAGCGGGTCGGGCCGACCCTGGCGGGCTTCTTCAACAACCTGACCCCGCTGATCGCGGCCCTGCTGTCGCTTGGGCTCCTGGGCGAGGCGCCCCATCTCTATCATGCGCTGGCATTCCTGCTGATCATCGGCGGGATCGTGCTGTCCTCGCGCGGGGCCGCCGCTTCGTGAGCCGCGCCGGCGCGGCCGACGGCAGTCCCTGGCTGGCCTACGCGTGCCTCGCGGGCAGCATGTTCGTGGTGGGCGCCTATGTCGCCCTCAGCAAGCCGCTGGCGGCCGTCTTTCCGGTGTTCCTGCTGGGCTGCCTGCGTTTCGGCATCGGCGCGCTGTCGGTCCTGCACTGGATGCGCAAGCCGGCGTCCGAACCGCCCCTGGACGCCCGCCTGCGCTGGCTGGTGTTCCTGGAATCCTTCATCGGCAGCTTCCTGTTCACTGTCTTCATGGTGCTGGGCGTGCGCTACAGCAGCGCGCTGGCCGCCGGCGTGATCATGTCCGCCATTCCCGCGGCCGTCGCGGTGCTGAGCCGCATCGTATTGCATGAGGCGATCCGGCCGCGGATCTTCGCCGCCATCGCCTGCGCGATGGGCGGCATCGCGCTGCTGGCGCTGGCCGGGCCGGTGGACGCGCCCGCCGGGGATGCGGCGGGCGCGTGGCGGTGGCTGGGGTACGGCCTGCTGGGCGGCGCGGTGCTCTGCGAGGCCGCCTATGCCGTGATCGGCAAGCAGTTGACGGGCGCCCTGTCGGCCAAGCGGATCAGCGCCCTGATGAATCTCTGGGGCCTGGCCCTGATGCTGCCGGCGGGCGCCTACGCGGCCTGGCATTTCGACTTCGCCCGCGTCACGACCGCTGTCTGGGGCCTGCTGCTGTTTTACGGGCTGGCCGCCAGCGGCACGATCTGGCTGTGGATGACCGGCCTGCGCCGGGTCCCTGCCTCGCGGGCGGGCGTGTTCACCGTCCTGCTGCCGGTGGGCGCCGCCTGTGTCGGGGTAGGCGTGCTGGGCGAGCCTTTCGGTGCGCTGCACGCCCTGGCATTCGGGCTGGCGCTGCTGGGGCTGGTGCTGGCCGTCTGGCCCGGACGCGCCGCCGCGCCGCCGGGCTGAGGGCTGCCTCAGGCGGCCAGCGCGTGCTCGATCAGGAGCTGCACCGAGGTCTGGCCGCCCCAGGTGTTGCTCTCGAGGCGGTAGACGGCCTCGATCCGCTCGGGCAGCGGCTCGGCGTGGTTGAACCAGATCGCGTCGATGCGCTGTCCGTCGCGTTCCAGGAAGAGCTTCAGGTGGCGGTCTTTCAGCAGTCGCTGGTGCACCACGCGGAAGCGGTCCTGGAAGAGGGGTGCGGGAAACCCTGCGCCCCAGACCTGGCCGGCCAGCAGCGCGGCGGTGTCGGCGGTCAGGTAGCCCGGTTCCAGCGAACCATCGGTTTCCAGGCAGGGTTCGAAGGCCTCGCGCCCGCTGAGGGTGCGCACGGCCGCGTCGAATCCCGCGGCGAATTCGTCGAAGGCCCCGGTCTTGAGGGTCAGGCCCGCGGCCATCGCGTGCCCGCCGAATTGCAGGATCGCGCCGGGCAGGCGCTTGCTGACCAGGTCCAGCGCGTCGCGCAGGTGCACGTCGGGAATCGAGCGGCCCGATCCGCGCAGGGTGTCGACGCCGTCCGGCGCGAACGCCAGCGCCGGGCGCCAGTAGGTTTCCTTGAGCCGCGAGGCCACCAGGCCGATGACCCCGGGGTGCCAGCCTTCCTGCCAGACGCAGACGCTGGCCGCCTGGGCCGAGGGCTGCGCATCCAGGTGCGCCAGGGCCTGGTCGCGCATCTCGGTTTCCCGGGCGCGCCGTTCGCGGTTGATGTCGTCCAGCGCGCGCGCCAGCTCGCGGGCGCGGGCGGGGTCGTCCTCCAGCAGGCAATGGATGCCCAGGCTCATGTCGGCCATGCGTCCCGCGGCGTTGATGCGCGGACCCAGGGCAAAGCCCAGGTCGCCCGTGCCCGCCTGCCCGGGGTCGCGTCCGGCGACTTCGAAGAGCGCCGCGATGCCGGCTTGCATGCGCCCCTGGCGGATGCGCCGCAGGCCCTGGCTGACCAGCAGGCGGTTGTTGTCGTCCAGGCGGACGACGTCGGCGACGGTGCCCAGGGCGACCAGATCGCTCAGGGCATCCAGCCGCGGGCCGCCGCCGGCCGGCAGCGCGCCGCGTTCGCGCAGCACGGCCCGCAGGGCCAGCAGCACGTAGAACATGACGCCCACCCCGGCCAGGTGCTTGGACGGAAAGCCGCAGCCCCCCTGGTTCGGGTTCACGATGGCCAGGGCGTCGGGCAGCGTGTCGCCCGGCAGGTGATGGTCCGTGACGATGACCTGCATGCCGGCGGCCCGGGCCGCCGCCACCCCGTCGATGCTGGCGATGCCGTTGTCCACCGTGATCAGCAGGTCCGGCCGGCCGGCCGGATGGCGGCGCGCGAGTTCGACCACCGCGGGGGACAGCCCGTAGCCGGTCTCGAATCGGTTGGGGACCAGGAAATCCACCCGGGCGCCCATGGCCCGCAGGCCGCGGACGGCCACCGCGCAGGCAGTCGCCCCGTCGCAGTCGTAGTCCGCCACGATCAGCAGCCGCTGCCCGGCCCCGATGGCATCGGCCAGCAGGCCGGCGGCGTCGTTCACATGGGTGAGCCGCGAGGGGGGAATCAGGTGCGCCCATTCGATGGAGGCGGGGTGCGCCAGGCCGCGGGCCGCCCACAGGCGGGCGAGCAGGGGATGCACGCCGCCGTCGGCCAGCGCCTGGGCGCGCTGCCGGCTGGCGCTGCGGGGGCGGATCAGCGGCTGGACCACCAGCGCCTCCAGTCCTGCGTGCGCCAGCGCGCCAGCCAGCCGCCCGCCGTCGTGACGGTGGCATAGCGGTCGCGGCCGGTCAGCACCAAGGTCGGGCGCTGCTGCGCCCGCGGGGCGAAACAGCGGGTTTCCAGCGCCGCCAGGGCCTCGATCCAGCCGCCCCAGTCCTGGGCGACGGCGCGGTCCCACAGCGCCGTCTCGACAGTCATGTCGGGCAGCGGCGGTCGCGTCAACTGGCTGGCGCGCGCGCCGCCGTAGAGCCACAGACTGTTCACCGGCGCCTGGCCGGCCTGGGCGCGGGCGTGGTTGGCGGGGTGGTCGAACCAGGCCATCTGCAGGGTGTTCACCAGCCGGCGCCAGGGGCGGGCGGCCGGGTCCTGGGGCCACCAGTCGTTGACGGCGCTGACGGCCACCAGCGACGGACTGGCGCAGTCCAGCCGCAGCGGCTGCGGCCAGCGCACGCGCCAGGTGTCGGCGCGCAGGTATTCCAGTTCCAGGCCGCTGTCGTCCAGGTGCTCACGGGCGGTGCGCAGCAGCGATTCGGATTGCTCCCGGCTGATGTCCAGGCCGGCGGCCGGCAGCAGGGCGGCGCCGTCGCGCGAGGGCGCCATGTGGACCAGTTCGGCCAGCCAGACGGGCTCCGCGTCCCCGGCCTCGCCGCGCAGCGGTCCCAGACCTGCGCTAATATGCTCGGTCTGTGCCGCCTGGAAGCCGCGCATGTCCAGCAGCCAGTGTTCCACGGGCGTGCACCAGGTCTGCTCGGCCGGGCTGGGGCGGGTTTCGGCCTTGCCGCGGGCCAGCCAGCCGGCCAGCGTAGGCGCGCGCTGCGCCAGGTGTGCGGCCAGTTCGGCGGCGACTTCAGGATCGGGCCAGGCCCCGGGGATCACGATATGCATGGCGGAATTGTAGAGTCAAACGGATCGGAAGGCAGTGCACATGGCCTATGAATGGTGGATTGGGGCGCGGTACGCCGGCCTGGCCCGCACGGGCCGCGGCGGCCGCGGCGGCGACCGCTTCGTATCCTTCGTCGCCGCCAGTTCCATGGCGGGCATCGGCCTAGGCGTGGCGGCGCTGATCGTCGTGCTCTCGGTCATGAACGGCTTCCAGACGCAGGTGCGCGACCGCATGCTGTCGGTCCTGCCGCACATCGAACTCTACGTGCCGGGGGTGGACCACCAGCAGGTGCTGGATCATTGGCAGGACCTGGCGCAGGACGCGCAAAAGGATGCCGAGGTCCGCGGCGCGGCGCCTTTCGTGGCGGCGCAGGCGATGGTGGCGCGGGGTCAGTCCCTGTCCGGGGTGCAGGTGCGCGGCATCGATCCGGCCATCGAGCCGCAGGTCTCCGAGCTCAGGGAGCAGATGGAATCTGGCTCGCTCGACACGCTGACGCCCGGTTCGTTCCACGTGATCCTGGGCAGCCAGATCGCCCAGTCCCTGGGCGTCGGGGTGGGGGACACCCTGCTGATGCTGGCGCCCCAGGGCTCGATCTCGCCGGCCGGCTTTGCGCCGCGCATGCGCCAGTTCACGGTCTCGGGCGTGTTCGCCTCCGGATACTATGAATACGACGCCACGCTGGCCTTCGTGAACGTCGAGGACGCCGCCCGCGTGTTCCGCGACAGCGGGGTCAGCGGCGTGCGCCTGCGCATCGCGGACATGCAGCGCGCGCCCGAGGTCGCCCTGCAGTTGCTGAAACTGATGCCGCGGGGCGTGCGCGCCATGGACTGGACGCAGAACAACCGCACCTGGTTCGCGGCGGTCAAGACCGAGAAACGCATGATGTTCCTGATCCTGACGCTGATCGTAGCCGTGGCGGCCTTCAACCTGCTGTCCTCGCTGGTCATGGCCGTCAAGGACAAGCAGTCCGACATCGCGATCCTGCGCACCCTCGGGGCCACACCCGGGGAAATTGCGCGGATCTTCCTGGTGCAGGGCGCGCTGATCGGCGTGGTCGGCACCCTGGGCGGGGTGCTGCTGGGGACGCTGGCCGCCTACAACATCGAGGTGATCGTGCCCTGGATCGAAAAGGTCCTGGGCATCCATTTCATTCCCCAGCAGATCTATTTCATCAGCGAGCTGCCGTCCAATCCCCAGGTGGGCGACATCACGGTCATCGGCGTCACCTCGCTGGTGCTGTCGCTGCTGGCGACCCTCTATCCCAGCTGGCGGGCCTCACGCCTGCAGCCTGCCCAGGTCCTGCGCCATGATTGACGTCCATCCGAATGCCAAAACCGTGCTGCGCGCCGAGCATCTCGTCAAGACCTACGACGAAGGCGCCGGCCGGGTCGAGGTGCTGCGTGACGTCAATCTGGCGGTCGAGGCCCATGAGATGGTGGCCGTGGTGGGAGCCTCGGGTTCCGGCAAGAGCACGCTGCTGCACGTGCTGGGCCTGCTGGACCAGGCCGATGCCGGACAGCTGTGGATCGCCGGCGAGGCCGCCGGCGGCCTGAACGAGCGCCGGCGCAGCCATCTGCGCAACCGGGCGCTGGGCTTCGTCTACCAGTTCCACCATTTGCTGCCGGAATTCTCCGCGCTGGACAATGTGGCCATGCCGCTGATCGTGCGCGGGATGGCCCGCGCCCAGGCGCGGGTGCAGGCCCGTGGCTTGCTGGGGCAGGTCGGCCTGGAGACGCGCGCATCGCATTTTCCCGGCCAGCTGTCGGGCGGCGAGCGCCAGCGCGTCGCCCTGGCCCGCGCCCTGGTCACGCAGCCGGCCTGCGTGCTGGCGGACGAGCCCACGGGCAATCTGGACCGGCACACGGCCGATGCCATGTTCGAACTGCTGCGGCGGATCAACCACGAGTTGGGAACGGCCTTCATCATCGTGACGCACGATCCCGCGCTGGCGGCGCTGGCGCACCGGCAGCTGCACATGCAGGCGGGCCACCTGGCCGCCGCCTGACGAGGCGGCATCCGGCCGGCGGCTTCGGGCAGGGATGGCGCGGTGCGGCGGGGCCGGGCCGGCCAAGGAGGGCACAGGAGACTGCATGCTGATCGATACCCATTGCCACCTGGATGCCGCGGAATTCGACGCGGACCGCGACGCGGTGGTCGCCCGGGCGGCGCAGGCCGGCGTGCGCGGCATCGTCATCCCCGCCATCTGCCGGAACAATTTCCAGACCGTGCGCGACCTGGCGGCGTCGATGCCGGGCGGGGCCTATGCCCTGGGCATCCATCCCCTGTTCGTCGCGCAGTCCGGCGACGAGGACCTGCGCGCCCTGGAAGACTGCGTGGCCGACCGGCACGACGACCCGCGCCTGGTGGCGATCGGCGAGATCGGCCTGGATTTCTTCGTGCCGGAGATGAGCACCCCCGAGCGGCGGGCGCGCCAGGAAGCGTTCTACGTCCGCCAGCTGGACCTGGCACGGCGTTTCGGGCTGCCGGTGCTGCTGCACGTGCGTCGCTCGCAGGACGTACTGCTCAAGCATCTGCGGCGCCGGCCCCCGATCGGCGGCATCGCGCACGCTTTCAACGGCAGTTTCCAGCAGGCGGAACAGTTCCTCGGCCAGGGGTTCGCCCTGGGCGTGGGCGGCGCCATGACTTTCGACCGGGCCCTGCAGATCCGCCGCCTCGCGGCCCGGCTGCCCGACACCGCCCTGGTGCTGGAGACCGACGCGCCGGACATCCCGCCTGCCTGGCTGGGACGCGACGCCGAGGGCCACCCGCAGCCTGCCCGCAACGAGCCGGCCGAGGTGGCCCGGATCGCCGACAGCCTGGCCGATCTGCGCGCGAAGCCGCGCCATGCGGTGGTCATGCAGTGCGGCCTCAATGCGATGAGGGTCCTGCCGAGACTGAAAGCGCTGCTGTCGTCTTCCTGATTGTGGCCGGCCCGGCGCGCACGGCATGACCGCAGCCGGACGGGGGTGACAGAAACGGCCCAAGGGTCTGGTTTTGTCACACCTGTGCCCCTTAGCCTTTCCTGTCGGAGGCATTCGGGGGCAGGAGATGATCGGGCGGCTGGCGGTGGCGGCGGGCCTGTTGGGAACAGGGGCCGCGCATCAGCTGGCCCGATTGCCGGCATGGCCCTGGCCGACGGCCGCAGTGCTGGTCCCCGCGGCCATGATGGTCCTGGCAGGATTCCTGGGCGGACGGGGCCGCATGGCGGGCGCGCCGCTTCCGGATGACGCTGATTTCGGGCAAGAAGGGTCCCTGCGGGGCCGTATGCCGCGTCTGGTTCGTGCATCCCGCATCCTGGCGCTGTGGCTGCTGGCCGCCGGCCTGGGCTTTGCGATCACCGTCTTCTGGGCGCAGCAGCGGCTGGCCCAGGTCCTGGAAGACGGCAATGTGGACCGGGTGTCCCGGGTCACGCTGCGCGTCCGGGGCCTGCCGCGTCTGCAGCCGGACCGGATCCGCTTCGAGGCGGACGTGCTGGATTCGCACCCGGCAGGGGTGCCGCGGCGGATCCTGGTCAGCTGGCCGGCCTCGGGCTGGCGCAGCCCTTATGCGGCGGCGCAGACCGCCGACCCGCCGTTTCCGGTCGTGCGGGCGGGCCAGGTGTGGCGCATGGCCCTGGTCCTGCGGCCCGTCCAGGCAGCGCAGAACATCGCGGCCTTCGATTACGAGGGCCATGTGTTCGCCGCCGGCATCCGGGCCAGCGGCACGGTGCGCGGCGCACCGGAACATCTGAGGGACGAGGACTGGCACAGCCTCTCCGTCGTGGCCGACCGGGCGCGGCACCGGATCCGCCAGGCCATGGCACCGCATCTGGACGGCAAGCGCTACGGCGCCGTGCTGCGGGCCCTGGCCATCGGCGACCAGGACGGGATGGACGATGCCGACTGGCGCATCTTCAACCGCACCGGCCTGACGCACCTCGTGTCGATCTCCGGGTCCCACATCACGATGCTGGCCGGCGTGGCGGCCCTGGCCGCGCGCTGGCTGTGGTGCCGCCTGTCCTGGCGCGGCCGGCTGTTGGCTGAATACTGGCCGGCCCGGCGGGCGGCGGCCTGCGCCGCGCTGATCACGGCCTGGCTGTATTGCCTGCTGGCGGGCTGGGGCGTGCCCGCCCGCCGCACCTTCATGATGCTGGCGGTGGTGGCTGGCGCCCAGGCTCTGCAGCTGCGCCTGAGCGGGTCCCGCGTGCTGGCGCTGGCCGCCGCCGTCGTCGTGGCGCTGGACCCCTGGTCCCTGCTGGCCAGCGGCTTCTGGCTGTCGTTCGCCGCCGTGGCGGTGCTGCTGGCGGCGGGGCGGGATGTTGCACCCTCATCGGTTCAGGCCGCAGTGTCGCCCATCGCCCGCGGCGGCGGCCGAAACGCCACCGCGGTCGGGGCTGCGCCTGCGGCATCGCGGGCGGATCGCTGGCTGCGCGGCCTGAAACTGGCGGCCCGCCTGCAGTGGGCCGTCACGCTGGCGCTGGCGCCCGTGCTGGCCTGGGTGTTCCACGAAGTGTCCCTGGTATCGCCGGCGGCCAATGCCTACGCCATTCCCTTGATCGAACTGTGCGTCACGCCGCTTTCGCTGATGCTGGCGGCCGTGTCCCTGGCGCCGGGACTGGACTGGGCCGCCGCCGGCCTTGCGTGGCTGGCTCATGGCGCGCTGGCCCTGATGATGCAGCCGACCGAATGGCTGGCGGCCCTGCCGACCTGGCCGGTGGCGGCGGGCCCCGCCTGGCTGTACCTGCTGGCCGCGGCCGGGGCGGTTTGCGCCCTGTGGCCGGACGACGCCCGGCGGGAATTTCATCGTCCGGACGCAAGGGCTGGCTCGCACTTGCCGCTTTTCCCCGGCGTCTCTTGGCTCGGTCGCGCGAAAGCGGCCTTGGCGTCGTGCAGCCGCCAGGCGGCCGTCTTGCTGTGGCGTCTGCGCCGCTGGGCCTGGCTGGCCTTGTTGCCGATGGTGCTATGGACGCCGCCGCCCCCGGGCGAGGGCGAATGGAACCTGCATGCGCTGGACGTGGGGCAGGGCAGCGCGCTGGTGATCCGCACGGCCCGGCACGCGGTGTTGTTCGATGCCGGTGCGCGCCATGCGCGGGATGCGGACGAGGGCGCCCGGACGGTCGTGCCCGCCCTGCGGGCGCTCGGCATCGGACGCCTGGACGCGCTCGTCGTGTCCCACGCCGACCTGGATCACGCGGGCGGCGTGCGCAGCGTGCTGGGCGCCGCGCGCGTGGGCCAGACCTTCAGCTCCTTCGACCTGGACCGCTGGCTGGACCGGGAATCGCGCCTGCTGCAGGCAGCCGACCCCGCGCCACGACCCCTGGCCGCCAGTCCCTGCGTCGCGGGCATGCACTGGCGGATCGACGGCGTCAGTTTCGAATTTCTCTGGCCCCTGGACGTGCGCCGCGAGCGCAAGGGCGTCCAGGCCAATGCGGCCAGTTGCGTGCTGCGGGTGCGCGGCCGGTATCACAGCCTGCTGCTGACGGGCGACATCGAGGCCCGGACGGAGGCCGCTCTGGTGCGGCGCGGCCTGACCCCCGCCGACGTCGTCGTGGCCGCGCACCACGGCTCGCGCACCTCTTCGTCGGCGCCTTTCGTCGAGGCCGTGACAGCCGGACACGTGATCGTGCAGGTGGGCCGCTGGAACCGTCATGGTCATCCGAACGACGCCGTGCTGGATCGCTGGCTCCGGTCGGGCGCGACGATCTGGCGCACGGACCGGCAGGGCGGGATCAATGCTCAGTCGCGCGTCACCGGCCTGTCGATGCGCAGTGTGCGTGAGTCGTCCCGACGGTATTGGCACGGGAGGCGCCCGTAGTGAAGGTTGGAGGCGCGGATCGATTCACCTGACCTCCGCCACCTGCCGCAACGCCTGTTCGAAGGTCTCGGGGGCCTGGCCGCCCTGGATCAGATGCCGGTCATTCAGAATGATCGAAGGGACGGAATTGATACCCTGCTGGGTGTAAAAGCGTTCGCGCGCCCGTACTTCCGCCGAATACTCGTCGGAGCCAAGAATCTCGCGTGCGCGGTCCTGGTCCAGTCCCGACTCGCGGCACAGCCTGATCAGGGTCTCGTGATCGCTGGGATTCTCGCCATCGGTGAAATACGCCTTCAACAGCGCATGCTTCAAGGCCGATTGATGACCTTCGAGGCCGGCCCAATGCAACAGCCGATGCGCATCGAAGGTGTTGTACGTATGCGTGCGCTTGTCCATATTGAAGGTGAAGCCGACCTCGCGGCCGCGCGCCGTGATGGCTTCGCCATTTTGGCGGACCTGTTCGGGCGTCATGCCGTACTTGCGCGATAGACGCTCGACGGTATCCTGTCCTTCGGGCGGCATGTCCGGGTTCAGCTCGAAAGGCTGGAAATGAAGTTCCGCCTCGATTTCGCCCTCGACCCTGGACAATGCCTGTTCCAGCGAGCTCAGCCCCACCGCGCACCAGGGGCAAGACACGTCGGAGACAAAATCGATCTTGATGCGGGTGACCATGCGGGGCTCCTGTGAATAGAGGGCAATTTATCTAAGGGTAGCACCTTGATTCCGCAATCTGGGACACCGGACGAATCCCTTTGCTTGTCGAACCCTCCGGAATTTCCGGCGGGTTGCTGCGGATCCGGTGCCGATCCGGTGCTGAGCCGGTGCACCGGCCGGCAGGGCGGGATTGCGGTCGACTCGCGCGGCAGCGGCCTCTCGTTGTACAGTGTCCTTGAGTCGTCCCGTCGGTATTGGCACGGACGGCGCCCGTAGTGGTTTTCGCGGTCTTGCGCGGCATGGCGGGATCGGCGATGATGCGGCAGCCGTCCACAAGGCGACTGTTGCCCTCCAACGGGCCAATGAAAATCCAAAAGATTTTTGCGACCATGACACAGACACCGCTGAAGTTCTACGTCCCCGAGCCCTCGGGACGTCCCGGTCAGGCGACCGACTTTTCGTATCTGCGGCTGCAGCCGGCCGGCGCCGCCCGCAAACCCCCCATCGACACGCTGCCCTACGATACCCGCGACCTGGCCCTGGGGCTGATCCGCGTGCTGGACGACGATGGCCACGCCCAGGGGCCCTGGGCCGAGGACCCGCCCGACGAGGCCCTCCTGCGCCGCGCCATGCACACCATGATCAAGACGCGCATCTTCGACGCGCGCATGGTGATCGCCCAGCGCCAGAAAAAGACGTCCTTCTACATGCAGTGCCTGGGCGAGGAGGCCATCGCCATCGGCCAGTCGCTGGCGCTGCGGCCGGGGGACATGCATTTCCCCTCGTATCGCCAGCAGGGCCTGCTGATCGCGCAGGACTATTCCCTGTTCGACATGATGTGCCAGATCTTTTCCAATGACCAGGATCCGCTCAAGGGCCGCCAACTGCCGGTGCTGTATTCCGTGCCGGAAAAAGGCTTCTTCACCCTGTCGGGCAACCTCGGCACGCAGATGCCGCAGGCGGTGGGCTGGGCCATGGCCTCGGCGATCAAGGGCGACACGCGCATCGCCTGCGGCTGGATCGGCGATGGCGCCACGGCCGAGTCCGACTACCAGACCGCGCTGCTGTTCGCCAATGTCTACCGGGCGCCGGTGATCCTGAACGTGATCAACAACCAGTGGGCCATCTCGACCTTCCAGTCGGTCGCGGGGGGCGAGGGCATCACCCTGGCGGCGCGCGGCATCGGGTCCAACGTGGCCTCGCTGCGGGTGGACGGCAACGACTTCCTGGCGGTCTACGCGGTGTCCCGCTGGGCGGCCGAGCGCGCCCGCAACAACCACGGCGCGACCCTGATCGAATGGGTCAGCTACCGCGCCGGTCCGCATTCCACCTCCGACGACCCGTCCAAGTACCGGCCGGCCGACGACTGGTCGCGCTTTCCGCTGGGCGATCCCATCGCCCGCCTCAAGCAGCACATGATCGGGCGCGGCATCTGGTCCGAACAGGAACACCAGGAGACGCAAAAGTCCTGCGAGGCCGAGGTCGTCGCCGCCCAGAAAAAGGCGGAGGCCCACGGCACCCTGGCGACCGGCCGCACGTCCAGCGTGGCCACCATGTTCGAGGACGTCTACAAGGACATGCCGGAGCACCTGCGCCGGCAGCGCCAGGAACTGGGGGTGTGACCATGGCACAGGAAAAAATGAAGACGCGCCCCATGACCATGATCCAGGCCCTGCGCTCGGCCATGGACATCATGCTGGAGCGCGACGACAACGTCGTCGTCTTCGGCGAGGACGTGGGTTATTTCGGCGGCGTGTTCCGCTGCACCGAGGGCCTGCAGGCCAAATATGGCCAGTCCCGGGTGTTCGACGCGCCGATCTCCGAGAGCGGCATCGTGGCCGCCGCCATCGGGATGGGGGCCTACGGCCTGCGCCCCGTGGTCGAGATCCAGTTCGCCGACTATTTCTATCCGGCGGCCGACCAGATCTTCTCCGAGGCGGCCCGGCTGCGCTACCGCTCGGCCGGCGGCTTCACGGCGCCCTTGACCATCCGCATGCCCTGCGGCGGCGGCATCTTCGGCGGCCAGACCCACAGCCAGAGCCCCGAGGCGCTGTTCACGCACGTCTCGGGCCTGCGCACGGTCATGCCGTCCAATCCCTACGATGCCAAGGGCCTGCTGATCAGTTCCATCGAGAACGACGATCCGGTGATCTTCCTGGAACCGAAGCGGCTCTACAACGGTCCCTTCGACGGGCACCACGACCAGCCGGTCGTGCCCTGGTCCAAGCATCCCCTGGGCAACGTGCCCGAGGGCTACTACACCGTGCCGCTGGACAAGGCCGCCCTGTACCAGGAAGGCCGCGAGCTCACGGTGCTGACCTACGGCACCATGGTCTACGTGGCCGAGGTCGCCGCCCGCGAGGCCGGGATCGAGGCCGACATCCTGGACCTGCGCAGCCTGTGGCCGCTGGATCTCGATGCCATCCTGGCGTCCGTGCGCAAGACGGGCCGTTGCGTGGTGCTGCACGAGGCCACCCGCACGGGCGGCTTCGGCGGCGAGCTCTGCGCCCTGGTCCAGGAACATTGTTTCTATCATCTCGAAGCCCCGATCGAACGCATCACGGGGTGGGATACGCCGTATCCGCATTCCCATGAATGGGCGTATTTCCCCGGCCCCAAACGGGTGGCCGAGGCATTCAAACGTGCGTTCCGGGAGGCATAATGGGTATTCACATCATCAAGATGCCGGACATCGGCGAAGGCATCGCGGAAGTCGAACTGGTGGAATGGCATGTCCAGCCGGGCGACGAGGTGGTCGAGGACCAGGTCCTGGCCGACGTGATGACGGACAAGGCCACGGTCCAGGTGCCGTCCCCGGTCCATGGACGCGTACAGTCCCTGGGCGGGCAGGTGGGCGAGGTCATGGCCGTGGGCTCCGAGCTCATCCGCCTGGAGGTCGAGGGCGAGGGCAACGAGCACACCTTCAAGGCTCGCGCATCCGAACCCGATCAGCCCTCGGCGCAGCCGGCCGCCGCCGCGGCGGCGCCCCGGCAGGCGTCCGCGCAGGCCGTTCCGCCGCGCCCCGCGCATCCCGCACCGGACACGGTGGAGGACGTGGCCGAGAATCCCCCGCCGGCCGTTCCTCCGGCCGCCGCCCCGGCGGCCCCTGCGGACGGACGCGCGCCGGCGCCCCATGCGGTGTCGCATGCGCCCGCCCGGCCGGAAGGCCAGCGGCCGCTGGCCTCGCCGGCCGTGCGCCGGCGCGCCTGGGACCTGGGCGTCACCCTGCAATACGTGCCCGGCACCGGGCCGGCGGGCCGCATCACCCATGGCGACCTGGACGCCTGGCTGGCGCGCGACCGCAACGAGACCTCGCACCGCACCACCGGTTCGCTGTACCAGTCCCATGACGAGGAGACCCAGGTCCCCGTGATCGGCCTGCGGCGCAAGATCGCCCAGAAGATGCAGGAATCCAAGCGCCGCATCCCGCACTTCACCTACGTCGAGGAGATCGACGTCACCGAGCTCGAGTCCCTGCGCGGCCGGCTCAACAGCCGCTACAGCGCCGAGCGCGGCAAGCTGACCCTGCTGCCGTTCCTGGCGCGCGCCATGGTGCTGGCGTTGCGCGAGTTCCCGCAGATCAATGCCCGCTTCGACGACGAGGCCGGGGTCGTGACCCAATACGGGGGCGTGCACCTGGGGGTGGCGGCGCAGACGCCGGGAGGCCTCATGGTGCCCGTGCTGCATCATGCGGAAACGCTGGACCTCTGGTCCTGCGCCGCGGAGGTCGCGCGCCTGGCCGAGGCCGCCCGCCAGGGCAAGGCGGCGCGCGACGAGCTGACCGGCTCCACCATCACCCTCACCAGCCTGGGGGCGCTGGGCGGCATCGTGTCCACCCCCGTCATCAACCATCCGGAAGTCGCCATCGTCGGCGTCAACCGGGTCGTGGAACGGCCGGTCTTCCAGGAAGGCCGGGTGGTGGCCCGCAAGCTCATGAACCTGTCCTCGTCCTTTGATCATCGCGTGGTCGACGGCATGCACGCCGCCGAGTTCGTCCAGTGCATCCGGCGCTACCTGGAATGCCCGGCGCTTCTGTTCGTGGAGTAAGCATGTCCAATCCCCTCAATACCACCTTGTTGATCATCGGCGGGGGCCCGGGCGGCTACGTCGCGGCGATCCGCGCCGGCCAGCTGGGCATCCCGACCGTCCTGGTCGAGGGCGCGTCCCTGGGCGGCACCTGCCTGAACATCGGCTGCATCCCGTCCAAGGCGCTGATCCACGTGGCCGAGCAGTTCCACGCCCTGCAGGGCTATGCCGGCGATTCGCCGCTGGGCATCCGCGCCCAGGCGCCCGAACTCGACCTGCAGCGCAGCGTCGCCTGGAAGGACGGCATTGTCAAAAAGCTCACCACGGGCGTCGGTGCGCTGCTGAAAAAGCACAAGGTCACCGTCGTGCAGGGCTGGGCCCGGATCGTGGACGGCAAGACCGTGGACGTGGACCCGGTGGCTCAGGGCAAGGCGGGCGCCCCGCAGCGCATCCGCTGCGAGCACCTGCTGCTGGCGACGGGCTCCGAGCCGGCCGCGCTGCCGTTCATGCCCTTCGGCGGCCCGGTGATCTCCTCGACCGAGGCGCTGTCGCCGGCCAAGCTGCCCAAGTCCCTGGCCATCGTCGGGGCGGGCTACATCGGCCTGGAACTGGGCATCGTCTACCGCAAGCTGGGCGTCAAGGTCGACGTCATCGAGGCCCAGGACCGCATCCTGCCGGCCTACGACGCGGACCTGGTCAAACCGGTCCACGCGGCCCTCAAATCGCTGGGGATCGGCCTGCACCTGCAGACCCAGGTCCTGGGGCTGGCCGAGGACGGCAAGGGCCTGCGCATCCAGCCGCCGAAGGCCGAGGAACGCGTCCTGGCGGCGCAGCAGGTCCTGGTGGCGGTCGGCCGCAAGCCGCGCAGCCGGGGCTTCGGGCTCAGCTCGCTGATGCTCGACATGGACGGCCTGGCCGTGCGGGTGGACGAGCGCTGCCGCACCTCCATGAACGGTGTCTGGGCCATCGGCGACCTGACCGGCGAGCCCATGCTGGCGCATCGCGCCATGGCGCAGGGCGAATGCGTGGCCGAGCAGATTGCCGGCCATACCCGCCGCTTCGTGCCGGCCGCCATTCCGGCGGTGTGCTTCACGGATCCGGAGGTCGTCACGGCCGGCCTGTCGCCGCAGCAGGCGGCGGACGCCGGCATCGACGCCATCGACGGCGTCTTTCCGCTGGCGGCCAACGGGCGGGCCATGACCCTGGAATCCACCGATGGCTTTGTGCGGGTCGTTGCGCGGCGCGACAACCACCTGATCCTGGGCTGGCAGGCCGTGGGACGGGGCGTGTCCGAGTTCGCCGCCGCCTTCGGCCAGTCCATCGAGATGGGCGCGCGCCTGGAGGACGTGGCGCACACCATCCATGCCCATCCCACGCAGGGCGAGGCCATCCAGGAGGCGGCCCTGCGGGCGCTGGGCCAGGCCCTGCATATCTAAAACAGTCGGCGGATCCGGTGTTTACAATGGTCGGGTCCGTCCGACCCGAGGAAGCCCGATGTCCGCCGACCCCCGACCCCTTGATTCCACCGCCGAACCCCGCCTGAATGCCGTCGCCTGCGCGAGCCCCGCGGGCCTGCACCGCATGGCCTACTGGGAATGGGGCGATCCGGCCAACGACCGCGTGCTGCTGTGCGTCCATGGCCTGACCCGTACCGGGCGCGACTTCGATCCGCTGGCGCGCGCGCTGCAGGACCAGTACCGGGTGGTGTGCCCGGACGTCGTCGGCCGCGGGCGGTCGGACTGGCTGATCGACCCGGCGGGCTACGTCGTGCCGCAGTACGTGGCCGACATGGTGACGCTGATCGCCCGGCTCGCGCCCGCGCGCCTGGACTGGGTGGGCACCTCCATGGGAGGACTGATCGGGCTGGGGCTGGCAGGAACCGCCGCCGCCTCGGCCGCCTTGCGCGCCGACCGCGGCCCCTGGGGCCTGGGGCCGGCGCCGGATATCCCCCTGGGCCGCATGGTGCTCAACGACATCGGCCCGGCGCTGAACCTCGAGGGCCTGTCGCGGATCGCCGGCTATGTCGGTCAGGACACGCGCTTTGACTCGTTCCAGCAGGCCGTGGACTATGTGCGCCAGGTCTCGCAGGGCTTCGGGCCGCATGACGACGCGGGCTGGGCCGCTCTGACCGAGCACGTCTTCCACGAGTGCGACGGCCAGTGGGTCAAGCACTACGATCCCCGCCTGGCGCAGCCCTTCGCGCTGCAGACCCCCGAGGCGACCGCCGCGGCCGAGACGCTGCTGTGGCGCGCCTGGGAACACCTGCCCGTGCCGGCCCTGGTGCTGCGCGGCGCCCAGTCCGACATCCTGTCGGCGCGCACGGCACAGGAGATGCTGTCCCGCAATGCGAACGCGCGCAGCGTGGAATTCGCCGGGGTGGGGCACGCGCCCACCCTGCGCTCCGCGGACCAGATCGATGCCGTGCGGCAGTTCCTGCTGGCCGGCTGAGGCTGCCTCGTCCGCATCACCCGCCCAAACCTGGATTTTCCCGATGAGCCTGAACGTCGACCTCCACAGCCATTCATGCCAGTCCGATGGCGTGCTGGCGCCCGCGCAGGTGGCCGCCCGCGCCCGCGCCAACGGCGTGGACTGGTGGGCGCTGTCGGACCACGACGAGACCCGCGGCCTGGCCGAGGCCGCCCAGGCGGCCGGGGAACTCGGCCTGGGTTTCATCCCCGGCGTCGAGATCTCGGTGACGTTCTGCGACAAGACCGTGCACGTGGTCGGCCTGAACATCGATCCCGCCTGCCCGGCCTTGTCCGAGGGTCTGGCGGGCATCCGCGCCGGCCGCTTCGAGAGGGCGCGTCAGGTCGCCGGCCTGCTGGCGGAGTGCGGCATCGCCGACGCCATGGAGGGCGCCTTGCGTCACGTGGACAATCCCGACCTGATCAGCCGCGTGCATTTCGCCCGCCACTTGCTGGAGCAGGGCCATGTGAAATCCCTGCAGCAGGCCTTCGACCGCTACCTCGGGGAAGGCAAGCGGGCCTTCGTGCCGACGCGCTGGACCAGCCTGGAAGACGCGCTTGGCTGGATCCGGGCGGCCGGCGGCAAGGCGGTCATCGCCCATCCGGGCCGCTACAAATACACCCCGCAGCAGCGTGACGCCCTGTTCCAGGCCTTCAAGGATCTGGGCGGGCAGGCCATCGAGGTCGTGACCGGCAGCCACACACCCGCGCAGTACGAGCAATACGCCCGTGTGGCGGCCGCCTACGGTTTCGAGGCCTCGCGCGGCTCGGACTTCCACGCGCCCGGCATGGGCCGGGTCGACCTGGGCCGGATGCCGGAACTCCCGGCGAACCTGGCGCCTGTCTGGCGGGACTGGATCTGAAGAGGAACCACCATGAACAAAGCCTTCGTCAAGGAATCCGACGCGGATGAGGACGACGACCTGCCGGAATCCCCGCCGCTGCCGGCGGGCTCCAAGAACTACATGACCGTCTCCGGCTACCGGGCGCTGAACGAGGAACTGATGCGCCTGATGAACGTCGAGCGCCCGGACGTGGTGCAGACCGTGTCCTGGGCCGCCTCCAACGGCGACCGTTCCGAGAACGGCGACTACATCTACGGCAAGAAGCGCCTGCGGGAGATCGACCGGCGCATCCGTTTCCTGACGCGCCGCCTGGAGGCCGCCGAGGTCGTCGATCCGGGCCTGCAGCCCAACCGCGACCAGGTGTTCTTCGGCGCCACCGTGCAGTACAGCGACAGCCAAGGCCGGGAATCCACCGTGACCATCGTGGGCGTGGACGAGGCCGAGCCGCTGGCCGGGCGCATCAGTTGGGTGTCGCCCGTGGCGCGCGCGCTGCTCAAGGCGCGCGAAGGCGATACGGTGACCCTGCGTACGCCGGCCGGCATCGAGGAACTCGACATCCTCGAAGTCCGCTACCCGCCCGGTCCCGCCTGAGCCCGCGGATGCGGCCGGCGGGGTTTTCCGCCCGCCCGCCGCCCCGATCCCGGTAAAATAGGCGGTTTCCGATCCGCTTGTCCTTGGGCCTTCTGACGTGACCACCGTACTGATCATCCCCGGCTCTGCCGCCTTGTCCGATTTTCGCCGGCAGCGCCTGTTGCGCACCTTCACGGACCGGGGTCTGCCGGTGGCGGCGGTGACGGCCGAATCCTGCTATTTCGTCGGTCTCGACGGCGACCTGTCCGAGGCCGACCGCGGCCGGCTGGACGCCTTGCTGGACGACGGCCGCCGGGAAACCCGGCCGGCGCCCGACCGGCACGCGACGGGATTCCTGGTGGTGCCGCGCCTGGGCACGATCTCGCCCTGGGCCAGCAAGGCCACCGACATCGCGCGCCATTGCGGCCTGGCGCAGGTGCACCGCATCGAGCGCGGCGTGCGCTATGCGGTGACGGCCGAGCGCGGCCTGCTGGGGGGGCGCAAGCTGGACGCCGATCAGCTGCGGGCGATCGCCGACTGCCTGCACGACCGCATGACGGAGACCGTCGTGCCGGCCGACTTCGACGGCCGGGCGCTGTTCGCCCCGGTGTCCGGACAGCCGGTGCAGACCGTCCCGGTCATGGCCGAGGGCCGCGCGGCGCTGGAATCCTGCAATGCCCGCCTGGGGCTGGCGCTGTCGGATGACGAGATCGACTATCTGCTGCGCGCCTATTCCGACCTGGGACGCGACCCGACGGATGTCGAGCTGATGATGTTCGCCCAGGCCAACAGCGAACACTGCCGCCACAAGATCTTCAACGCCCACTGGACGGTCGACGGCCAGGCGCAGCCGCGGACCCTGTTCGACATGATCCGCGCCACGCACGCGGCCCAGCCCGAGGGCACCATCGTCGCCTATTCGGACAACGCGGCCATCATGGCGGGCGGGCCGGCCTCGGTCTTCCATGCGGGCGATGGGGCCGACACCGTCTACCGCCGCCACGACCTCACGGCGCACATCCTGATGAAGGTCGAGACCCACAACCATCCCACGGCGATCGCGCCGTTTCCCGGCGCGGCCACCGGCGCGGGCGGCGAGATCCGCGACGAGGGCGCGACGGGCCGGGGTTCCAAGCCCAAGGCCGGCCTGACGGGGTTCAGCGTGTCCAGCCTGCGGGTCGACGACGCGATCGAGCCCTGGGAAGGCCCGGCCAGCGCGCCGGCGCGCATCGCCAGCCCCCTGGACATCATGATCGAGGGCCCCATCGGCGGGGCTGCCTTCAACAATGAATTCGGACGCCCCAATCTGCTGGGCTATTTCCGCAGCTTCGAGCAATCGGCCGACGGCGTGCGCTGGGGCTACCACAAGCCCATCATGCTGGCCGGCGGCCTGGGCCAGATCGACGCCCGCCTGACGCACAAGGATCCCCTGCCGCCGGGCGCCCTGCTGGTGCAGCTGGGCGGCCCCGGCATGCGCATCGGCATGGGCGGCGGGGCGGCCTCCAGCATGGGCGCGGGCACCAACCAGGCCGACCTGGACTTCGATTCCGTGCAGCGCGGCAATCCCGAAATGCAGCGCCGAGCCCAGGAGGTCATCGACCGCTGCTGGCAGCAGGGCAAGGACAATCCGATCCTGGCCATCCACGACGTGGGCGCGGGCGGCCTGTCCAATGCCTTTCCGGAACTGGTCAACGATGCCGGCCGGGGCGCCGAATTCGAACTGCGGCGCGTGCCGCTCGAGGAATCCGGCCTGTCGCCGGCCGAAATCTGGAGCAACGAGTCCCAGGAACGCTACGTCCTGGCGGTGCTGCCCGAAGACCTGGACCGCTTTGCGCGGATCGCCGACCGCGAACGCTGCCCCTATGCCGTGGTGGGCGTGGCCACCGAGGAACGACGCCTGCGTGTCACGCTGGACGAGGGCCTGCCGGGCCTGGACCGGCCCGCGGGGGACGTTCCGGCCAGCGGCCTGCGACCGGTGGACGTGCCCGTCGACGTGATTCTCGGCAAGCCGCCGCGCATGCAGCGCGAGGCCGTACGCCAGGCCGTCGCGGGCGCCGCCCTGGACCTGGTCGACGTGGACCTGAACGAGGCCGTCGAACGCGTCCTGCGCCATCCGACGGTGGCCAACAAGTCCTTCCTGATCACCATCGGCGACCGCACCGTGGGCGGCCTGACGGCGCGCGACCAGATGGTCGGTCCCTGGCAGGTGCCGGTGGCGGATTGCGCCGTCACCCTGCGCGACCACGAAGGCGTGGCGGGCGAGGCCATGGCCCTGGGCGAGCGCAGCCCGATCGCGGTCCTGAACCCGGCCGCCTCGGGCCGCATGGCCGTGGCCGAGGCCCTGACGAATCTGGCCGCCGCCGGCGTCGCCCGTCTCGAAGACATCAAACTGTCCGCCAACTGGATGGCCGCCTGCGGCGAGCCCGGCCAGGACGCGGCCCTGTACGACACCGTATCCGCCGTCAGCGACTGGTGCCAGAGCCTGGGCCTGTCGATTCCGGTGGGCAAGGATTCCCTGTCCATGCGCACCGCCTGGCGGGACGAGGCCGGCGACCATCAGGTCGTGTCCCCGGTGTCGCTGGTGATCACGGCTTTCGCGCCGGTCGCCGACGTGCGCACCACATTGACGCCGCAATTGCGCGAGGCGGCGGATGGTTCCGTGCTGCTGCTGATCGATCTGGGCGAAGGGCGCCAGCGCCTGGGCGGCTCGGTGCTGGCCCACGCCTATGGCGGTATTGGCGCTGAAACTCCGGACCTGCACGACGCGGCTCTGCTGCGCGCTGCTTTCATGGCCTTGCGCGAACTGGCCGACAAGGGCTGGATCCTGGCATGCCACGACCGTTCGGACGGCGGTCTGCTGGCGGCGGCGGCCGAAATGGCTTTCGCCGGACGCCTGGGCGTGTCCTTGAACCTGGACATGCTGACCATCGACCCGCACACGGCCGATGCCGGCGACTACAAGATCCGCGCCGACCAGGTCGCCGTCCAGAATCACGAACGCAATCTGGCGGCCCTGTTCAACGAAGAGGCCGGCTGGCTGCTGCAGGTGCCTCGCGCGCATCGCGACGACGTGCTGCGCCACCTGCGCCAGGCGGGCTTGTCGAACTGCACCCACGTGGTGGGCATGCCCAACGCGCGCCGGGAACTGCAGGTCTTTCGTGACGGCGCCATCGTCTATCAGCGCCCCCTGGCCGAGCTCGGCCGGGCCTGGAGCGAGACCACGCGGCGCATCATGGCGCGCCGCGACCATCCCGATTGTGCCCAGGCCGAATACGACACGTGGCTGGATACCGAGGATCCAGGTCTGTCGCCGCGCGTCGACTTCGATCCCCAGGACGACATCGCCGCGCCTTTCGTCGCCACCGGCGCGCGCCCGCGCATCGCGATCCTGCGCGAGCAGGGCTGCAACAGCCAGGTCGAGATGGCCTGGGCCTTCGACACGGCCGGTTTTGAAGCCGTGGATGTGCACATGACCGATCTGCTGTCCGGCCGCATCCGCCTGGAAGGCATGAGCGGCCTGGTGGCGGTGGGCGGTTTCAGCTACGGCGACGTCCTGGGCGCGGGCGAGGGCTGGGCGCGCACCATCCGCTTCAATGCGGCGCTGGCCGACCAGTTCGGCGCCTTCTTCGCGCGCCCGGACAGCTTCGCGCTGGGCGTGTGCAACGGCTGCCAGATGATGGCGGCGCTGGCCGATTTCATCCCGGGCGCGGACGCCTGGCCGCGTTTCACCCGCAACGTG